>NZ_AYKG01000014.1 GCF_003788585.1 Salinisphaera japonica YTM-1 | reverse complement strand
TTTTTATGGGCGGCCCAACCCTTCGGGACAAGCGCCCTGAAATTAACGACACGTCGGCAATCCAGCGTTCTAGCACGCTAGCGCAGAACGACACGCTAAGCGTGCTATGCCTCGTCTTGCCGCCCATAGTCAATTTTATGGAGCGCTTGGCGCGGACTCGTATGAAACGGCAACAGGCCCTAGGGCGCGGTCAGGGGTTGTCGAACACACACGTTAAAGACATCCACGCTGCTCAACAGATTCAGTGTGCCGGCAAAAGAAAACCGCACGGCGTTGAATGCCGCATCCGGCTTGAAGACAACCGCCGACCGGTTTTCGTCATTGGCCAGCCCCAACAGATCCAGGCCCAGCAGATCGGTATCGTCGCTGGAAGCCACGATCTGATCGTTACCCAGTACGCTGACCGTGAACGACGGCAGTAGATCCAGGCTCAGCAGGGTATCGCGAGAGGACAGGATCACCGCGACCGCGGTGCCGGGCGGAAATTGCGCTTCGTTGGTATCGGTCAGCGTGATCTGGGCCGGATCGTTCAAGAGATTGCCCAGCAGGTCCAGGCTGAGACTGATGCCGGTGGCGTTGTCCGGGTTGGCGTCGATCACGTTGGATTCGTTGTCGATGCCACACGTCAGCGGCGTGCAGAGCGTTGGCAGATCGCTGGTCAAGACAACGTCGGGCATCGTCAACGGCTTGAACGGCTGATTTGGCCCACAGGCCAGGCGCTCGCCGGTATCACAGGCATCACCGATGCCGTCGCGATCGCTGTCGACCTGTGCGGCATTGGGCGTGCGCGGACAGTTGTCGTCGCAGGGGGCGTTGTTGCCCACCGAACAGTTGTTGTCGCCTTCGACACCCGAATTGTCGCCATCGTCGGCAATACCGTCGTTATCGTCGTCGGCGTCGCAGGCGTTACCGCGCCCATCGTTGTCGGCATCAAGCTGATCGCCGTTGGCTACGAACGGACAGTTATCGTCGGTGTCGACGATGCCGTCGCCGTCCGTGTCGGTTTCGATATTGGACATGTTGGGCATGAAGTCACAGACATCGCCAATGCCGTCGTCGTCACTATCGATCTGATCGGCGTTAGCCAGGTTCGGGCAGTTGTCGGTGCCGTCGGGCACGCCGTCGCCGTCGTCATCGGGATCACAAAGATCGCCGAGCCCGTCGCCGTCCCGATCTTTCTGGTCGTTGTTGGCACGCTGTGGGCAGTTGTCGGTGGCATCGTCGATACCATCGAAATCCTGGTCATTGCTCTGATTCGGGGTTGGGTCGCAGACGTCGCCGATACCGTCGCGGTCAGCGTCTTGTTGTTGAAAATTGGGCGTGGCCGGGCAGTTATCGACAAGATCCGGTACGCCATCGGTATCGCTGTCGGCGAGACTGGAATTCACGTCACAGGCATCGCCCACGCCATCGTCGTCGACGTCCCCCTGCATCGGGTTGGCGCGCGTTGGGCAATTGTCCTGATCGTTGGCGATATCGTCGTTATCGATGTCGTTGTCGCAGGCATTGCCCATGCCGTCATTGTCGGTATCGCGCTGCACGCGATTGGCCGTGTTCGGACAGTTGTCAACCGTGTTGGCAATACCGTCGCCATCGGTATCCGATGCGTTGGCGGTCTGGGCGACCACGGGCGTTGTGGATAGCCCGGCCAGCACGATGGCTAGCACAATGGATGGAACAGCCCGGCCGATGGGTCGATGAAGATACATGCCTCGCTCCCTGAAAACGCTTGATTGATCCCCACAGCTGACGCTACACGACCTGTCGGTCGTTTATGATTGTTTTTATTCATCCAGCGTCGCGCTTTGATGGTTTATATGTTCAGATTTTTTAGGTCTTCGCAAACAGCTGTCCCGGCGGCGATTACGGTTACCTTATGGATATTGTCTATCGCCGATACGCCCGATTTGTAAACGCCGGGCAAAAAAAGACGCAATCCAGGGATTGCGTCTTTAGGTAGCCGCCGCTCGTTGCCGAGCGGCGTGTTGTTGGCTAGCGGATCAGGGCGTCAGCACGTCGCCCACGCCGCCGAGCAGCCCGCCCAGTAGATCGCCGAGCGTGGTTCGCAGATTGCTTAGAGCGTCGACCAAGCCAGCCCCTGGCCCGTTCTCCGATCCATCCTGAAGATCAGAGATATCTAGGTTGTCGAGGGCGTTCTCCAGCGACGACAGGGCATTGTTGACGTCGTCGTCACCGTTATCGCCCGTCAGGCTTATGTTCGACAGTGAGTTATCGAGTGTATCCAAGGCGCCGGACAGACCGCTTGAGAGACCGGTCGTTCCGTCACTCAGATTGATGGCGTCGATCGAGCTCTTGATGTTGGTCAAAAGACTCTCGAGCACGTCGTTGTCGACATCATTACCGCTGTCAGCCAGGCGGTTCTGAAGCTGACTCAGCGTATTGGTCAGTGTCGCGACCGGATCACCATCGCCAATCACAGAAGTCAGCTGCATGCGCAGCTGGTCGAGACCCTGCTTGATCGCATTGTCGTTCATCTCGCCCAGATCGGCGTTGGCCAACGAGGCCAGCAGAGACTGCAACGGGTTGTCGGAACTGCCATCCTGCACGCTCTGTATCGTGCCGTTCAGGTTGTCGAGAACGTTGGCCAGCGGATCGGATACCGCGCCGTTGGAAGCATCGAGCCGTGTAATCGCCACTTGTAGTTGGCTGAGCGCGCTCTGGGCGGCATTGGACAATGCGTCGTCTGCATCCTGACTGGCGAGCGCGTCGCGAACCTGCATCAACGCATTCTGTACTGCCGCACTGGCGTTACCTCCATTATCGTCGCCCAGGCCGGATAGAGCCCCTTGAAGCTGGCTCAGCGTATTTTCCAGCGGGTTGTCGTTGTCGCCAGCGTCGGGATTGAACCCACTCAGGCCGGTTGTGAGGTTTGTTACCAGGTTATCGAGCGAGAAGTCGCCGCCGGCCATTGTCAGCTGCGACAGCTGATCCTGGAGAGTCATGAGCGCCGAGTTCACATCGCTCGACAGATTTTGGGTATTGCCCCCATTGAGTGCGGCGGCCAAGGCGTCGGTGACGCGGGTGACGGCATCGTTGAGTCCGTCGCTTACCGCGTTGTCGTTGCCAAGATCGGTCAACTGCGCGGTCAGACCCGAGAGGGCGTTGGAAAGCCTGTCGGTGTCAGTGACTTCACCGCCATCCGGAATCGTGCCGTTCTGTACGCAGGCAGAAAATACGTCGACATTCGAAAGCGCATTCACGCCACCGTTCAAACGTAGACGGATGGCATCGAAAGTCTGGTTGGTCTGTACGAGCGCCAGCTGACGGCTATTGTCGCCGATCAGTCCCAGTAGATCCAGATTCAGCAGGTCCGAGTCGTTCGAGTCGGCGACTTCTTCACCGTCGTTGAACAACGTGACATCCAGACTACGAATGAGATCGAGCGTCAGGACGTTGTCGGGACGCCCCAGAACAAATCCGACACGACGGTTGCCGGAGTAATCCTGGTTCCCGGTTATCGTGATGAAGGCGCTGCCGCCCAGAGCGCCGACCGTGGTGTTCAAACGGGCCGCGTTGTCCAGGTTGCTGTCGATAGCGTTGTTCGGATTCTGTACGCCGCAGAGCAGACACACGCCGTCAGCACCGGAGGCCACGTTGACATCATTGCTGTCGTCGTCGGCGTTCGCGATCGGCGAGAATGCGGCATTGTCGCCAAAGCTGCAGGAAGATGCCGCGACGTCCGAATCGGTATCGCAGACATCGCCCACGCCGTCACCGTCGGTATCCGTCTGATCCGGGTTGGGGGTGGTGGGGCAGTTGTCATCGTCGTTGTTGACGCCATCACCATCTGCGTCGCCGTCACCGTTGCCTTGGTCGCTATCACAGGCATCACCGATGCCGTCGCCGTCTGAATCCTGCTGATCCGGATTCGAGGTCAGCGGGCAGTTGTCCGGGCCATCGGCGATACCGTCATCATCGTCGTCGTTATCGCAAGCATCGCCGATGCCATCGCCGTCGGTATCGGTCTGGTCCGGGTTTGCGATCGCCGGGCAGTTGTCGTTGTTGTCGTTGATGCCATCGCCGTCGGTATCGACGGGTTGCATGCTGTCGTTGCCGTTATCGGCCTGGCCTAGATCGACGTCTTTATCGTCGCTACAGCCGGTTACCAGTAGCGCACAGGCTATAAGCCCGGTCGCTCCCCAATACTTGATATCGGACATTGTAGTCTCCCTTGTGATTTCGGTACTAAAACTTTTTAGAACCGATGTCCAAGAAAGTTACAAAGCTTTAGCTTCTCGTCAACATTAATCGGAACGGTTTGTTTTTTTTTCATGAAGACTCAAAGATAAAATTTTAAATACATGATTAATATAATAATTTTTATATGTTACGCAATTTTATTAGAATCTAATAAGTTGGTAAAAATATAATAAAAAGCCGATTCGGCGCAGTATAAAAATTTATTTCTTATGGTAGCAAACGGTTATTAGTCGAACGATGTCTTTTGAGTTAATCGACCAACGATCACATCGATCAAGCCGTTGAAGCGAAAGGAACGATCGATAGTTCGTGCTCGTGCTGCGTAGACATATTTGATGGCCACCCTCGGTGTCGCGCTGAGCGTTTTGGCGGCCAGGCCAAGTCTGTCGATCAACTGGTGTATGAGAGAATTCAACCCCTAATAGGTCCAGCGTTGCCGGCGTGAGTATTTGCCGGTCAGCGCTGAGCATGGGGTGATCACCGGGCTGCCTACGGCTGGCTTCATGCTTGATCGCACGTAAAAAGGCGCAATCCGAAGATTACGCCTTTAAGCATCGCTCGATGCGTTGGGCGGGGTCGGCCCGAAGGCCGCCCCTTTTGGGTTAGCGGGGTTGTCTCACGCAGACCGCGGAGACATCCACGACGCTGCCGATATTGGCCAGTCCGCCGACCAGGACACGGCCCGCATTGAAGGGCTGGTCAGAGCTGAAGACCAGCGCTTGCTGGGTCACGTCGTTAATGACGTCAAACAAGCGCATCGTCAACGGCAGGTCGCCGAGCGTCGAGGCAAGCACGCCGTTGTTCAGCGTCTCGAACGACACGGCTGAAAGCAGGCTGCGACTGAGCAGGCCACCTTCACGCGAGACCAGGAAGGCAACTTCCGAGCCGGCCGGGAACATCCGTGCCGTATCCGTGACCGTGACGCCCGCGTTGCTGAGCACGTTGAACGGGATCGAGATACGCGAGACGTTATCCGGATTGTCGTCGATCAGGTTCTCCGGATTGCGAATCGAGCAGCCGAGACAGAAGGGTGAACGCTGACGCGTCACCTGTGCCGTGCTGCCGGTGATCGGGACGAAGTCCTGATTTGTGCCACAGGCGATCGCGTTGCTTGAGTCGCAGGCATCGCCCACGCCGTCGCCGTCACGGTCTTCCTGAGCCGGGTTCTGTGTCAGCGGGCAGTTGTCGTCACAGTTCGTGCGATCACCCGCCGTACAGGCGTTGTCGCCCTGCGTGCCTGAGTTGTCGCCGTCGTCCAGGATGCCGTCGTTGTCGTCGTCGGCGTCACAGGCGTTGCCCTGGCCGTCGCCGTCGGTATCGAGCTGATTGGCATTGGCCACGTTCGGGCAGTTGTCGTCGTCATTGACCACACCATCACCATCAGCGTCGTTGTCGGCGCCGTTGTTGTTGGTGTCATCACAGGCATCGCCCACGCCATCGCCGTCGGTGTCTGTCTGCTGCGGGTTGGCCGTCAGCGGGCAGTTGTCCGAGCTGTTGTCGATGGTGTCGCCGTCCTTGTCGATATCACAGACATCGCCGATGCCGTCGTTATCGGTATCCAGCTGATTGCTGTTGGCTGTCATCGGGCAGTTATCGACGTTGTCGTTAACGCCGTCGTTGTCCGAATCGTTCATCTGCGTCGGGGTGTCGTCACAGACATCGCCGATGCCGTCGCCATCACTGTCTTTCTGATCGCGGTTGGCGATCATCGGGCAGTTGTCCTGGCTGTTATTGACGCCATCACCGTCGGCATCGCCGTTGGCGCCCTCGTTACCGTTATCGGTATCGCAGGCATCGCCAATGCCATCGTTGTCGACGTCATTCTGGCTGGGATTGCGAGTCATCGGGCAGTTGTCGATCCCATCCGGCACGCCGTCGCCGTCTGAGTCGTTGCCGCCGGTGTTGCCGTCATCGCCGTCGTTACCGCCGGTGCTGCCGTCGTCGCCGCCGTTACCGCCATTACTTCCGTCGTCGCCGCCGTTACCGTTGTCGGTACCGTTGCTGGGATCACAGGCATCGCCCAAGCCGTCGCTGTCGCGATCTTCCTGTCGCGGATTGGCGATCATCGGGCAGTTGTCGTTGGCATCGTCGATACCGTCGTTATCGGAGTCGTTGCCGGGGCCGTTATCGGTACCTTCGTTGACGCCGTCGTCGGTATCACAGGCGTCGCCCGTGCCGTCGTCATCGCGGTCAGCCTGGTTCTGGTTCGGCGTCATCGGGCAATTATCGTTGCCGTTATTGATGCCGTCGTTATCAGCATCGCCGTTGTTGCCACCCATGTTGCCGTCGTCGGCGCCATCGCTCGGGTCACAGGCATCGCCCACACCGTCGCCGTCCGAATCAGTCTGATCGGGGTTAGGGATCGTGGGGCAGTTGTCGTTGGTGTCATTGATGCCGTCGTTATCGGCATCGTTATTGCCGGCGTCGTTGCCGCCGTTGTTATTGCCATCGTTGTTGTCGCTATCGCAGGCATCACCCACGCCGTCGCCGTCGCTATCGGTCTGATCGCGATTGGGGATGAGCGGACAGTTGTCGGTGCCGTTGTTGACGCCGTCGCCATCGCGGTCGGTGTCACACACGTCGCCAATGCCGTCACCGTCGGTATCAGCCTGGTTGGCGTTCGGGGTTACGGGGCAGTTGTCGTCACAGTTTTCGGTGTTACCGGCGGTGCAGGCGTTATCGCCTTCGCCGTCGGTCGGGGTGCCACCCATGCCACCGTTCATGCTGTCGTTATCGTCGCCGTTGTCGCCGTTGTCGCCGTTGCCGTTGTTGCCGGTGGCGCCGTCGTTGTCGCCGTCGTCCGGAATACCATCGTTGTCGTTATCCGGGTCACAGACATCGCCAAGGCCGTCACGGTCGGTGTCGAGCTGATCAGGATTGGCAATTAGCGGGCAGTTGTCGACTGCATCATTGATGCCGTCGCCGTCGGTATCACGCGCTGAGTCGTCTTCGTTGGGCGTGCTGTCGCACACGTCGCCGATGCCGTCGTTATCCGAATCCTGTTGGTTCGGGTTGACGTTGACCGGGCAGTTATCACTGCCATCGGGAATGCCGTCGCCGTCATCGTCGGTGTCACAGACGTTGCCAAGGCCATCGTTATCGCTGTCCAGCTGGTCAGCGTTCGGGATAGTCGGGCAGTTATCCGTGTTGTCGATGATGCCGTCCCCGTCGGTATCGTTCGGGGCATTCGGCGTGGCGTCGCAGGCATCGCCCTGGCCGTCATCATCGCTGTCGGTCTGGCCCGGGTTCGAGACCATGGGGCAGTTGTCGGCGTTATCGGCCACACCGTCCATGTCGTCGTCGTTCGGCGTATTCGGGGTGGCGTCACAGGCGTTGCCTACGCCGTCATTGTCCGTATCTTCCTGGTTCGGATTGACTACGAGCGGACAATTGTCGCGATTGTCGTGGATGTCGTCGTCGTCATCGTCGGAATCGCAGGCATCACCGAAGCCATCGCCGTCGGTGTCTTTCTGGTTGGCATTGGGAACCGTCGGGCAGTTGTCATCGCCGTCGGCCACGCCGTCGTTGTCGTCATCGGTCATTTGGCCGGGGGTATCGGGCGCGCCACTCCCGTTGCCTTTGTTTCCGTTCAGATCTACATCTTTGTGATCGCTACAGCCTGTGACGGCGAGAGTGCACGCCATCAAAGCCGCAAAGAACGCATATCGCATGCTTTGCATCAAACCGCTCCCTTTGCAGGTATGGCCGATTTTCAGATCGGCTCGTTATGGGGAAGCAGAATTTCGGTTGTGCCCAATCTTCTGTCAATTGTCTCTGATTGCAGACACAAAAAAGCGACCGTTTGGTCGCATTGAAAGCACTTTGATACCAAGCAAAGCAATCTTTTTTACGGGTCGATGAGCGCTCGTCTGCACCATTTTGTTCCAATGTTTTGCACTACGACTGCGCTCTTTTCGCCAATCTTTTGAGTGGAGGCTGTCATCGTGTACGGCGTGTCAGTCGGGTGTTCCGAGCAGTGCCCGTAGTGCCGCGGCCGGGTCGGGTTGTCGCATGAATGACTCGCCGATCAGAAACGCGCCGAAATCGGCGGTGGCCAGGCGTGTCATGTCCTCGTGTGTGAAAATCCCTGACTCGCTGACGAGTAGGCGGGTGGGGGCGACGTGCTCGCGCAGGGCAAAGCTGGTGGCCAAGGTGGTCTTGAACGTCTTCAGGTCTCGATTGTTGATGCCGAGGATGGTGTCGTTCGGTAGGGCCAGGACACGATCAAGCTCGTCGCGGGTATGCACCTCAGCCAGCACGTCCATGCCCAGCTCGCGTGCTCGGCCGGCCAGCTCAGCCATGAGATCGGTCGATAGCGCGGCTGCGATCAACAGGATGCAATCGGCCCCGAGCGCCCGCGACTGATCGATCTGTATCGGATCGATCATGAAGTCTTTTCGTAGCACGGGAAGATCGCAGGCGTTTCTGGCCTGGGCCAGAAAGTCGTTGTCGCCCTGAAAATAATCGCGATCAGTCAGTACTGACAGGCAGGCGGCCCCGCCGGCGGCATAGCGCTCGGCCAGCCAGGCAACATCGAAATCCTCGCGGATCAGCCCTTTGCTGGGCGATGCTTTCTTGATTTCGGCGATGACCGCGCGGGGCGATTTGGCGGCCAGTGCTGCGGCAAAACCGCGAGGGGTATCAGCAGCAGCGATCTCGTCAGCCAGCCGGGCCGTATCCAGCCCGGTGCGATAGGCCGTGATCTCGTCACGCTTGGTGGCCAGGATGCGGTCGAGCACGGTATCGGTCGTTTGAACGCTCATGGGGGGTTATCTCGCGACGGTGCGCTGCTGTGTGAAAGCCGCGATATCGGCCAGGCGCTGGGCGGCTGCGCCCGAGGCAAGCGTTTCGCGCGCCAGGGTGACGCCGGCCTGCAGGGTGTCGCGCACGCCGCCGACATAAAGTGCGGCCCCGGCGTTGAAGGCCACGATATCGCTCGCCGGAGAAGGCCGGCCGGCCAGCACATCGCGCACGGTGATCAACGATTGCCGGGCATCGGCCACGCGAAGCGTATCCAGCGTGGCCCGCTCCAGGCCGACGTCCTCCGGGGCGATCTTGTAGGTCGTGACCTGGCCGTCTTTGAGTTCGGCCACGCGCGTCGGGGCGTTGATCGAGAGCTCGTCCAGGCCGTCTTCGCCGTGCACGACCATCACGTGCCGGCTGCCCAGCCTGTGCAGCACGTGGGCCAGCGGCTCGCAGAGATGGCCGTTGAACACGCCCATCAATTGATTGCGCGCGCCGGCCGGGTTGGTCAACGGGCCCAGCATGTTGAACAGCGTACGAATACCCAGCGCGCGGCGTACCGGCACGGCGTGTTTCATCGCCCCGTGATGGGCCGGGGCGAACATGAAGCCCACGCCCAGCTCACGGATGCCGGCTGCGACATCGGCCGGCGTGGTATCGAGCGCGATACCGGCACCTTCCAGGAGATCCGCACTGCCGGATTTGCTGGAGACCGAGCGGTTGCCGTGCTTGGCGACACGGCCGCCCGCCGTGGCAGCCACGATGGCGGCCGCGGTGGAGACGTTGAAGATGCCCGCGCCGTCGCCGCCTGTGCCACAGGTATCGACCAGATGCTCGGCCAGATCGGGATCAACCGGTACCGACGTGGCCAGCTCGCGCATGACGCCGGCGGCGGCGGCGATCTCTTCGATCGTCTCGCCTTTCATTCGCAGGCCCATCAAGAAGGCCCCGATTTGCGAGGCTTCGACCTGCCCGGTCATGATCGCGCGCATGGCCCCGGCCATTCGCGGGCCGTCCAGATCGCGCCCGCGGGCGATATCGTCGAGCAGGGCCGCGTCGATCATGCCGCCTCGGGGCTGATCTCGCCGCAGCGCTTCAAGAACGTGCGCAGCATTTCATGGCCGTGATCCGAAAGGATGGATTCGGGATGAAACTGCACGCCTTCGGCGCCGGTGGGGGTATGGATCATGCCCATGATTTCGTCCATCGAGCCGTCGTCGTGTTCGGTCCAGGCCGTGATCTCGAAATCATGGGGCAAGCCGTCGCGGGCCACGATCAACGAGTGATAGCGCGTGGCCGTGAGCGGATCGGCCAGGTTTTCGAACACGCCGCGCCCGGTGTGGCGAATGGTTGAGGTCTTGCCGTGCATGACCTGTCGTGCGCGGGTGACCCGGGCGCCGAACGCCTGGCCCAGTGCCTGGTGGCCCAGGCAGACGCCGAAGATCGGCAGCCGATGGGCCAGCTTTTCCATCAGCTCCAGCGACACCCCGGCTTCGTTGGGCGTACACGGCCCCGGCGAGACGACCACACCGGTCGGGGCCATGGCTTCGATTTCGGCCACAGTGATCTCGTCGTTACGTACGACATGCACTTCGGCATTCAGCTCGCCGAGATACTGCACCAGGTTGTAGGTGAACGAGTCATAGTTATCGAGCATCAGAATCACGTCATTGCTCCTTGCCCGCGCCTTGGGTGGTGCGCCGGGTCGACAGCCCTTGCTCGGCCAGGGCGGCTGCCCGCATGACCGCGCGCGCCTTGTTCATGGTCTCTTCCCATTCGGCCTGGGGCTCGGAATCGGCCACGATGCCGCCACCGGCCTGAACATGGATCTCGCCGTCCTTGATCACGGCGGTGCGAATCGCGATTGCCAGATCCATGCTGCCGTTGCCGGCCAGATAACCCACCGCACCGCCATAGACGCCGCGCTTGACCGGCTCGATCTCGTCGATGATCTCCATGGCCCGAATCTTGGGCGCGCCGGATAGCGTGCCGGCCGGAAAAGCCGAGCGCAGGGCGTCCATCGGGGTCAGATCGGCGCGTAGCTTGCCCGTGACGTTGGATACGATATGCATGACGTGTGAGTAACGCTCGATGGCCATGCGCTCGGTCAGCTTCACGCTGCCCGGCTCGGCCACACGCCCGACATCGTTACGGCCCAGATCGATGAGCATGAGGTGCTCGGCGATCTCTTTCGGGTCAGCCAATAAATCGGCGGCTAGTGCCTCGTCCTCGGCGGCATCGATACCGCGTTTGCGGGTGCCGGCGATCGGGCGCACGGTTACTTCGCCGTCCATGGCGCGCACCAGAATCTCGGGCGAGGCGCCCACCACGTGATGATCGTCGAAATTGAAGAAGAACATATACGGCGACGGATTCAGGCTGCGCAGCGC
The DNA here is from genome assembly GCF_003788585.1 of Salinisphaera japonica YTM-1. Taxonomy (GTDB): domain Bacteria; phylum Pseudomonadota; class Gammaproteobacteria; order Nevskiales; family Salinisphaeraceae; genus Salinisphaera; species Salinisphaera japonica. Next base: position 47,708 of record NZ_AYKG01000014.1, on the reverse strand, counting down.
CCGGTACAACGACATCGGCTCGGCCGCGAAGGGGGCCGACAGGCGCTGGCTGGGCACCACCTGCATGATATCGCCGGCCTGCGTGTAGTCGCGGATACGCGCCACGGCCGCCTTGTAACCGGCCTCGGTCAGGCCCGAGACAAAACCCGAGTCGTTGAGAGTCGGGGTGTCGGCATCGGTGCGGGTGGCCGGCTGTGCCAGTGGGGTGTCCAGCGCATCGAGAATCGTGTCCAGGCGCTGCTCGACCCGTGCCCGATCGGTCGCATCGTCTTTCAGATGATGGGCCACGACATACAGCTTGCCCGAGAGATTATCGAAGATGACCAGCTCTTCGGCGACCAGCAGCAGGATATCCGGCAGGCCGAGCGGGTCGTCCTTGTCTGCGCCGCCACCCGCCAGGCGCGGCTCGATATAGCGAATCGTATCGTAGCCGAAATAACCGACCAGGCCGCCGGTCAGGCGCGGCAGCTCCGGTAGGCGGGGCAATGGCCGCGCATCGTTGAACGCCTGAATCCAGGCCAGCGGGTCGGCGGTTTCGATTGTCTCGCACGCCTGGCCGTCGCGCTCGTGGACGAGCGTGGTGCCGGTTACCCGAATACGCTCGGCAGCCGGCAGGCCGATGATGGAATAGCGCCCCCAGCGCTCGCCGCCCTGGACGGATTCCAGCAGAAAAGAGTAGGGGGCGTCGGCGACTTTCAAATAGGTCGAAAGCGGCGTGTCGAGGTCGGCCAATGCTTCAACGACCAGTGGCACGCGCACGGCAAGCCGGGTATCAACGGGCCGGGAATCTACGGACTGGGACATAACGCATCGTTCGGTTTTCAGGCAACTAGGATAACGGCGCATGCGGGCGCCGGCCGGGCGAGTTCAGCCTCGCCAGCACGCTAGTGGCCATCGCAAGGCCGCGTTGATGCGGCAGCCGACGTGTCGTGTCGAACGATTCATTTTCATGGCTGAAATCCTGCCGGAATTCGAACGTCTTGCCAAGGTCCAGGCCCGGGCTCCTCGCAAACGATTGGTATCACTTACGGCCACTTGTGGACTGTCGAAGTCGTGGCTAGTGTTATTACTTAGCGCTCACGTCACACTTGAACGGTATGTCCATTTTGAGTGATCAGACAAAACGCGATATCGACGCCCTGGTTTCAAGCGGACGATATCGGTCGGAAAAGGATGTTATTACGGACGGTATTCGTCTCGTGCGCGATCGTGAACATCGACTGGCATTGCTCGATAATGACGTTGCGCGCGGTGTGGCCGATATCGACCATGGGCGTGTTCGAACAGCCTCAGACGTCTTTACGCGTCTGAGAGCCAGATACGCGCAATCGGTGGCTGAATCGACAGAACCATCGTCGTGATCGTTGAAATAACCGCATCAGCAGAGCGTGATCTCGAAAACATTGCCGATTACATCGCCCGAGATAGTGCGCTGGCCGCGCTGCGTTTCATTGATGCCTTGCAGGCGAAATGTGTTGATCTCGGCGAATTACCGTATGCGTTCCCGTTGATACCGCGCTACGAAAAACACGGTATACGCCGTCGAGTTTATGGTAACTATCTAATTCTCTACCGTGTCGATGCCGAGCGCGTGGTGGTGCTTCGTATCTTGCACGGCGCGGTCGCCTACGAAGCGGTTTTGTTTCCAGACTAACGGTCGGCCGTTGCCTGTATCGTCCTTGAAAGCCGAGTCAGCCCGCGTTGAGGGCCTGCTTCATCGCGCCGATCGTCTCGCCGTAATCATCGGTTTTGAAGATGGCCGAGCCGGCGACGAAGGTATCGGCGCCGGCGGCGTAGATGTCCGCGATATTGTCGATCTTCACGCCGCCATCGACCTCGATACGGATCTCGCGGTCGGTGCCTTGGACCACCATATCCACGATCTCGCGGGCCTCGGCGATCTTGGCCAGCGATTCGGTGATGAACGACTGCCCGCCAAAGCCCGGATTCACCGACATGATCTGGATGATATCGATCTTGTCGAGCACGTATTTCAGCCATTCAAGCGAGGTGGCCGGGTTGAACACGAGCCCGGTCTTGCAGCCCAGATCGCGCGCCAGGGCCAGGCTACGATCGACATGGCGGGTGGCTTCCGCGTGGAAGGTGATCGAGGCCGCCCCGGCCTCGGCAAAGCCGCGGATGAGATCGTCAACAGGCTCACACATCAAGTGTACGTCGATCGGGATGCCCGGGCGCGAGGCGCTCAAGCGTTTGGCCAGTGCGGCACAGACCGGCGGGCCGAACGTCAGATTCGGCACGTAGTGATTGTCCATCACGTCGAAATGGATCCACTGGGCACCGGCATCGATGACGGCCTCGCACTCGTCGCCGAGGCGGGTCATATCGGCAGACAGGATCGAGGGCGCGATCAGCGGGGTGAAAGGAGAACGGGCCATGGGCTCAGCAAGACGAAAATTTGAGTGCCAAAGCTCGGCCAAAGCCGGGTCCACGTCAAGGCTGCGCTGATAGAATGCGCGCCCGTCACACGCGCCGCACAGGAAGCCCCGGCATGGCCGACGTATTGTTCGAGTCCGATATCCAGTCGTTATCTTTGGTCATGCGCGGCAAGGTCCGCGATGTGTATGCCGTGGACGCGGATCATCTGTTGATCGTGGCCACGGATCGGCTTTCGGCGTTTGACGTGATTCTGCCGGATCCGATTCCCGGCAAGGGGCGCGTGCTCACGCAGGTATCGAATTTCTGGTTCAAGTATTTTGCCGGCACCGTGGCCGATCAGCGGGCTGATATGGCACTCGATGGGGTGCTCTCGCCGGCCGAACTGGCCCAGGTCGATGGCCGTGCGGTGATCGTCAAGCGCTTGAACGCGCTGCCGGTCGAGGCGGTGGTGCGCGGTTATGTCGTGGGCTCGGGCTGGAAGGATTACCAGGCCACCGGCGCGATCTCGGGCATCACCCTGCCCGAAGGCCTGCGCCAAGCCGAACAGCTGGCCGAGCCGATCTTCACGCCGGCCACCAAGGCCGAGGCGGGCGATCACGATGAGACCATCGCGTTCTCGCGCATGGCCGATATCGTCGGGCATGCGCGGGCCGAGGAGATTCGTCGCGTGTCGGTAGCGCTGTATACGCGGGCGGCGGCCTATGCCGCCGAGCGCGGCATCCTGATCGCCGATACCAAGTTCGAGTTCGGCGTGGACGAGGGCGGCACGCTCACCCTGATCGATGAGGCGCTTACGCCGGATTCATCGCGCTTCTGGCCGGCCGACAGCTATGAAATCGGCACCAGCCCGGCCAGTTTCGACAAGCAGTATGTGCGCGACTATCTGGAAACGCTGGACTGGGACAAGACCGCGCCCGGCCCGCGCCTGCCGCAAGATGTCATCGACAAGACTGCGGCCAAATACACCGAGGCCCGCGACCGGCTGATCGGTTAGGCGGGCCGGCGTGCTGCGCCGGGCCGGCGGATCAGCCGCCGCCCGTGCCCGCAGCCGATGTCTTCAGTGCCTTGTCCAGCTGGGCGATGACCGGGTTGTAGTTGGTGCTGCGGTTTTGTAGCGCCAGAAACACCGCATAGCCGTAGGGACGCACATCGTTGGGGCCGCCGCGTTTTTTCAGATCGGCATCGTGGTCGATCACATAGCTGACCATGCGCGGGTCGTTGCGCTTGATGGCAAACAACAACGGCGTGAGACGCTCGGAATCCGTGCGCGGGTCGGTGGCGTCGATATCGCCCCCGTGGGTCAGGTAATAATCGCCGCAGGTATACGGGTCGCCGTTCAACGCCGCCTCTTTTTGCAGGATTGCGACCAGCCCGCCCTTGTCGGCCAGTGCCTGGGTGGCCGCGCTAGACGCGTTGTCCTTGGCCGCTTTCTGGCAATAAGCGATCACGGGCTCGACCTTGGCCGGCGGCGCCTTGGACGGCGCGGGTTTTTGTTCGCCTCGCGCGGCCTCCGGCGATTTCTTGGCTGACGGCGCGGCGGATTCGCCGGTCGTGGCGTTGTCGCTCGGCGGGTTGTCGTTGTCTTGCTGGGCGCTTTGAATCACGAACCCGCCGATGACGAGGATCGCTAGAATGCCTATCGCGATACCGATCTTTTTCATGCTGTGCCTTGGTTGCGCGCGGGGTGAGGGCGGCTATTCGCTGCGATGCCCGAACAGCTGATCCAGCTTGTCCTCGAACTGGTGATAGCCCAGATGATTGTAGAGCTCATCGCGGGTCTGCATCGTTTCAAGGGCTGGCTTCTGGGTGCCGTGCTCGCGGATCGTGGCATAGACATCGAGCGCGGCGTTGGCCATCGCCCGCGACGCAGATAGCGGATAGAGCACCATCGCCACGCCCTGATCGGCCAGCTGGCCGGTGGTGTAGAGATCCGTCGCCCCGAACTCGGTGATATTGGCCAGCACCGGCACACCGAGATCGGTAAAGCGCTTGTACATGGACAGATCCGTCATCGCCTCGGCAAAGACATAGTCCGCGCCGGCTTCGATACAGGCCGCGGCTCGCTCGACCGCGGCCTCCAGGCCGTCCACGGCCAGCGCATCGGTACGGGCCATGATCTTCATGTCCGAGCGCGCGTCCACGGCGGCCGTGACGCGATCGACCATTTCGGCCTGGGTGACGATCTCCTTGCCCGGGCGATGGCCACAGCGCTTGGCCGCAACCTGGTCCTCGATATGCACGGCGGCCGCCCCCGCGCGCTCCATGCGTTTCACCGAACGCTCAATATTGAACGCGCTGCCCCAGCCGGTATCGATATCCACCAGTAGCGGCGTGTCACAGGCATAAGTGATGCGCGAGACGTCTTCCAGCACATCGTTCATGGTCGTCATGCCCAAGTCCGGCAGGCCATACGACCAGTTGGCCACGCCGCCGCCGGAGAGATAGATCGCGCGAAAGCCCGAGTGCTCGGCCAGCATGGCCGAATAGGCGTTGATCGCGCCCACGATCTGTAACGGGTTTTCTTCAGCCAGGGCAGCAGCAAAACGCTGCGGGGCAGATAAGGACATACCAGAACTCCAATAAGACCGAGGTGCGGCGATCAGCTCAGCCAGCGAACCGAAAAACGAATGAACCAGCGCGTGAACGCGTTGTAGGGCGGGCGGAACAAGAACGCCAGCGAGAACCGATCCTGCAACACCGAGCGCTCATGTGAAAACGCCTTGAAGCCGGCATGACCGTGGCTGTTGCCGATACCGGAGTTGTTCACGCCGCCAAAGGGCAGCTGTCCGTGCAGAAAATGCAGCATGGCCGTGTTGATACAGGTGCCCCCGGCGCTGGTGCGTGTCACCACGGTATCGATGACCTGTTTGTCCTTGGCATAGATATACAACGCCAGCGGTTTGGGCCGGGCGTTGATGCGCGCGATGGCCGAGTCCAGATCGTCATAGGTCAGTATCGGCAGCACCGGGCCGAAGATCTCTTCTTCCATGACGCGCGCATCGTCGCCGACATCGGTGAGCAGGGTCGGGGGGACATAGCGATCATCGTTGGCCGGCACGTCGCCCGTGGCCAGGCGCGCGCCGCGCTCACGGGCGTCTTCCAGCAGGCCGCGGATACGCTCGTAGTGGCGCTGATTGACGATACGACAATAGTCGTCGTTGTCCCGGCGCGTATCAGCCGTGCCGTAGAGATGATCCAGCGCCTTGAGGGCTTCATCGATGAAGGCCTGTCGTATGTCCTTGTGAACATAGACATAGTCCGGTGCGATACAGGTCTGGCCGTTGTTGGCGAACTTGCCCCAGACGAGCGTGCGGGCGGCGTTTTTCAGATCCGCCGAGGCGTCCACGATGACCGGCGACTTGCCGCCCAGCTCCAGCGTGACCGAGCTCAGGTGCTTGGCCGCTGCGGCCATCACGATCTTGCCCACCGCCGGTGAGCCGGTGAAAAACATATGATCAAAGGGCAGGGCCAATAACGATTGCGAGGTCTCCACCGCGCCCTGCACCACGGCCACCTCGGTCTCGTCGAACAGCTCGGCCACCATCTCGGACATCAGCCGCGCACAGTGCGGCGTCATTTCCGACGGTTTGAGGATCACCGTGTTGCCGGCCGCGATGGCCGACACCAGCGGGCCGAAGGACAGGTTGATCGGGTAGTTCCAGGGCGAAATGATCAGACAGCGCCCGCGTGGCTCTTGGATCACCTTGGCACTCGTGCCCAGCATGAGCAGGGTCGGGCGCTTGCGCTCGGCCTTCATCCAGGATTTGAGCTTGCGCATGGCGTGATGCGCTTCCTCGACCACCGGCAGAATCTCGGTGACCTCGACCTCGGCCGAGGGCTTGGCGAAATCGGCATGGCAGGCCGCCATGATGTCCTCGCGGCGGGCGAACATCAGCGCGCGCAGGCGCTTGAGCTTGTCGATGCGCTCGCCGGCCGTGGACTGTCGCAGGGCCAGTGCCGTGTCTTTCTGAGCAGCGAACAGTCGCTCGATCTCGTGGCGATCGGTATCGGCGATGGTTGACGTGGAATCCGCGGCCGGGCCGCGATCCGTCATGGCAGTAGCGCTCATTTGTCCTCCGGGCAGTGTGCCCTCGCAGTAACGGATTATCGTCGAGCCGGTGGGCCGGCTTTATTGATGACGCGGTAGCGCGCGTTGGTTATCAGGTATGACCGGTTTTGAGTTTCCGGGCAAGGCCATCGACCAGCGTGCTGTCGCGTGCATAAGACGTGAAGAACATATGCGCGAACAGCCCGACCAACGCGTGATGATCGGCCGGTGAGCGCTCGCCCAGCGGCAGCACGATCGCCTCGACCTGGGCGATGAACGCATCGGCCACGCGCTCGGCCGACAGCGGGAGCACCAGCGCGCCGTCATCGACTGCGGCCTGCAGGATCTGGGCGGTCGCCCCGCGGGCCATGGCCTCGAAATCGCGCTGGACCGTCATCGCCTCGTCCACGGGTGCCGTGGCCGGGCGCAGCCAGAATCCGGCTACCCCGTGGGCCACACACGGATCGGCCAGCGGATTCTCCAGTCCCTCAAAGGCTGCCAGGATCTGTCGGGCGGGCGCGTCTTCCATGAGCGCGGCCGCGAATACGTGGGTCTCGAACAGGCCCACCATGTCGCGCATGCAATCGGCATAAAGCGCTTGCTTGCTTTCGTAATGCCAATACAGCCCCGGTTTGGTCAGCCCGCATTCACGCGCCAGGTGCGTCATGGAGACACCGTCGTAGCCAAAACGCCCGAACAGCGTGAAAGCCGTTCGACGTACAAGATCGACGGATGGCGATGCGGCGGTTGAAACGGTAGACACGGTCGGGACGTATACAAGAAAAGAGAGGTTGTCGGATTTGAGACTAGCACGCGACGCCTCGAAAGCGGCTTGACCGATCGGTCAGCCAAGCGATAAGTTACAGTCGTTGGTGTAAACGATACAGCGATCAGTGAAGATCGCGCGGAGGAGACAATGTCCACCCCTGAAATGACGCTCGAAGAAGCGCGGGCCTATGACAAGAAGCGATGGCTGTGGCCGATGGGTTTCGGCATCATCATCCTGGTCGGCGCTGCGCTGTTGACCGGTTGGTGGTTCAACATCACTTGGCTGCTGTTTGCTGGGCCCATTATCGTCTATGGCGTCGTGCCTGCGCTGGATTATCTTATCGGTAAAGACAGCACGAACCCGCCGGAGCGGGTGCTCGACGTGCTTGAGGATGACCCTTACTACCGATATTCCACGTATCTGTTCGTGCCGGTGCAGTTCGTGTTTCTGATTGTGGCGACCGGCATCGTCGGCACCAACGATTTGACGTTCCTTCAGTGGCTGGGTATGACCAGCAGCCTAGGCATGCTATCCGGTGTTGCGATTAATACCGCGCATGAGTTGGGCCACAAGAACACCCGTCTGGAAAGTTGGCTGGCTAAAATCGTGCTGGCGCCCGTCGCATATGGCCATTTCTATGTCGAGCACAACTATGGTCATCACTCAAATGTGGCCACACCGGAAGACCCCGCCAGCGCGCGCATGGGCGAGAACTTTTGGCGTTTCTTGTGGCGAACGATGGGGGGCAGCGCGAAATCGGCGGTGCACGTAGAGAAAACACGTTTGAAACGCAAAGGCCGAGGCTTCTGGCATTGGCGTAACGAGCTGCTCCAGTCTTGGGCGATGACGGTGGCGTTATTCACGGGGCTGGTGCTCGCATTTGGGGTCGAAGTATTGCCGTTTCTCATCGTTCAGGCCTTCATCGGGGCCTCGCTGCTGGAAGCGGTCAACTACTGCGAGCATTACGGGTTGCTGCGTAAAAAACGCGGCAACGGCCGCTATGAACGCTGCCGCCCCGAGCACTCGTGGAACAACGATCACATCGTGACCAATATCTTCTTGTTCCACCTGCAGCGTCACTCGGATCATCACGCGCATCCGACCCGTCGCTATCAGTCGCTGCGTCATTTCGACGAGGCGCCTGAGCTGCCCACCGGGTATGCCGGCATGATCGTGCTGGCCTATATTCCGCCGCTGTGGCGCAAGGTGATGGACAAGCGCGTGGTGGCGCACTACGACGGCGATATTCGCCAGGCCAACCTGCAGCCGTCCAAGCGCAAGAAGCTGCTGACCCAGTATCCGCCGCCGAGTGGTGCTGCAACAGCGTAAGCTGCAATGCCGTAGTACTTTCCATCGCCGGTGATCGAGGCGTCTGATAGCCTTGGGTCACCTGAACGGGCGCTGTCCCTACAGCGCCCGTTTTGTATGATCGAACGCAAGAAACATCGCCTAGGAACACGTTATGAAGAAATGGCAGTGCATCGTCTGTGGCTTTGAATACGACGAAGCCCAGGGCATGCCCGACGAAGGCATCGAGGCCGGCACCAAGTGGGAAGATATTCCCGACGACTGGACCTGCCCGGACTGCGGCGCGCCGAAGGATGACTTCGAAATGATGGAAGTCGAGTAAGCCAAGCGCTGACTTGTCAGACAGGCCGGCATGCCCGGCCTTTGACTGAACTCTCGGGGCCGCATCGTGCGGTCCTGTTCGATTGTCGATAGAACGAGACCTCATGGATCCGATCATCATCATCGGCACCGGCCTGGCTGGTTACAGCGTGGCGCGGGAGCTGCGCAAGCACGACACTGAAAAACCCATCGTTCTGATCACGCGCGACGACGGGGCCAACTACTACAAGCCGGATATCTCCGAGGCCAAGGCCAAGGACAACGCGCCGGACGATCTGGTGCAGAAAACCGCCGAAGAAATGGCCGACATGCTCGATGCCACCGTGCGCACCTACGAGCAGGTCGACACCATCCAGCCCGAGGCACACCAGATCCAGCTGGGTGAGGAAACGCTGACCTACGACAAGCTGGTACTGGCCTGGGGCGCGGACACGATCACGCTGAATCTCGGCGGCGATGCCGCCGAAGACGTGCACAAGATCAACAGCCTGCTGGAATACCGCACGTTTCGTTCCAACCTGGACAGCGACGCCGAAGTGGCCGTGCTGGGCGCCGGCCTGATCGGCTGTGAGTTTGCCAATGACCTCATCCAGTCCGGGCACGAGGTCAGCGTGGCGGATCCGTCCGAGTGGCCGCTGGCCCAGCTGATTCCGAAAGAGGCTGGCAAGGCGGTCAAGAAAGCGCTGGCCGAGGCCGGCGTGGAATGGCATCTGGGCCATGCCGCGACCGGTATCATGCACGGCGACAACGGCCGTTATCAGGTCGAGCTCGACAACGACGACATCATCGAGGCCGATATCGTGCTCTCTGCAGTGGGCCTGAAAGCGGGCATCGAGCTGGCCGAGAAGGCCGGGCTGGCCGTGGACAAGGGCATCAAGGTCGATCGCACGTTGCAGACCTCCAACGCCGATATCTACGCCCTGGGCGACTGTGCCGAGGTCGACGGCATCTGGCGGCCGTATGTTGCCCCGCTCATGCAGTGTGCTCGCACCTTGGGCAAGACGCTGGCCGGTGGCGATGATGATGCGCCGGGCAAGGTCAAATATCCGACGCTGCCGATCATGGTCAAGACCCATCTGTGCCCGGTGATCGCTTATCCGCCGGCCGATCGCAGCGGCGAGTGGACAATCGAGGGCGATGATCGCAGCGTGGAGGCCTCGTATCTGGATGACGAGGGCAACCTGCTGGGCTTTGCCCTGACCGGTGAGGCCACGAAAAAACGCAAGGACTACCTCAAGAACGCCCCGGCGATCATGGATTGATCGGGCGCGTGATTGCGTGCTTCAAAGCCCGCACGAACGATTCGTGCGGGCTTTTTTGTGCTCGCTAATCCGGGGCAGGCCTTACGCACTCGTTATGGGCAACCGCGGCCAGGCGCTCGCCGGCCCAGCGTGCGCCCTTGATATTGCCGGCCATGGGGCCGAGCGACAGGCTGGCCGCCCGGCCCACCACATGCAGGCCCGGGGCGACCTGTAAATCATCGTCGAGCGGTACATGGCCCTGGCCATCGGTCCGGGCGCCGGTATCGGCGAGCACCCGCGCTAACAGGCTGTCTTCGCCGGGCTCTGATTGAAAGCCGGTGGCCAGAATCACGCGTTCGGCGGCCAGTACGCGCCCGTCGGCCAGGCGTAGCGCATTGTCCTCCAAGGCAACCGGCTCGCCGCGGATCCAGTCCAGCGCGCCGGCCGCCAGCCGGGCCGTGATATCGGCGTGAACATCCGGGGGCAGGGTGCCCGGGCGGCGTGCCTGGGCCAGCAGCGCCGTACGCTGGGCGATTGGGGCGGCCAGAAACGGGCGCATTCCCAGCGGGCCGGCATAGCGCGGCTCAGAGTCGAAGTCGCAGGCGTCGGGCGCGCGTCGTGTCAGCCAGGCGACCCGATGCCCCTTGGCACTGGCGCGCAGCGCCAACTGGGCCCCGGTGATACCGCCGCCCACGATGACGGTGGCCCGGCCCGGCGCGCCAAGATGAAAATCATCGTCAAAAACGTGTTCACAGGTGCCGAGCCCCGGCGGGCGCCACGGCTGGCCCGGCCCGGTGGCCAGTACGACATGTCGGGCTGTCGTCGTGGTGGCGTCGTCCAACACGACTTGCCACAGGTTCGAATCGGGGCTCACGCGGCGGGCGCGACGGCGAATCTGATGCACACCGGCCAGCTCGGCCTCGGCCAGCGCGTTGAACAATGCCAGCGAGGGCCGCTTGTAATAGCCCAGCAGATGACGTGCGTCGTAGCCGGCGCTGTGACTGAACCGCAGCAGGCTGCGCCGGTGCTGCCCGAGATGGTGCGCGTTCGATGAGCGTAGATAGCGCATGCCGGTGGCCGCCGCCCGTCGATGCCAGGCCTGCATCGGCGGCTCGGGATCCACGAGCGCCAGCGCAAGCGACGGGTCGGCCGCAAGCAGCGCGGTGGCAACGAACCGCCCCTGCGGGCCCGCGCCGATGATCAGCCAGTCGTAATGCGCCATGACGACCGGCCGGCTAACCCATCTGGCGCAGCTGGGCGCCGGTCATTAGCCAGCGCAGGGTGCCCGTGCCGCCTTCGGGGGCGCCGGGGAACTCCAGCAGGGCGGCGCCGGCGCGCTGGAAAGCCAGCAGCCGGTCGCGCTTGCGCGTCAGGCTCCACGACACCCAGGTCGCCAGGTCCGGTTCGTGGCCGACCAGCACCACGCGCCGCTCGCCGAAGTGGGTATGCAGCCAGCCATCCAGCGCGCCCATATCCACCGGCGGGGCCAGCACATCGGCCTGGTCCACCGGTGCGTCATCCAGATAGGGCGCGATCAGCGCGGCCGTTTGGCGAGCGCGCAGTAGCGGACTGGTCAGAATGTCGTCGACCGGCATATCGGCCAGGAGCTTGCGCAGCCCGATGGCCGCTGCCCGCGTGGCGCGCTCGCCTTGAGCCGTCAACGGGCGCTCGGTATCGGACAGGCCCATGCCGTGGGCGGTTGCGGCATCGAGCGCAATGCCGTGGCGAATCACGATGATATCCATGCCGGCGATTGTGGCTTGTTAACGCGCGTCAGGCCACTCCAGTCAATGATTCGTGCCCCGTGCGCGCCGCTTGGCTTGCAACATCGTGCTATCAGCGCGCGTGCTGCTTTAGGCAAATTTCATCGCCACCCCCGCGGGCGGCGGCGCCATCGGCCAAAGGCTTGCCAGAACAGCCATCTGCGCGCCCCCATCGGTAGCGGGTCGTTTATCGCTCGTCGGCGCTTGGGCAGGTGTGTCAGACACAACACCTGCGGGCCGCGGTGTGCCGGTGGCGGTTTTATCGGCGACGGCGCAAAGCCTTTGCAGAAGCGCCGCCACGCAGTTATCCACCGAGTTTATCCACAGTGTTATGCACCTTGATGAGCGGGCGTCGGCACAACATGTAGTGATTCAGGCGATAAATACCGGGGATTGACCACAGCATCTAGTGGGGTATCTTTAGCAACCAACGCACCGGCCGGCGTCGTCATACGTCGTTCGGCCACCGCAGGACACCGCGATCAAAGCGGCGCGCCACCCATCTTCTCGGGAGCAGACATGGCAGACACACAGGTATCGGAGCGCACGGAACACCGCCCGCAGGCCAGCAACCCGCCCAGCCAGGGCGCGGCCCTGGCGGCCACGCAGCCGGGCTCGCACAAGGTCATCCGTCGCAACGGCAAGGTCACGCCGTTCGATGCCTCCAAAATCGAGCTGGCCGTCACCAAGGCCTTCATCGACGTGGAAGGCCAGCAGGGTGCGGCCTCAAGCCGTATCCGCCAGACCGTGAAGAACATCACCGAGCAGGTCGTCCAGGGTGTGACGCGCAGCCTGCCCGGCGGTGGTGCCGTGCACATCGAGGACATCCAGGACTACGTCGAGCTGGCCTTGATGCGCTCGGGTGAGCACAAGGTGGCTCGTTCCTACGTGCTCTATCGCGAAGAGCGTGCCCACGAGCGCGCGGCCAAGACAGCCGAAACCGGCCAGCCCGCCGCCGCCCCGGCCGCTGATATTCAGGTCAACTTCAAGAACGGTCAATCTGCCGCGCTTGATCGGGATCGTCTGCAGCGTGTGATCGCCGAAGCCTGTGAAGGCATCGACGGCGTGAACGCACAGACCGTGTTCGACGACACGCTGAAAAACGCCTACGACGGCATCACCGAAGACGAGCTGTCCACAGCACTCATCCTGTCGGCCCGTCAGCGTCTGGAAGCCGAGCCCAACTACGGCAGCACCGCCGCGCGCCTGCTCATGGACAAGCTGCGCCACGAGGCGCTGACGTTCCTGGCCGATGGCCAGGTCGAGTACGCCACGCACGCCGAGATGCGCGGGCAGTACGCGACCTATTTCGCCAACTATATCCATCGCGCCGTGCATCACGAGCTGCTGGATCCGCGTCTGGCCGAGTATGACCTCGAGCAGCTGGGCAATGCTCTGATCGCCGATCGCGATCTGGAGTTCACCTACCTGGGCCTGCAGACACTCTACGATCGTTACTTCATCCATCACGATGCGACCCGCTTCGAGCTGCCGCAGGCGTTCTACATGCGCGTGGCCATGGGCCTGGCGATCAACGAAATCGAGCGCGAAGAAAAAGCCATCGAGTTCTACAAGCTGCTCTCCTCGTTCGATTTCATGAGCAGCACGCCCACGCTGTTCAACTCCGGCACCCTGCGCCCGCAGCTCTCGAGCTGCTATCTGACCTCCGTGGACGATGATCTACATGGCATCTACGAGGCGGTGCAGGACAATGCGCTGCTGTCCAAATTCGCCGGCGGCCTGGGCAACGACTGGACGCCGGTACGCGCCATGGGCGCCCACATCAAGGGCACCAACGGCAAAAGCCAGGGCGTGGTGCCGTTTCTGAAGGTCGTCAACGACACGGCCGTCGCCGTGAACCAGGGCGGTAAGCGCAAGGGCGCGGTCTGTGCCTATCTCGAGTCCTGGCACAAGGACATCGAGGAATTCCTCGACCTGCGCAAGAACACCGGCGACGATCGTCGGCGCTGCCACGACATGAACACCGCGAACTGGATCCCGGATCTGTTCGTCAAGCGTGTCCTGAACGACGAGCCGTGGACCCTGTTCTCGCCCAACGACGTGCCCGAGCTGCACGATCTGACCGGCCGCGCCTTCCAAGAGGCCTACGAGGCCTATGAGGCCAAGGCCGCGCGCGGCGAGATCACGAACTATAAGACCATCCAGGCCGTCACTCTGTGGCGCAAGATGCTATCCATGCTGTTCGAAACGGGCCACCCGTGGTTCACGTTCAAGGACCCGTGCAACCTGCGCAGCCCGCAGCAGCACAAGGGTGTCGTACACAGCTCCAACCTGTGCACCGAGATCACGCTCAACACCGAGCCGGGCAAGGAAATCGCGGTCTGCAATCTGGGTTCGATCAACCTGCCGCAGCATATCGAGAACGGTGTCTTGAACACCGACAAGCTGCAGGCCACGATCAACACCGCCATGCGCATGCTCGATAACGTCATCGAGTACAACTACTACAGCGTGAAAACCGCGCGAGACTCCAACCTGCGTCACCGCCCGGTGGGCATGGGCCTCATGGGCTTTCAGGACGCGCTTTACAAGCTGAAACTGCCCTACGAATCCGACCAGGCCGTCGAGTTCGCCGATCGCTCCATGGAGCAGATCAGCTACTACGCCATCCAGGCCTCGACCAACCTGGCCGAAGAACGCGGCGCCTACAGCACGTTCCAGGGCAGCCTCTGGGATCAGGGCGTTCTGCCGATCGATTCCATCAAGCTGCTGCGCGACAACCGCGGCGCGGAATATCTCGACCAGGACGAGTCGCAGACGCTGGATTGGGACACCCTGCGGGCCCGCGTACAGCAGGTCGGCATGCGTAACTCCAACTGCATGGCCATCGCGCCCACCGCGACCATCGCCAATATCACGGGCGTGAGCCAGTCCATCGAGCCGACGTATCAGAACCTGTACGTCAAATCGAACCTGTCGGGCGAGTTCACCGTGGTCAACCCGTATCTCGTGGATGACTTGAAGGAGCGCGGCCTGTGGGATCAGGTCATGGCCAACGATCTGAAATACTACGACGGTTCCGTGCAGGCCATCGATCGCATCCCGGACGAGCTCAAGGTGCTCTACAAGTGTGCCTTCGAGATCGACCCGCGCTGGCTGGTCGAGTCCGGCTCGCGTCGCCAGAAATGGCTGGACCAGGCCCAGAGCCTGAACCTCTACATGGCCGAGCCCTCGGGCCGCAAGCTGGACGAACTCTACAAGTTCGCCTGGAAGAAAGGCCTCAAGACCACGTACTACCTGCGCACCATGGGCGCCACGCATACCGAGAAATCCACCATCTCGGATCATCGCCTCAATGCCGTGGCCAACGGCGGCAAAGGCTCCGGCGGCGGTCACGTGGCCGGTGGCTCGAACGGCGGCAGCCCGGCCGCCGGCAGCAATGGCGGTGCCACGAACGGCCAAGCGGCCAACGGCGCCAGCGCAGCACCTACGGCCAGCGCAAAAAGCCCGGCCCCGGCCGCCGCACCCGTCGCCCCGATGGCCTGTGCCATTGACGATCCGGACTGCGAGGCCTGCCAGTAGCGCGCCCGACGCTGGGCGGCGGCGCCTGAAACGCGCCGTCGTCCAGCCGCCAACGAACATCGTATTTAACGAAAGACTCGAACAAGGACACCGTCATGCTCGACTTCGAAGACACCCCGCGACAGGGCACCCCGAGCAACCCGGGCGCCTCGACCAACCCCAACCCGGCCGGCGCCACGCCCGACCCGCACGCGCTGGACAAGCAGCCGGCAGCCCCGCAACAGGCCGACGACGGCGAAGCCGTCACCGGCCTGGAGCAAGTCGAGCTCGGCGGTAACCGCGTCTCGGTGGATGAAAAAGCCATCATCAACTGCCGCGCCGACGTGAACCAGCTCGTGCCCTTCAAGTACACCTGGGCCTGGGAAAAGTACTTGAACGCCTGCGCCAACCACTGGATGCCGCAGGAAGTGAACATGGCCGCAGACATTGCCACCTGGCAAGACCCGAACGGCCTCACCGACGACGAGCGTGAGATCCTCAAGCGCGGCTTCGGCTTCTTCTCGTCCTCCGAGTCGCTGGTGGCCAACAACCTGGTGCTGGGCATCTACAAGCACCTCACCAACCCCGAATGCCGCCAGTACCTGCTGCGCCAGGCCTTTGAGGAAGCCGTGCATGGCCACTGCTTCCAGTACATCGTTGAATCGCTGAACCTCGACGAGGGCGAGATCTTCAACATGTACCGCGAGCTGCCCAGCGTGCACAACAAGGCCTCCTGGGCCATGCAGTTCACGCAGTCGCTGTCCGACCCGGACTTCAAGACCGGCACCCCCGAAAACGACCAGATCTTCCTGCGTGATCTAATCGCCTTCTACTGCATCTTCGAAGGCATCTGGTTCTATGCCGGCTTCGTGCAGTTCCTGAGCTTTGGCCGTCGCAACAAGATGACCGGCACCGCCGAGCAAGTGCAATACATCATGCGCGACGAGTCCATGCACCTGAACTTCGGCATCGACGTCATCAACCAGATCAAGATCGAAAACCCGCACCTCTGGACCGAAGCGTTCCAGGAAGAAATGCGGGCCAAGATCGACGAGGCCATGCACCTCGAAATCGAATCCGCCCACGACACCATGCCCCGCGGCGTGCTCGGCCTGAACGCCGGCATGTTCGACGAATACATGAAATTCATCGCCAATCGTCGCTGCAGCCAGATCGGCTTGGCCGAACTCTATCCGGGTGCAGAAAACCCGTTCCCGTGGATGAGCGAGATGATGGACCTCAACAAGGAGAAGAACTTCTTTGAGACTCGGGTGATTGAGTATCAGAGTGGTGGGGCACTTAGCTGGGATTGATTCGCCGTGCGATTCGAGTGGGACGAGGCCAAGAACGACGCCAACCGGCGTAAACATGGCCTTGGCTTCGAAACCGCATGCCGTGTTTTCGAAGACCCACTCGTCCTCAGCCAACCCGAGCGTATGGTCGATGACGAGCAACGCTGGCAGACGATAGGCGAAGTTGCCGGCGTTGCGCTCGTTCTGGTTGCCCACACCATCCGCGATGGGCAAGATGATGAGGTCATTCGCATCATCTCAGCGTGACGCGCTACACGCCATGAGCGAAAGCAATACCGATAAGCCTGATCTTGGCGATCAAGAACACAACCGGTCGGCTGCAATGTCGGGTGGCGATATTGATACGTCGGATATCCCCGAGGTCGCGGATTGGAGCAGCGCTGAGCGTGGCCGGTTTTATCGTCCCGGTTCGACCGAAAATGCGCCGCTTTATCTCGACAGCGATGTGACGGCTTTTCTCAGGGAGCGAGCTGCGGCTCTCGGTATTCCGTTGGGGGATTTGGCTAACGAAATGCTCGAGAAAGACATTGAGTTGATTCGGTCCGTTGATTTTAAGTAAATCGACGGTTGGATAAATAAAAAAGACGAACCAAAGTTAAAATATTTTGGGTTGGGGATAGTGGTCTACCGCCTATTTTCCCGACACAAGGTCTTGAATATCTAGAGACTATTTTTAATAACGAATCAGGCGAGTTGGTAAGTTCGAGGGGTTGGTGTGTCAAATAGAGCTAGAACACAGACGGTGCGGTTTGGGAGTCTTCGGCTAGATCCGAACAACCCGCGACTACCGCCAGAACGTCGATCAAATAAGCAGCAGGCCCTGCTGGAAGCGATGCTAGAGAACGAGGATGTTCTTGGTATTGCCAAATCAATCGCCTCGCGAGGTTTTTTTCTGCATGAACGAATGATTGTTCGGCAAGAAGGGCGTCTTTATTACGTCGTGGAAGGAAACCGTCGGCTGTCTGCAATGAAGCTTCTAGTGAATCCGGAGTTAGCGCTTACTAAGCGGCAAGTCTCTATGTATCGTCGTCTCTCCGAAGCCGCGAATCTTCAATCCATAGAGAAATTAGATGTAGTTATAGTCGACGATAGACAAACGGCAGCCGGCCTATTGGCAGACTTGCATATCGGCTACGCAAAAAAACCCTGGACGGCGCTTCAACAGGCGAGATTTTACCGCGAACTAGTGGAAGATGGCCTCACAGTTGAAGAAATTTCAGAAGAGACTGGAAAAAGCGCGTCAGAAATGCGCGAATATTTGCGTTCGGAACAGCTCTATCGTGTCGCTTTGACCCTTGATTATCCATCTGACACACGTGCAAAAGTTGAATCCGTCAACTTTCCGCTCACTACACTCGATAGATTTATTGAGTCCAAAACCGCAAGAAGGTCGCTTGGCATTAGCATAGACGAGATTGGCAACCTCGAGGGCACTGTCAACTTGGATCGGTTTCGCGCAGTGTTGAAGCGGGTGACTAGCGATATTGTCACTGAGAAAAATTTTACTCGGCGAGTAAATAAGGACGAAGATTTTCGGACATATTTTGAAGAGATCGAGAGCGATATCGACGTGGCGCAAGAGGCTGGCACATTTTCGTTAGCTACTTTGATCCCTGAAAACAAAGAAGCCAAGCCTTCGGAGGTGCCCGCTTCGCCTTCTCCGGCGCCTCGAAGAAGAAATAGGGTTAATAAGAGCATTGTTCCGCGCGGCTTTTCTTGTACTAGTCGTAGTGATCGAGTGCGCGCTGTGTTTAATGAGCTGAAAGCAATGCCAATTGCTCACAGACGTAACTCGACTGGGGTGATGCTGCGCGTGCTATTAGATATCGGGTTATGGAATTTTTTGGTTGAGCAAAAACTGGATCAGCAGGCCGTGAACCATTTCGATCCGCAATATAAGAAACGAAAAAACAATAACAAAGACTGGACGCCGCCGCTTCGGGATTTAATAAGTTATGTCTGCGAACAGCGATTGCTACCGGGCGTTAACGGTGATGGTTATAAGGCGTTGCGCATGTTGGTTAGTCGCGATAAAACTGACGTTCTCACCATAGATGGCTTCAACCAATTCGCGCATAACCGTTTCGTAACTCCTACTGAATCTGAGCTTCGAGAAGTTTGGTCTAGAGCAACTCCAATGCTTGAGGTCATTCTCAATGATCAACAGCCCAATGAAGAGCAGTAATGGGTAGAGCGTTTAGTCCTCTACGGTATCCTGGTGGGAAAGCTAAGCTATCTGCGTTTTTAGCTAATGCTTTAGAGGCGAATGATTTCGATGATCCAATTTACGTAGAACCCTATGCCGGTGGAGCGGGCGCGGCATTAACACTTTTGTTTTCGGAGCGAGTCCAGTCAATTTTGGTTAACGATGCGGACCCTAGAATATACGCGTTCTGGAAAGCAATAACGGAATATGCTGATAAATTTATAGAATTACTTCAGAATGTGAAGCTGGATGTAGAGGAATGGTATATACAGCGCCAAATTTATTTGGAGCCTGAAATGCACGACCATTTATCCCTCGGGTTCGCGACTTTTTTTCTGAATAGGACCTCAAGGTCCGGAATAATTCATAACTCTGGGCCAATCGGAGGGTATAAGCAGAATGGCGCGTATAAAATCGACGCTCGATTCAATAGGGCCGATCTCGTCAAGCGTATAAGGCACGTGTCTATGTACGCCGATCGAATCGATGTCCAGAATCTCGATGGTTTGGCCTTATTAGAATCTCTAAGGCAACCTAACGGCTATGCACAGGAGCAGTATTTTTTATATTTAGATCCGCCTTACTATATAAAAGGTGGTGAACTTTACCTTAACCAATTTTCCCCGGATCAACACGGGGCGTTAGCGCAATATCTCGAACGTCCTTATCCGCATAAATGGATAATGACTTACGATAATGTCGAAGAAATTGCGCATCTCTACGAAAGCCAGAATCAAATAACATTCGACTTGGCGTATAGCGCATACGAACGGCGTAAGGGGAAAGAAATCCTAATATACCCAGACGGCGTGGTAGTGCCGGACGAAACAGAGCAACTCTTGAGGCGAGCCAGCTAAGGGAACCCACAGCGGAACCCTCGCAATAGAGAACCCTCAGGGACAGACCACGGTTTCTTAACATCGTCGGGCGGTGAATTTAGTTAACCGGCCCATTGCTGGATTAAATACGCAGCGGCGGTTATACAGCGGCTTTGCGTAGGCGAATCTTAAGTATTCGCACTGCTTTTGCTTGCTATAACCCTGCCGACAATAGAGGGCCGACACGTAATGGCCGGTTGTCGTTCCATTTTTTTCTCGACCGGGTACGGCCCGCTTTGGCCTGCACCGGCTGTTAAGCGGCCAGTGCAGGCCCCGCGCGGGCTTAGGCCAGGGCGGTGAGTACGAGTTTGCCGCGGGTGCGACCGGATTCGAGTTGTCGGTGGGCCTTGGTCAGGTTGTCGACGCTGAGCGGGCCGATGACGTTGCCCAGGGTGGTGTGAATACGGCCTTCATCGAGCAGGGTGGCCAGTTCGGCGAGGATTTCGCCGTGGCGTTCGGGGTGGTAGCCGTGCATGGGGCGGGCGAACATGAATTCCCAGCAGAAGGTGGCAGCCTTGGGTTGCAGGGCGTTGATATCCACGGTTTGCTCGGTTTCGGCGATGGCGACAATGCGCCCGAGCGGGCGGATGAGTTCGACCATGTTGTCCCAGTGCACGCCGATATCGTGGCAATTGAAGATGTAGTCGACCGTCTCGTGCCCGGCGGCGCGTAATTCGGGAATCAGGTCATGGTGATTGATGACGGCGTGCGCGCCGAGCGTGCGGCACCAGTCGGCGGTTTCGTCGCGCGAGGCGGTGGCGATGATGGTCAGGCCGGTGAGCTGGCGGGCAAGCTGGATGACGCTGGATCCGACGCCGCCGGCGCCGTTGATGACGAGCAGGGTCTGCTCGCTGTGGGCTGTGTCGTCTTGCGCCAGGCCGAGTTTGTCGAACAGGCCTTCCCAGGCGGTGAGGGAGGTCAATGGCATGGCCGCGGCTTGTTCGTCGTTGAGCGTCTTTGGCGCATGGGCCACGAGGCGGCTATCGACGATTTGTTGTTCGGCGTTGCAACCGGGCCGGTCGACCTCGCCGGCGTAATAGACACGATCGCCGGGCTGGAAATGGGTGACCGCGTCGCCCACGGCCTCGACCCGGCCCACGGCGTCCCAGCCAAGGATGGTGGGCTCGCTGATATTGCCGAGCGCGCCGGCTCGAATCTTGGTATCGACCGGGTTCACGGCCACGGCATCGATGCGCACCTGGAGATCCAGGCGGCCCGGGCTGGCAAGTGGCATATCGGTGTCTTCAAAGACGTTCGGCGCGTCGATATCGCTCGCGCCGCGGGTAGTAATTGCTTTCATGATGAAATCCTTAGGCTGAATACGAAACAGCCGCATGGCTATCGAATGTCGATGCCGGGGCGGCCTTTGATAACTGCCCGAGCGTATCAATCGAGGGGCCATCTGTAGACATGCCTAGGGGCCCTGACCCTCTCGACACGGCACCTGATCGCGCCGGGGTTCCCGTCGGCAAGCGGATCGTTTGATTCGCTGTTTCTGTGCGAACAATCACGGATTCGTGGGCGGGTTACTGTATGAAACACTCGGTGCATTGAATCGGGGTGGGTTGATGATTGGCTGGAACCACCCAGCGTTACTTGGACGATAGCGCTGTGGTACGGGAGGCCTGTCGAACGTGCACCGATCAAACGGCGCAAACGCCAGCGCTAGCGGCTGATCCGCGCCATGTCTATTTCTGACCACACGCTTATTGAACAAGGATGCCTGTTATGTCTGATACCTCTGCGCGCCCGGTCGCGCTCGTAGCCGGTGCGGCCGGCATTATCGGCAATGCGGCGGCCCACGAGCTGAAAGACAACGGTTGGACAGTGCGCGGGTTGGGCCGTCACGTGCTCGGTGATATGGATACCGTCCAGGCTGATCTGACCGATCCCGAGGCGACCCAAGCCGCTCTGGCCGAGGCAGCCGACACCACGCATCTATTCTATGCCGCGCTCAAGCCCGGCGACGATCTCGCCGCTGAGGCCGAGGAGAATGGCCGCATGCTGGCCAATCTGCTCGACGGCCTGGAGCACGTGGGCGCGCCGCTGCAACGGGTGGTCATTTATCAAGGCTTCAAGATCTACGGCATTCATCTCGGTGCCAACGTACGCACCCCGGCCCGCGAGTCCGACCCGCCGCATATGCCGCCGAACATCTACCAGGCCCAGGAAGCACAGTTGGCCGCTCGTGCCGAGCGCGCCGATTGGGATTATGTGGCCTTGCGGCCCGATGTGGTCGTGGGCGATGTCTATGGCAACGCGATGAATATCGCGCTCGTGATCGGTGTGTTTGCCGAGATCTCCCGGGCGCTGCATATACCGCTGCGGTTTCCGGGCACGGACCGGGCCTATGAACAGATGGTGCAAACCACTGATGCCGGTTTACTCGCCCGTGCCAGTCGGTGGGCGGCCGACGAGGCCCCGGCCGGCCAGGCTTACAACGTGACTAACGTGGATACGTTTCGCTGGGCCCGGTTGTTCCCCGACGTGGCCGACCATCTGGGCCTGGAACTTGCCGAGCCGGTGCCGCTGGATCTGGCCACCCACATGGCCGACAAGGCCGAGCTGTGGCGCGAGCTGGCCGACAAGCACGACCTGATCGAGCCTGATCTTGGCAAGTTGGTGGGCTGGGGATTCGGTGATTTCGTGTTCAAGACCGAAACCGACGTCGTCTCCGATACCAACAAGATTTATACGGCCGGATTCACCGAGCGCATGGATTCCAGCGCCTCGTTGCTGGCCGCGATCGACAGTCTCAAGGCGCAACGCATTATTCCGTAGCGCGGGATAAAAACGGGCTGTCTGTTTTGAATCGGCGTTTCGATCTGTTGTTCCAAAATCTGTAAAATTTGGGTTGTGACGTCGTATGCCGATAAAAATATGGTCGGCGAGCATTAATCTTTAGGAGATCAGCATGGCTGGTGGGTTGTTTGGAAAAGCTAAACGGTGGTTCAGCAAGCCGGAGAATCAACAGAAAGCCAAGCGCGCGGCGCGGAAGGCGTATCGGAAGTATAAAAACAAGAACGGGCGTTGACCGCGGCACGTGGTGGTATGCCGGGCCCGCACTCGGCATGTGCAGCCGCGTGACAAAAGAAGAGCACTTGTGGCGTTTTCGCGCTCTATTGGTGAGAGCCAACGCGATGAAACTCGCTCACGGTGTTTTTGACCAGCGAGCGCGGTGGGTGGGATTGAACCCGAGCGTATTGGCATGTAGTGCTTTCGCCCGGACCACAGACGGGTGCGCTTGCTGCGAGCGAGCATCTAGCCGTGTAAGGCCCTTGGCCCTCGATACTTTATGCTGCGCTTTGACTCAAAAGCGTGGGTGTTTGCTATGCGTGGATTGATTGCTATAGCCGGCCTGGTTGGTGCGGCTGTATTTTGCTTGCCCGGCCTGATGACAACCACGGCGCTGGCCGCCGAGTCGTCGGTGACCGAGCTCAAGACCATCGATACGAAGGTCGGCGACGGTGCCAAGGCGACGCCGGGAACGCGTGTGACGGTGGATTACACCGGGTGGCTTTATGATCCGGCGGCCAAGGATCACCACGGGCGAAAGTTTGATAGTTCGCGGGATCGGGGCGAGCCGATCAGCTTTGAATTGGGATTTGGTCGGGTGATTGAGGGCTGGGACCGCGGCATTTCCGGCATGCGCGTTGGCGGCCGGCGCGAGCTGATCATCCCGGCGGACATGGCTTATGGCGCGCAGGGGCAGGGCCAGTCGATCCCGCCGAACGCGCCGCTGATCTTTGATGTGGAACTTGAGGATGTCTTGCAGTAAAGACGGTGCCGGCGATTACTGCATCGGTGCTGCGCCGTCCGGCCGGCCGCCCCTGAACATCTCGGCGCTATAGACAGCTAGATTCCCAGGCACTGACGAGCCTGCCGAGCAGGCAAGCGCGGGATGGGTAGCACGGCGATACAGACCTATCTGAAAATCTGTCTAACTGGTTTAGTATCGGCGCTTCACGTTTTGCCACCGTTACCGGTCGGCCCGCCCTGAAGGAATGTGTTGTATGACCGCTACGATTCACACGGTTGCCGTCGAAAAAGCCAGCGGTGAGCTGGCCCGCGAGCAACAACTGGCCTGGAAACTGGCCGAGTTGGCCACCCGCGCCAAGGATGCGCCGCAGGATGACGAGGCGGTGGCGATGGCCAAGAACCGCATCATCGATAACGCGGCGATCGCACTGGGGGCGGCCAACGAGACGGCGGTGAAAGTGGCACGCGCCGATGCGCTGGCCTCGCAGGGAACAGGCAGCGCGACGATCTGGGGGCTGACGGAAAAATTCGCCCCGGTGCCGGCGGCGTTTGCCAATGCGGTCGCCGTGCGGTTTTTGGATAACGATGACTGCTATTTGGCGGCCGAGTATTCGCACCCGGACGACAATATCTCGCCGATCATCGCGGTGGGCCAGCAGCTGGGCGTAAGCGGGGCGGATATGCTGCGCGGTGTCGTGGTGGCTTACGAGGTGCATGTGGCACTTGTGGGCACGGGCGACGGCACGGGCATCTGTCTGCACAAGCACAAGGTCGATCACATGACCCATATCGCGGCCGGCACGGCGGCGGGGTTGTCGTCGATGCTGGGGCTGACGACCGAGCAGACGTACCACGCGATCAATTTCGCGGTACATAACGCGATTTCCTCGCGCCAGTCGCGCAAGGGCGATATCGGGGCCCAGAAAGAGTTCGTGCCCGGTTTTTCCGCCGAGATTTCAATCAAGGCGGTGCATCACGCCATGCACGGCCTGAAAGGCCCGAACCCGGTCTACGAGGGCGTGGATTCCATCATTCGTCGTTTTCTCAACGGGCGCGACGACGACAGCGCGGTCTACAAGATCGAGCTGGCCGAGCCGGGCGTCGATGCACTTGCCAATATCATGAAGACGTACCCCAAGCAGCACGCCTTCGAATATCAGGGCCAGGCCATCATCGATCTGGCGTTGCAGCTGCGTGACCAGCTGCCGAAGCAGGGCGACGGTATCGATCTGGACCAGATCGAGAAGATCGTGCTTGAGACCAGCCATCACACGCATCATGTGATCGGCACCGATGCCAACGACCCGCAGAAGATCGACCCGGATTCCCCGCGCGGCACGCTCGATCACAGCATCATGTTCGCCATCGCCCGCTGTATTCAGACCGGCGAGTTCCACAAGGACCGTGCCTATCAGATGACGGCGTCCGAGAAAGACGAGCTGCGCGCCTTGATGGCCCGGATCGAAACCCAGTTCGACCAGCGCTGGGAAGATCTCTACCACGACCAGGACCCGAACGTGCAGGCCTACGGCGGGCGCATGATCGTCACCCTGGCCGACGGGACCGAGGTGGCCGACGAGAAAACACGTGCCAACGCGCACCCCGGCGGCGATACGCCGTGGCAACGCGCCGATTACGAGGCCAAGCTGGCCGACTACACGAAGGATCTGGTCAGTGATAACGAGCGGGCCCGCTTCATCGCCGCCGTGAATGACATGGATTCACTGTCTGGCGACGCGCTCGCCGAGATCAATCTGATTGTGGACGCCGGCACGCTCGACACACCGGCGACCCGCGGTATTTATTGACCGCCTCGGGCGGCGCTGAAGCGCGCTTTTCCATAGCCCGATAATCACGGCCCGGACGCCTGCAAGGTGTTCGGGCCTTTGTGTGTGTGACGCCGGCGCCGTAGCACGATGCCGGGGCGCCCGTATGGGAAGACAAGACAACGCCAGGGGGCGTGATCCGATGGGCCGGCGACGACGACGCAGGCAGGCGAGCGGGCTGGACGTCATCGCAGCGATGCCGTGGCCCCCAGGGGTTGCTTTGGCGGTGATTGGCTACGCGCTCGTGCGTTATGGCATCGGTTGGGCCGGCGCCGTCACGGGCAATCCCTATCTGATCGCAATCACGGCCGGGTTCCATGACGCCAGCTTCGCGCCTTTGGCATGGGCGACTCTGGGGCTGTGCTGGCTGGGCGCGCTGTTGGCGTTCGTGCGCCAGCGGTCATCGTCGAAAAGCCGGCGTGGTCCGGTCGAAGCTTGGGCGCAACGACACGGCCCGAAGCACGCGGCACCCACGCTTGACCCGAGCGATCTCCGGCCACCGACGACCGCCGGCCCCGGGCGGGCATTATCCAGCTCGCGCGATTCTCCGGCACCCGTAACCGCCGACAATATCGCCAACTTGAGTTGGCTTCAGTTCGAACATCTGATCGCGGCCAGTTTTCGTGCCAAGGGGTTTGCCGCGGAGGTGACGCCCGACGGGGCCGATGAAGGCGTGGATATCGTCTTGCGCGAGCGGAACAACGTGTTGCTCGTTCAGTGTAAGCACTGGTTATCCAAACCGGTCGGCGTGGCGACCGCGCGCAAACTGCTGGGTACCCTGCATGCCAAGAACGCGCGCAAGGCGGTACTGGCGACCTCCAACCACCTGACACCGCACGCCCGGGTCTTCTGTAACGATAACGCGATCTATGTGATCGACGCTGACACGTTAGTGTCCTTCATCGACGCCGGATCGATGCCCGGGCTGCGCGATATCGATCCGAACCGCCGGTCGCGTTGCCCGTTGTGTGGCTCGGCCATGGTCGAGCGAAACGCGCGCCAACCCGGCCCGTCTTTTTTTGGCTGTTCCCGCTTCCCGGCCTGCAGAGGGCGGCGTTTTACGCTTGGATGAGCCCGGCCGGCGTGCGTAAGGTAGCGTCGCCACGATGCTCTATGCTGGTGGCTGATCCACTCCAAAACCGGTGCCAGACATGCATACGAACAAGCCGAAGCAGCGCTTCGCTGCCCTGGTCACGATCTGTTTACTCGGCCTGGTGGCCACGAGTGCCGCGGCTGCAGACAGCACAGTCGCCGAGCTCAAGACGATTGATACCAAGGTCGGAACCGGCGCCGAAGCCGTATCGGGCGCCGACGTGACCGTGGACTACACCGGCTGGCTCTACGACGCGGATGCCCCGGACAATCACGGCAAGAAGTTCGACAGCTCGCTGGATCGCGGGCAGCCATTCACGTTTGTACTGGGTGCCGGGCGCGTGATCCAGGGCTGGGACAAGGGCGTGCAGGGGATGAAGGTCGGCGGCGAGCGCACGCTGATCATCCCGGCGGACATGGCCTATGGCGCGCAGGGCGCCGGCGCCCGTATTCCGCCCAATGCCCCGCTGATCTTTGACGTGGAGCTGAAAGACGTCGAGCAATAGCGTGTTAAACCGGGCTATCGCTGGCGTGAGTCCGCGTTCGACCGACCGCTGACGCCGGCCGCTGAGAGGCCGTTCAACACGGGCCTCGGGCAGTGACCTAAACGTCGGCAGAATGGTCTGTGTAATACCAGACGGGCTGCCCCATCAGCTCTGGGTCGCGCGAACGTCGTCATCAGCGCCAGCGCGCGGCCCGCATCGGCAGGCTAGCGGCGCTGGGCCCGATTGGCCGTTAGCTGATCGACGGGAAACGATTCGGCCGATCCGGGTTTGCGGGCGAGCCCGTGTTGCGAGGATCGGCAACGATATATGAAGCCCGCCGCCACTCGCTGTATGCCACAGTAGCCGGTCGCCCGATAAGAAGCGCCAGTGCGCAGGATGAAGCTGATGGTGAGCGGTGCACGAGACGGTATTCGATTGGCGGTGGCAGCAGCGGCGGCCTGTGTGGCTTTGTATTTCCCGCAGCCGCTGGTGGCACGCATCCAGGCTGATTTTGATGTGGCAGCCGTCTGGGCGGCCATGCCGATGACGTTCGCTTTTATCGTGCTGACCTCCGGGCCGGTGTTGTTCTCCCGCTTCATCACGCTCGAGCGCGCGCTGCGCATGATTGTGGTCATCGAGCTGATATTGGCGGTGCTGTTCGCCGTGCAGGCATTTACCCAGTCGCCGGCGGCGTACTTCGTGCTACGGGCGATGCAGGTGCTGTTGTTGCCCCTGCTCATACCGGCCATCATCACCAGTGCGTCGAATCTGGCGGCCTCGAACAGTCGGGCACGGGATCTGGCGCTGTACACGGCGGGCACGATCGTGGGCGGCGTGGCCGGGCGGCTGTTCGCGCTGGCCTCGGCCGGCTGGGCGCACTGGCAGCTGGGCGGGCTGGCCGCGACTGCCGCGCTGGTGGTGTCGGCCGTGATCCTGCGCCATCCGCCGGCGTTGACGAACGTGGCCCGCGGGCCGGCCGCCACCGATGCCACGAGCGCGCCCGTGGCCGAGACGGATCAATCCTGGCGAGCGCCGGTGAGCCTGGCGTTTCCGGGGTTGGCGCTGGCCTTTGCCACGCTCACCGCGATTCTCACGGTGCTGCCGCTGGAGATCGGTTACGGCGGGGGCGGCACGCGCACGCTCATGTTGGTTTATGCCGGCTACGGCGCGGGTATCGTGACTTCGTTGGGCGCGCCGGCGGCCACCCGCTGGGCCGGCGGTCTGGCCAACGCCACGCCCATCGCCGCGCTGGTTTTCGTGCTGGGCCTGGTCGGCGTGATCGGCGGCGGCGCCGTGGCGCTGGCGGTGGGCGTGGTGGCCATGTGTGCGGCCATGGTCTTTCAACAGGCCACGCAGATCGTGTTGCTCAACGATTATTTCTCGCGCCGCCAGTCGGCCACGGTGAGTGCAGTGTTCGTGGCCGCGGTGTTTGCCGGCGGCATCGTGGGGTCGAGCCTGTTGGTCGGGCTCTATGAGTGGCTGGGCTGGCTCGCGGTCTGTGGCGTGTGCGGGGTGTGTTCGGTGGTCGGCGGTGTCTGCATGGCGATTGCCGCGCGCTGGCCGTCCGGGCGCCAGACCGCCCGGACGATGTGCTGACGCCCTGGTAGCTACGCCGTCTTTTCAGACGCCGCGGCTTCATCATCGGTACGGGCCAGTCGGGCCACGCGGCTGATGGTCAGGCCCTGTACGCCGATGGAAAAGATCACGGCGATATAGGTCATGTTGACGATCAGGTTGCGGGCATCGCTTTCAGGCAGTGACAAGGCCAGGGCCACGGAGATGCCACCGCGCAGGCCGCCCCAGGTGAGAATCTTGATCGCGTGCGGGGTGAAGCTGCGGCGCGTGCGCAGGATCGTGATCGGCACGCTCACGGCAACAAAACGGGCCACCAGGATGATCGGAATAGCCGCCAGGCCGGCGATGATCGCGTTGGTCGAAAAACTGATGTGCAGCACTTCCAGGCCGATGAGTACGAACAACACGGCGTTCAGAATCTCGTCGATCAGCTCCCAGAACGTATCCACGCGGTCGCGGGTGTGCTCGGACATGGCCTTGTCGCGGCCGTGATGCCCCACGAGCAGGCCGGCGGTGATGATCGCCAGCGGGCCCGAGACATGCAGCGCCGAGGCCATGGCATAGCCGCCGATGACCATCGCCAGCGTGATGAGAACCTCGGTCTTGTAGTCGTCGATACCGCGTAGCAGCACGAAGCCAGCCAGGCCCACCACCAGCCCGAAGCCGATACCGCCGATGGCCTCGGCCGAGAACAGCTGGATCAGATAACCCGGCTCCAGGCTGGCGGCGATGTTCGGATCGGCGACTTCCGACAGCGCCACGAACAGCACGATCGCGATCGCGTCGTTGAACAGCGACTCGCCCGTGAACTGGATCTCCAGCGTCTTGGGCACGCCGGCCCGCCGCAGGATCGCCAGCACCGCCACGGGATCAGTCGGCGATATGATCGCGCCGAACAGATACGCATAGATCGGGGCGATGCCAAGATCAAGCGCGATGAACACGCCCCAGGTCAGCGTGCCGACAATGATCGTAGACAGCCCCAGGCCCAGTGTTGCCAGCAGGCCGACGACCAGGCGCTCGCTGAACAGTTTCTTGGCCTCGACCTGCATGGCCCCGGCAAACAGCAGCGCGCCCAGCATGCCGTCGAGCAGGGTGCGATTGAACTCCACCGCGTTGACGAGATCGCCGGCGGGGCCGGCCACATCGGCCCCGAACGGCACGGCCGCCAGTGCCAGCAACGAGAACACCAGCGCCAGCAGCATCACGCCGACGGTTGAAGGCAGACCGATCAAGCGTCGGTTGAGCCAGGCGAAAAGCGCGGTCAGCGTAAGTAGCAGGCCGGTGAGTTCAAATACGTTCATTTATCGATCCCGCAGGGATACGCATGGCTGCCCAGTGTAGCGCCCGGCAACAAAAAAACGGCCCTGTCGATTCGACAGGGCCGCAGGGGGCGTATCCGTCGCGCGGTTCCGGGGGGGCGGATCTAGCCCATCAATTCGACGCGCAGATCGGCCGGAATCGCATCGCTGACCTTGTCCACGATGTTGGCATCAAGCTCGCGACGCAGCAGCGCATAGACCGCGCGCGATAGGGTCATGGCCGTGGCGGTATCCAGATTATCGCTGGTCGCGGCGACCGAAGCCGCCCAGTCACGGCTTGTACGCTCGAGGTGCGGTGTCTTGGCGGGCACGTAGTTTTCGTAATAGATACCACGTACCAGCAGGGGGAGCTGGTCGCCCAGATTGGTCGCCAGATCGACCGGCATGGTGTCGCGCAGGGTCACCAGTACGCCGCGCAGGCCAGCCAGGGCGAACGTTTTATCGCTCTGGCCGGTGTCTTCCATCAGGGCGTTGAGCCAGCGATTGGTTTCCTGAACCGTGCGATCGATGATCGGCAAGCCTTGGTCGGACATAACATCCGTTGTCGTTGAAGAACCATTGCCGACAATGTGGTGGGCCAGGCCGAGGCCTGCAATACGCGCCATTACGGAGTTGGGGCAATGACGACCGCCCGACGCGATCATCGATCGATCCGGGCGGTCCGCTGCCGCGGCGTTGGCCGATGAGGGGCCGATGAGGGGCCGATCAGCCCGGCGTCGGGGCATCCTCGGCGATCAGGCCCTGTTGTTTCATCTCCTGCCAGAACGCGGCCGGTATGGCCTGTGTCATCGAGGCATGGTTGGCCCGGGCCTGCTCGGCGTTGCGCGCGCCGGGGATGGTCGCGGCGACGATATCGGGGGCCGTGGTGAACTGCAGGGCCGCGGTGCGCAGATCGGTGCCGTGTTTGTTGGCGAGCTTGTCCATCCGGGCCCGCTTGTCGGCAAAGCCGGCAGGCACATCGCCGCCATAGAGCCAGCGCTCGGTGCCGGCCAGATAGCCGGCGCCGAGCGGGGCGCCGATGATCAGGGCGACATCGTTGGCGCGTGCCTTGGGAAAGAGCTTGGCCAGGGCCTCTTTGTGATCGAGCAGGTTATAGCGCGTGGCCTGCAGCATGATGTCCGGATCGGCGGCGTCCATGGCCTCGAGACAGGTCTCGAGGTTGTTCACGCCCATGCCCCAGCCGCCGATGATGCCTTCCTCGCGCATGCGGGTAAGCTCGGGCATCGCGCCTTTCTTGGCGATTTCCAGCTGCTCGCGCCAGTCCTTGCCCAGCATCGGCTCGGTGATGTCGTGAATGGTCACGAGATCGATCTTGCCCACGCCCAGACGCTGCAGGCTGTCCTCGACCGAGCGCCGCGTGCCGGCGGCGGTGAAATCGAACTGATAAGAGAAGTTCAGATCGCCTTTCCAGATGCCCGGATTCGGCGGGTTGGCGTCGGCTTTAAGCAGACGTCCGGTCTTGGTCGCCAGGACATAGTCCTCGGGGTTCTTGTCGTCCAGGAAATGCCCCAGACGACGCTCGGACAGGCCAAAGCCATAGAACGGCGCGGTATCGAACAGACGCGTGCCCACGGCCCAGGCCGCTTCGAGCATGGCCTGGGCCTGATCATCCGGGGTGACCTCGAAGATATTGCCGAGCTGGGTGCCGCCGACGCCGTATTTGTATTTCGGCGGGAACAGCTTGGAGGCCAGCGGCGGGTTGTCCGGCAGGGCGCTGGGCAGGGCCTGGCTCGGCGTTTCGCAGGCCATGTTGTTGGCCGGCGTGCTGTTGCTTTCGGCGGCGAATACACGCGCGCTGACCAGGCCGGCCACGGAAGCAGCCGCGCCACTCAGGATTTGTCGACGAGTTGCCATAAATCTTGTTACCTAGAGGTTATTGTCTTCTACGTTGCCATAGTTACGAGCAATAATCAGGTTGCGGGCCCGGGCCATGATGCCGGTTCAGGCCGAGCGGTGATGCGGCCGTGCTGCCGGTCAGCGGCCGACAGCTGCTTTCAGTTGCCCGGTGATATAGGCGAAGGTGCGGTTGTAGCTGGCTTTTTCGGCCGCGCTTAAAAACCCTTGTTCTCGGATCAGCCGTTGGGCGCTTGTCCACACCGCGCCCAGCTGTTTGCGCAGCGCGGCTTCTCGCGTCTTGGAAAGTGCCTGGGCATCGGCGACGCTGTCGATATCGCGCGTGAGCGTTTTGATGCGGCGCTGTAACGCTTGGGCATCGGCGTGGTTCACGCGATACTGGCCGTTATCCAGGTGAACCTCGAAGCCGCTGCCGCGTACCAGGCGAATCAGGGCATCGGCGGCGGTGTATTGGCCGTCCAGCGCGTTGGCCTGGGTGCTGCCCAGCGCGCCGGTATTGACCGCCACCGGGCAGCCGCTGGTGTGGGCAAACTGTTGCAGTGCTTGGTCCAGGCGCTGCTCAGGATAGTCGTAAGTGGCCGTGCCCGGCGTGCACGCCGCCAGAACAGAGGCAGGGGCCGCCAGCATGAGCAGGCCGGTAGCAACAAAGTACGAAACACGCATGACAACACCCCGATACGGCCAGTAGTGGCCCGGAAATACACAATCAATATACGCCGGGTTAGCTGGCCGCTGCCTGATCGCGAGCCGGGCACCAGGCTGCATCGAATACGCCACGCGGATAGTAGAGCGCGGGCCATCAACGAGCAGGGCATGGGAGCGTCGTATGCGCGTCATGATTGATACGGATTGACGCCGCGGCACTGTCGTTCGATAAATACGTCAACGATCGTGCGCTGTAATGTCCTCGCCACGAACGCTATCGCCGCAGCGTGTTTGCGACTGGGCGACGGTCTCGTTTTCCTGACAAGGTATCGCCATGGTTGAACCCGCCCGCATGCCGGATGGCGCGCCCGTGCCGGTCGGCGTGGTCGATCTGATCGGCCATACGCCGCTGGTGCAGCTGACGCGCTATCTCGGGCGCGAGGATATTGTGCTTTTCGCCAAGCTCGAGGCGGCCAATCCCGGCGGCTCGGCCAAGGATCGCCCGGCCCGGCACATGGTCGAGCAGGCCCTGGCGCGTGGCGATATCACGCGCGAGTCCACGCTGGTGGAGTCGTCGTCGGGCAACATGGGCATCGGCCTGGCCCAGATCTGTCGTTACCACGGGATCGCGCTGATCTGCGTGGTGGATGTGAACGCACAGGCACAGAACGTGGCGATCATGGCGGCGCTGGGGGCCACGATTCATCGTGTGAGCCAGCCGCTGGCCGGGGATTTTCTGGCTGCGCGCATGGCGGCCGTCGAGCAGATCGTGGCCGAGACATCGGGCGCGGTCTGGCTCAACCAATACATCAATCGCGATAACCCCGGCGCCCATCAGATCGGGGCGATCGTGGAGATCGATGCCGCCATGGTCGGGGCGATCGATACGCTGTTCGTGGCCACTAGCAGTACCGGCACCGCCCAGGGCTGTCGCGATTATCTGGCCGAGCAGGGCCGCGATACGCGCGTGATCGCCGTGGACGCGCAGGGCAGCACGCTGTTTGGTGGGACGGCCGGCACGCGTTTCATTCCCGGCATGGGCGCCGGGCGCGAGCCGGGGCTTGCCAAGGGCCAGGTGTTTTCACGCGTGGTACGTGTCGGCGACGGTCGCTGTGTGGCCGGCTGTCGCCGGGCGGCCGAGCGCGAGGCGCTTTTAGTGGGCGGCTCGGGCGGCGGCGTGCTGGAAGCCGTGCGCGGCCTGGCCGACGAGCTGGCCGGTCAGCGGGTCGCGGTCATTCTCCACGACAGCGGCACGCGCTATCTGGATACGATCTTCGACGACGCGTGGGTGGCCCACAAACTCGGGCTCTCACCGGCCGATATCCGCCGCATGATCGACGATATCGATGCCTGAGGCGGATCCCACTCGAGCGATCGCTATCGTGGGCGGCGGCCCGCGCGGGCTGTTTGCCCTCGACTGCCTGTGTGGCTGGGCCGCGCGTTATCCGCATCGCCGCCTGGCGATCACGTTGCTTGACCCGGCGGCCCGGCCGGGGGCCGGGCCGGTTTACGATCCGAACCAGCCGGACTATCTGTTGATGAACTTCGCCGCCGGGCTGATCGATGCCTGGGACCGCTCGTTTGCGAGCAACGCACAGCGTCCTGCATTGGTGGACTGGCTGGCCCGCACGAACTCGGCCAGCGCCGATCCCGGCGCTTATGTGCCCCGGGCCACCGTCGGGCGCTATCTCATGGCCTGCTACGAGATACTGGCGCGCGGCTTGCCGGCCAACGTGCGCCTTGTGCACCGACAGGCCTTTGTCGACGAGGTCAGCCGCTGCGGGGCGCGCTGGCAGATCGCGGGCGCCGGCCATACCGATCGGGCCGATGAGGTGTTGATCACGACCGGCCACCAGGCCTGGCAGAGCAAGCCGGGCGCGCGCCCGGTATCGGTGTTTCCCGCCGCGCGGCTGGCAGAACACGATGACACGCCGGGGGCCGCGCTGCGCTGCAAGGGCTTTGGCCTGACCTTCATCGATGCGGCGCTCGCCCTGACCGTTGGCCGGGGCGGGCGGTTCGAGACGCGTGGGTCGGGGCAGCTGCGCTATCGGGCCAGCGGGCACGAGCCGGCGTGTATCCGGCCGGTCTCGCGCACCGGCCGGCCCATGCTGGCCAAACCGGATCCCGGCGTGATTCAGGCCACGCCCGCCCGCGACGATATCGTCGCCGAGCTGTCGCGCTGGCTGGCCGAGCGGCCCCGGCCGATTCATGATTTCGTCGGCGGTATCTGGCCGGCGTTTTTAACCGCGGCCGATGCCTATATCCAGGCGGCGCCGGGCACCACACGGGCCTGGTTCACCGCCTGGTGTGACACCCATCAAAGCGCCGACGAGGCTCGGGCCACGCTGCGGCAAAGCTGGGCGATGGCCACCGGGCGCTGCCCGCCCGGGCCGGGTGTGGCGCTGGCACTCGTCTGGCGCGGGGCCTATCCCGCGCTGGTGCGTATCGTCAGCCACGACGGGCTCGCGCCGGCGGCCTGGGACGCGTTCCGGGCCGCGGCCACCGAGATGGAGCGGATCGCCTTCGGCCCGGCGGCGAGCAATATCGCGCGCCTGCTGGCACTCATCGACGCCGGGCAGGTGGATCTGTCGGCGCTGGGCGCCCCGGCGGATGCGGCCTGTGATATCGATGCCACCATTGCCCCGCCATATCGCCTGGATCCAGCGGGGCCGTTGCCCGGGCTCGTCGCGCGTGAACGCCTGGCGCGTACGGCCTACGACACGCTGGCCGTGAACGCGCATGGCCGGCCGATCCATGCCCCCAGCGGCCGGCCTGTCGCCGGGCTGGCCGTAATCGGCCGTGTGACCGAGCTGTCGGTGCTGGGCAACGACACCTTGAGCCGGCGCCTGCACGATACGATGCGCGACTGGGCGGCCACGGTGTTCGACGGCCTGGCCCACACAGACCGCCTGGCCTGATGGATGCCATCCGGCCCCGATATGAACGAGCGCCTATGACTGATCTTTCGACCGGCTGCCGGGGCGTGGTGCCCCTGCGCGCCCGGCTTGCCCCGTGGATGAGTGCATGTCTTGCCGAGCATGCCCCGCACGCGCTGCTGGCCCGCTACGGCTCGCCGCTCAACGTTCAATCCACCGTGCCGTTTGTGGCTCATATGCAGGCTCTCGTGGACACGGGCGCCGCCCGGGGGCTGGCACTCACGCCGTTTTTCGCGCGCAAGGCCAACAAGTGCCTGTCGTATGTCAAAGCCGCGCGCGATAACGGCTTCGGCATCGATGCCGCCAGCCTGGCCGAGGTCCAGCAGGCGCTGGATCTGGGCGTCCCCGGCACCCGCATCGTGTGTACGGCCGGGGTGAAACCCGACGCGCTGATCGCGCTGTGCGTGGCCCGCGATGTGACGGTCATCGTGGATAACGACGAAGAACTGGCCCAGCTGTCGGCCCGCGCGGCCGGGCAGGGCACGGTGTGTCGTGTCGGCCTGCGGGTGGCCGGTTTCGAGCACGCCGGGGATACGCTGCATTCACGGTTTGGCTATCACGTCGACAGGCTGGCCACGCTCATCGAGCGCGTGTTGAGCGACCATGCCGATACGCTCGATCTGGCCGGGCTGCAGTTTCACCTGGGCGGCTATGAGCACGGCCAGCGGGCCTCGGCCATCGCGGGTCTGTTGCCGGCGCTAGGCGTACTGGCGGCGCGGCGTCGCGAGACGAATCGCCCCACGTTCATGGATATCGGCGGCGGTATCCCGATGCGCTACCTGGCCGAGCCGGCCGACTGGCCGGCCTATCTGCAGGCCCACGGCGAGGCACTGGACGGCCGGCGCGCCCCGATCACCTACAACAACGATGCTCTGGGCCGGCGGGCCACGCCTACCGGCGGCTGGAGCGCCCCGGATGCCTATCCCACGGGACATGATCTCGTGCAGGCCGACTGGATGGCCGCGGTGTTGGACACGATCCATGCCGGGCGGCCACTGCACGCGCATCTGGCCGAACTGGGCGTGACGCTATGCTGCGAGCCGGGGCGCAGCGTGCTGGATGATTGCGGCATGACGCTGGCCCGGGTGGTTCACGTCAAGACCGATACGGCCGGGCGTCATGTGGCCGGCGTCGAAATGAATCGCACCCAGTTTCGTACCGGGTTTGCCGAGGTGATGTTCGACCCGTGTCTGGTCGCGCATCCAGAGCGTGCGGCCGGCGCGCCGCTTGAGGCGTATCTGACCGGCACGTACTGCACGGAATCCGAGTTCATCTTCAAGCGTCGTTTCGTGTTCGATCAGGGGTTGGCCCGCGGCGACACCCTGGTGCTGGCGAACTCGGCCGGTTATCTCGTGCATTTTCTGGAAAGCCGCTCGCATCAGTTCGAGCTGGCGGCCAATGTCTTTATCGACGCCGACGGGGCACTGGTGCGCGACGGCATCGACGGCTAGCCGGCCCGGCTCACGCTGGGCCACGTCGAATCAATTTGCGCCAACGCGGGCCAAGGCGGCCCGCGCAGCCGATCAGCGCTGTTCGGTCAGTGCCTCGACGGCCTTGTTGGCATCCGCGAAATGATCGCCTTCGAACTCACGCAGTTTGTCGATGACCTCGTCAGGGGCGCCGTTGCCGGCGGCCACGCCCGCCAAGTTACCGCCGGTGGCCGGAAAATTAGCGCCTTCGAAATACTTGGCGAGCTGGGTCGGGTCTTGTTGCATCACGTGCTCCGGGAAGAAAACGACGCGCGGTAGGTCGGCGCGCGCTATCAATCGTCTGTGCTCAAGCCGCGCCTGCCTATCCGTTGCCTTACGGAGCGTCATGCGACAAAGGCCGCATATTCAAAAACCGAGCGATCGCTCTATTTTTGGAGGCCAAGGAGACAGATGATGCAGCAAAGATTCGATTTGACCGGCCGCGTGGCGCTGGTAACAGGCGCCGGCACCGGCCTGGGCCGTGGGTTTGCCATGACGTTGGCCGAGGCCGGGGCCGGCGTGGTGCTGTGTGGCCGCCGCGAGGGCCCGCTGGCCGAGGTCGCCGAGCGTATCCGCGGGGCCGGCGGCCGTGCGCAGCCGGTCACCATGGACGTGACGGATTCGGCCAGCGTGGCCGCGGCCTTCGATAGCGCCGAGGCCGCGTTCGGCTGTGTGGATATCACGGTGTGCAACGCCGGGGTCGCCCAGCCGGCGTTCGCCATGGACCTGGCCGAGGATGACTGGTTGAAGACCATCGAGGTCAATCTCAACGGGGTCTGGCGCGTGGCCCAGGAAAGTGCCAAACGCCTGGCGGCCCACGAGCGCGCCGGCTCGATCGTGAATATCAGCTCGATACTGGGGCATCGCGTGGCCGCAGCGGTCGCGCCCTACGCCGCCTCGAAAGGCGCCGTTGAGCAGCTCACCCGGGCGCTGGCGCTGGAATGGGCACGCTACGGCATTCGTGTGAACGCGATCGCCCCCGGCTATATCGCGACCGAAATGAATCAAGCGTTTTTCGAGACACCGCCCGGTCAAAAAATGATCAGCCGTATTCCACAGAAACGGCTCGGCGATATCGACGATCTGGCCGGCGCGCTGCTGCTGCTGGCCTCCGAGGCCGGTCGTTATATCACCGGCACCACGATCGCCGTCGATGGTGGTCATCTCCAGTCTTCGTTGTAGGCGTTTTATGGATTTTTCTCTGTCCCCCGAGATTGCCGGCTTTCGTGATGCGATTCGTCGTTTCGTTGACGCTGAACTGATTCCGCTGGAAGCCGATCCGGCCAGCTACGACGCGCATGAAAACATCGCCCCCGACCTGTTGGCGCGCATGCAGGCACGCGCCAAGGCGGCCGGGCTGTGGGCCTTGCAGATGCCGGTCGCCCGCGGCGGGCAGGGGCTTTCGATCGTCGGCATGGCGGCCTGCTATGAAGAGATGAACCGCTCGATCTTCGGCCCGGTTGTCTTCAACGCCGCCGCTCCAGACGACGGCAACATGACGGTGCTGGAGAAAGTCGGCACGCCGGCGCAGAAGGACCGGTTTCTCCAGCCGATCGTCGACGGCGATGTGCGCTCGTCGTTCGCCATGACCGAGCCGGCTCCGGGCGGCGGCTCGGACCCGACCATGATGATCACCACCGCCACCCGCGACGGCGATGACTG
The DNA here is from genome assembly GCF_003788585.1 of Salinisphaera japonica YTM-1. Taxonomy (GTDB): domain Bacteria; phylum Pseudomonadota; class Gammaproteobacteria; order Nevskiales; family Salinisphaeraceae; genus Salinisphaera; species Salinisphaera japonica. The sequence continues at coordinate 9,317 of NZ_AYKG01000014.1, read as the reverse complement.
GGTGATCCACGGCCACAAGCACTACATCACCGGTGCGGGCGTGGCCAAGCATTTCATCCTGATCGCCAAGACCTCGGACGATCCGCGCAAGGGCCTCACCGCCTTCCTGTTCCATGCCGATGATCCGGGCTGGGAGATCGTGCGCCGGATACCCATCATGGGCCCGGAAGAACACGGCGGGCACTGCGAAATTCGTTTCGACGGCCTGCGTATTCCCGATGAAAACCGGCTGATGCAGGTCGGCGACGGCCTGAAGGTGACGCAGATTCGGCTGGGCACGGCCCGCCTGACCCATTGCATGCGCTGGCTGGGCCTGGCCCGGCGTTCGATGGAGATCGCCGCCGATTATGTGGCCGATCGTGAAGCCTTTGGCGTGCGCCTGGCTGATCGCGAGGGCGTGCAGGGCATGCTCGGCGAGGCCGCCATGGCCATCCAGACCGGGCGCCTGCTGACCATGCACGCCGCCTGGGCGCTGGATCAGGGCAGTTTCGCCAAGAAAGAAGTCTCCATGGCCAAGGTCAACGTCTCGGAGACGTTGCACAAGGCCGTGGATACGGCGATTCAGCTCAACGGCGCGCGCGGTTATTCCAAGGACACGGTCCTGGAATGGATCTATCGCTATGCCCGCCAGGCCCGGCTGGTGGACGGGGCTTCGGAAGTCCACAAGATGGTCTTTTCCAAGACGCTGATGGCCGAGGGCACGGATTTCTGGCACTGGCCGGGCCAAACGCCATGACACAGGCCGACTGGTCGCAGCTTGTTCCGAACGCGGCCAATCACGCGCCGCTGTCGCCGGTATCGTTTCTCAAACGCTCGGCGCGGATCTATCCCGACAAGACCGCGATCATCGATGGCGAGGCTCGCCTGACCTATCGCCAGTTCGAGCAGCGGGCCCGGGCGTTGGCTGCCGGGCTGGCCGCCTGCGGCGTGGTAAGCGGTGACACGGTGGCCGTTTTGTCGCGTAACCGCCACGAGATGCTGGAGGCCCGTTATGGCATTCCCATGGCGGGCGCGGTGATGAACCCGGTCAACACCCGCCTGGATGCCGCCACGATCGCCTTCATTCTGGGCCACGGCCGCGCACGGATCGCGATCGTGGACACCGTGTTTGCTCCGACCGTGCTTGATGCCTGTGCCCGGATGGCCGCGCCGCCGGCGCTGGTGTGGATCACCAACGCCGGCAACGCCACCCCCGAGCCCGGCCAGGCCTACGAAACACTGCTGGCCGCCGGGCGTGATGATTTTGCCCCGGTCACGCCGGCCGATGAATGGGCGCCGCTGACGCTGTCGTATACCTCGGGCACCACGGGCGACCCCAAGGGTGTGGTGTATCACCATCGCGGCGGGTATCTGGCCGCCATGAGCAACGCCATGGCCTTCGAGATGACGCAGTCCTCGGTCTATCTCTGGACCTTGCCGATGTTCCACTGCGACGGCTGGGGCTATGTCTGGTCGGTGACCGCGATGGGCGCCACGCATGTCTGTCTGCCGGGCATCGACGCCGCGCGTATCTTTGACGAGATCGAGACACACGGCGTCACCCATCTGTGTGGTGCGCCCATCGTGCTCAACACGCTGATCGGTGCTTTCGATGCGGCCGGCAAGCGGCTGAGCCAGACCGCCATATTCGCCCTCGGCGGGGCGGCACCGCCGGCGGCCGTGATCCGCAAGGCCCAGACCATCGGTTTCGCGATCACCCACCTCTATGGCCTGACCGAAACCTATGGCGCGTCGGCGCTTTGTGTCTGGCAGCCCGATTGGGCAGCGCTGGATACCGAGACACTGGCCGCGCGCATGGCGCGTCAGGGCGTGGCCAATTACGCCATCGAGGATGTCTCGGTGCGTGATGTGAACGGTGCTGCGGTGCCCGCCGACGGCGCCACCATCGGCGAGATCTGTATCCGTGGGCACACCGTGATGGCCGGCTATCTGGACAACCCGGCCAAGACCGCCGAGGCGTTTGCCGACGGCTGGTTTCACACCGGCGATCTGGCGGTCTGTCATCCCGATGGCTATGTCGAGATCAAGGACCGGGCCAAGGACATCATCATCTCCGGCGGCGAGAACATCTCCAGCCTCGAGATCGAGGACGTGCTCTATGATCACCCCGCGATCGTCGAAGCGGCGGTGGTGGCCGCCCCGGACGAGACCTGGGGCGAGGTGCCCTGTGCGTTCGTGACCCTGGCCATCGACACGGCGCTGACCGCCGACTCGCTCATCGATTATTGCCGCGAACGCATGGCCCACTTCAAGGCGCCCAAGCGCGTGGTCTTTTGTGAACTGCCCAAGACCGCGACCGGGAAGATACGCAAGAACGTCCTGCGCGATCGATTCTGAAGCTCACACTACGGCTGGCTGCGCCAGGCCCAGATGCGCGCGCAGCAGCCCGCGCAGGTGGGCGCCGTAGCGCGATACGCTGGTGTTCTGGGCGCGGTATTTGCCGCGTTTGAGATACCAGTCCTGCAACATGGCCTTGGTCATCGAGGCCGTCAGGCGTGCATCGACGGCTGCGAACCGGCCGGTCCCGATACCGTCGACGATGATGTCGTGAAACAGGTCTTCGGTCTCGCGCTCGATGGCGAGTGCATCGGCGCGGTGGGCGGCCGGCAGATGCCGTGCCTCCATGTACGAGAAATAAAACCAGGGCCGCATGGCCTCAGTCAGAAACAGATGGCTGGTCACCGCGGCATCCAGCCGGGCCAGCGGGTCGATGATGCCGTGGGTGAAATCAGCCAGTATCTGGCGGGTGAGCATGAAGCCATGGCTCTGGATCAGGCCGACCAGATCATCCTTGCTCTGGATCAGCGCATAGAGGCCGCCCATGGACAGGCCGGCCTCCTGACACAGTGCGCGCATGCTCATGGCCGCAAACCCGCGCCGATTGGCCAGATGCAGGGTGGCATCGATCAAGCGGGCCAGATTGCGCACGGCCACCCGCTCTTTCTTGATACGGATCATCTGCGGGTTGGCGCGATACAGCGCGCGACAGATCTCGGTCTGTGACAGATCGACCGCGGCCATGAACCGGTCGAAGTCCAGAATATCCGGCGCTGGGCTGTGCGGCGTGGGCATGACGGTCAAGTCTACGACAGTGTTGTTGTCATGAAACCGTTACAGGCCATGTGCAACCTGAGCGCCTCGTTCAAGGGGTAACAGCCCGCGATTGTGCGGTCTGTAGCAGACGAGGGGAAATGATGGGGAATCGGTTATACCCGCTGAGTGGGCTGGCGGCGGCATGTTGGCTGGCCACGGCCGCACCGGCTGCCGAACTGTCGCCGGCCGGTGCCGATCCGGCGCTCGTCGAGTTGCACCGACAGGTCTCGATTGCCGGTGGGGCCAGCTATCTGGACCACGATGAAGCGATTGGCGACCGTCGCGAGCATGACACGGGCTGGTTGCCCCAGGTGCGAGCCAGCGGCGGCTGGCTGTTCGATAACGGCCTGTTTCTCGAGGCCGGCGCGGCCTACAGTGGCGGTGAGACAGACTATGGCCTGTCGGGGGCCGACGCGCCTCGCAACGACCGCGATAGCGATAATGATCTTGTCTCGACCTACGGCAAGTTCGGCTTTTCTGCCGCGGCCTCGGACCGGGTGTTGATCACGCCCTACCTGAGCTACGGCTATCAGCACTGGCAGCGAGACATCAGTTACGGCATCGATTACAGCCGCGATTACGACACCTATTTTCTGGGCGGCGGGGTACTGGCCGATATCGGTATCGTGCATAACTTGATCGCCAGCATCGACCTGATGGGCGCCTCGACGTTTGCCAACGAGCAGACGCTGGATATTCAGGCACCGGGTTTCCGAACGCTCAACGTATCGAGCGATAATGCCCCGCTGGCGCGCGCCGAGTTCAGCCTGGATTATCTGCTGGCCCCGCATGTCCATGTGTTCACGGCCGCGCGCTATACCTATATCTCGCGCGAGACCCCACAACAGGCCGACGTGGCCACGGCCGGCCAAGCGCGAGCCGACTACGATAGCGATACGCACGAGGTAAATCTGAACGCTGGGCTCCGGCTGACGTTCTAAAAAGCCCGCAAGCCAAAGGCCTGCGGGCTGAGGGCGTGTCGCAAGCCGGGCGGATCAGTTGACGGTCTGACTGTCTGGGTCGTTGTTGCTCTGGGGCGTGTTTTTCGTGGCGGCCTGAGGCTTGGCCGTATCGCGATCGCCGGTGTTCGAGCGCTTGTTCTGGCTGTCCATGCGGGCCAGATGTGAGCGGAGCTGCCAGAGTTGCTTGTCGATCCGGTGGGTGATGCCGATCAGCAGATCCTGGGTGACCAGATCGTCGCCGGTCTTGGCGATCCGCTGATAGAGCGCGTTGGACACCGTGGCCCAGTCTTTTTCCAGCAGCGCCAGCGTCTGCCTGGCCGAGCGTTTGGCAACCGGCGGTGCCTTGGGCAGGGCGGTTTTCGATACCTTGCCGGGCCGGCCGTCGGCGGCCTTGCCCAGGGCACGAATCCGCTCGGCGGTGCGGTCGATGGGCGCGCTCAGTGAGGTATAGAGCTCTGAGTAAAACTCGTGCAGCTGATAGAACTCCAGCCCCACGACGTTCCAGTGTTCCTGATGGGCGGCGTGCTTGAGCGCGATCAGGTCATACAAGGTGGCTTGCAGCGCCTGGTTCGAGGCCCGGCGCAGGTCAGCCGAGAGCGGATACTGGGCGTTGTGGCCAACGGTCTTGGACGCTTGCTGGTTCGTTGTCTTGTCGGCCTGGCCCTGGCCCTGGCTTTGGGCAAGGGCCGGTGTGGCAATGCCAGTGGCGATGAGCGAGGCAGCGGTCACGAATGTGCGATAAGTCATGCAATCTCCATGTCAAAGCGCGGGCAAAGATAGACGCCCGGCGTCGAACTACTGGGGTACGCCGAAAAAGCCGGCGTTGGAGGCAATCGTGTTCACCGTGTGCCCGCTAGGGCCTGTTGAGGTTTCATACGAGCGCCGCGTTGGAGACCGCAAATCGTGGCCTGCAAGGCGGGAGTCGCCGCGTCGTGGCGTGCCACGATCTAGACTCGTAACGCCGCAGGGCGCCCATCTTCGATTTTTTATGGGCGGCCCAACCCTTCGGGACAAGCGCTGTTTTGCGGCAATACAGCGTTCTAGTCCACTAGCGCAGAATGACTGCGCGGCACGGGCTACGCCTCGTCTTGCCGCAAAACAGCGCTTGGCGCGGACTCGTATAAAACCTCAACAGACCCTAGAAACAGCGCGGTTTCGGCGAACAGCTGCGGTGCATTCTTTTCCAGTGCTGCAAAATGCGTGGCGTTGCCGATGATCACGTAGCGCTTGGTATCGGTGCCCAGGGCATGAAACAGGCCCAGTGCATCGGCATTGCTTGAGGTGGGATCGGCATCGCCGCGGATCACGAGGGTGGGTACATCGATCGCGCCCGCGTCATAGATCGGGTCTTCATGGAAGATATGCCAGATATCGACCAGTACGCCGTTCGGCGCCTTGACGGTCTTGGCATTCTTGCCGGGTTCGGCGGCGAGCATGTCATCGAACCAGGCCTTGAAAACAGCAGGATCGCGCCAGGCGCCTGGCTCATCCGCGGTGATCTGCTCGGCCCAGCGTTGATCGGCGGCCTCGCGCGTGATCGTGCGATAGGCGCCGATATCGCCCAGGGTGTCCGTGTCGTCGGGGGCGGCCAGTTTGTCGGTCCAGGCCGTATTCGTGGTGCTGTAGACCGGGGCATAGAGCACCAGCCGGTTCAGTTTGTCGCCGTGGCGGGTTGCGTAGAGCCCGGTGGTGACCGTGCCCCATGACCAACCCACAAGATCCACCGTGTCGACATCGCTGTCGCGGCGAATACGCTCGATGACGTCGTCGATATCGGAAACGACATCGCGCGCCCGGGCGAACGGCGGGTTATCGGCGGCCGGGGCCTGCATGGCGACCGGGCGGGTCGAGCGGCCATAGCCACGCACGTCCATGGCATAGACATCGTAGCCACGCGCTGCCATGCGATCCATCCAGCTCGGCCCGCCGGCCACCGGCGTTGCGAACGTGGTGCTGGGATAACTCGCGCCGTGGACGAACAGCACCGCGCGATGCTGATCCGTGTCGCGCGTTGGCGCGGCGTGGCGTACGAACAGCTCGATGTCGTGTGTGCTTTGTACGCGCATCGCGGTGTGGTCGGCGGCAGGCGCGGCGGTCAGGCCGGCCACCCAGCCGATCGTGATCAAACTACAGGTCAGCCCGAAACGAGAGAACGTCATGGCTTATTACAAAAGCGAAGGTGATGACCTGACAGTAGCAAGGCGCTCGGGCCGGCTTCTATTGGCCGATCGGAGAACGAAACAGACCGGCATCATGTGTATGCGTCATGCAGTGATGTTATGACGTACTTTTGTCTAAGTGCATGACTGACAACGCTCTTATACCGTGCCGCCTGCTAGGGCCTGTTGCCGTTTCATACGAGCGCCGCGTTGGAGACCGCAAATCGTGTCCTGCAAGGCGCGAGTCGCCGCGTCGTGGCGTGCCACGATCAAAACTCGTAACGCCGCAGGGCGCGATTTGCGGCCCAACCCTTCGGGACAAGCGCTGTTTTGCGGCAATACAGCGTTTTAGCCCACTAGCGCAGAATGACTGCGCGGCGTGAGCTACGCCTCGTCTTGCCGCAAAACAGCGCTTGGCGCGGACTCGTATGAAACGGCAACAGGCCCTAACAGATCCTGGCGGTTTTTCGGAGGGCGATTTATGCGGCTGATCCCGCGCACGACATCGGCATTGTTCATCGGCATGGCCGGTTTGACGGGTCCGGCGATGGCCGAGACCTCTACCGAAGCGCTCGAGGACCGGGTCAAACGCCTGGAGCAGATCATCCAGGCTGCCGGATTGACGCTGCCCAAGGACGGCAAGCCGCAGGCCGGCGCGAAAACGCCCGACACGGCGGCCGGCGATAACCAGACGGTCGCGGCCAACACCGATAGTTCCACCGATGATGGGTCACAGACCCAGACGCCACGCGCGGATTTCTCTCAGGAGCCGGTGGCCCAGGAGCTGCTGAGTGACGAGGCCGGGGAGCAGGCTGATTTCGTCGCCGCCAAACCGGCCGCAGAAGACAATGACCCGTTGCAGTTCAGCATCGGCGAGCACACCACCGCGGACATCGGCGGGTATGTGAAGGTCAACGCCAATTTCAGTAATTTCAGCACCGGCGACTCCACCGATCGACAGCGCGAGTTGTATACGCCGTCGCGCGTGAACGTCGGCCAAGGCCCGGGCTCGGAGGCCACTGATTTCTCGGCCCGCTGGACACGTATCAATCTGTTGACCAATACCCGGCTCGGCGGCCACGAGATCGAGGGCTATGTCGAGTTCGATTTCTTCGGCGACGATGCCAACGAGGCCACGACGGGCTCATACGGCATGCGCTTGCGCGATGCGATCTTCGAGCTCGACAAGACCTGGCTGTTCGGCCAGACCGACTCGACCTTCATGGATACCTCGGCCACGCCGGAAACGCTGGACCAGATCGGCCCGTCTGAATCCATCAGCCTGATTCGCCAGACCCAGATCCGTTATACCAAGAACAACTTCGCTGTCGCGCTGGAAAACCCGAGCGTGACGGAAGAATTCTTTGATCGTGACACCAACACCGGCACCACAGCCACGCTACAGGAAGAAGACTGGCCTGATCTGGTCGCCGACTATCGCATCGAGCATCGTCTGGGCCATGTCGGCTTTGGCGGCATCGTGCGCCGGGTGAGTAACGAAGGCATCGATGATCCGGTGACCGGCGAGCGTTTCGACGAGGACGCGACGGTCGGTTATGGCTTTCGCTTGTCCGGGCGCCTGAAGGTGGGCAACGGCGGCGACGATCTGCGGTTCTTCTCGACCTACGGCGATGGCCTGGGCCGCTATGTCGCACTGGGTCTGATTCCGGCCGGCACGATCGACGCCGACGGCAACGTGGAGACGATCTCCTATGCCTCGGGGTATCTGGCTTACAAGCATGTCTGGTCGCCGAAATGGCGCTCGAACGTGGTGCTGGGCACGCTCCAGGTCGACAACAACGGGCGTAACGATTTCGGCCCGCGCGACGCAGCCACGCAAAGTGCCTCGAGCTTTCACGTGAACCTGATCTGGAACCCGATCACCCCGCTGTCGTTCGGCGGCGAGTACATCTATGCCGAGCGCGAGATCGAGTCGGGCGCCGACGGCAACCTCGACCGGCTGCAGTTTTCGGCCAAGTACGCGTTCTGATCGGTGTCTTGCCCCGATCGGTGATCGGACGGATAGCCAAGCGGGCCGGGCAGCACGCATAGTCACGCTACTGACTTAAGGCCGGTCGCCCGGCCGGCTATCTACGGGAAACGCACATGGTCTCGTTCATGAATCGCTCGTTCGGTTTTTCGGCGGCGAGCATCACGCCGGATCGGTCGTTTCCCACGGCCGACAACGTGGATCTGGATCGTTATATGCGTGACTGGTATGTCATCGCGCATATTCCGCCCAAGGTGACCCGAACCGCCCACAACTCGATCGAGCGTTATCGCCGCAAGGGCGATGACCAGATCGATGTGACCTTCACGTTCAGAAAAGACGGGCCGAACGGCGCGCATAAAACCATGAACCCCACGGGCTTCGTGGTGCCGAATACCGGCAACGCCGTCTGGGCCATGCAGTTTGTCTGGCCGATCAAGATGCAGTTCGTGGTCTCGTACGTGGACGACGACTACCAGACGACCATTGTGGCCCGCGAGCGCCGGGATTTCGTCTGGATCATGGCGGCCACGCCGCAGATTAGTGACGACGCCTACGATGCCCTGGTCGAGCGGGTGCGACAGATCGGCTATGACATGTCCAAGTTGCGTAAAGTGCCCCAGCAACCGGCCGAGTCACACGTATCACTGGCGTGAGGCGTGCCGATCGATAAGGTGCTACTGCCCGGGCGGGCGCCGGCCGAGCCGCTTGCGCCAGAGCTTGCTGACGATTCCCTGGGCCACGAAGCGCGCCAGTGCGACCGACAGACCGCTGGCGCCGGCCCACAGGATGAGATCGCGCCAGCTGTTGGACGGCTCGGCGGCATCCTTGGGCGGGGTATCGCCGCGCAGTTGCCGCCAGGCCCGATCAGCGCTCTTGCGCGCGACCATGCTGGCGCCGATCACCGCACCCGCGCTGAGCGCGGCCCAGACGATACGCTCCTTGTCAGCCTGATTCATGGCGTGTTGCTCATTGTTGGACAGAACATGAAGTGTGCCACGTCGTGGGCGGCGTGATAGCGCGTATCGCTACGGATCGTCTGAAACCTCAGCACGCCCTAGGTGTTCAGTCCCGCCGTATGATGGTTTGACGCTAACGCAAGAGGTCAAAGCG
>NZ_AYKG01000013.1 GCF_003788585.1 Salinisphaera japonica YTM-1 | reverse complement strand
TGTCCCGAAGGGTTGGGCCGCAAATCGCGCCCTGCGGCGTTGCGAGTCTTGGTCGTGGCACACCACGACGCTGCCACTCGCGCCTTGCAGGGCACGATTTGCGGACGCCAACGCGGCGCTCGTACGAAACGGCAACAGCCCCTAAGACGACACGCGGCTCTGGCCGGGCATCCGCCCGGCTAGTCGGCCGTCGTGATGACAGCTTGCCCGAGCGCGGCGCCGCGTTGGCGCTCGATCGTGAGGCTGGCCAACGGCACCGATCGGTCGTCGGCATCCAGGCCCCAGAAGCCCATTAACCAATCGTCGCTGGCGCGCCAGCCCAGGCGCCCGTGGCCGATCCGGCCCAGCACCCAGTTGCCACGGGCGGCTATGGGAAAGAATACGCCGGCTTTGCCGAAGTGATTGAAGGGCCCGAGCGTGTTGTCGTCGTCGGTGGTTAACGGTGCTGCGGCCAGGCCATCGTCCGCGGCGTTGGCCAATACCGCGCGGCGTGCGGTTTCTATCCGTGCGTTGTTGCGCGGCGACAGGGCCGAGCGGCTGAAACCGGGCACGGGCCGGCGATCAAACGCCTTGGCGACGGGCAAGGCCAGGCGGCGCCAGAACCTGGCGTTGCTATCGTCGCGATGACGAACCGCGCCAGCCTGCAGGGTATGGTCATAGCGCCCGATCACCGTCGGGCCGGCCTGCCAGCCGGTGGCGCCGTGCAGGGTATAGAGATCGATCGCGATCTCGTTGGCGCTTGTCTTGTCGATCAACGTCAGGGCGGGCATGCCGGCGATCGAGAAAAGAGCGATCTGTTGCCCGCAGGCCTTCTGACGCGCTGATTCCGTGGCCAGCGGGCTCGCCATGGGCACCAGACGACTCTTGGTATTTCGCTTGAAGGCCGCGATGACCGGGCAATGGGCAGTGCCCTGGCTTTGAAGCAGAAGACCGATGCCGGGGCCCTCCAGCCAGGCCAGGCGAATCGGGCCCGGCGCAAACGCCGCGCTCAAGGCCTCGCGGGCATCAGTGGCCGTATCGAGATGCAACGTGTCCAATGCCGCGGCCGGGCTGTCATAGCGGTGTGTCTCGCCCGGCTGTATCTCATCGCCGGCCGCGAGCCGGTCGACGATATCGTCGTCACCGGCCGTATGTGCCAGCGTGTCGGCGATACGCGCGGCCGGGCCGCGCGGGGTATCTCCCAGCGCCTGGATATAGGCCAGCCGTCGGCGATAGCGTGGCAGTAGCCGGGCTGTCAGCGCTTTGTTGTCGGCTTCCATCGTTTGCCAGGCGATCGACAGGGTTTGTGATTGCCAGTTGGCCTGGTCGCGCATCAGCGCGTCGCCGCTGCGTGCCTTGGCATCGGACGCCGCTGCCATCTGTTGATCGATGGCCGTATCCAGGCGCACGAGTTGGGGGTGTTGGCACAGCGCGTGTTCGACCGGGCGGCTGCGTGCATCGGCCTCACAGTTCAGAGCGGCCAGTGCCGGCCCACTCGCGGCCAACCCGAGCAGGGCGGCCGTGGCCAATCGGGTGAAAGACAGAGATGGCATCAAGACAGGACATATCAGGGCGACCCGGCCAGTCTGGCCAGTGGCCGGTGCCGTGTCTATCCGTCGTCGGCCATGCTGTCTTGCATGGAATCGTTATCGGCGCTCGCCGCGATGAGATGCAGGCGATACAGCGTGGTCGAACCACTGACCTCGTTACCTACGGCCAGCAGCGGCTGGTCGTCGATCGGCGAGTCGTCGGCGCTGATGAACACGATGGATTCGGGGCCCAGGTCGCCGGCCCGGCCGCTTTCGGGATCCACGTCCAGATCGCGATTGTTGATATAGGTCACGAATTCGGGCGCCTCCACGGCGGTGATGTCATAGACCATAAACCCTGACATGCGTTCGAGCCCGATGAAGGCATAGCGCCGGCCATCGATCACGCCGGTGGCCAGGGCCTCGGGCTCGGGGCCCTTGTTATCGGAGCGATCATCGCCGTCGTTGCTGGTGTTGTCGGCGTTGAAGCCGTCGCCGTAACGCTGGCCGGTGATCTGTTCGAAATCATCGGCCGAGTCATAGACCAGCGCGGCATCAGCCGCCCGCCGGATCGAGAACGAGCGGGCCCCGTAGGCATAGAGCGCCTCGTAATCGCCGTCATTGTCGGCATCACCCAGCGTGGTCGTGATCTTCAGATCGCCGAGCGCGCTGTCTTCCTGCAGGGCCGCGGCATTCGGAAAGACCTGTGGGTCAAGCGTTACGTCCTTGGCGTCGGCCTCCTCGGAAAAACCGTCGTAGTCGCGGGCGTCGCCTTCGTTGGCGGTGAGCAGGTAGCGCGTGTCGTCGTCGGTGAACACCGCGATGGTATCGGGCTGGTAGAGCCCGAATACCGGCACTTTGCGGATATTAAGGCCGTCGCTGTTGGACGGATCGATGCCCTGGCCGGCCAGATTGAAGTCTTTCTCGCCCAGCGCATGGATCGCGGTCACGCGGGCGTTTTCGATATCGACGGTGGCGATGGCGTTGTTTTCCTGTAGCGAGACATAGGCCGTCTCGCCGTCGGCGGCCACGGCGATATACTCAGGCTCCAGATCCTGGGCCACGCTGGCGCGGGGCCCGAATATCCGCACGCCGCGCTCGCGCAGAGCCTCAGCGTGGTCGTTGTAGGCACTGAAATCAGCGCTCCGCACGTCGGGCATCTGAAAACCGCGCGAGACATCGATCACGCTGACCGAGCCTTCGGGATCGGTGGCGTAGTCGTCGGCCGGCTCGCCCTCGTTGGCCACCAGCACGCGCCGGCCGTTTGGGGTGAAGGTCACCATATCCGGCAGGGCGCCAACGGTCGCTTCGCCCAGCTTGGTGAAATCGCTGGCGTTATAGAACGCCACCTTGCCGGGCGCGGTCTTGGTCTTGGCTTCGATGGCCACGGCCACCGTCGTGCCCGAGACCGCCACGCTGTTGGCCGAGGCGCCTTCGGCACTGGCATCGATCTGGCCGATGCGGGTGATGGCATCGGGGTCGGCAATATCGAGTACGTCGACCGTCCGCGCGCTGGAATTGACCACGTACAGGCGCATCAAGCGCGGATCATAGGCCACGATCTCGGCAGCCCCCGCGTCGAAAGCGAACGGCGAGACCTGATAGCGGCCGGCCTGGGTAATCCTAAGCGCTCTTTGTGGCGTTGCGGGCGCCTCGGTCTTGTCGTTCATGTCCTCGGCAAGGGCGTTCTTGTCGTCACTGCAGCCCGAGGCCACGAGAACGCCTGTCAGTACCAGCCCTGCCCACGCCCACTTGCTCATCGCCACCCTGATTCTTCCTCTCCGTTGCTTGATTGTTCGGCGCGCTCATCTCGCGCCGCGCAAGCCGAGGAGCGTATCGGCTGAATATGTCGGTTGGATGAATCACGTCACAGGGCCGGTCTTTGACGAAAGTCGGTCTATTCAACGCGCCCGAAAAGAAATATTTTCAATCGAGAGCTTGTCGGCTCGATGTGCCAGCACGGGTGTCGAGTGTTTTTTCTAGGGATGCATCTGGAGGATCGCATGCAATTCAAACGGAAATTTCTTGGCGCGGCACTACAGCCGGCAGCGGCCCAGGCCGAATCGCGGACGTTCTGCGTCTATGACCCGATTGGTGCCAACGGCTTCATCTATCAGGCATTTCAGGATTATCTGGTTCAGGCGCGTGCCTGGGGCTACAAGCTCGAGCCGCGTGCCTATACCGATGAGGCCGTGGCGGCGTCTGACTTCAAGGCCGGCAAGTGCGACATGGTCTCCATGACCGGCGTGCGTGCCATCCATTACGTCAAATTCGCCGGCAGCCTGGATATGGCGGGCGGCCTGCAGACCTATGACCAGGAGCGCACCGCGATCCAGGTCATGTCCAGCCCCAAGGCGGCCGAGTACATGAAGTCCGACGGCTACGAAGTCGTGGGTATCGTGCCGCTGGGCAAGGCGTTCCTGTTCTCGCGTGACAAGCAGTTGCTCGACAGCATCGACAATATCGCGGGCAAGAAAGTCGCCGTGTTGTCCTACGACAAGCAGGCCTCGACGCTGGCCAACGTGGCCGGTGCCTCGCCGGTGGGTGCATCGATCGCATCGTTCGGGCCGATGTTCAATAACGGCAGTGTGGATCTGGCCTATGCCCCGGCCTTCGCTTACAACGCGCTCGAACTCTACAAGGGGCTTGGCGAGAACGGCGGCATCGCGGATTTCGTGCTCGGTATGCTGTCCGGTCAGATCCTGATCCACGCGGATCGTTTTCCCGACGGCTTCGGCCAGAAGTCGCGTAGCTGGGTGTTTAACAACATGTTCGACTCCACCCTGCGACGTGTGACCGGCGCCGAGGATCAGCTGCCCGACAAATACTGGGTGCATATCAACGATCAGCGCGACAAGAAATATCGCGAGCTGTTTCGTAACGTCCGCGAGAAGCTGTGGGCCCAGAACTGGTACAGCCATCGTGCACAGCATCTGCTGAAAAAGATCCGCTGTGACTCGCAGCCCGGGCTTGCCGAGTGCAGTCTGGAATCTGAAGGCGGGGCGGTGAACTAAACCGCCGTGGCCAGCCGCTTTCTCAAGCAGGCAAGGAGCCATCGATCGCTGCGATCGATGGCTTTTGCCGTGGTGTTGGCCGGCCAGGTGCTGCCTGGTCTCGCCGGCTCGGCCACGGCGGCGCCGATCGAGCGCACCCTGTGTCTGTTCGACCCGGTCGGGGCCAACGGCATGGTCGCCCAGCAGTTTCAGGATTATCTGATCTGGGCGCGCTCGAAAGGGGTGGACTTCAAGCTATCCGCCTATACCGATGAAGGCGTCGTGGCCAAGGATTTACGCGCCCGACGCTGTGATGCGGCCGGGCTGACCGGTATACGAACCAAGCAGTTCGTCGATTTCGCCGGCAGCCTGGACATGGTGGGCGGCCTGCAGACCTATGCCCAGCAACATACCGCGATTCGGGTCATGGCCAGCGACAAGGCCGCTGACTTGATGAGCGAAGGGCCCTATACGGTGGCCGGCGTCTTGCCAGGGGGCAAGGTCTATCTGTTTTCACGCGACAAGGGTTTTCTGGACAGCCTGGAAGCCGCGGCCGGCAAGAAGGTGGCCGTCATCGGCTACGACAAGCAGGCCAGCGTTGTGGCCAACGTGGCCGGGGCGTCGCCCGTGCCGGCGAGTATTGCCAGTTTCGGGCCGATGTTCAATAACCACAGTGTGGATATGGCGTATGCGCCGGCCATCGCCTACGAGCCGCTGGAGCTTTACAAGGGGCTTGGCGATAGCGGCGGTGTGGCCGATTTTGTGCTCGGTATGCTGTCGCTGCAGATGGTGGTCGTAAGCGATCGTTTTTCAGAAGACTTCGCGGCGGCATCCAGACGCTACGCCGTCGATGAAGGCTGGGATCGAGCGATTCGACTGGTAAAAAAAGCCGACAGGACGATCCCTGATCGGTATTGGGTTCATATCAACGGCCAGCGCGAAACCAAGTACCGCCGCATGCTGGGCGATATTCGTCAGCAGCTGTGGGACGACGCCTGGTACAGCCATCGTATGCAGCATCTGCTGAAAAAGATCCGATGCGACACCGACGGCGCGCTCGCCGAATGCAGCACGAACGCCGAGGGCGGCTCCATACGCTGAAACAGCCCAAGGCCGTGCCGGGCTGATCGTTGCGTCCTGAATAAGCCGAGTGGATCAACCGGCCGCGGATGACCCGTGAGCCGGCGCTTGCCGATTTATAAAATCTTCATATGAAAATGAAAAGATAAGACGACTGACGATATTAAAAACGAAAGATCGCACCGCGCGATCGGTTGGACGCGTGCTAACGGGGGAATGCACATGCATAACAACTGTCCTAAATGCCAGAGCTTCGGGACAGCGCCGCTTAAACGCGGTGTTATACGACGCTTGTTTCGACGCCCAAACGTTCGATATTGCATCGATTGCGGGCATCGCTTCGTGGCTTTGCGTACCTGATTGAGAAATGATGTGACCGACGACGACACCGTTCAGCACCACGGGTGTAACCATGACGGGCGTGATTTCATCGTCGGTGATATCCACGGATACCTTCGACAGCTTGAGGGGTTGCTCGCCCATGTGGGCTTCGACCGGTCACGGGATCGTCTGTTTTCCGTGGGGGATCTGATCGATCGCGGGCCGGATAGCGCGGCTGCGCTGCAGCTTGTCGATGCACCCTGGTGTTTCGCGGTCCGGGGCAACCACGAGCAGATGATGCTGGATGCCCATGCAGCCAATGCCCCCGCCAATGCCGAGGCGCTATGGCTGAGTAATGGCGGCGCCTGGTCGCGCCAGCTGGATACGCAGGCACTGACCGCCCATCGCCAGCGTGCTGCGAGCCTGCCGCTGGCGATGACGATAACGATCGAAACCGGGGCGCGCGTCGGTCTCGTGCATGCTGATATCGGTATGGCCGACTGGGCAGATTTCGTCACGCGCCTGGGTGAGGCGCCAATCAAGGACACCGCGCTCTGGTCGCGCCATACGTTATCGGCCCTGGGGCGGCCCGGCGCACGTCGAAACACCTCGCTGGCGCGTGTGACCGGCATCGACGTCATCTTTCACGGCCATACGCCCCTGGCCGCGCCGCTTGCCGTGGCCAACCGTCGCTGGCTGGATACCGGTGTCTTCACGGCAGACGGCGCGCTGACGCTCGCCGAACTCTTACCCGACGGCCGGCTGTGGTCAATCGATCGATCGGGGCAGGTTCGCGAGACGGCTTGGACCGCTGGCTAAACCCGGTCTAACCCGAACCGTCGCCTTCAAGATCCTTGCAGCCCGGGCCGGCGATCGCCTTTAGGCTATCGGCCTGTGCGTTGAGATACGCCAGTGCGTCATCGGCCTGGGTGAGCGCAGCCAGAATATGCTCGCCGAGTGCCCAGTCGTAGGTGAGCGACACGCCGCGCCGACAGTAGCGCAAGAGCATCTTGCGTGCCTGATCGCGCCCGATGATCGGATCAATCCGGCCGTGGTAGTAATACAGCGGGGCGGCCAGCGGCGCCTCGCCCAGGCGATTGGCCGCCAGCGCCGCCTGCACGGCCGGCGTGTCGCGCGGCGCGTCTCGGGTGCTGTAATCGGCAAATGAGGCAAAGCTCAAGCCCGATAACAACGGATCGCGTACACCGGATAACAGTTGACCAAGACAGCTGTGCGCCAGGCGTTGTCGTACGTTTTCTCCCCGCTCGTTGAGCAGTTTGTCCAGATCGATCGACGGGTAGGCATTGGCCAGGCCGAAGAACGCTTGAAAATAAATGCCGGCAAAGGCGCGCCCGTCGAGATGCCGGGCCACGACATCCAGATCACCCGGCACGCCACCGGCCGCGATACCGGTAACAGCCAGCTCCGGGGCATAGTCGGTGGCCATCTGTGCTGCCCAGAGCGTGGCGAACCCGCCCCCGGAATAGCCCCAAAGGCCGATCGGCGTATCCGCGCGCCCCAGCAGCGTCTGGGCCGCACGCAGACCGTCGAGCACGGCATGGCCGGCCTGGGCCCCCGACAGATAAGCCATGTTCGGGCCTTCGTGGTCGGGCAGTACCACCGGCCAGCCGTCGGCGAGTGCGGCCGAGATGAATCGTTGCTCGATCAGCGTGCCGCGGAGGATTTCCTGAGACGGATTACAAATCGGGTTGAGCGCGTCATAGGCGACCTGATAAGACAAAAGACGCGGGCGCGCCGGGCTCGGGACAAGCAGGGTGCCCACATCGGCCACCGGGGCCGCGTGCGTGTTCAGGCTGCGATAGACGAACTGCCAGGCTCGGGCCGGCACATGCCCGAAAAGATAAGAGCGCGGAGAAATCGGGCGATAACGGATGATCGTGCCGGGTGCCAGGCCGGCCAGGCGTACATCGGCCGGCTGGCGATAAAACGGATCGTTGGCCGGCCTGCGGACGGAGGAACCCGGCGACGGCCAGGCCACGGGCGCCCACGTTGTGTTGTCAGTTTGGGGTTGTGCCAGGCCCGGCGGTGCCGGGGCGGCGTCACCGACCGGGCCGTGGGCACAGCCGGCCAGAAAGCCGGCCAGAAAACCGGCCAGAAAACTGGCTAGAACAGCGACAACGACGCCGCCTAGCCGGGCGTAATCCATCGGTTCCGTCCGGCACCCAGCCCGGCGATCATCGCGGCCAGGCCGATCACGGCGAGCAGTGCGCCACAGGCAGCCCAATTGCCGCGCCAGTCATGAATCACGCCGATGGCCAGCGGGCCCATCGCGGCCATGACATAGCCCGCGCCCTGGGCCATGCCGGACAACTCGGCCGCCGAGTCGGCGTCGGGCGCGCGCAGGGCAAGCAGCGTCAACGCCATCGAGAAGCTGCCGCCCTGGCCGAGCCCCAGGACCACGGCCACCGGCCAGATCCAGCCCAGCGGCGCATACAGACAGCCCGCCAGACCGGTCAGCGTCACCGCCAGCACCGCCACCAGCACGGCGCGCTGATCGGCCAGGCGCGTGGCGACCCACGGCACGACGAGCGCGCTGGCCACCTGCACGAGAATCGAGGTCGATAACACCAGCCCTGCGGCCACCGGCTGCATGCCGCGATCGACCAGAATGGTGGGCAGCCAGCCGAACACGATATAGGCCAGCGACGACTGCAGGCCCATGAAAGCGGTAACCTGCCAAGCCAGGGGCTCGGCCAGCAGCCGCCGGCCCGAGCGCCGTGGGCGGGTTGCTTGTGGCCGCGGTGCCAGCTGTGACCACCACAGCCCGCCAGCCACCACCGCCGGCACCAGCCAGAAGGCCAGTGCGGCCTGCCAATCGTTATCGAACGCCAGCCGGAGTGGCTCGGTCGCCCCGGCCGCCAATGCGGCGCCGAGGTTGAGCAGCATGGTGTAAAGACCGGTCATCAGACCGATCTGATCGGGAAAATCGCGTTTGACCAGGCCGGGCAGCAGGACGCCCATGATGCCGATTGCCCCGCCGGCCACCGCCGTGCCGACAAACAGCCCGGCCACACCGATGAACGGCCGCACGGCCAGGGCAGCGCCCAGCACGGCCAGCACGACCAGTACCGCCCGCTCGGCACCCAGACGATGCGCCATTCGCGGGGCCGCCGGTGCCGCCAGCCCCAGGCACAGTACGGGCAGGGTGGTCAGCACGCTCTGACCGATCGAGCCCAGCCCCATCGCATCGCCGATGGCCCCGAGCACCGGCGCCACGCTGGTCAGCGCCGGCCGCAGGTTGAGCGCGACCAGCAACAGCCCGGCCAGCGTCAGCCAGGGGGCTGTTTTATAAGCAGGTGCGACAGACTGGCTGGACATGACCGATAACCGAAAGCAGACCGCCTAGACACGACGGTCGTTGTATAGCGCCGGTATTCTGGGCATGCGGCCCGGTTTTTACCAGCCGCCGTCACGTTATATTGGCGGCATGAACATCCGGGATGTCGATCTGAATCTACTGGTCATGCTCGACGCGCTGCTGCGCGAGCAGAGCGTGACTCGTGCCGCACGCGCCATGGATATCACCCAGCCGGCGATGAGCAATGCGCTCAAGCGGCTGCGCAAGCTCTTGGGTGATCCGGTGCTCGTACGTACGGCCAGGGGCATGCAGCCCACGGCCCGGGCCGCCCAGCTGCACCGCCCGGTGCGCAACGTGCTGGCCGAGATGGAAGCGCTGATCGCGCCCAACCGTGCCTTCGAGCCGGAAACGGCCGAGCGGTTGTTCACGATATTGATCACCGACTACGCCGCCTCGATTCTGATGCCACATATCGTGGATGTGCTCGAGGACGAGGCGCCCAATATCGCGCTCAATATCCTGTCGGCCGGCTCGGATGCCATCGACCAGATCGAGCGCGGTGAAGCAGATTTTCTGGTCAATGAATTCGGGCGTCTGCCGGCCAATTTTCATCAGCAGCGGCTATGGACCGATCGCCTGGCCTGTCTGATCCGGGCCGATCACCCAGCCTTGGCCGCGGCCGGCGGCACGCTCACGCTGGAGGCGTTTCTATCGCAGCGTCATGTGTTGATCACCCAGACCGGCGTGGGCCTGTCGCGTATTGACGAAGCCCTGGCCGACCGCGGCCTCTCGCGCACGATCAGCGTGCTTACCCGTCATTATCAGTTGCCGCGCGAGCTGATTGCCCATTCCGACATGATCGTGGCCCTGCCAGCGCGTATTGCCCGCTATCAGGCGCGTCATCTGGGCCTGGTGGTCCAGCCGCCGCCGATCGATCTGCCCGGTTTCGAGATCGGCATGGCCTGGGGCGCGCTGGATCACCACGATATGGCCCACCGCTGGCTGCGCGAGCGCATCATCGCTATTGCGCGCGAGCGGATCGTTTGAGCGCGCGGCTTGGGCGACGCGTTCGCGAAACCTGTCCGCGAATGAACGCTAATGAGCGCTAATAAAAAAGACAATCCGCCGATCCGCGCTGAATCAACAAAACAAACGAATACAGGCAGGAAGACAATCCGCAGATGACGCAGATGGGTTGCTTGATGTCATGCGCCGCGAGTCGTCGCACTCGCCCGGTTGATCGATCAAAAGCGCTTGTCTTTTAATCCGTGACATCTGTGCAATCTGCGGATGAACGGCTTTTTCGACCGGCCTGCAATCACAGGCCATCATCTTTTTATCGGCGCGCATCGGCGTTCATCGGCGGATAACCGCCTGTATTCATTTGCGCACGATCAACACGAAAAAGCCCCCATCGCCAAGGCGATGAGGGCTGGATATCAGACCGGGTGATCAGGTCTTGTCGCTCGACGAATCGTCGTCCTTGATGTGATAGCCGGACTGCATGTTGGCCGCGTCGGCATCCTCCAGGTCGTCGTCTTCCCAGACGTCGTTGAGAATATCGCGGGCCTCGAACGCATCGGCGCCGACCGGCATTTCCTTGTACTGCTCGTGCAGCTCCATGAGCATGCGACGTCGGTCATCGCGCAGTTCGGTGGTCAGGACATAGACCATCAGATAAAGAATGATCATGAACGGCAGGGCCGACAGCAGCGAGCCGGTCTGCAGGCCTTTCAGCCCGCCCGCGGCGATCAGCGTCAGACAGATGGCAGCCATCAGCAGACCCCAGGTCAGGCGCTTGTACAGCGGCGGGTCGAGCGAGCCGTTATCGGTCATCTGGGCCACGATATACGAGGCCGAATCGGCCGATGTGACCAGGAAGATGAAGATCAGGCCCATGGCCAGAACCGACAGCGCGTTGGAGAACGGCATCATCTCGAAGAACGTGAACAGCGCCTGTGTGATGTTGGTGTCCACCGCACTGGCCAGCTGGCCCGAGGCATCGCCGAACAGCTCCATATGCAGCGCGGCACCGCCGAACACACCGATGAACAGACAGGCCAGGATCGAGGGCACGATCAGCACGCCGACAACGTATTCACGAATGGTGCGGCCCTTGGATACGCGCGCCACGAAGGTGCCCACGAAGGGCGACCAGGCGATCACCCACGCCCAGTAAAACACCGTCCACGAGCTGATCCAGTCTTCGCCGGTCGCGCGGAACGGGTTCATCCGCAGGCTCATGCCGATGAAGTTCTGCAGATAATCGCCGAGGCCGACCACGATGGTGTTCAGAATGAACATCGTGGGACCGGTGAACAGCACCCAGGCCATCAAGCCCAGGCACAGCACCATATTGATGTTGGACAGCCACTGGATGCCCTTGTCCAGCCCGGTATAGCTGGACACCGTGTAGCAGACACACATGATGGCCAGAATCACGAACTGCCAGAAAAAGCCTTCGCTGACGCCGATCAGTTGATGCAGGCCGCCGTTGATCTGCAGCACGCCCAGGCCCAGCGATGTGGCCACGCCCATGACCGTGGCCACGACCGCAAAGATATTGACCGCGTTGTTGACCGGGGCATGGCTTTTCTCGGGCAGTTTGTTGGTCAACGGGGCCAGAACGGTCGAGACGAGGCCTTCCTGCTCCTTGCGGAACTGATAATAAGCCACGATCAGGCCGACGATCGCAAAGCCTGCCCACTGGCTGAGCCCCCAGTGGAAATAAGAATACTGGATGGCATAGCGCGCGGCTTCCGGGGTGGAACCGGGCATGTCGTCGTAGGGCGGATGCACGTAGTGCAGGATCGGCTCGGCCAGGCCATAGAACACCAGGCCCACGCCAAAGCCCGCGGCCAGGAGCATGCTCACCCAAGAGAAGAAGCTGTACTCCGGCTCGCTATAGGGCGAGCCCAGCCGGATCTTGCCGTATTTGCTGGCAGCCAGGCAGATGAGAAAGACGACGAAGCCGAATACCGATATCAGATACAGCCAGCCCACATAGTGCGACACCGTATCCAGCGCCGCACCGGCGATATTGCCGAACGCCTCGGGTGCGGCGGCACCAAGTGCCACCAGCACGGCGATCACCGATGCCGCGCCGAAAAAAACAACCTGCTTACTGCCACGTGGTTCGTTCACTAAAAACCCTCTTTTAGAGACATGAGCATCGTCGCGACAACGCGCCGAATGCTGTTATAAGAGGAACACGTCTAATTTTGCTTTGCAAAACCGATGTTTAGCTGTGCCATGCAGCCATATCCCCGAAGGCGGCATCCTGGGGCGTGTCGTCATAGGATATGCCGTCGCATTGCCCGCTCCGGGCGTGTCAGGCAAGGCGCGGGCCGCCGAGCGTGGCCCGCCACGGTCAAGGCCCGTAACGCGGCATGGCGCGTCCGGCGCGGGCAACCCGAATGGGCCGGTGGCTAAGCCGCGGCAATTCGGCGTTATTGTTATCTGCCTAGCTCGCTTACGCGGAATAACCACGCTGCACGCGCGATGCCTTGTCATGCCGCGGCTTGGCCGCCGGTGCGCCGGCTTATCTTATGACGACACGCCCTGGGCCGGCGCGTGTATCGCCCGTCCGTGCGAGTACGGATTGTCGGATTGGGGTAGAAATGTTGTTGTCAATTGAATATTGAGCGACGCGTTAACCAAACCAGAAGCCGCACCGTAGAACGGTCTCGATCGTATCGCATGCAAAATAAGGGCCGTGCCGATCTCCAGCTGGGCATCCATGTCGTCGCGACAGCGCTGAACGACGGGGTCGAAACCCGCAGTAGCAGACGTGCCGACTCGGACCGTAAAACCGCGCTCGGGTGTTGGCCGCGCCGAGCAGCGGCCGGCGGGCTGGATCAGTCGCCGGGCCGGTCGGTCTGCTCGGGGCGCGTGGCGATGAACACGCCGACCGTGACCAGAATGGCGCCGACCAGGCCAATGAGCCAGAGCTTGTCGACCGTCAGCCAGACCAGCCCCCAGCTTGCGGTCATCAATGACAACGCCAGAATCTTGGCGCGCCGGTTGATCGCTCCGTGATCCTGCCAGCGTCGAAGCGGCGGGCCGTAGGTCGGATGACTGCGCAGTTTGGCGCGTAGCGCCGGCGAGGCCTTGCCGGCGGCCCAGGCGGCGATGATCAGAAACGGCGTCGTGGGCAAGACCGGCAACACGACGCCTATCGCGGCCAGGGCGATGAAAAAACCGGCCACGGCGCGATACAACCAGCGCAGCCCGCGGTTGTTGACGGCCTGCGGCCTATGTTTGGTTGACGAAGACGACATGCTGACATGTTGGCAGATTCGCTCATGGCGCACACCACACGCCTGGCCGCGACGCTTAAGGCGTGTTTGAACAGCCAAGTTTCAACGAGCAAAAGGAAAACTCATGACGATTCGTTCTTATTTTTCGACCGGTGCCACGCTGGCCACGACACTGGCCGTTCTGGCTTTGGCCGGCTGCGGCGGCGGCGTGAATCTCAAGCCGGCCTCATCGATCGGGCCCAACGGCGACAGCAATCGCAGCGTGGTGGACGCGGTCAACGGCGTCCAGATGCGGGTCAAGACCGGCCAGTGGGACGGTGACGCCAGCGTGCTGCGCGATGTGACCCCGATGCACGTACGCATCGAAAACGAAAGCGACCAGCCGATCCGCCTGAGCTACGACAACTTCGCGCTGGTGGCGGCCGCTACCGGTCAGCGGTTTGCCGCCCTGCCGCCGATCGCCATCGACGGCTCGGTCGAGCGCAGTGCCAACGTCGTTGGCAGCCCCGGATTCACGTCTTCAGGGTTTGCCGTGGCACCGTATTACTCGTCGAGCTATCCCGGCATGAACGCCTACAGCACGGCCTATGGCTATGACTCGGGCTATTACAACAACTACACCCGCCGCTGGGCCGACTACAACGTCAAGCTGCCCACGCCCTATATGCGCGAAGTCGCCATCCCGGACGGCGTGATTGAGCCGGGCGGCATGATCGAAGGCTTTTTGTACTTCGAGAAAGTGCCCACGGACAAGATCGCCGGCGTGGACTTCCGTGCAACGCTGGTTAATGCCGAGAGCGGCAACCGCTTTGGCCAGATCAGCGTACCGTTCATCTCGACCCAGTGATCGGCCCCGAACCGGGCGATTGATCGACGGGCCTGCGGGCCCGTTTTTTTGTGCGATTGCGGTGCAATACAGCAAAAATCGGCGTGTTTTCCGGTTGGCGTCGGCGGGTTAATTCGGCTTAAATACGGGGCCTTCGAACAAACGTTCGCGCTCGAGGGCATCGTTCTGGCGACATATCGCGCGAACCGACCAAGGAAAGCTCATGGCCAAGCCGATCGAAACCCGGTATT
This sequence comes from Salinisphaera japonica YTM-1, assembly GCF_003788585.1. Classification (GTDB taxonomy): domain Bacteria; phylum Pseudomonadota; class Gammaproteobacteria; order Nevskiales; family Salinisphaeraceae; genus Salinisphaera; species Salinisphaera japonica. The sequence goes on along the minus strand of NZ_AYKG01000013.1, from coordinate 46,968 downwards.
GCGAGAACTGCAACAAGCCTGTCAGTCGCGGGCGCCAGGCTTGTCAGAACTGTGGCAACCAACTCAACCGCAGCATGGGCAAGACCGGCTGTGTCCTGATCGCTTTTGTTGTGGGGATTGGTGTAATCGCTGCGATCTCGATCTTCAAATATATCTCGCAAAGCGATTTCGACCCGGAAGACCCGAGTGCCGGCGAAGGCCAGTCGCAGTCACGCATCACCCAAGTGCATGCCGTCAAACGCGTATAGATCGGCAGCCACGCGCCCCGAGCCGGCCATCATGATGCGATGAACGATCGCGCGCGCCGCGATCAGCCGTTGGGCCTGGCCCATGCGCGCGTCATCCACGACGATGCAGGCAGCCGCGCGCCCGACTACGACGATATCTATTGCTCGCAGGCCGATGGCCTGGCTGAATCACGTCATGTCTTCGTGGACGGCAATGCGCTGATTGCGCGGTTCACGGCGCTGGCGGCCGGTGATCTGTTCGTCATCGGCGAGACCGGCTTTGGCGCGGGGCGCAACGTCATGCTCGCCTGGCAGCTGTTCGCGGCCCATGCCCCGGCCGGCGCTCGGCTGCATATCGTGTCTATCGAGGCACACCCTCTGGCCGCGCCGGATCTGGCATGCATGACGGCGCGCTGGCCTGCGTTGTCGAGCCAGGCGGCGCGAATCGCGGCGTTATGGCCAGCGCCGGTGGCGGGTACGCATCGTCTGCACCTGGATGAGCGCGTCACGCTCGATCTGTATTTCGGCGATATCGAGGCCGGCCTGGCGGACTTCACCGGCACCGTGAATGCCTGGTTTCTCGATGGCTTCGCGCCAGCCAGGAATCCGGCCATGTGGTCGCCTGTCGTGTGCCGGGCTATCGCCGGCCACAGCGCGAAGGCGGCCACGCTGGCCACCTACAGTGCGGCCGGGGCGCTACGAGAGCAGCTGGCAGCTGTGGGATTCATCTGCCAGCGCCGCCCCGGCCACGGCGCCAAGAAACACTGCCTGGCCGCGCGCTATACCGGCAGGCCCACGCCGCCCGAAGCACGCGAGCTGCCCTGGTACAGCCGTGTGCCAGCCGTACCGCGGGCACAGCGTATCGCGATCATCGGCGCCGGCATCGCCGGGGCCACCGCGGCGGATGCCCTGGCCCGGCGCGGTTTTCTCGTCACGGTCTATGACGGCCAGGGCATCGCCCACGGCGCCTCGGGCAATCGCGACGGCGTGCTCAACCCGCGCCTGGCCGCCGAGGCCAGCCCGCGTACCCGCTTTGATCTCGCGGCACTGGGCTATGCCGGCCGATGGCTGGCTGATCTGGACGACACGGGCACACTCTGGCGGCGTGACGGGGTCTTGCAGCTGGCCCGAGGCGAGGCTGAACGTCGCCGCCAACAAGGCCTGGCCGCGCGGCTGTCGCTACCGGCCACGGTCCTGCAGGCCTGTGACCGGGCCGAGGCCGCGGCCTACGCCGGCCAGCCGTTGGCCGGCGACGTACAGGGCGGGCTGTTTTTTCCCGGGGCCGGCACCGTTGATCCGTCAGGGCTGTGCCGCGCGCTGTTCGCCCGGCATAGGATCGACCCGGTCATCGACAACATCGAGGCGCTGACGCGCGGCAATGCCGTATCAGAACCGGGCTGGCGGCTCGAGGGACAGAGCGGGGCGGTTTATCACGCCGACCACGTCGTACTGGCCACGGCCGGCGCGGCCAATTATCTGTGCGGCGACATCGCCCCGCAACAGGCGGTGGCCGGGCAGGCCAGTGTCTTTACGCTGACTGATGCAGCGCGAGCGCCGGCCTGTGTGGTCTGTGATACCGGCTATATCACCCCGGCTAAAGCAGGCCGGATCAGTGTCGGGGCGACCTATGACCCGCGTGCCACCGAGCTGGCCGTGACCGAGGCCGGCCACGCCGACAACGGCCGCCGCCTGGCCGATGTCCTTCCCGAAACGGCCACGCAGATCGAACACGCGGCAACCGTTGGCCGTACGCGGTTTCGAAGTGTCTCGCATGACCGGATGCCGCTCGTGGGCGGCGTACCCGACATCGCTGCCTGGCGCGAGGATTATCAAGACCTGGCCCGCGATGCCCGCCAGACGATCGCCCGTTCGGGCGCGCTCTGGCCCGGCCTGTCGATGAGTCTGGCGCACGGCTCCAACGGCCTGCTGCGCGCGCCCCTGGCCGCGGAAATCCTGGCCAGCCAGCTGGCCGGTGAGCCCTTGCCGATCGCGGCTGATTTGGTGGCCGCGATCCATCCGGGGCGCTGGTGGATACGCCAGATCGTCAAGGGTCGGCTTGCGCCGAGACGTGGCTCGGCGTAGCGTTTGCGTCATGACGAGGCACGCGGAAAAAGACAGCATGTCGTGCCAGGGGCTTCTCGCCGCTGGTGCAAGCGCGTGTGCGTCGGTTTTTTCGGGTTATTGGTTTATTCGTTACGGGTTTATGACCCCGGGCGCCTGAGCCGATAACCGGCAGGCGTCTCCCGAACGGAGAGCCTGTCTGGTGTGACCCAACACGAAACCCCGACCGGCTCCCGGTCGGGGTTTTTTCGTTGCAGGAGAACACACCATGATTGTTGCTGATTTCTATCCGCCCCGGCAGGCCTTGTTCGCCCCACTGATCGTTCGGCTTACGGAGGTGCGTCGTGGCACGATCTGCCATCGCCCCGGCTGAGGCCGCAGCGGCCGAGACTGCTCGGACCACGTCCCTGCCCACGCCGGCTGCCCTGCGCGCCGAGCTGCCGATTTCGCCGCTCACGGCCCAGCGGATCGCGGCCCAGCGCGAGACCATTCGCCAGATCCTGGCCGGCCACGATGACCGGCTGCTGGTGATCTGTGGCCCGTGCTCGATCCATGATCCCGAGGCCGCGCGCGACTATGCCGCGCGCCTGGCTGCACTGGCCGCCGAAGTGGGCGATACCCTGTATCTCGTCATGCGTGTGTATGTCGAAAAGCCGCGTACGACCGTCGGCTGGAAAGGGCTGCTGCACGATCCCGACATGAACGAGCAGGGCGATCTGGCCAAGGGGCTGTCGCTCTCGCGCGAGCTGATGCGCGATATCGCGGATATGGGCCTGCCCGTGGCGACCGAACTATTGAGCCCCGCGGCCACGGAATACCTGGCCGACACGCTGGCCTGGGCGGCCATCGGCGCGCGGACCACCGAGTCGCAGACCCATCGCGAGCGCATGTCGGATCTGGACCTGCCGGTCGGGTTCAAAAACGCCACCAGCGGCGATATCCAGCCGGCCTGTGATGCGATGGCGGCGGCCAGCGCACCGCAGTGTTATCTGGGCCAGGACCGCACCGGGGCGCCGGCGATGATCCGTAGCGCGGGTAACCCGGACACGCATCTGATTCTGCGTGGCGGCACCTACGGGCCCAACTGCGACCGTGAGCACGTCACCGATGCGCTGGCCCGGCTGGCCGCGGCCGGGTGGCCCGAGCGCCTGATCGTGGATTGCAGCCATGCCAACAGCGCCAAGACCGCGGCCCGGCAGCCGGCCGTGCTGGCCGATCTGGTCGCGCGCCGCTGTGCGGGCGAGGCCGGTATCGCCGGTGTGATGCTCGAGTCGCATCTGGTTCACGGCAAGCAATCGATCGGCGGGGCGATGACCTATGGCCAGTCCGTGACCGATGACTGTCTCGGCTTTGCCGCGACCGCGGATGCGTTGCGTGAGGCCGCCGCCTGCCTGCGGGCTCAGCCGGTCGGTGTGTCGGTGTCCTCGGAGGCATCGGCCAGCAGGCCCCGTGCCTCGTCGTAGGACAGCCCGCTGATGCCGGCCGCGCTCATCGAGCGCGAGAGCGAGTGGGCCACGCCGAAGGCCGAGGCGCGTCGATAGAAGGACAGCCGGGATTCATAGACCGGCAATACCTCGTCGACCGTCTCGGCTGCGCCCAGGCGCTGCTCGAAGGCCGCACGTTTATCGGCCAGCCAGTCGGTAAAGCGGCTGTCGGCCGCCACGGCCTCGGCCAAAGCCAGTGTCCAGGTCAGATCCGGCTGTAGCGTGGCGGTGCCGATGAAGCGCCCGGCCACCCGTTCGGCCAGCATGTCCGGTGCGGTCAGGCCCAGCCAGAAGCGCGTGTCCTGCTGGTACAGATAATACGGCTTGCCCGGCACCGGCTTGAACGCGAACTCGGATTCCAGCACGAACAACGACGTGAACAGCTCGGTCGTGACCTGATCAATCTGCTTGGCGGGCACGGCCGCGGCAGCCCGCGTGGATTCGTTGAGGATCGCCAGCACCGGCGTCTGGCCCTTGCCGTCGGTGTTTACGGGTTTGTTCATGGCTGATGGATGGTGAAAACGAGAAACGGGTTACGCCCGGGCGATGCCCTGCGTTGCATGGCGCGCAGACGTGCGACAATCAGGATAACGATTTATCGCGCGATCATACGAGTATGGCCGACAAGCAATACGATCTCGTCGTCATCGGCACCGGGCCTTCGGGCGAAAGTGCCGCGGTGAATGCGGCCAAGCACGGCCAGGCCGTGGCCGTGGTCGAACGCCTCGATCAGGTCGGGGGCAACTGTACCCATCGCGGCACCATTCCCTCGAAAGCACTGCGCCAGGCGGTCAAGCAGATGCTGGCGGTTCAATCCTCGCGTGTGCTGCATGATCTGGGCACGCCGGATGCGCCCTTGACCTGGTTGCTCGAGCGCCTGCATCGCGTGGTGGGCCAGCAGATCGATATGCGGGCCAGCTTCTATGCCCGCAACGGCATCGACGTGCTTAACGGCCATGCCGCCTTCGAGGATGCCAACACCTTGAGCGTGACCAACGCCCACGGCGCGCGCCAGACCGTGGCCTTCAAGCAGGCCGTGATCGCCACCGGCTCACGCCCCTACGAGCCGCCGGACGTGGATTTCTCGCATCCGCGGGTGTTCAACTCGGACACGATTCTGGAGCCGGGGTTTACGCCAAGATCGATGATCATCTACGGCGCGGGCGTAATCGGCAGCGAATATGCCTCGATCTTCTCGGGCATTGGCGTGCGCGTGCAGCTGATCAACAGCCGTGAGCGCCTGCTCGAATTCCTCGACGACGAGATCAGTGACGCGCTGTCGTATCACCTGCGCCTGACCTACGGCGTGCTGATCCGTCACAACGAGGAATACGAGCGTATTGCCGCCGATGACGACGGCGTCACGCTGTATCTTAAATCCGGCAAGAAACTGCGCGCCGATGCGCTGCTCTGGGCCAACGGCCGCACGGGCAATACCGACCGGATGGGCCTGGAGGCCCTGGGGCTGGAACCCAACGGCCGTGGCCAGTTGGCGGTCGATGATCGCTATCGCACAAAGATCGAGCACATCTACGCCGTGGGTGATGCCATCGGTATTCCCAGCCTGGCCAGCGCGGCTTATGGCCAGGGCCGCTCGGCCAGCGCCGACGCCATCCACGTCAACGGGTTTCGTTGGGTCGACGACGTGCCGACGGGCATCTACACCATCCCCGAGATCAGCTCGCTGGGGCCGACCGAGCGCGAGCTGACCGAGGCCAAGCGCCCTTACGAGGTCGGCCAGGCCCTGTTCAAGGAAACCGCCCGTGCCCAGATCACCGGCGATACCGTGGGCATGCTCAAGATCCTGTTCGATCCGATCAGCCACGAGCTGCTGGGGATTCACTGCTTCGGCGACCAGGCCTCGGAAATCGTGCATATCGGCCAGGCCATCATGAGCCAGCAGGGCGCGGCCAACACCATCGATTATTTCGTCAACACCACGTTCAATTACCCGACGATGGCCGAGGCGTATCGCACGGCCGCGCTCGACGGGCTGAACCGTATCGACGGCGTGTTCGGCGTGCCCGCGGCCTCAGCAGCCCCCGTGGCCGATATCGAGCAGATGGATCCCGATGTCGCCACGCCCCACGCCGATCCCGGCGATCCGGAAGGCCCGCCCGACGGACACAGCCTGCCCACGGGGACGGGCGGATGAGTCGACACGCATCACTCGGCCTGCTTGCCACGCTCGTCATGCTTGCCGGCTGTGCCACCACCGGTAGCGACACGCCGTCGCTGCGCGATGAGATCGCGGCCGACAAGGCAGCCTTCAAAACCTGTGCCGATCGCCAGGCCACGCGCATGATCGAGACCACCGATTTCGAGCCCCAGACCGTGGCCACCACGGCGCTCGCGCGCTGTGACAGTCACTGGCAGGACTATACCGCCGGCCTGCAGCTGCTTTATACCCGCCAGACACGCAATATCACCTACGGGCATCTGCAATCGCGCAGCGAAGGCTTTGATCTGAACCATCAGGTGCATCGCGAGATCCGGCAACGGGCAGAGAAAGCCCGCGCCGGTGGTGCCCAGCGGGGCGCCTGAGCCGAGCGTCACAGCCCCTAGAACCCTACCCTTTGTCGAGACGTGCCCATGTCGTATCAACCCAGCCCGGGCCTGCATCATGTGACGGCGATCAGCGGGGATCCGCGGATCAATTCACGCTTTTACACCGAAACGCTGGGCCTGCGACGAGTCAAAAAGACCGTCAATTTCGATGATCCGGGCACCTATCATCTCTACTACGGCGATCGGTACGGCCAGCCGGGCACGGCCCTCACGTTCTTTGCCTTTGCCAACGTGGCGGCCGGGCGCGCCGGCGTTGGCGAGGCCCGCGAGCTGGCCTGGCACGTGCCCGCCGGTACGCTGGATGCCTGGGCGGCCCGCCTGGACGCACACGACGTGGCTTATGCTCGTATCCTGCGTTTCGATACGCCGCGCCTGGTGGCCCGCGACCCGCACGGGTTTGCCTTCGCCCTGGTCGAGGCCGAGCAGGGCACAGCCTGCCTGTGGCCGGACAGCCCGGTGCCACAGCCCGAGCAGATCGGCGGGTTTGCCGGTATCGATATCGCAAGCCAGGCGCCGGCGGCCACCCGCGAGGTTCTGGAAACCGTCCTGGGCTATCGCGCCGAACGTGAAGACAGCGACTGGCAGCGCTATATCGCGACCGGCGGATCGGGCCCATCGTCTTATATCGATCTAGCACTACAGGCCACGGCCCAGCCGGCCGGCACCGGCCACGGCTCGGTGCACCATATCGCCTTCCGCGCCCACGATCAGGATCATCAGGCCGAGCTGGCCGCCGCGGCACGCCGGCTGGGCCTGCATCCCACGCCGGTCATCGATCGTCAGTATTTCGAATCGGTGTATTTCACCGAGCCCGGCGGCGTGCTGTTCGAGATCGCCACCGACGGGCCGGGTTTCGGGGTCGATGAAGACGACACCGAGCTCGGCCAGGCGCTGCGTCTGCCGCCCCAGTACGAACCGCGTCGGGCAGCAATCGAGGCCGAGCTGCCGGCGCTGGACTGAGGCCTCAGGGCCTGTTGCTGTTTCATACGAGTCCTCGCCAAGCGCTTTTTTATGGCTCAGTCTGGCGTATCGGCCTGCAACGGGCCGGGCAGGCTGCGGGTCGCACAATAGCGATACAGCCGTGTGTCCTGGCCGCGGGCGGTCAGCGCCAGATGATGCGTATCCGGTGTGCTGGCCACGACATTGGCCGTGGCCGGCCCGCTTGCCGGGGGCCCGATACAGCTGGCCTGTAGCGAATAGATCATGCCCTGTTGGCTGATGACGCGGGTCGCGCACTGGGCCTGGCCCGGGTGACGAAGGCTCTGGCCGTCGAAAACGAGGGTCTCGGTCTGGCCGGCCTGCTCGCATTCTTGACGTACGGCCACGAACGCGCCGTGGGCAAGCGCCAGCGCATCAGCGCTATCGCGTCGTCGACAATAGATGGTGTTGCCGGGGCGGGTGGCCAGGCAATAGGTCAGCGCACGCTGGCTTGCATCCGCGCTGGTGGCCCCGGTGGCCGGGCGTAACGCGGTCTGGACCGTGCCGGCCTGATAGAACAGTTGGCCGGCCGTGGCTCGGGCCTCGTGGGTCACGGCCACCCGGCTGGGCCGGTGAAAGACCAGCGCGTAGTCGTTGTCGCCCGGCTGGGCGCGGATATCAAGCGTGGCACCGTCCGCACTGTGCCAGCGCCCGATCCAGGCTGCGGGATCGGCCGGGGTGCTGCTGGTATTCGTCGCGCCCGGTTCGGCGACCGGCGTCGACGCGCGCATGTTCGGCGGGGTGCAGCCGGCCATGGCTGTCACCAGGCCGGCCAACAGGCTGGGCAGCAGAACCCGGCAGATAAAAGACATCACAGACCATTCCGCTGAATTAATACGACAATCTAACAAGGTTTTATATCGAATCGCCCACACGGGGCCGTGTAATGACCACCAGGCGCGCGGTCAGCAACAACGCGGCCACCGACAGCCCGGCGATCAGCCCGATCCAGTAGCCATACACGCCCAGCCCGGCGAATACGCCGTCGATGCCGCGTGCCAGAACATGCCCGCTGCCCAGGCCCACCGGCCAGTAGGCGAAAAGCGTGACCCACATCAGGATTCGTGTGTCCTTATAGCCCCGAAGTGCGCCGGCAAGGGCGACCTGCGCGGCATCAGAAAATTGATAGATGGTGGCGATCAACAACAGCTGAACGGCCAGATGCGCGACGGCCTGGTTATCGGTATACAAAGCAACGCCGTAGGGCCCGCCGAAGATCAGGATCAAATCCAGCAGCACGGCCACGACCATGGCCAGGCCCAGCGCGTTGAAAGCCACGAAACGGGCGTGGCGAAACTTGGCCCGCCCACGCGCCTGGCCAACGCGCACCGTAAGCGCCATGCCCAGCGATAACGGCAGCATGAACAACAGCGCCGAGAAATTCAGCGCTACCGTATGGGCCGAGACCACGATCTCGCCGTAGCCAGCCAGAAGCAGAGTGATGGCCGTGAACAACGAGACCTCGGAAAACAGCGATACGCCGATGGGTGCACCGATCCGCAGCTGCTCGGCGATCAGGCCGGTGCGCGGGGCGCTGAAGGCCGAACCGACACGCGCCCGCGCATAGGCCGGGTGTAGGCGGGCGTAGATGAAAAGCCCGACCAGCATCGTCCACATGCTGATCGTGGTGGCGATGCCACAGCCCACCGCGCCCAGTGCCGGCAGATCGGCCAGCCCCAGCGGCAGATCAGCGCCGAAAAAAGAGACCAGCCCCGGCCCGCCGAAGATCAATACCGCATTGGTGATCGCGTTGACCACCAGCCCGGCCAGCGCGAACAACAACGAGGCCCGGGTATGGCCGAGGGCATCGGAATAGAAACGCAGCGTTTCGTAAGCCGCGATCGCCGGCAGCCCGAACGCCACGGCCCGCAGATAGGCACCGGCCAGATGCGCGACATCGGGCGGGATCTTAAACAGCGCGAGCAGCGCATCGCCGTATACAAAAAGCGCGAAACCGCTGGCCATGCCGAGTGCCACGGCGACCCAGAGTGCCTGGTGGAGGGCCGGGCGCACCGCGGCCCACTCGCGTGCGCCGACATGTTGGGCCACGATCGGGGTCAGGCCCATCAAAATACCGATAAAGGCCACCATGATCGGCAGCCACATGCTCGACCCGATCGATACCGCGGCCAGGGCGGTGGCATCCACATGCCCGGACATGGCCACATCCAGCGTGCCCATGCCCATCTGGGCCAGCTGGGCACCCAGAATCGGCCAGGCCAAATGGAGCAGGCGCTGGGCCTCGATACGCGACAGCCGGGAATGACGTATCAGCGACATGAATCAAACGCGGGGCGCGAACGCCTGGCGGCAATGCTCGGGTAACGACGTAGCGGTAACAATGCCCGGGCCATGATGTCGAGGGCGGGCGGCGTAGTCTGTCCGAGTGCGGCTCTTGAGTCGATCGGTACACGCCGGGCGAGTGATCGCGTATGTTGACTTTATACCCGCGCGATCACTCGCCCGGCTTAACAGGACCGCTTGTATGGCGTATCGGCCCAGGACACGTTGGCTTTTGATATTCGGCTTGTGCCTGGGCACGGTCATGCCCGTGGCCGCGGCCGAAAACGCGTGTCACGACGCGCTCGTGGTCGATCAGTGGCAGCCGTTCGTGGCGTTGACGCGCCACGGCAACGCCAGCGATGCGCTGGCCGATCTGGGCCGGGTGATCGCCGTGCAGCGGCTGATCGTGGGTCATGCCGAACCCGATGCCGCGGCCAGGAAGCTGCGGGGCGCGCTCTGGAAAGGCGTGCGCGATTATGACCTGGACGCGCTCTACGAGGCCCTGCCAGTGGCTGACCCGCCGTGGCGTGCGGCGTATTTCATCTCGCGCCCGGCCGGGGATATCTATCGCCTGTCGGTGGCCGACGGGCCGGATGCAACGATCGATAGCCTGGGCGCGATACGCACCACCCTGGCGGCCAAGCCCGATGAAAAAGCCGATCGCGGCGATGCCTTCACCGTGCGCGGCGCCCTGGGCGCCAATATCGGCCCGATCGGCTGGCAAGGGGCCTATGAAGCCGCCGGCCTGGGTATTCTGCATAGCGCGCAGCCGGCCAATATCAGCGCGCCGGGCCCTGCCCAGCAGGCAGCCAACGGCGCCTTCGGCGAGCTGGCCAAGGATGATCGCCCCCTCATGGCCCAGCTCTGGTACGGCCTGCCCGTAACCTGGGCCTGGTATGCCCGTATCGGGCGCGTCGAGCAGCTGCGCGGCGTGCCGGCCACCGCCGGCGGGGTGCATCATCTGCATTATCAGGCCGCGCTCGACGCGAGTGAGCTGGCCGATGCCTATCCGGCGGTGGATGATTACATGGCCCAGCTGGCCGACCTGGTAGAGGCCCGTATCCGGGTCACGAGTGCCGCCGGCCAGTGGCTGGTGTTCACGGTGGATTCGGGCGCCCGCCAGATTTCGGTCGATGCCTGGGTCGATGATGACGGGCATCTCGTGCCCAGCGCTGACGGCGCGCCGCGGCCCGATCAGGCGCTTGGCGATACGCCGGCCCGGGGCGATTTTTCCACTGATATCAATGCAAGAATGCGTGCCTACGGCATGGTCATCGCCTTCGATGATTTAACGATCGATTGGCACTTCACCGCTGATGCCAGCGGTGGCCACCTCGTGGGCCGTCTTGACGATGTGCCGGTCACTCGGACCAGCGGGCGGGCCTTCGGTATCGTGCCGACGGGCATGCTTGATGCGCTCATGCCCAAGGACCTGGCAAGCTTTGCCGAACAGTTCATGCAGCGCCTGGCCGACAGCGATGACGGCGCGGGGGCGCGCCTGGCACTGGATCTGACCGATCGCAGCACCGACAATCGTCTGGTCTTCGAAGGCGAGGGCGATCTGTTGGACAATTTCTTCGTGCGTTTCGGCGTCAAGCTCATGAACGGGCGTGTTCTGCCGAGCGGCGAGCAGCTGGCCGGCCTGCGCCGGCTGCTGGATGATGGCCTGGGCGCGTTCGAGGCCGACCGGCTGCGGCGGGCCGGAATCGGCCGCGTCGATACGGCTTGTCATCTGCGATGAACATGCGCGCGTAGTTACCCGGCGGGCAACCGCCGTGCCACCCCTCCCATCTGTTTCCTATGGCAATACAGGACACCGATCTTCTGATCGTCGGCAGTGGTGCAGCCGGCCTGTACGGCGCCTGGTGCGCGGCGTGTGCCGGGCTGGCGGTCACGGTGGTCACCCGCGGCGTGCTGCGTTCGGGCTCGAGCTACTGGGCCCAGGGCGGGATCGCCGCCGTCACCGCGCCCGAAGATCGCCTGGCCGATCATGTCGCCGACACGCTGGCCGCCGGGCGTGGGCTGTGTGACGCCGAGCGCGTGCAGATCCTCGTCGAGGAAGGCGCGGCCCACGTGGCCGGGCTGATTGCAGCCGGTATGGCCTTCGATCGCGATGCCAGCGGCACCCTGCTGCGCGGCTTGGAGGGCGGGCACGGCGCGCATCGCGTGCTGCATGCCAAGGGGGCCGAAACCGGCCGTGTGCTGACCGAGTTCCTCGAGGCCCGGCTGGCCGAGTGTGACAACGTCACGATCATCGAACGCGCCGATGTGCTGGCCCTGCTGCAAAGTGAAAACGGCGCGGTGGTGGGGGCCGAGCTGCTGTGCGGGCCCGCGTATGCGCCGCGGCGGCTTTATGCCGGCACAACGTTGCTGGCGACAGGCGGATACGCGGGATTGTTCGCCCGCAGCACCAACCCGCCGGGCGCCAACGGCAGCGGGCTGATGCTGGCCGCGGAGGCCGGGGCCCGGCTCACCGATCTGGAGTTCGTACAGTTCCATCCCACGGCGTTCTATGACCCCAGCGGGCAGACTTTTCTGCTGACCGAGGCGCTGCGCGGCGCCGGGGCCACGCTGGTCGACGCCCACGGCCGGCGCTTTCTGGCGAATACGCCCGGGGCTGAGCTGGCCCCGCGGGACGTGGTGGCCGCGGCCATCCACGCCCGGTGCGCGGCTGAAGATGTGCCGTGCATGGGCCTGGATCTGCGCCACTTGAATCAGGAGACACTGACCGCCGAGTTCGGCAGCCTGCTGGCCCGCGTGGCCGCAGCCGGGATCGATATCACGACCACGCCGATTCCGGTCGCCCCGGCCGCGCATTACTGTATCGGCGGCGTGGCGACCGATGCCACGGCGCGCAGCGGTATCGACGGGCTGTATGTGGCCGGCGAAACCGCGGCCACCGGGGTGCACGGCGCCAATCGGCTGGCCAGCAACTCGTTGCTCGAATGTCTGGTGTTCGCGGCCCGGGCCGTGCGTGATATCGCCGGGCGCCGGCCTGCGCCCGCGCTGAAAGCCATGCCCCGCGCCACGGCGTATCGAAACGCGGCCCGGGCCGATCATCAGGCCCGGCGCAGTGCCGCGCGGGCCGATATTCTGATGGCCGATGTCGGCCTGCTGCGCGACGCACCGGGCCTGGCTCGTGCGGCGGCCGCACTGGCCGAGACACCGACCGGCTGGCCGCCGGGCCGCGGTCGTGAATATCACGACTGGCTGGACCGGGGCACGGCCGATCTGTCGCAGCGCATCGTGGTGGCAGCCGCCGCGCGTAGTCAGAGCATCGGCGTGCATCGGCGTAGCGACCATGCGCTGGTCGATGACGAACTGGTCGATGATCAAGCGGGCGGGCATAGTAGCGCTGCCCGCAGCCCAACCGACGAGGGGGTCGGTGATGCAGCAAGAACGAGACACAACGCTGGATAGCGCCCGAATCGATCAGTGGCTGGCCGAGGACCTGGGGCCCGGTGATGTCACCACCCGGGCCACGCTTGGCGCCGATCGTGCGGTGCAGGCCAGCTGGATCGCCAAGGCGGATGGCATCGTCGCCGGCCTGGCCGAGGCCCGGGCCGTATTCCAGCGCCTGGACCCGCAGCTGATCTGGCAGGCCGAGGTCGCCGACGGTGCGCGAGTTCGCGCCGGCCAGACGATCGCCCGCTTGTCCGGCACGGCCCACGGCGTGCTCTCCGGCGAGCGTCTGGCCTTGAACATCGCCCAGCGCATGTCCGGTATCGCCACCGAAACCCGGCGCTATGTCGATGCCGTGGCCGGCTATGCCGCCCGGATTCTGGATACCCGCAAGACCGTGCCCGGCCTGCGTGATCTGGACAAGAAAGCCGTCGCCGCGGGCGGCGGCACGAATCATCGCTTCGGGCTGTATGACCTGGCCATGATCAAGGACAATCATGTCGCCGCGGCCGGCGGTATTGCGGCGGCCGTGGCTGCGGTGCGGGGCTATGCGCCGGATATCGCCATCGAGGTAGAAACGACGAGCCTGGCCGAGGTCGATCAAGCCCTGGCCGCCGAGGTACCCATGATCATGCTCGACAACATGGCACCGGCGATGATGCGTGAGGCCGTGGCCCGGGTCGCCGGGCGCGCACGCCTGGAGGCCTCGGGCAACGTATCGCAGGCCAGCATTGTTGCCATCGCGGCCACCGGCGTTGATTTCATCTCGATCGGGGCGCTCACGCACTCGGTCATGGCCTTCGATATCAGCCAGCGCATCGCGCCCATCGACTGACGCGGCCCGACCGCGGCTACAGAATAAATCAAACGCCGGCCTCGGCCGGCACGCAAGGGGAGACCGACGTCATGCCATCACAAGCCGAGCTGATCACCGAGATCGAGCGCCTCAAGGCCGCCAAGAATGCTGTCATCCTGGCGCACAACTACGAGCGGCCCGAAATTCAGGACATCGCCGATTACCTGGGTGATTCGCTGGGCCTGTCGCGCCAGGCCGCGGCGACGAAAGCCGACATGATCGTGTTCTGCGGCGTGCATTTCATGGCCGAGACCGCCTCGATCATCGCCCAGGACAAGACCGTGCTCATCCCGGACGAGAACGCCGGCTGCTCGCTGGCCGAGTCGATCACCTACGACCAGCTCGTGGCCTGGAAGGCCGAGCACCCCGGCGCGACCGTGGTGGCCTATGTGAACACCTCGGCGGCCATCAAGTCCGAGTGTGATTACTGCGTGACCTCGTCCAACGCCGTGGCCGTTATCAACGCCATCCCCGAGAGCGAGGAGATCTTGTTCCTGCCGGATCGTTTTCTGGGCACCTACGTCGAGATGATCACCGGGCGCAAGCTGCATATCTGGCCCGGCGCCTGTCATGTGCACGAAAAGATCGGCGACATGAACCTGGCCGACAAACAGGCCGAGCATCCCGACGCCGAGGTATTGATCCATCCGGAATGTGGCTGCTCGACTGCCTGCATGATGAAACAGGCCTTCAACGGTGATTGCAAGGAGGCGCACGTGCAGTCGACCTCCGGCATGCTCACCCATGCCCGCGAGTCCGCGGCCGACGAATTCGTGGTGGCCACGGAGACCGGCATTCTGCACCGCATGAGAAAAGAGAATCCGGGCAAGACCTTCTACGCGGCCAACGAAAACTCGGTCTGTGAGTACATGAAAATGACCACGCTGACCAACCTGCGCGATGCCCTGGCCCACGACCAGTACGAAGTACGCGTTGATCCGGAAATGGCCAAGGCCGCCCGGCGGCCCATCGACCGGATGTTGGCCATCGGATAAGGCCGGCCTGGAACCCAAAAAGCCCGCCGTGGCGCCACGACGGGCTTTTTAGCGTCAACGGCTTGGCGTGATCAGCCTTCGCTGTTGGTGAACTGCTCGAGCGCTTCGGCGTAGTTGGACATCGATTGCGGCACTTGCGGGGTTTGCAGCAGGATTTCGCGCGGCTGCGGGTCGGTCACGTTATAGATAACCGAATTACGGGTCTTGTCGAAGGCGACCTTGCTACCGCTGAGATTCAGGCCGGCGAACAGACCTTTCTTGGACAGGCCGTAGGCCACGATCGGCGCGGAATCGCGGATCGGCTGGTCATACCCCTTGGGCCCGGCCGACACCGCCACCTGGGAACCCAGTTTGACCAGCGAGTCGAGCACGGCGCGGGTGCTCTGCAGCGTGGTGAATAGCAATACCACCGACGACTGCGCCGCCCCGGCCTGCAAACCGACCGAGGCCGACGACAGGGTATAGACCGCGGGCGGGGCATCCATGTAATTGCCCGTACGCTGACGACAGCTGATCAAGCCGGTGCCGCGCGAGCCGCCGAAGATGAGCCCGGCCTCGGTCACGGTCGGAAACACCGCGATACAGCGGGCTTTTTCGATCAGTGCCCGGGGAATACGCGCCTGGCTGGGTTGGAGCATCTGCTGTTGCAGCACGGTGGTGGCATCCGCGGCGAGTTTGGCCTGGGCCTGTAGCTGGGCCGTTTCGCTGGCCTGTGTTTGATCGCGATTACTGGCACAGCCCACCACAAGCCCCAGAGCGACGAGTGCCCCGGCCAGCGCGAGACGACGAAAGACAACAGACGAACCCATATGATTTCTCCCTGATATGCGCCCCGACACGGCTCGTCGATGCGCTATGTGCCAATGGCACTGACAACTCGGCTCATCATAGGCCGCTGGCCACAGCGCGGGAAGGGCCGGCCGTCGATCCACGCCCGCACGGGACAGGCACGGGCCGAGGTGGCAGACTGATCTTCATTCCCGGTCACTCATCTGCCAGTACACCCGCATGCTTTTCAAACAACGCACAGCCGTGATCACGGCGTTCGCGATTCTTGTAATGATCGGTACGAGCCCGGCACAGGGCGTCGAGCGCGTCGTGATCGACCAGGACGGCTCCGGCCCGGGCGGCTCCAATATCCGGTCGATGATGACCCTGATCCAGTCGCCCGAGGTGCGTGTCGAAGGCATCGCCATGGTCACTGGCAACGCCTGGATGCACGCGGAAACCCAGCACACGCTGCGCATGCTCGAATACCTCGGCCGGCGTGATATCCCGGTCTACGAAGGTGCGGTACACCCGCTGGTACGTTCGAAGGCCGAAACCCTGGCCAATCAGGCGTTCTATGGCCAGCTCGCCTGGCTGGGCGCCTGGGGTGGTGATGGAAGCGATCCGTCGGCTTATCCCGACGACCCGAACGCGGTGCCCGACATGATTGAAGGCCCGCCGGAAACCGCCCCCGCGCGCGAGGCGGCCGCCCGGTTCCTCATCGATGCCGTGCATGCCCATCCGGGCGAGGTGACCGTTTATGCCGCCGGGCCGCTGACCAATCTGGCGATCGCCCAGCGACTGGATCCCAGCTTTGCGGACACGGCCAAGCAGCTGGTGTTCATGGGGGGCTCGATCTCACCGGTCACCGATGACCCGGAATTCACCACCACGCCGAACCACGAGTTCAATGTCTGGTTCGATCCCGAAGCCGCGCATGCAGTGCTCACCGCCGCCTGGCACAGAATCATCGTCACGCCGATCGATATCTCGTTGCAAAGCCGTTATACCGATGCCATGCACGACAAGATCACGCGCGCTGATACCCCGGCGGCAAACTATCTGGCGGCCTTCGATACCGAGCGCTATTACATGTGGGACGAGATCGCGGCGCTGGGCTGGCTGTATCCCGAGCTGGTCACCGACGCGCGCAACCTTTATCTCGATGCCGACATGAGCCATGGCCCCAGCTATGGCAATACCCTGGCCTGGACCGAAGACACCAAGCCCGAGCACCACGGCCCGCTTGCCACCGTACAGATGACCCTGGATCGCGACGCCTTCGACAAACGGTTCATCGAACTCATGCGTGCACCGACGCCGTCTTCGAAGAACCCGTTGGCCAATGACGGCACGCCCGTGGCGGGCGATTGATTGACCGGGCTTCGCTGCTTAAGGCATTCGTCCGCAAATGCACGCGAATAGACGCGAATGTGGGGTTCGTGGGGCAGCGGTTTTCGCGTCGTCGCGCTCTGTGGCGGGGCTCGACAGTCTGGCTTGAGGCGCGCTAGGGCCGCGGACCTAGCGAGACCGTGGCGCGCGTTGGTTGAGCCGCGCTGTTCCTGAATGACCGCGAATGAGACGTCAAATGGATGGCCGGTATGTCGTTTGGTTGTTTGTCTAACGCCTGGCTTCGTTCTTTAAGGCATCTTCGTCCGCAAATGCACGCGAATAGACGCGAATGTGGGTTTCGTGGGGCGGCAGTCTTCGCGTCGTCGCGCTCTATGGCGCGGCCGGGCAGTCTGGCTCAGGGCGCGTGAGGGCCGCGGACGTAACGGGGTCGGGCGGCACGCGTTGGTTTGGTGGTTCCGGCCCCGAATGACCGCAAATCATATTTCAGGCTTGGTTGCTCGATTTTGATTCGCGGTTTTTTGTAGTGAAAGGTTTCGTTCTCTAGAAATTTCCACGCAAACGTCTCAAAGAACGAAGCCTCGGCCTCGAACACGCCACCAACAACGCCACCGGCAATGCACCACGCCACTTATTTGCGGTCATTCAGGATCGAAGCCGCCGCCCAACGCGCACCCGTGAATTGAGGAAGGCCTGCGGCCCACGCATGCCCGAGGCCCAACCGTCCCAGACGTCAATCAGTGCGATGACTCGAAGGCCGCCGACCCACCGAACCCACATTCGCGTCTATTCGCGTGCATTTGCGGACGAGGATGCCTCAAAGAACGGAGCCCCGACCTAAAACACGCCACCCACAACGCCACTGACAAGACACCGCGCCGCTCATTTGCGGTTATTTAGGATCAAAGCCGCCGGCCCCGCGCGCACCACGGTCCCGACAGGTCCGCGGCCCACGCACGCCCTACGCCAGTCTGCCCGGCCGCGCCACAGAGTGCGATGACTCGAAAACTTCCGCCCCACGAAACCCACATTCGCGTCTATTCGCGTGCATTTGCGGACGAAATGCCTTGAAGAACGAAGCCCCAAGCTAAGAAACAGACGCCCACCAGGCGGCATAGCTCGAGTTCTCTGGATGGGTGCCGGTTTCATCGGGCGCGCCGTCGTCCCACCAAACGGGCCCGCGCTCGCCGAGCGCTTCCTTGGCGGCTTGGACGCGATCGCGGGCGGCGCGTTCGGCCGTCTCGTCGTCGCCGGCGGCCTTGACCGCGCGACGGGCGGACATGAGTTCTGAGACCCAGCGTTTTTCCGTATCGGCAGCCAGGCGCGGATTGGTCTTACGCCACAGCCGGCGTTTGGCGACGAAGTAGCGCCCGTCGGGCGTTTCGGGATAGGGCTTGCGCATCGGCTTATAACGCGTTCAATAGACAGAAACGTTCAATCTGCCAGTCGGAGACCCATGACCGATAACGCCCGTTTTTCTTTTCACGACGTCGCCGAGATCGCCGAGCGGTTTCCGCAGACTTCTGAAACCATCCTGATCGATGCGTATCTGACCGATAGCCCCGAGGCCAGTGCTCGGGTGTTTCGGATTTATCATCCGCTGCCGGCGCATTACCACGAGCATTGTGACGAGCATCTGTATATGTATTCGGGCGCGGTGCGTTTTCAGATCGACGACGAGACGCCGCGGCTGATCGAGCCCGGGCAGATGGTCACGTTCAAGCGCGGCGTGGTGCACGCGATCACCGAGATCGCGGCTGGCCCGGCTGTGTTCTTGACCCTGGATACGCCGCGTCGCGCGCCCGATGATGTGG
Source organism: Salinisphaera japonica YTM-1 (assembly GCF_003788585.1). Lineage (GTDB taxonomy): Bacteria > Pseudomonadota > Gammaproteobacteria > Nevskiales > Salinisphaeraceae > Salinisphaera > Salinisphaera japonica. The sequence continues at coordinate 28,182 of NZ_AYKG01000013.1, read as the reverse complement.
TGTTCATCGACAAGGCGGCGGCCAAGGGCCGTGATTTCGTGTCGAATCTGGACGATTTATAGACCCGGTCAGCCGCGCTTGGTCGAGCCGCGGGGGATGAGCCGGCCGGGCAGGCGTTGTTCGCCGGCGGGTGCGGTCAGCGTGCCGGACAGCCGGCCGAGCAGGGCACGCACGGCATGGCGGCCGATGGCATCGACCGGCTGGGCCAGCGTCGACACGCCCGGGCCGACCAGTGCACACCAGTCCAGCTCGTCGATGCCCAACAGGCCGAGCCGGGCGAAGGCATCCGGGCCCGCGCGGTTCATGGCATGACATACGGCCAGCGTCATCACGCCGTTGGCGGTGAGAATCGCGGTATTCGGTGCCTCGGCCAAGCGCTCGGCGACCAGCCGGTCGAAGGCGCCGGGCGCGTCGGCTTCGAGTTCGTGCCAGTCGTGGTCGATGCCGCGATCACGACAGATCGCACGAAAGCCGGCCACGCGGGACTCGCGCGGGCTGATGCCGGCGACCGGCTCGCTGACCAGCGATAGATGGGTGAACCCCTGGCCGATCAGGTGATCGACACAGTCGGCCACGGCCTGGCCGTCATCGAGGCCGATGACATCACAGGCCAGATCGGGAATCCGTCGATCGACCAGCACGATCGGCAGGCCCTGCTCGGATAATTCCGAGAGCGCGCTGGCATCGCCCGAGGCGGTGTTCACGATCAGGCCCTCGACGCTGTAGCCATCCAGGGCGGCCAGCTGACGGCGCTCGGTGGCCGGGTCGTTGTCGGTATTACAGATCATCAGCGAGTAGCCGGCATCCATACAGGCCATTTCCGCGGCGCGTATCACGGCCACGCTGTAGGGGTTGCGCAGGTCGGCCACGAGAGCGGCGATCAGGCGGGTGCGCCCGCCGCGCAGACTGGCCGCAATACGGTCCGGGGCAAAGCCCAGGCGTTCGACCGAGGCCTCGATACGATCCTTGAGCTCGGGCGACAGCCGTTCGCGCTCGGCGCCGAAATAGCGCGATACGCTGGTCTTGGACACGTTGGCGTCCGCGGCCACATCGCGAATGGTCGGGCGCCGGCTGGTGCCGCCGGGCCGTTTCGGCATGGAAGAGGAGTCCGACACGACAGATCCGGTTGGGAACGGTTTCAATAACGAGCCGCCCAGCATGCCGCGCGGCGTGCCCCGCTGCCATAAGACAATCGCCTTAGCCGGTGATCAAATCATGGGACCGTTACCCTCAAGGCCTGCCGCCACGTCGACAAAGTGCTAGCATTCGTCTCATGCACAGAAAAACCAAGATTCTAGCCACGCTCGGGCCGGCCAGTGACAGCCCGGATGTTCTCAAGCGCTTGATCCAGGCCGGGGTCAACGTGGTGCGGATCAACTTCTCGCACGGCGACGCCGACGCGCATAGAAAGCGCGTGTCCACAGTGCGACAGGTTGCCAGCGAGCTGGGCAAGTCAGTTGGTGTGCTGGCCGATCTGCAGGGCCCGAAGATTCGTATCGAGTCGTTTGCCGATGACAAGGTCGAGCTGGAAAACGGCCAGACCTTCACGCTGGACACCGAGATGGCCAGTGATGCCGGCACGAAGGACGCGGTGGCGATCTATTACAAGCCGCTGCTGTCCGATGTGCGCGCCGGCAATTATTTGATGATCAACGACGGGGCGATCTCGTTGAAGGTCACCGAGGTCACGGCGACCCAGATCGTCACCGAGGTTGAGGTCGGCGGCACGCTGTCGGGCCGCAAGGGCGTGAACCTGCGGGGCGGCGGCCTGTCGGCCGGCGGGCTGACCGAACAGGATTTCGGGCATATCAAGCTGGCTGCCGAAATGGAGGTCGATTTCCTGGCCGTGTCGTTCGTGCGCAGTGCCTCGGATATGCACCAGGCCCGGCGAATGCTCTCTGAAGCCGGCGGCAGCGCCCGGCTGTGTGCCAAGGTCGAGCGCGCCGAGGCCATCGATACGCTGGATGAAATCATCGCGGCATCGGATGTGGTGATGGTCGCCCGTGGTGATCTGGGTGTCGAGATCGGCGATCCCGAATTGCCGGGGGTGCAGAAACGCATCATCGCCACCGCGCGCGAGATGAACCGGCTGGTGATCACCGCCACGCAGATGATGGAATCCATGATCGAGAACCCGGTGCCCACGCGCGCCGAGGTGCTGGACGTGGCCAACGCCACGCTCGACGGCACCGATGCGGTCATGCTGTCGGCGGAATCGGCAGTGGGCAAATATCCGGTCCAGACGGTCGAGTCGATGAGCCGGATCTGTCTGGGCGCCGAGCGCGAGTCGATCCGTGAACGCAAGACCAGCGGTCTGGCCTCGCATTTCCGGCGCACCGACGAGGCCATCGCCATGGCCACGGCCTACACGGCGCGCCACATGCACGCCGATGCCATCGTGGCCCTGACCGAGTCCGGCACCACGGCCATGCTGATGTCGCGTCAGGACACCAATATCCCGATCTATGCGATGACCCAGCACCAGCACACCGAGAACTATCTCGCGCTGTGTCGCAACGTTTATCCGGTGGCTTTCAAGCCCACCGAGATGGACGGCTCGCGGCCCATTAACGAGGCTATCGCCCGTTTGAAGGAAACCGGCGACGTCAGCTCGGGCGACCGTGTGCTGGTCACCAAGGGTGACTTCAACGGTGCCGGCGGCACCAACGCCATGAAGATCGTCACCGTCGAATAACGACGGCGTGGATTCTGCCCGCTGGCTCACGATCAAGGCCGGGCCGGCGGCCCGCGCCGCACTGGCCGAGGGCGCGCTCACGCCGGACCGGATCGGCGCGGTGGCCGCCGCGGCCGGCGGGCCGAAATGGCTGGCGATCGCGCCATTTCATCGCACGCTGTTCGCCGACTGGCTGAGTGATGCGCATCACCTGCCCATCGTCGGGTCATCCATTGGCGCGTGGGCCGGGGCCATGGCCTGTCATGAAGATGATCCCGCGGGCGCGATCGATGCGCTTGCCCAGCGCTATATCGCCCAGTCCTATGCCGAAAAACCCGATGCTCGGGTCATCACCGAAACGCTGGCCGGTATCCTGGATACCGCGCTCACCGACGGCGTGCGCCGCGGCATTCTGTCCAATCCGCGTTTTGATCTGCATGTGGTGACGTGTCGCTCCAAGGGCTTGGCAGCCAGCGATAATCGACTGCGGCTCGGGGCTGCACTGGGTCTGAGCGCGGCGGCGAATCTCGTGGATCGGGTCGGCCTGGGGCTGGCTTTTGAACGCGTGGTTTTCGCCCGCGGCGCCCGTGAACTGGTGTGGGCCAATGAAGGCTTCGCCACGCGTACCGTCGCACTTTCGCAGGCCAATCTGTTCGATGCGCTGTTCGCCAGCGGCAACGTGCCGATGATCATGAACGCGGTACACGACCCGGCGGGCGCCCCGGCCGGGCTCTATCGCGACGGCGGGCTGACCGATTACCACATCGATCAGCCGTTGCTGGCACCGGGGGCGTCTGCCCCCATCGTGCTCATGCCACACTTCGAGGATCGGCTGGTGCCGGGTTGGTTGGACAAGCGCCTGAAATGGCGCCGACCGCGCCACGCCGATCACGTTCTGATGATTGGCCCCGGGCCGGCCATGCGCGAAGCGCTGCCCGGCGGGCGCGTGCCCGAGCGCCGTGATTTCTATCGCCACGCCGGCGATGACGCCACCCGTCAACGCTTATGGCGTGAGGCCATGACGGCCGGCGAGCGCATGCGCGATGCGTTTTTTGATCTCGCAGCCCGCGATAAGCTGGTGGATCATGTCCAGCCACTGTAGGGCTTATCTCATGACGACAGGCCCCATGCCATGATCAACACGCCTATTGTCCTGGCCTCCGCTTCACCGCAACGGGCGCGCCTGCTCGAACAGCTCGGGCTGTCGTTCACGGCCGTCCCGGCCGATATTGACGAAACCCCGCATCCGGACGAAGATTCGGTGGCGTTGGCCGAGCGCCTGGCGCGCGGCAAGGCCTGTGCGATCGCCCCGGATTATCCGCAGGCGTGTGTGATCGGTTCGGACACGGTCGTCGCCCACGGCGACGAGGCGTTTGGCAAACCGCGCGATCTGGCCGATGCCCAGCGAATGCTCGGCGCGCTATCGGGCACGACTCACCGGGTGATCACCGGGCTGGCCGTGATTGCTCCGGGGGTGCCGATACACGTCAGCTCTGTGATCAGCCAGGTCACGCTGGCCAGGCTGGAACCGGCCACGATCGCGGCTTATTGGGCCACCGGCGAGCCCCAGGGCGCAGCCGGGGCCTATGCCATCCAAGGCCAGGCCGGGCAGTTCGTGGTGCATCTGGCGGGCAGTTTCTCGGCCGTGATGGGCCTGCCGGTGTATGAAACCGCCGCCCGCCTGCGCGAGATCGGCCTCGACCCGCTGGGCCGGGCCGGCATCGATGGGGTGGCGCGATGAAGGCGCCGGGCACGACGGCCATCGCGCTCGGTTTTCCGCTCTATGCACTCGTCATGGCCGGCGCGGGCTACGGGTTGCCCGCGGTGTTCGCCCCGGGCGCGTTTCTCATCGTGCCGTTTCTCATTCTGATCATGTTCGGCATGGGGCTTACGTTGAAGGCCGCGGATTTCAAACGTGCCGTCTCGCGTTGGCCGGTGGTCATCCTGGGGCTGGTGTTGCAATACGGGCTGATGCCGTTGGCCGCACTGGTCATCGCCCACGGCCTGGGCCTGTCGCGTGAATTGACGCTGGGCCTGGTGCTGGTCGGCAGCGTGGCCGGTGGCACGGCCTCCAACGTGATCACGTTTGTCGCCGGTGGGGATGTGGCGCTGTCGATCACCTTGACCAGTATTTCCACGTTGGTGGCCGTGGCGGCCACGCCATTGCTTACCTGGGCCTATGTCGGCACCCAGATCGGCGTGCCGGTGGTTTCCATGCTGGTCTCGATCGCCAAGATCGTGGTCGCGCCCGTGGCCGCGGGCATGCTGGTCAATCGCTGGATCGGGCCGCGCTGGCCCGAGCGTGACGGCTGGTGTGCGTTATTGTCAGCGGCGGCCATCGGCGCGGTGATCGCGATCATCGTGGCCTTGAACGCAGCCGATATCGCCACTCTCGGCGCGTTGGTGCTCGTGGCTGTCATCCTGCACAACACGATCGGGCTGGCGGCCGGTTATACGCTGGCGTGGCTGGCCACCCGCGACAGCGTCATCGCGCGCACCCTGGCCATCGAAGTCGGCATGCAGAACTCTGGCCTGGCCGTGGCACTCGCCCAACAATACTTCGGCCCCGCGGCCGCCCTGCCCGGTGCCATCTTCTCGGTCTGGCACAACGTGTCCGGCGCGGCGCTGGCCGGTGTCTGTCGCGGGTTGGATCGGTTTCGGTCGTGAAGGCTTGTGCTTGGCGGCTTGGTCCAAATGTATTCAGCATAGCGGCGCCTACTCCCGAGGTACCGTCCAGATACGCTTCATTGGTGCCGCTATCGCTATTACTTTTGGCGCGGTAGACTTTGGTTGGTGTTCTCGTCAGCGGAAATCGCATGGCCTTTCAGCATAAGTCGCCTAACGCATCGCGCTCAAAACCGAGCCGCACAGCTATTCGACTCGCGGTCGCCAGCTCGACGGCATTGGAGACGGGTGAGAAGTTCGAAGTAGTTAACGCAAAACTTCGGGACACAAACTCGAACAAATTCCGGCACCTCAGCCTCGCCGATTGATTCAGCGATGTAATGCGGCACTCATCAGGTCTTGCATCGGCTCATAATCGCAGCCCACACCTGCCTGAATTGCCGCGTAATATGCTTGGCGATTCATATCCCATGGTCGATAATCCAAAAGGCCGCGACCTGCTTGGGAGGTCATTACATCCGCTAGTAATCGGCCGAGACGGCCGTTGCCCTCGCGAAACGGATGCACAAGAATGAATTCGACGTGTGTGACCGCAAGTGCCTGAATCAGCATCTCATCGTCAAATACAGTGCAGGGCGTATAGCGCGCCAGGCAATCGCGTTCAAAGACGTTCAGTAGGCGAGTAATCTGCGCGGCGGCCGCGAATTGGAAGCCATCTTTGGCCATATTGACCGAGCGTTCTTCTCCGGCCCACCCATAAATGTTGCCGAGCCAGCGATAGTGCCAACGTTTCAGGTCGATAACGGTTATCTGTCGCTCCGGAAACTCGTCGACAAAAACGACCTCGTACAGACTGCGCAGTAGATAAAGCTCGGCGTCGTTCATTTCGTTCGGATCGATAACACCGAGCTTGTTCTCCAGCACCGTGCCGTTCGAGCCGGATTCGAACCGGCCTTGCTCACCTGCGATTTTATAACGATCAATCAAATAGATCTCCGGAAAACCGGGGCGATGTAGCGGCCGTTGCCGCGTGGAACTTGCGATTAACGAGGGAAATATCGGGTATTTCTTGCGGGCAGTTTCCCTGCCGGTAACAAAAGAATAGCCTACGACGACGTACAAGGTTTTGTCGGAGCGCTCGTGTCATTGGTTGATCAACTCTCGCTACGCCACCCCATCGTTCAGGCGCCCATGGCCGGAGTCACCACGCCGGCGCTGGCCGCGGCCGTGTCCGAGGCCGGGGCGCTGGGCTCGCTGGGGCTGGGCGCGTCCTCGCCAGAAAAAGCCCGTGAAGAGATCGAGGGCGTGCGTGCGTTGACCGATCGCGCGTTCAACGTGAATTTCTTCTGTCATGCATCGCCGGCGAGTGGCGCCAAGACACGCCGGGCCTGGCTGGCGCATCTGGCGCCGTATTTTCAGGCCCAGGGCGCCGCGGTCCCGGACGATCTGGCCAATATCTATCAGCCGATCAACGACAACCCGGCCATGCAGGTGGTCATTCTCGAGACTCGGCCGCCGGTGGTGAGCTTTCATTTCGGTGTGCCGAGTGCGGCACTCGTCGACGGTATTCACGACTACGGCGGCCAGGTGTGGATCTGTGTCACCACGCCGGGCGAGGCCGCGCAGGCCGTGGACGGCGGGGCCGATGCGCTGATCGCCCAGGGCGTGGAGGCCGGCGGTCATCGTGGCAATTTCGAGGCTGAAAACGATGCCGAGTTCGGGCTCGTGGCCCTGCTACGGATTCTGGAAAGCACCTACAGCCTGCCGATCATCGCCGCGGGCGGCTTGATGGACGGCGTGGCCATCCGCGGCGTGCTCTCCCTCGGCGCGGCCGCGGCCCAGCTGGGCACGGCGTTCGTGGCCTGCCCGGAATCCGCGGCCGCACCGGCCTATCGTGATGCGCTGCGCATGGGTCAGGCCACCGAGATCACGCAGGCGATCTCGGGCCGGCCGGCACGGGGCCTCATCGGCCCGTTCCAGAGCGATATCGCGCCGGGCGCGCCGTGGGTGCCGGATTACCCGTTGGCCTACGATGCGGCCAAACAGCTCCACGCCGCGGCCAAGGCCAACGGCGATCATCGCTATGCCCCGAACTGGGCAGGCCAGGGCGTGGCGCTAAGCCGCGAACTGGCCGCGGGCGATCTGGTCCTGGCGCTGGTCGACGAGATGATCTCGCCAAGTTGAGCGGTTGGGGCGTGTCGTCAGGAGATATGACGTCGCATTGCCCGCGCCGGGCGTGTCAGGCAAGGCGCGGGCCGCCGAGCGTGGCGTATCAGGTCAAGGTCCGTAACGCGGCATGGCGCGTCCGGCGCGAGCAACCCCGTCGGGGCCGGTGGCCAAGCCGCGGCAATACGGCGTTATTGTTATCCTCCTGGCTCTCTTACGTGGCACGGCTACGCTGCACGCGCGATGCCTTGTCTTGCCGCGGCTTGGCCGCCGGTGCGCCGCCTTATCTTATGACGACACGCCCTATGACTCGGGCGTACGGGCCGCCTCACCCCAGAGCTTGTCCAGCGTGCGATCGCGGCCGCAGGCGTTGCGATAGAACTTGTAGCGCAGCGGATTCTTCTCGTAATAGTCCTGGTGATAAGCCTCGGCCGGGTAGAACGTCACCGCCGGCACGACTTGGGTCGTGATCGGCGAGGGCGCACTGTCGCTCTGCTGTAGCGCCTGCTTCGAGGCCTTGGCGGCCTGTATCTGCTTGGCGTTCACGGCAAAGATCTCCGAGCGATACGAGTCGCCGCGGTCACAGAACTGGCCCTTGGCATCGGTCGGGTCGACGTTGTGCCAGAACACCTGAAGCAGATGGTCGTAGCTGACCTGGCTCGGGTCATAGACCACCTTGAGCGCCTCGGCGTGGCCGCTGGTTTCTGAGGTGACGTCGTTGTACGACGGATCCGCCACGTGGCCGCCGGTATAGCCGCTGATGGTCTGTTTCACGCCCTTGATCGGGTCAAAGGCTTCTTCCATGCACCAGAAACAACCGCCGGCGAAGATCGCCACGGCTTGATCGGCCCCGGCGTTGGATTTGAAAGCATCCTGTGGCCCGGCCAGTGCCGGTGCGGCCACGGTCAGCAGCAGGGCGAGGGATAAGAGAGTTCGTTTCATGAGCGTCGACGTAGGGTTGCGCGTTACAACCGACTATACGCCGACGCCCGTGTGATCGAGGCAGTCTAGATGGTATCTAGCCGCGGGCTTCCAGCTCCGGCAGGCCACGGGCCAGCCAGGCCGCGGCCGCTGCGGGCACCACCAGTGCGGCAACGGCTGCAGCGGCTCCGAGCAGGCCGATCGCGGCGATCACGCCGCCGCCGGCCAACAGAATGATACCGATCGTGGTGTTGGCCACAGCGGTGAGCTGGGCCCGGTCGTCGGCGCTGCCCAGATCGGTGAGATAGGTCTTGCGGCCCAGGCGCACGCCGGCATGAATACCGGCCAGCACGAAATAAGCGCCAGCGAACGGCCAGACCCCGGCCCAGCTGCCCAAACCGCTGATGACAACGAGCGCGACCGCGGCATTCAACACCGCGGCCGCCAGGCCGGTCAGTATCATCACCTGGCGTGCCGAATAATCAGAAAAACGGCCCCAGAACGGGGCCGAGACCAACGAGGCCAGGCCTGACAGGCCAAGCAGCACGGCCAGGTGGCCGATCGAGGCGTCGCCCGCGGTGCGGGCCAGCTGGGCATAATAAGGCGCTGCCAGAGCGGTTGCGATCAGCAGGCCACGCACGGCGATAAAACGTCCGAAAGCGGGTTTTTCGCGAATCAACGACAGGCTCGACAGCGCCGTCTTAAGCGCGTTGCCCGCACCTTCGGTGGCCCCGGCAAACTCGCGCAGGCAGGCGAACACGCCGGCAGCGATCAGCCAAAGCCCGCCGGCGATCGCCAACAGGCCAATAATCGGGGCGAAATTCCGGGCACCGGGCAGAACATACAGCACCACGCCGAGGGCAACGGCCAGCCCGCCCGCGCCACTGGCCGCATACCCGGACACCGTGCCGCGCCGTGTCTTGGCGATCGTTTTGCCCTGGACATCCTTGTACGAGGCCGAGCACACGCCGCGTCCCAGCGAAAAAACAGCTAGCAGCGCCAGGATCGACAGGCCTGCGACGGCCGGCGAGAACATGAGTGCCGTGCCGATCATGGCCAGGATCATCATGCCCTGCACGAGCGAGCCGGCCACCCAGAACCATTTACGCACCGGGGCCTGGCGTATCCAGCCGGCCACGACCAGCTGCGGTAGCAGGGCCAGGGATTCCCGAATCGGCACCAGCATGCCGGCCATCCAGACCGGCGCGCCCAGGCTGGCCAACAGCCAGGGCAGCACGAGCTTGGGGCTGGCCAGCAGATCGCCGGCCTTGGTGGCAAACAGCGATACCAGATGGATGAAGAAATTGGCCGGCTGCTCACGACAGGCCGACTCGGAAATATCGGTACAGACCCGAGCATTCTCGTCGCCGGTGACCAGATCATAGAGATCGCGGACCGGCCCATCCTCGGGCCGCGGTGTCGTGGCGCTGTCGCGTGCGGGGGTGGTGCTCACGCGGTTTCTCCCTTCAGGCGTGCAGTCAATTCAGTTGATGGCGGGGCGCGTGTTACGGCGTACCCAGTCGCCTTCGATGATCACCGGCCAGTCGTGTTTACGCATGGCGGCCCAGACATAGATCCAGGCCGGGCCGTAATCGGTCTCGATCACGCGACGCGAATAGAACACCGGATAGGATTCCAACGTATCGAGATCGGCCAGGGTGGTCGCATCCACGGCATAGACATCGCCCACCAGGGCGGTATGGCCATAGGGGAGTGCGGCGGGATACGGGCCGGTGTCACACAGCGTATAGGCCGCCGGCGAGACCGAAGGGCCCAGATGTTGCGCGCCGGCCAGCCAGTGCGCGTTGCGCTCGCCGGGGCGCAGGGTGCCGTAGACGAACACCAGATCGGTTGCGGTCATGGCCAAACGAGACAGAACAAGAAACCGCTATGCTAGCGAATATGCGAAAGCCCCCCTATCCGCAATCATCGGTAGCGATTCGCCAGGCGGCCACCGTCGCCGTGCTGGCCGATTCGCCGCACGGGCTGTGCGTGTTGTTACTACGCCGCGCGGCCAGCCATGTCTTCGGGGCCAATGCCGATGTCTATCCCGGCGGGGCGGTGGACGCCGCCGATCACCACGGCGCGAGTGCCGACGCCGCTTATCGCCGTGCGGCCATACGCGAATGTTTTGAAGAAGCCGGCCTGTTGGTCGCGCTCACGGCCGAGCCAACGACCGCGCCCGCTTATATCGCCGCAACGCGCGGCGCGCTCTGTGCTGGCGACATCGACTGGCACGCGTGTTGTCGCCGGCTCGAGCTATCGTTTGATACCGACGCGCTCGTGTCGTTTGCCCACTGGACCACGCCGGCCGGTGCGCCCAAGCGCTATGCCACCCAGTTCTATGCCGTAGCCGCCCCAGCCGGCCAGATCGCCACGGCCGATGGCGATGAAACCACGCAGGCCGAGTGGGTATTGCCCGGCCAGGCGCTTGCCGAGGCACGCGCCGGCAAGCGCCTGCTCATGACGCCAACCCGGGCCACGCTGGAACAGCTCGTCGGTTTTGGTTCGGTGGCCGCGGCCTTGGCCGGGCTGGATGACAGCGCAGGCGGCGACAGGCGATGAGCCATAAACACGCGACCGATGACCCGGCCTTGATCGCCGGCCGGCCCGTGCGTGTCGCCCCCGGTATCACACGCGTACTGGCCCCCAACCCGTCGCCCATGACCGGGCCGGGCACCAACAGCTATATCGTGGGCACCCGCCAGACGTTGATCATCGATCCCGGCCCGGATGATCGTGGCCATCTGGACACGCTTGAAGATCTGGCGGGCCCGGATATCCAGGCGATCTGTCTGACCCATCGCCACGCCGATCACGCCGCCGGTGCGGCTCGGCTGGCCGAGATGACCGGCGCACCGATTCGGGCCTGGCCCAAGCACACACGCGGCGAACACGACAGCGCTATCGTCAACGATGGGCCGCTTGCCGACGGCGAGCGTCTCATGGCCGACGGCCAGATGCTGACCGTGTGGCACAGCCCGGGCCATGCCGCCGATCACGTGGTGTTTGCCGCGAATACGGGTCTGCTGCTGGCCGGCGATACGCTCATGCAGGCCGCCACCGTCGTGATCCTGCCGCCCGATGGGCGCATGGCCGATTATCTGGCCACGCTGGACCGGCTGGCCGAGTTGGCGCCCAGGCGTATCGCGCCGGCCCATGGCGCCCTGATCGACAACGCATCGGGCGAGATCGCGCGGGTCAAAGCCCATCGTCTGAGGCGCGAGGCACAGATCGCCGCGCTGCTCGGCGACCATGCCCGGTCGCCCGAGGCGCTGGTGGGCCGACTGTATCCCGAGCTCTCAGCCGCACTGGTGCCGGTCGCCGCGCGTCAGGTGCTGGCGCATCTGATTCATCTGGACGAGCAGGGCGCTGCCGTTTCGACGCCCGGGGGCTGGCGCGCCGTATAGCGCGCTTAGTGGCTGTGCTCCTTGCCCGAGGACATGAACAGCGACAACGGCACGAGAGCCGCGATCACCACGCCCAGAATCCAGTAGTCATCCAGAAAAGACAACAGCTGGCTTTGTGAGGCCACCATATCGGCGATCGTGGCCTGTGCCTGTTGCCGGGCCGCGTCCATCGAGGCGCCGGCGGCCATGAAGTGCTGAGTGAGCTGATCGGTCAACGACTGGGTCTGGTGATCATAGGGCGTGACGTTTTCCACCAGCACGTTCTGGTGATACTGCCCGCGCCGGGCCAGCCACGTCGTGGCCAGCGAGATGCCCACACTGCCGCCCACGTTACGCGCCAGATTGACCAGCGCACTGACCTGATCGGTCTTGTCGGCCGGCACGCCGACATAAGCGATGCTGGTGATCGGGATGAAGATGAAGGCCAGGCCCAGCGTCTGCAGACAGCGTGCCGCCACCAACTGGGTGAACGAGCTGTCCATGTTGAACGTGGTCATGTGGAACATGGAAAGTGCGACCACAGCCAGCCCGCCGCCGACCATCCAGCGCGCATCGAGCTTGCCCGAGAGCACACCCACAATGGGCATCATGAACACGATCACCAGGCCTCCGGGCGAGATCACGAGCCCGGCGAGCGTGGCCGTATATCCCAGCACGCGCTGGACGAACTGCGGAATCAACAGCGTCGAGCCGAACAGCACGAAGCCCAGCATGAACATCATCACGCTGGAGATCGCGAAGTTGCGATACTTGAACAGCCGCAGATCCATGATCGGATCATCCTGCATGGGCTCCCAGATGATCAGCGCCAGGATCGACAGACCTGCCAGCACCGCCATGGTCGTGATGAACGGCGAGGCCAGCCAGTCGGCCTGCTGGCCGCGATCCAGCAGCACCTGCAGACACCCCAGGCCCACGATGAGCAGGGCAAAGCCGATATAGTCCACGCGAAAACCGCCGGCCATCTTGGCCTTGCGGGCTTTTTCATAGGCCGCCGAATCCTTGACCAGCGCGAGCGACAAGGCGATGAGCACGCCGCCGACCGGGACGTTGAGCAGGAATATCCAGTGCCAGGAGACGTTATCGGTGATCCAGCCGCCCAGCGTGGGCCCGATCGCCGGGGCAAAGACCACGGCGATGCCATAGATCGAGAACGCCATGCTGCGCTGGCTGGGCGGGAAGGAATCCGCCAGGATCGCCTGGGCCACCGGCTGCAACCCGCCGCCGGCCGCGCCCTGAATGATACGAAACACCACCAGCCAGCCCAGCGAGGGGGCCAGCCCACAGGCCAGCGAGGCGATCGAAAAACACACGATCGAGCCAATGAAATAACGCTTGCGCCCGAAGACCTGGGAAAACCAGCCCGAGGCCGGCAACACGATGGCATTGGCCACCAGGTAGGCGGTGAGCACCCAGGTGGCTTCATCCTGACTGGCCGACAGCGAGCCCGCGATATGGGCCAGGCTCACGTTGGCGATGGAGATATCCAGCACCTCCATGAAGGCCGCCAGGCCCACGACGCCGGCGATCAGCCAGCGACCGGCCGGATATTCCGCGCGCGCGGCGATTGCGGCCGGATCTTCGTGGGCGGCCGTGTCGCTCATGAGGCGTTATCGGGGCGTGGGGCGGCCGGTGGCGTGGCCACCGCGGTGGCATCCGTGGTGCTGTGATCGACCGGCACGATGGGGCCGGCGGTATCGATCGTGGGCACGACCGACAGCCCCGGGGAAATATCCAGGCCGTCCAGCTCGTCAGGCTTTGAAAAAACCAGTTTGACCGGCACACGCTGCACGATTTTCACGAAATTGCCGGTCGCGTTCTGTGGCGGCAACAACGAAAACGTCACCCCCGTTCCCGCCTGGATCGACTCCACGCGGCCGGAAAACTCACGCCCGGGGTAGGCATCGATCTCCATGGCCACCGGCTGGCCGGGCCGTACGCGATCCAGCTGGGTTTCCTTGTAGTTGGCCACCACCCAGGGATCGTTTTCGACCACGGCCATGGCGGCCTGACCGGCGTTGACGTGGCTGCCGGTCACGATCGATTTCTGGGCGATCTTGCCGGCGTGCGGCGCCCGCAGCTCGGTATATGACAGGTTCAGCCGGGCCTGGCGGAGCTGGGCCTTGGCCTGGGCGATCTTGGCCTTGGCCGACGAGGCCTGAGAGGCCTTGAACTCGATCCGGTCCGGCGAGGCCTGGGCCTGTGCCAGCTGGGCGCGGGCCTGGCGTACCTGGGCTTCGGCCTGGCTGGCCTGAGTCCGGCGTTGATCCAATGACTGCTCGGAGACCTCGCGCTTGTCGTAAAGCGCGTCGTAACGCGCGGCATCGGCCCGGGCGCGCCGTGCCTCGGCCTGGGCCGATTCGAGCGCTGCCCGGGCGTTGTCGATATCGGCCGACGAGGTTTTCTTCGTGACCGACAGATCGCGCTGGCTGGCGGCATAAGAGGCTCGTGCGGCCTCAAGATTGGCCTCGGCCTTGGCCAGATCGGTCTGGTAGTCGGCCGGGTCGAGCGTAAACAACACATCACCGGCGGCCACGTGCTCGTTGTCGCGCACGAAGACCTTGGCCACCGTGCCGGTCACGCGGGGCGCGATCTGGGCGATATCAGCCTGAACATAGGCATCGTCGGTGCTCACCAGGTGACGGTGAAAATACGACCAGGCCAGCCAGGCCAGGCCCAGAATCGCGACGAGAATCACCGCGAGCAGTGCCGTGCGCCGGCCTTTCTTCTTCTTCGGCGCATCGTCTGACGTGTGGGCGGTCGGCGCGGTGTCGTTGTCGCTGGCACTCATGGGCGCATCGGATGGTTGAGAGAGAATTGACGGGCATGGCCCAGGGCGGCGGCCAGATTGATCCGGGCCCGGGTGTATTCGGCCAGGGCATCGATACGGCGGCTGCGGGCCGCGGCCAGCGAGGTCTGGGCCTGAATGACCTCCACGTTGTCGGTCACGCCGTTGGCGAACCGATCCTGTGAGCGTGTGAGCTCTTGCAAAGCCAGCTCTTGGTTGGCGCGCGCGGCCCGGACCCGGGCATCAAGCGTGCCCAGCGTCTCGCGTGAGGTGCGCACATCGGCCTCGATCTCGTCGCGGGTGTCGCGAAACCGGATCTGTTGCTGGTTGAGCTGGCTGGCTGCGGAATCGATACGCCCGCTGATCGCCCCGCCGTCGAAGATCGGCACGTTCAGGGTGGCGCCCACGGCATAGGTCGGGCGGGCGTTTTCGCTCGGTGTATTGCCGGATTCGCCGTAGGCGGCCTCCAGGCCCAGCGTGGGCAGGCGCTGGCCCTTGGCCGCAGCCAGGCCGTGCTCACTTTGATCGATACGCAGCCGTGCCATGGTCAGCTCGGCGCGCTGATTGAACGCGGTTGTCAGATCGCCGTCGGCGGTGCCGAGCGGCATGGGCCGAAAGACCAGCGTATCGGTGAGTTGTACGGCTCGGCCGAGCGGCAGGCCCACGGTACGGGCCAGCCTTATCCGGGCACGGGCCGCCTCGGTCTGGCGCTGGGCCAAGCGTGCCTGGGCCTCGGCCAGCCGTGAGCGGGCGCGTGTTACATCGACCCCGGTGGCCACGCCGACGGTTTCCTGATCCCGGGCCAGTTTCAACAGGGCCTTGGCCTGATCGATATCGGCCCGGGCGGCCATGATCGTGGCGTTGGCCGAGGCCAACGCCACGTAATCCAGCTCGGCCTGGGCGGCGACCTGCTCTTCGGCAACCTCGAGCCGCGCGCGGGCGGCTTTTTCGCCGACCTTGGCTTGTTTGTAGGTCTGCCAGGCGCTGTAATCGAACAGCGCCTGGCGTAGATGCGCACGGGCATCAAAGACGTTGTACGTCACCGTGGTCGGGAAATTCAGATCGATACCGCTGGCCGCCAGCGCGTCGCCGGCGCCGCCCCCCAGATCCGAGCCGAAATCAAAGCCCTGGGCCGCCAGATTGGTCTGGCGACGTTGTTGTGACACCTGGCCCGACAGATGCGGCAGAAACGCGGCCCGGGCGGTGACCCGCTGGCCGGCGGCATCGGCCTGGTTGGCACGCGCCAACAGGGGCTCGACGTTGCGGGCCAACGCGCCGTTGATCGCCGCCTGAAGCGACAGGGGCCGGCCATTGTCTGTCGGCGCGCCGGCTGCCGTTGTGGCCACGCACAGCAGCGCCAGCAGCAGGGCGCGACGGGGTCGGGTGGCGTGCATCAGACCGGCTCCTGATTCAGACGGATCAACAGATCGCGCAGCTGCTCCTGCTCGGGTTCGCTCAGGGGCGCGAGCAGCTCGTCGCGAGCCGCGCGCACCGCCGGCGCGAGTTCAGCCAGCAGAGCCGTGCCGGCCGCGGTGAGCGCGATCACGTGGGCCCGGCGATCGGCCGGATCGCGCTGGCGGGCCGCCAGGCCCCGTTTTTCCATGGCATCCACCAGATAGGTCACCGTCGTGCGATCCAGGCCCAACGCCTCGGCGATCTGGCTCTGCCAGAGCCGCTCGTGGGCCTCGAGCAAGAGCATCACGGCATATTCACGCCCGGAGACATCCAGCTCGCGTGTGTGTTCGGCAAACAACACGAGCTGGCGTTGATAGGCCCGCGAGAGCAGATAAGGCAGACGCGCACGGATAGAGTCGGGCAGACGAACAGACACGGCCAAGGGTTTTATGATCTGACAGCCGGATATTAGCCTAGCTAGATAGTCAGTCGTCAAGACTATTGGTCTATACCTTTTTAACATCGGGCGATGATGTCGTGTCAGCCGGGGAAGGCGCGCTGGATGAGTGCGGGCGCACGAGCGCCGAGCGCTGCGGTGCCATAAGCCCGGGACCCATGTGGGCCGAGCCTTGCCTGGCAGAACGCTGCCCCCACCCAGTCGGCCTGGCCCTGGAGCAGCACCGCGGCCTGAAGCGCCTGGGCCGTATCCCCGGCGACCCGGCGTGCCGCGGCAGGGGATGGTGTATCCGTCAGCGCCTGCTTGAGCCGGGCCACGTGCGCATCGAACAAGGGATGACGGCCCGCGGCCCCGGCCAGTTCATCGAACAGGGCGGTCTTGGTTTCAGGCGTGCGTTCCAGGGCGCGCAGCATGTCCAGGCACTGGATGTTGCCTGCGCCTTCCCAGATCGAGTTCAGCGGCGACTGGCGAAACAGCCGGGGCATGATCGAGGTCTCGATATAGCCGGCGCCGCCCAGACACTCCTGGGCCTCGTTGACCGCCGCCGGCGCGCTGCGACAGATCCAGTATTTACCGATCGGCGTGGCCAGGCGTGCCAGCATCCGCTCGTGCGAGCGCGGGCTCTCGAACGCCCGGGCGACACGCATCGACAAGGCCAGCGCGGCCTCGGATTCCAGTGCCAGATCGGCCAGTACCTCGGCTTGTAACGGCTGGTCGACGAGGGCGGTGCCGAAGACCTCGCGGGCCCGGGCATGATGAATGGCCTGTACGAGAGCCGCGCGGATCAATGCCGCCGAGCCCAGCATGCAGTCCAGCCGGGTCTGGGCCACCATGTTCAGGATCGTGGCCACGCCGCGGCCGGGCTCGCCGATACGTCGGGCCTGGGCCTCCCGGAACTCGGCCTCGGACGAGGCATTGGCCCGATCGCCCAGTTTGTCCTTGAGCTGGATGATATCGACGGCGTTGCGCGTGCCGTCCTCGCGCCAGCGCGGGAGAAAGAAACAGGACAGCGCGGCGGCCGCCCCCGGCGACCGATCCTGCAACGATTGATCCTGGGCCAGCACGATGAAGGCATCGCTCATGGGGGCCGAGAAGAACCACTTGTGCCCGGTCAGGGCATACTGATCGCCGGCGATCGGCTTGGCCCGCGTGGTGTTGGCGCGCACGTCCGAGCCGCCTTGTTTTTCGGTCATGCCCATGCCGATGCTGGCGGCGTGCTTGTCGGCGATGGGCCGGTTGCGTGGGTCGTAGTCGGCGGCCAGCACCTTGTCGAGCCAGCCATCCAGGGCCGGGCCGGCCTGGCGCAGCACCGGCACGGCGGCATGCGTCATGGTGGTGGGACAGGCGGTGCCGGCCTCGAACTGGTTATGCAGATAGAACAGCGCGCTGCGCAGCACCTGCGCGCCCGGGCGGGCGTCCGTCCATCTCAGCGCGTGCAGCCCGTGGTGGCGGGCGGCTTGCATACAGCTGTGATACGCCGGGTGAAACTCGACCTCGTCGATCCGCCGGCCCGCCGCGTCGTAGCGGAAAAGCTCGGGCGGATGGGCGTTGGCACGCGCGCCGGCGCGCAGCAGGGTGGAGCCGGCCACGTCGCCGTAGGCAAGCAGGCGCTCGTGGCCCCAGGCGGCGCCCTCACGCAGCAACGCATCGACAAGCGCGGGATCACGCGCGGCGGCGTTGTAATCGATCAACGCCTCGGGCTGATTGGTTACCGAATGGGTATCGAATACGTCGCGCGGGCGATAGGCATCGTGAAACATGACAGCACACCGATCAGATCAAGCCTCGGCTAACGCTTACCACGCGGCGGGCTGTGTGTCATGGGCATGAAAAAGCCGGCGCGGGACGTCGCCGGCGCCGGCTGCGGCACGAGGCATACCCTCGAAACCCGTCAGAGCCGACAGGGGACGCGGCGCTGAATAATCACTGTCACCCCTGTTCGTGACACGGGTATGACGTTACGCCGCGATCCGCTTGATCGGCGCGAAGCCACCGACGAAAGAAATTTCGGGCTCCAGCCAGTAGCCGGTGGTCGCTTCCACGCGTTTCTGGACGTGCATGATCAGCGCACAGACCTCGGCTGCGGTGGCGGCCCCGCGGTTGACGATGATATTGGCATGTCGGGGCGAGATCTGGGCGTCGCCCACGGCAAAGCCTTTCAGGCCGGCCTCGTCGATCAGCCGGCCGGCGCCGATGCCGTCGATCTTCTTGAAGATCGAGCCGGCCGAGGGTTCGGCATCCAGCGGCGGGTGACGCTCGGCGCGCCAGCGCAGGTTCTCGTCCATGATGCGGGCCAGGGCTTCGCCGTGGCCGGGTTCGAGTTCGAACGTGGCGGATAGCACGATATCGTCGCGCCCGTGCAGCACCGACTGGTCATAGCCGAATTCGAAGTAATCCACGTCCACGCGCCGGCGCACGTTGTCCGCGCCCAGGATATCCGCACTGTGCAGCACCTCGCCGATGAACATCGTGCGCTCGCGCGCCGGCGCCGGCGATAGGAAATGCAGGTTCTGCCAGAGCGCGCCGCCCACGGTCGAGGGAATGCCGACATAGTGCTCGAGCCCGGACAGGTCATGGGCCACGGCGGTATCGATCACGTCGGGATAGATCAGCGCGCCGCTGGCCGCGGTCACGAAGGTGCCGCGTACCGACACGCCCCGGGCGCGATTGGCAATCACAAGCCCGGCAAAGCCGCGATCGCCGATCAGGATATTGGCGCCGGCCCCCAGCAGGAAATAATCGATATCCAGCTCGCGGGCTACGCGCACCGCGGTGGCCAGGGCCTCGGCGGTGGTGGCCTCGAACAACAGGGCGGCTGGCCCGCCGATCTTGAAGCTGGTCTGGCCGGCCAGCGCCACGTTGCGGTGCAGCCCCGGGCCGAGACGGCGGGCTAGCTCACGCTGCTGGGCCCGGCTCGGGCGACGCGGATTACGCATGACGAATTGACAAGGTCTGGCAATGCGGGAATGGTCGGGGTCGGCGTGTCACTTTGCAAGCGCGGCCGGCCCACGCGGGCGCAGCACCTCGGGTAAGCTGAAGGCCGTTTCTCGACAACCACGAGCCCGGCTTGGCTTTTCATCCTCGTATCGTCATCTTCGATCTTGACGTCACGCTGACGGAATACGACACGTTTCTGCCGTTTCTGTTTGGCTATCTGCGCCAGTATCGCAAGCGCCGCAGCCTCAAGCTGTATCGCCTGCCGCTGAACCTGCTGAAGTTCTGGCACTGGGGCAATCGCACGTGGATGAAGACCGAGATGCTCAAGGCCTTCATGGGCGGCGAGCCGCGTGAGCGTATCGCCGGCTGGGTGGACCAGTTCGTCGAAGAGCTCATGCAGGACAGCATGCGTGAGCAGGGCCTGGCCGAGCTGCGGGCCTATCAGGCCCAGGGCATTCGCGTGATTCTGGCCTCGGCCAGTTTCGATATCTATGTCGATGCCATCGCCCGGCGCCTGGGGATCGAGGAAGTGCTGGCCACCCGGGCCAAGTGGGATCGGCGTGATCGACTGGCCGGCATGGACGGGGCCAACTGCCGGGACGACGAGAAGCTACGCCGGGTGAAGACTGTGGCCGATATGCCCGCCGACGGGCAGGGTGTGGCGGCCTATTCGGACTCCCACGCTGATCTGCCGCTGCTGGGCTGGGCCGAGCACGGGGTGGCGGTGTGCCCGTCCAAGCGGCTGTTTCATCAGGTCGCCGGCCTCGGGCTCGAGGTGGCGCGCTGGTAGCCACTGCCGCCGGTCGATAGGCGTACACTGGGCACGTCATCGACCGGTGGGCAGGGCGCGGGCACTGCGACCGACTGCGCGCCGGTCGCCCGGTCTCGTCGCCCAAGAAGTATCCATGTCGTCCTTGTTCTATCAAATACAGCCCAGCGATCCCGCGGCACACCGGTTCACGGTGGATCTGTCGTTCACGGCCGTGCCCGGCGAGACGCTCGGCCTGAATCTGGCGACCTGGATTCCGGGCAGCTATGTCCTGCGCGATTTCGCCCGGCATCTGTTGTCGATCCAGGCCTGGGCCGGTGATGTGGCCTGTACCCCGACCGCGCTCACGCACAGCCGCTGGGCGATCACGCCCGCTCAGGCCGACGTGACGGTGCGCTGTGTCTTTTATGCCCGGGATGCCTCGGTGCGTGCGGCGTTTCTCGACGACACCCGCGGGTTTTTCAATTTCACCTCGCTGGCTCTCTGGCCGGACGGCATGCGCGATGTGCCGGTACGGGTCGCGCTGGTGCCGCCGGCAACACCGGCAGACTGGCAGCTGGTCACCACGCTCGCGCCGATCGAGATCGCGGCCGATGGTTTCGGTGTCTACGTGGCCGATCACTACGATGATCTGATCGATCATCCGGTGGCGATGGGGCGTGCCATCGAGGCCGTGGATTTCTCGGTGCGCGGCGTGGCGCACAGTTTTGTCCTGCTGGGCGGGCACGATGCCGATACGCGCCGACTGGCGATGGATCTGGCGGCCATCTGCGAAGCCCAGGCCCGGGTTTTCGGCGTTTTGCCGGCGGCGCAGTATCGGTTTTTCGCGCATGTCGTGGCCCGCGGCTATGGCGGCCTGGAGCATCGCGAATCCAGCGTGCTGGAGATCGCGCGACACAGCCTGCCCAGTGCCGCACGCGCCGTTGAGACGCACGGGCGCGACACGGCCTATGAAACGCTGCTGGGCCTGGCCAGCCACGAGTATTTCCATCTCTGGAACGTCAAGCGGATTCGCCCGGCGGCCGTGGCGGCCTCGGATCTATCGCGCGAAGCTTATTTCCGGGATTTGTGGGCCTATGAGGGCATCACCAGCTATTACGATGATCTGGGGCTGGCGCGTGCGGGCATTCTCGACGAGGCAGGCTATCTTGAGCGTCTGGCCAAGTTGGGCACGCGTATCGCCCGCACGCCGGGCGGGCGGCAACAAAGCCTGGCCGAAAGCTCGTTCGATGCCTGGCTGAAGTTCTACCAGCCCGACGAGAACACGCCCAACGCCGTGATCAGCTATTACGGCAAGGGCGCGCAGTTGGCCCTGGCGCTGGATCTGAAACTGCGCCGGGCCAGCGACGGCGGCCTGTCGCTGGATGATGTGATGCGCCAAGCCTGGCAGCGCTACGGGGCACACGAGATACCGGCGCCGGAAAACGCCCTGGCCGATATCGCCATCGAATGGGCGGCGGCCCGGGCAGGCATCGATCTGGCGCCGTTCTTCGAGCACTACCTGAACAGCCCGGTGGATATCGCCTGGGCCGAGGATCTGTCGGCCTTCGGCGTCACGGCCACATGCCAACCGGGCGACGACGAAGCCGCGATCCTGCAAGGCCGGCTGGGCATTGCCCGCAGCGAACAGCCGGGCGCGCCGATCCGCGTGGTCTATGACGACTCGCCGGCACAGGCAGCCGGGCTGTCGCCGGGCGATCGGCTGATCGCCATCGACGGTATCGAGGCCGGGGCCACGCTGTCCGGGGCGCTGGCACGTCTCCCGGCCGGGGCACGTCTGCGCCTGCACCTGTTTCGCGACGATCGGCTGCTCGAGCGTGAGTTGATCATCGGCGACGCGGCGGCACCGGAATGGCGGCTTGAGATCGATACCGCGGCCGGGCCGGCGGCCCATGCCCGTCGCCGGGCCTGGTTGGGCCATGCGCCGGCAGGCGGCTAGCGCGATGCGCCCGGCGCACTGGATACCCGCCGACGGGGCCACCACACTCTGCGAGCTGTTCGCCGCGCGGGTGGCTGCTACGCCGGATGCGCCTGCTTATCGCTTCTATTCGCCGCGCAAGAGCGCCTGGCGCACGCTGTCCTGGGCCGAGGCCGAAACCCGTGTGGCCGCCTGGACACGCGTACTGCACGCCCACGGCGTGATCCCCGGCGATCGTGTCGCGATCATGCTGCGCAACTCACCGGAATGGCTGTGCGTGGAGCAGGCCGTGATGCGCCTGGGCGCGATGAGCGTGGGGCTGTTCTGTGCCGACACGCCGGCCAGCAACGCGCATCTGGTCGCCCATAGCCAGGCCCGGGTGCTGGTGGCGGTCAAGGCCAGTTGGGTAACGCGGATTCTGGACGCGGATGACTGTGAGGCGCTCGAGACGGCGCTGGTGTTCACCGGCACGTGGGCCCAGGCGCCCCGGCTGGCCAGCGCCGATGATGCCCTGGCCGGCGCCCGCGCGTTGCCCGATCCGGCTCTGGCCTGGCCAGCGCCGGATACCGTGGCCAGCCTGATCTATACCTCGGGCTCGTCGGGCCGGGCGCGCGGGGCGATGCTTACCCACGCAAGCCTGTTGTTCAACGCGCAGAGCGTTGCCGACGTGCTGCCCGGCGTGCTCGATGAGTGCGCGCTGTCGTATGTGCCGCTGGCGCACAGCTATGAGCGGGTGGCCGATATCTATCGCGCGATGATCACCGGCGCCCGGATCGTGTTCTGTCGTCATCCGCGGTTTCTGGGTCTCACGCTGGCGCGCGAGCCGGTCACCACGCTGATCGGCGTGCCGCGCATCTATGAGCGCTTCTATATCGAGCTGCATCGTTGGCTCTCACGCCGGCCCCGGCTGATTCGTCGTCTGGTGGCCACGACCATCAACGTGGGCGAGTCGGTGTTCGAGCGCCGCCAGGGCCGCGGGCGGTTTGCGCTCGGCCATCTGGCGTGGCCGTTGTTGCAGTATTTCGTGGCCCGGCGTTGTCTGCGCCTGTTTGGCGCGGACATGCAGATCGCGGTCTCCGGTGCGGCCGCGTTGCCGTATCCGGTTGCGCGCACGCTCATCGGGCTGGGCCTGCCGGTGCTGCAGGGCTACGGGCTGACCGAGGCCGGGCCGGTGGTCAGCGTCAATCGCGTGGATGACAACGCCATCGACAGCGTTGGGCTGGTATTGCCCGGCGTGGCGACACGCGTCGGGCCGGACAACGAGCTGCTGGTGCGCTCACCCAGCGTCATGCAGGGCTACTGGCGTGATCCCGAGGCCACGGCGCGGGTGCTCTCGCCCGGCGGCTGGCTGCATACCGGCGACAAGGTCAGCCGCCTGGACAAGAAACGGCTGTATCTGACCGGGCGCATGAAAGAAGTCATCGTGATGACCTCGGGTGAAAAAGCCTCGCCCGAACCGCTGGAGGAGGCTCTGCGCCTGGACCCGCTGGTGACGCGCGCCATCGTGGTGGGTGAGGCCCGGCCCGTACTGGCGGCCGTGGTCAGCTGCCCGGCCCATCGGCTGACGCCCATCATGCGCCGGCTGGGCCTGGATCCCGACGCGCCCGAGGCACTGGCCAGCGCCCGGCTGGAGAATTATTTCATCGAGCGCCTGGCCAAATTCACCACCGGTTTTCCGGCCCATGCCCAGATTCGGCGCGTGGCCGTGGTTACTGATGCCTGGCGACAGGACAACGGCCTGGTCACGGCCACCGACAAGGTACGCCGGCGTCGTGTGGCCAAGCGTTATGCCGCGGCTATCAACCGGCTGTACGGGCGTCGCGCAGCGTCTGACAAGACTGACGTGTCTGAAAACACGAACCTCGGATGACGGTCGTGGGCATCATCGCGGCACTGGCGGCGGCATACCTGATCGGCTCGGTGTCCGGGGCGCGGGTGCTGGCCGGGGCATTCGCCGCGCCGGATATCCGCAGGCTGGGCAGCGGCAATGCCGGCACGAGCAATGCCTGGCGTATCGGTGGGCGCGGCTATGGCGCGGCCGTATTGGGCTTCGATCTGCTCAAGGGCGCCGTGGCGACCGGGCTGGCCGCTGCGTTGGCGCCGATCATGCCGTGGCCGGCGGTGGCGGGTTTCGTGGCGGTCGTCGGCCATGTGTGGCCGGTCTTCCACGGATTTCGTGGCGGCAAGGGGCTGGCAACGGCGGCCGGCGTGCTGGTCTTTCTGGCGCCGGTCGTGCTCGTGGCGGCGCTCGCGGTCTTTGGCGCCACGCTCTGGGCTCGGCGGATCGTGAGCCTGGCCAGTCTGGCCGCACTGGCCGTGGCCGGTTCCTTTGCGTTGCTCGCGGCGTTCATGGACGGGCCGGTACGGGCACTGATCGGCGGGCTGTGCGTGCTGCTGGTCGTCACCCATCGCGAGAACATCGTGCGTCTGCGCCTGGGACAAGAGCCGCGGATTCGGCGATGAGCCAGCCGGTCGGCGTATCTGATCACATCGAGGCGCCTGATCCGGTGCTGGCCGCGCTCGCCGACGGGGCCTGGCATCGCGGCCCGGTGCTTGCCGAGGCACTCGGCGTCACCCGGGCCGCGATCTCGGCGCGTATCGCCCGGCTGCGCCAGCGCGGCCTGGCCATCCATAGCGTGACCGGGCGCGGGTATCGCCTCGCCGGGCCGCTCGACCTTCTGAATGGCCCGGCCGTGCGCGCCGCGCTCGAGGTGGCGGCGGGCCGCATGCTCGATCAGCTGGTGGTGCTGCAATCGATCGACTCGACCAACAGTTATGTCGGGGCCTGTGAAGACGGGCTGACCCGGGCGTGTCTGGCTGAACAACAGACTGCCGGGCGCGGGCGAGACGGGCGGGCCTGGGTATCACCTATGGCGGCCAATCTGTATCTGTCTGTCGGGCGTGATCTGGCGCCCCGGGCCGGGGCGTTGGGGGCCTTGTCACTGGCCATCGGCGTGGCCGTGGCCGAGGTGCTGCGCGATTTGGGCGCGGCCGACGTGGGCCTGAAATGGCCCAACGATCTATGGATCGGCCGGGCCAAGATCGGCGGTATTCTCATCGAGGCGCGTGCCGAGGCGACGACCCGTACGCGGCTGGTGGCCGGGCTGGGGCTGAATCTGGCCATGCCGCGCGCTGCTGCTGCACCGATTGATCAGGCATGGACACGCCTGGCCGATCACGTGCCCGACCTGCCGGCGCGCAGCGTGATCGCCGGGCGCTGTATCGATGCGGTGCTGCGTGCGATCGATACGTTCGCGCTGAACGGTTTCGTTGTCTTTCAGAGCCGCTGGGCGGGTTTCGACGTGCTGTATGGTCAAGCCGTGACCCTGTTCGAGCCGGGCGGCCGACGCCACGGCGTGGCCCGGGGCGTGGCTGCCGACGGCAGCCTGATCCTCGACAACGACGGCACATACGAGCGGATCTATTCCGGCGACCTCAGCCTGCGTCTGCGCGCCCCGCGCGGGTGAGGGGTAGGGCTGTTGGCGTCTCTTGCGAGCGTCGCTTTCGTCGAAAGTCCGCAAGGTGTCCTGCAAGACGCGAATCGCATAAAACGACAACAGACCCTAGTCAAGCACTGGCCGAGTCGTTCAGAATACCGCTCGCCTGATGCCGGCGTAGCTCAGTTGGTAGAGCAGCTGTCTTGTAAACAGCAGGTCGTCCGTTCAAATCGGATCGCCGGCTCCATCTCTTGTCCGCTCGATGCCGGGAACCGGCGTCGGAGCATATCCCACGAAAGTCTATTGTCTGATTGGCTGCTTCATGTGCCATGCACGAGTAGACTGACTACCGCGCGATTGGTGTAGGGGCAGGCAGGTCTGTTAATCGACGACCGCCTGGATATACCGCGTGCGCTCAGGGGCTGGCGCTTTTAATCAGCGGGCCAGCAAATCACACCGGCCGAGCTGTCTGCGGGCCTTTCATCCTGTGATCGTCATGACGAGTAACCGAACACGGCCCGTGCTGGCCGCGACCGCCCTGTGTCTTGTCTCGGCCACGGCGGGGGCGGCGTCAATCGAGCGCCAGGCCATGGGGGATGCGTTGTTCACGGGGCCGTTGAGTGCCCCCAACGCGACCGCGCTGCCGAAGGGGCACTGGGATATCGAGCCGTATTTGATCGACTCGATCCAGTACGCCAGCTTTGACGACGACTGGAGCCAGAACAACGTCGAAGATAGTCATGCACTGCGTTCGGTCACGCTGTTGCAGTACGGGTTGACCGATCGCCTGTCGATCGCGCTGCTGCCGACGTTTGGCTACAACATTCCGGCCAGTGGCGCCACCAGCAGTGGCCCGCAGCTCGGCGATATGACTGTGCGCGCTCACTACATGCTGCACAAGTTCACCGAGGGCGGTCTCTTGCCCACCGTATCGCTGTCTTATGCGCAGGGGTTTCCGACCGGCAAATACGACGGGCTGGACGGCAATATCGCGGACGGGCTGGGCTCGGGCGTGCTCGAATCCACTTTTGGCGTGTTCACGCAAACATATTTCTGGATGCCGACCGGGCGTATTCTGCGTACCCGCCTCAACGTCACTTACACCACGGCCTTCGACGATGCCTCGGTCAGCGGGGTGAGTGTGTATGGCACGCCGTCCGGCTTCGACGGCCAGATCGATACCGGCGACAGCTATGCCGTAAATCTGGCCTTCGAGTACAGCCTGACCCGGCACTGGGTACCGGCTATCGATATCATCTACGGGCATAGCGACGGCGCGTCGATTCGCGGCGTGCAGGCCGCCAACGGTCTGGCCACGCCGATTCGATCGACCAGTGGATCCAGCGAATCGATCTCTGTCGCGCCGGCGCTGGAGTACAACTGGAACGGCCATTACGGGGTGATCGTGGGCGCGAACGTTGTGGCCGCCGGGCGTAATACCGCGGCTACCGTGGCGCCTCAGGCAGCGCTGAATATCTATTACTAGGGCGTCGGTACGTGCGTTGTGAAATCAGCGGTTGACAATCACGCCGGAGTTGCCAGAATACGTCGCTCGATTGGGGAGGGATACCCAAGCGGTCAAAGGGAACAGACTGTAAATCTGTCGGCTCAGCCTTCGGAGGTTCGAATCCTCCTCCCTCCACCATCACCAGATCAGGAAAGTAGTAGCAAAAAACTGTCGATGGCGACAGGCGAAGAGGCATCCAGGGGGTTTTCGAACCGATAGAGGTTCGACGGCGCAGCGAAAGCTGCGACGAACAACACGCAAGGCGTGTTGGCCCGAAGGGTGAGGCGCGAAGCGCCGAATAATCCTCCTCCCTCCACCATCACCAGATCAGGAAAGTAGTAGCAAAAAACTGTCGATGGCGACAGGCGAAGAGGCATCCAGGGGGTTTTCGAACCGATAGAGGTTCGACGGCGCAGCGAAAGCTGCGACGAACAACACGCAAGGCGTGTTGGCCCGAAGGGTGAAGCGCTAAGCGCTGAATAATCCTCCTCCCTCCACCATCTCTTTACATTGAGTTGATATGAATTTCCGGCCCGCTGCGGTGGTCATATCAAATACAGACTTGCAACGGGCGCTACGATTGGCCAAAGTCTGTCGTCGTTGAGACGCGCGGGCGTAGTTCAATGGTAGAACCTCAGCCTTCCAAGCTGATGATGCCGGTTCGATCCCGGTCGCCCGCTCCAACTCGATTCGTCGAGTCGAGAGTCAACAGTGTGCCCACGTAGCTCAGCGGTAGAGCACTTCCTTGGTAAGGAAGAGGTCACCGGTTCAAGTCCGGTCGTGGGCTCCATTTTTTACGTGTGCGGTGGGCTCTTCGAGGCGCGCCGCTTGTATGGGTTGGCCGGTGGTTTAACCCGGTCGTTTTCGTAAAGCCCAAACAGCGAAAGGCGAGGCAATGTCCAAATCAAAATTCGAGCGTAGCAAGCCGCACGTCAACGTCGGCACGATTGGTCACGTGGACCATGGCAAGACCACGCTGACGGCCGCGTTGACCGTTGTATCGAACCGTCTGTTCGGTTCCACCCTGTCGGCGTTTGACGCCATCGACAAGGCGCCGGAAGAGAAAGCGCGTGGCATCACCATCTCCACCTCGCACGTCGAGTACGAGAGTGAAGCGCGCCACTACGCCCACGTGGACTGCCCGGGCCACGCCGACTACGTCAAGAACATGATCACCG
>NZ_AYKG01000012.1 GCF_003788585.1 Salinisphaera japonica YTM-1 | reverse complement strand
GCCATTCGTGAAGGCGGCCGCACCGTTGGTGCGGGCGTCGTGACCAAGATCACGGTTTAACTCATGGCAGCAAGTCAGAATATCCGCATCCGTCTCAAGGCTTTCGATCATCGTCTGATCGACAAGTCGGCGCGTGAGATCGTCGAGACCGCCAAGCGCACCGGCGCCCAGGTCCACGGCCCGATCCCGCTGCCGACGCGCAAGGAGCGTTACACCATCCTGACCTCGCCGCACGTCAACAAGGACGCGCGGGATCAGTATGAGATCCGTACGCACAAGCGCATGATGGACATCGTCGAGCCGACCGAAAAGACGGTTGACGCGCTGATGAAGCTCGATCTGGCTGCGGGCGTCGACGTCCAAATTAAATTGCAGTAAGAACGAGACAAACCCGCCGCGGTCTGTTATAGTTCGCGGCCTTGTTAGCGAGAGCCCGCTTCAACGCGGGCTCTCTGCACTGGATACACCATACTTGAACTGTCGCCCCCTCTAGCGAGTGGCGATAAGCGAGAAGGTACTTAAAATGGCTATTGGATTGGTAGGTCGCAAACGCGGCATGACGCGCGTGTTCGACGAAAATGGCGCGTCCGTGCCGGTCACGGTCGTCGAAGTCGAACCCAATCGAGTCGTTCAAAAGAAAGACGTTGAAAGCGACGGCTATCGTGCCCTTCAGGTCACGACCGGCAGCCGTCGCGCCAGCCGCGTCACCGCACCAGCCGCCGGCCATTTCAAGGCCGCCGGCGTCGAAGCGGGCCGTGGTCTGTGGGAGTTCCGTGTCGACGGGGACTGGCCGAAAGTGGCTGGCCCGACAAGCACGCCCGCAGAAGGCGAAGAAGCGGGCGAGCCCGAGCAGATCGAGGTTGAGGTCGGCGGTGAGCTGACGGTCTCCCTGTTCGAAAACGGCCAGCTTGTCGACGTCATCGGTCGTTCGATCGGTAAGGGTTACGGCGGTGTGATCAAGCGTCACAACTTCCGTTCGCAGCGCAGCACGCACGGCAACTCGAAGGCGCACCGCGCCCCGGGCTCGATTGGTCAGAACCAGTCGCCGGGCCACGTCTTCAAGGGTAAGAAGATGGCCGGCCAGCTCGGCAACGTGCGCAAGACGGTTCAGAACCTGCAGATCGTGCGTGTTGACGCCGAGCGCGGGCTGATCCTGGTCCGGGGCGGTGTCCCGGGTGCCAAGAACGGTGACGTCATCATCCAGCCGGCGGTCAAGAAGGCCGGCTGAAGAGTCCGCGACTAGGTAGGTTCGAGAATGGAATTGAATCTGGCAAACGGTGGCAAGGCCGTGTCGGTATCCGACACGATCTTCGATCGGCCGTTCAACGAAACGCTGGTGCACCAGATCGTGACTGCCTATTTGGCGGGCGCACGAGCAGGCACCAAGTCACAAAAGAACCGCGCTGCGGTCAGTGGCGGCGGCAAGAAGCCGTGGCGGCAGAAGGGCACTGGTCGTGCTCGTGCCGGCACGATCCGCAGCCCGATCTGGACCGGTGGTGGCGTGACGTTCGCAGCTGTTCCGCGAGATCACTCGCAGAAGGTCAATCGCAAGATGTATCGCGCCGGCATGCGCTCGATCGTCTCCGAGCTGGTGCGCCAGGATCGTTTCGCCCTGATCGGCGATCTGAATCTTGAAGCGCGCAGCACGAAGGGGCTGATCAATGCGTTGAACGACGCAGGCTGTGAGCCCAAGGGTGTGCTGGTCGTCGGTGAAGTCGATGACAAGATCGGCTACAGCGCGAACAACATTATTGGTCTGGAAGTCGTCGGCGTATCGGATCTTGATCCGGTCACGTTGGTCGGCGCCGACAAAGTGATCATGACGGAACAGGCGTTGGCAGCGTTTGAAGGATGGCTGGCATGAACCAGGAACGTATGCTTCAGGTTCTCCGCGCGCCGCATATTTCTGAGAAGGCTTCGGTTCAGGCGGACAGCGCCAACCAGGTGGTCTTCGAAGTGGCTCGCGACGCGAACAAGAAAGAGATCGCGGCAGCTGTCACGAAGCTGTTCGACGTCACGGTGACACATGTCACCACCGCCAACATGAAGCCGAAGCAGAAGCGCTTCCGTGGCCGTCCCGGCGTGCGTAGTGGCTGGAAGAAAGCCTACGTCACCCTGGCCGAAGGCAACGAGATCGACTTCCTCGACGGCGCCACGAGCTAAGCGAGACAGGAGCAGATTATGGCACTCAAGAAAGCCAAACCGACCTCTGCCGGTCGTCGCTTTGTCGTTTCGGTCAAGCGTCCCGACCTGCATGCCGGTGATCCGCACGCCCCGCTGCTGGTCAAGAAGGCCCGGCAGGGTGGCCGAAACTCGCACGGTCGCATCACGGTGCGTCATCGCGGCGGCGGTCATCAGAAGCATTATCGTCTGGTCGACTTCAAGCGCGACAAGGACGGTGTGCCCGGCCGTGTCGAGCGCCTCGAGTATGATCCGAACCGCAGCGCAAACATCGCGCTCGTGTTGTATGCCGACGGTGAACGTCGTTACATCATCGCGCCGCGTGGCGTCGAGGTAGGCACGGCCATCATGGCCGGCCCGCAGTCGCCGATTCGTCCGGGTAATGCGCTGCCCTTGGCAA
This sequence comes from Salinisphaera japonica YTM-1, assembly GCF_003788585.1. Lineage (GTDB taxonomy): Bacteria > Pseudomonadota > Gammaproteobacteria > Nevskiales > Salinisphaeraceae > Salinisphaera > Salinisphaera japonica. The sequence continues at coordinate 168,362 of NZ_AYKG01000012.1, read as the reverse complement.
GCATTCCTGTCGGTACCACCGTGCACTGCGTGGAAATGCGCCCTGGCAAAGGCGCGCAGCTGGCACGTAGTGCCGGTACGCAGATCCAGATCGCGGCTCGTGCCGGCGAATATTGCGTGTTGCGTTTGAAGTCCGGTGAGACACGCCGCGTGCATATCAACTGCAAGGCGACGGTCGGCGAAGTCGGTAATAACGAGCACAGCCTGCGCTCGCTCGGCAAGGCCGGCGCCAAGCGCTGGCGTGGCAAGCGCCCGACGGTTCGTGGTGTTGCCATGAACCCGATCGATCACCCGCACGGTGGTGGTGAAGGTCGTACCAGCGGCGGGCGTCACCCGACGAGCCCGTGGGGTTGGAAGACCAAGGGCCTCAAGACACGTTCGAACAAGCGGACGGACGGCATGATCGTGCGTCGCAGCAGCAAGCGCAAGAAGCGCTAAGCCGCTCCAAGAGATAGGTAAAGCACTATGCCACGCTCATTGAAGAAGGGCCCGTTCATTGACCTGCACCTCGTCAAGAAGGTCGAGGCCGCGCAGGGTCAGAGCACCAAGCGCCCGATCAAGACCTGGTCACGCCGTTCGATGGTCACACCCGATATGATCGGTCTCACCATCGCCGTGCACAACGGTCGCCAGCACGTCCCGGTCTTCGTGTCCGAGAACATGGTCGGCCACAAGCTGGGTGAATTCTCTCCGACGCGGACGTTCAAGGGTCACCTTGGCGATCGCAAAGGTTAGTCGAGGACAGTCGTGATGGAATCAATCGCAAAGCTGCGTTTCGCGCGCATCTCGCCGCAGAAAGCCCGCCTCGTCGCTGACGAAGTGCGTGGCATGCCGGTAGAGCGCGCGCTGGAAACGCTGCAGTTCTCGACCAAGAAAGCGGCCCACATCGTGCGCAAAGTGCTCGAGTCGGCGGTCGCTAACGCAGAACACAACGAAGGCGCGGACATCGACGAGCTGAAAGTCGCGACCATCATGGTCGACGAAGGCCCGACGATGAAGCGGATGAAGCCGCGTGCCCGTGGCAGTGCGGACCGTATTTTCAAGCGGACCAGTCACGTCACGATTCGTGTCGCCGACCGCTAGTCGGACCAAGTAAGCGGATTGCAATATGGGTCATAAAGTACATCCTGTCGGTTTTCGACTCGGCATCACCAGCGAATGGTCTTCGCGGTGGTACGCCGAAGGCCAGGGCTACGCAGACGCGCTGAATACGGACCTGGAAGTCCGTGATTTCATTCGCGAAAAGCTTGCTCACGCCTCGGTCAGCCGTATCCAGATCGATCGTCCGGCGCGTTCGGCGCGCATTACGATTCACACGGCGCGTCCGGGTATCGTGATCGGCAAGAAGGGCGAGGATATCGACAAGCTGCGCACGGAAGTCTCCGAGCGCATGGGCGTGCCGGTACATCTGTCGGTCGAGGAGATTCGTCGTCCCGAGTTGGATGCGTATCTCGTGGCTCAGAACATCGCGCAGCAGCTTGAGCGTCGTATCATGTTCCGCCGTGCCATGAAGCGCGCGGTCGGTAACTCGATGCGCCTGGGTGCCGGCGGTATCCGTGTGAACGTGGCGGGCCGTCTCAACGGCGCCGAGATCGCGCGCACCGAGTGGTATCGCGACGGTCGCGTGCCGCTACATACGCTGCGTGCCGATATTGACTACGGCCTGGCCGAAGCGAAGACCACGTACGGCGTGATCGGCGTGAAGGTCTGGATTTTCAAGGGTGAGGTGTTCGACACCGAGCCGCGCATCGAGGAAAGCGCCGAGTCCGGCGCTACCACGGGGTAATCCGCCATGTTGCAACCTAAACGAGTTAAGTTCCGCAAGGTTCAAAAAGGTCGTAATCGTGGCCTGGCCCAGCGCGGCAACGAAGTCAGCTTCGGTGAGTTCGGCCTCAAGGCCGTGGAGCGCGGCCGTTTGACGTCGCGCCAGATCGAGGCGGCTCGTCGTGCCATGACCCGTCACATCAAACGTGGCGGCAAGACCTGGATCCGCGTGTTCCCGGACAAGCCGGTCACGAAAAAGCCCATCGAAGTTCGTATGGGTAAGGGCAAGGGCAACGTCGAGTTCTGGGTCGCCAAGGTGCAGCCCGGCTCCATGCTTTACGAGATGGAAGGCGTGCCGCGCGAAATCGCTCAGGAAGCCTTTCGTTTGGCGGCGTCCAAGCTGCCCGTCAAGACTGTGTTCGTCGAGCGCAAGATTCTCTAAGAGGCGATCATGAAAGCAGCAGATCTTCGCAACAAGACGGCAACCGAGCTCAATGACGAGTTGATCGCACTTCGGCGTGAGCAGTTCAATCTGCGCGTGCAGAAAGCCACCGGTCAGCTGTCGCAGACGCATCAGTTCGGTCAGATTCGCCGCGATATCGCACGCATCAAGACGGTGCTGTCCGAGTCGCGCAACCAGGGTTAACGGCGATGAGCGATAATAACAGCGCCAATGAACAGGCCAGTGCCGCTAAGCGCACGCTCGTCGGTCGCGTGGTATCCAATGCCATGGACAAGACGATCGTCGTCTCGATCGAGCGACGCATGCAGCATCCGCTGTATGGCAAGTACGTCAAGCGCAGCACCAAGCTGAAGGTCCACGATGCCGACAACGTCGGCAATGTGGGGGATTGGGTTGAGATCGTTGAAGGTCGCCCCATTTCTCGCAGCAAATCGTGGTGTCTCAGTCGCGTGGTCGACAAGGCCGGCGAATTCGACACGGCAGGGTAGAGAGCCATGATTCAGACAGAATCGGAGCTGAGTGCAGCCGATAACAGCGGCGCCCGTCGCGTGCAGTGCATCAAGGTGCTGGGCGGTTCGCATCGTCGTTATGCACGGGTCGGCGATATCATCAAGATCACGGTCAAAGACGCCATCCCGCGTGGTCGCGTCAAGAAAGGCGATGTGATGAATGCCGTGGTCGTGCGTACCAAGCGCGGTGTGCGTCGTGCCGACGGGTCGCTGATCCGTTTCGACAGCAACGCGGCGGTGCTGCTCAACAACAACAACGAGCCGGTCGGTACCCGTATTTTCGGGCCGGTGACACGCGAGCTTCGTGCGAAGTTCATGCGTATCATTTCGCTGGCGCCGGAGGTCCTATGAGCTCCAAAAAGATTCGTACCGGCGATGATGTGCTTGTCGTGTCCGGCAAGGATCGCGGCCGTCGCGGCACCGTGACGCGGATCCTGGATAACGACAAGATCGTCGTCGAAGGCATCAACATCGCGAAGAAGCACGTGCGCCCGGATCCGAACGCCGGCATCCAGGGCGGTATCGAAGAGCGTGAAATGCCGCTCCACGTGTCCAACGTGATGCTCTACAACCCGCAGACCGAAAAGGGCGAGCGGGTCGGTTTCAAATGGCTGGGCGAGGGCAGCGAGCGCCGTAAGGTGCGCGTGTTCAAGTCGTCCGGTGAAACAGTGGACGCGTAGGCGAGTCATGGAAAACGCAAAGCAGCATTACCCGGCACGCCTGAAAGCCGTCTATGACGATCGTATCGTCGACGAGCTGATGGAGAAGTTTCAGTACTCCTCGCGCATGGCCGTGCCGCGTCTGGTGAAGGTCACCCTGAACATGGGTCTCGGCGAAGCGGTCTCTGATCGCAAGGTCGTGGACTCGGCGATGGGTGATCTCGAAAAGATCGCTGGCCAGAAGCCGGTGATGACCCGTGCACGCAAGTCGATTGCAGGCTTCAAGATTCGTGAAGGCTGGCCGATCGGTTGCAAGGTCACGCTTCGCCGAGCGCGAATGTATGAGTTCATCGACCGCTTTGTAGCCGTTACGCTTCCGCGTATTCGCGATTTTCGCGGGATCAACCCGCGGGCCTTTGACGGTCAGGGAAACTACAGCATCGGCCTGAAGGAACAGATCGTGTTCCCGGAAATTGATTACGACCGTGTGGATACGCTACGCGGCTTGGATGTGGTGATCACCACTTCCGCCAAAACCGACGAAGAAGGGCGGGCTCTGCTAGAGAGCTTCAACTTCCCCTTCCGGAGATAAGGTATGGCCAAGAAAAGCATGATCGCGCGTGATAAAAAGCGCGAAAAGATGATCGCCAAGTACGCCGAGAAGCGTGCTGCCATCAAGGCGCGCATCAACGATCCCGAGGCAACGCCGGAAGAGCGCTTTGCCGCATCCCAGGAGCTGCAGCAGCTTCCGCGCGATGCCAGCCCGGCGCGGTTGACGCGCCGCTGTCGAGCGACCGGTCGCCCGCAGGCGGTGTATCGGAAGTTCGGTCTGTCGCGCATCAAGTTGCGTGAAGCTGCGATGCGCGGTGAGGTCCCTGGCCTCACGCTGTCGTCCTGGTAGTCCACAGCCAATAGGTATCGGTACGCATGAGTATGACTGACCCCATTGCCGACATGCTTACCCGTATTCGAAACGGGCAGTCGGCAGATAAGGAATCCGTCGAGATGCCGTCGTCCAAGCTCAAGCTTGCGATTGCGAAGGTGCTCGAAAGCGAAGGTTACATCGCCGGTTTTGAAACCCGCGAAGTCGATGGCAAACCGCGTCTGCGTGTTGGCCTGAAGTACTTCCAGGGTGACGGCGTGATCGAGTATATCGAGCGCGCCTCGAAGCCCGGTCTTCGTTTGTACTGCACGAAGCACGATATCCCACAGGTCGTTGGTGGCCTGGGTATCTCCATCATTTCGACTTCGCAGGGCGTGATGTCCGACCGAGCCGCGCGTGACGCCGGCCACGGCGGCGAAGTGCTCTGCTACGTGTCGTAAGACGTCCGAAGGTAAGAGATATGTCCCGAGTAGCCAAAGCACCGGTCAATCTGCCCAGCGGCGTCGAAGTCAACGTGTCGGGCCGCGATCTGACGGTCAAGGGCAAGAATGGCCAGTTGGCCTTTCGCTTGCCTGTGGGTGTCGACGTCGAAGTCAACGACGGCGTTGCCCAGGCTAAAGCCGTAGGTCGTAACCCGAACATGGCGATGGCCGGCACCGTGCGGGCCACCGTGGCCAACATGGTTCACGGCGTTGCCGAGGGTTTCGAGCGTAAGCTCGAGCTCGTCGGCGTCGGTTACCGCGCCCAGGCTCAGGGCGACAAGATCAACTTGTCGCTCGGTCTGTCGCATCCGGTCGTCTATCAATTGCCGGAAGGCGTTTCGGCCAATGCGCCCACCGCAACCGAAATCGTGTTGACCGGTGCCGACAAACAGGTTGTCGGCCAGGCCGCCGCTGAGATTCGTGCTTATCGTCCGCCCGAACCCTACAAGGGCAAGGGCATTCGATACGCGGATGAGCGCATTGTCACCAAGGACGCGAAGAAGAAGTAGCGTTCGCGCCTTCTTGCAACGAATACAGGATCGTTATGCACAAAAAAACGGTTTCTCGTTTGCGACGTGCGCGGCGCGCCCGCATGCACATGCGCAAGCTCGACGCACACCGGTTGTCGGTACATCGTACGCCGCAGCATATCTATGCCCAGATCGTGGCGCCGGACGGCTCACGTACGCTGGTTTCGGCCTCCACGGTCGAGAAGGATCTGCGTGGCCAGGCCGATAACACAGGCAATCAAGATGCGGCCCGCTTGATCGGTCGCACGATCGCCGAGCGCGCCAAGGCTGCGGGTATCGAGCAGGTCGCTTTCGATCGCTCGGGCTTTGCCTACCACGGCCGCGTCAAGGCGCTGGCCGACGCCGCTCGTGAAGGCGGCCTTCAGTTCTAACGGATAGCATTCATGGCACAACGTAACGAACAACGCACCGAAGGCGACCTGCTCGAGAAGCTGGTCACCGTCAATCGCGTGGCCAAGGTGGTCAAGGGTGGCCGTCAGTTCGGCTTCACCGCGCTGACGGTCGTCGGTGACGGCGAAGGCCGCGTCGGCTTTGGTTATGGCAAGGCACGTGAAGTGCCGCTGGCGATCCAGAAGGCGATGGAGGCCGCCCGCCGGAGCATGGTTCGCGTGCAGCTCAAGGATGGCGGCACGCTGCAGCACGAAATGGTCGGCCGTCACGGCTCGAGCAAGGTCATCATGCGTCCGGCCTCTGAAGGTACGGGCGTGATTGCCGGCGGCGGCGTTCGCGCGGTATTCGAAGTGGCCGGCGTATCCAACGTGCTGTGCAAGAGCTATGGCTCGCGTAACCCGATCAACCTGGTGCGTGCGACCATCAACGGTCTGCGCGACATGCACGATCCGGAATATATCGCGGCCAAGCGTGGCAAGTCCGTCGAAGACATCACGGCGTAATCGAGGGTCGTCATGGCAGATAAGCGAATCAAGGTAACGCTGGTCAAGAGCACCATCGGTCGCGTGGCGCGTCATCGCGCCTGTGTCCGTGGTCTGGGCCTGCGTCGACTCAATCATTCGGTCGAGGTCATCGACACGCCCGAGAACCGCGGCATGATCAATAAGGTCGCGGACATGCTCGTCGTCAGCGAGGTCTGATATGAAGCTCAATGATCTGCATTTCACCGACGGCTCACGCCCGACCGCCAAGCGTGTCGGTCGCGGCCCGGGTTCGGACATGGGCAAGACCGCAGGCCGTGGCCACAAGGGCCAGCATGCGCGTAGCGGTGGCTATACCAAGGTCGGCTTTGAAGGCGGCCAGATGCCTCTGCAGCGCCGGATCCCCAAGCGTGGTTTTCGCTCGATGGATCCCAAGGGCTGTGCCGAAGTCCGCTTGGACACGCTGAACAAGCTCTCGGGCGACGTCGATTTGACAGCGCTCAAGCAAAGCGGTCTCGTCCCCCGCCAGGCACGCCGTGCCAAGATCGTGCGTAGCGGCGAGATCAGTAACGCGGTGAACCTCAAGGGTATCGCAGCCACTGCCGGTGCGCGTGAAGCCATCGAGGCAGCGGGCGGCTCGCTGGCCGAGTAGTTATGGCCAAGCAAGGCAACAACACAGCTGCAGGCGGTGCGCCGAACGCAGGTAATCTGACGGAAATCCGTCAGCGCCTGCTGTTTCTTCTGGGCGCACTTGTCGTTTTCCGTCTCGGGAGTTTTATCCCGGTACCCGGGATCGACCCGGCCGAGCTGGCACAGCTGTTTCAGCAGCAGTCGGGTACGATCCTCGACGTCGGCGTGATGTTCACCGGCGGTGCGCTGGAGCGTCTGTCGATATTTGCGCTGGGTGTGATGCCGTATATCTCGGCATCCATCATCATGCAGCTGTTGACCGCGACCGTGCCGACGCTCAAGGAGCTGAAGAAAGAAGGCGAATCGGGCCGACGCAAGATCACGCAGTACACGCGCTACGGCACGGTATTTCTCGCAGGGTTTCAGTCGATTGGGACCGGTGTGGCGCTATGGAATCAGGGGATTGCCCAGGGCGGGGTGACTGAGTTTCAGTTCATCTTCACCACGGCATTGACACTGACCACGGGCGCGCTGTTCTTGATGTGGCTGGGTGAACAGGTCACGGAGCGCGGTATCGGCAACGGTATCTCGATGTTGATCTTCGCCGCGATTGTTTCCGGTCTGCCGTCTGCCATCGGTGGCACGCTGGACCTAGTGCGCACGGGCGAGCTCAGTTTCTTCTTCGTGGTTGCGCTGTTTGTCGGTGCGTTGGCAGTGTTGGCCTTTGTGGTCTTTGTCGAGCGCGCACAGCGGCGTATTCCGGTACATCACGCCCAGCGGCAGCGCGGGCGGCGTATGTATGCTGCGCAGACCCAGCACCTGCCCTTGAAGCTGAACATGGCCGGTGTGATTCCGCCGATCTTTGCCTCGAGCATCATTCTGTTCCCGGCGACGGTGATCCGATTCTTGGGTGAGGGCGGCTCAGTGGCCAACTGGGTGTCGAATGCGATCGCACCGGGGCAGCCGCTGTACGTGCTGTTCTATTCGGCGATGATTATCTTCTTCTGTTTCTTCTATACCGCGCTGGTCTTCGATTCGCGTGAGACGGCAGATAATCTGAAGAAATCGGGCGCGTTCATTCCGGGTGTCCGGCCGGGCAAGCAGACAGCGGATTACATCGACACCGTGCTGACACGCTTGACGGTGGCCGGTGCGGTCTACGTCACGTTGGTGTGTCTGTTGCCCGAGCTTCTGATTCTGAAGTACAACGTGCCGTTCTATTTCGGCGGTACGTCGCTTCTGATCATCGTGGTCGTGGTCATGGATTTCATGTCACAGCTACAAGCACACATGATGTCGCATCAGTACGAAGGTCTGATGCGCAAAAACAACCTGAAGACAGGTGGCCGTGCCGGGATGCTGCGTTAGCGTCCGCACGGCCCCTGGGTCGCATCGATATGCGCTCGGTCTGAGCAGAGGAAAGAGATGAAAGTCAGAGCTTCGGTCAAGAAAATCTGCCGTAACTGCAAGGTCATCCGCCGCAACGGTGCGGTTATGGTGATCTGCTCGACGGATCCCCGACACAAACAGCGTCAGGGCTGATCCGGTCGATTATTGGCAGTCTTGTCAATCACACCTAACTAAGATATATTGGCGGGCTTTTCCGGCCTCGTGCGTGCTTAATCAGCCGCGTGTGGGGCTTCCGCGAGCTGGGAGTAATATCAAATGGCGCGAATCGCTGGAGTCAATCTCCCGATTAACAAGCACGCATCCATAGCGCTGACCTCGCTGTATGGCGTGGGTCACACCCGTGCAAAGCAGATCTGCGAAGAATGTGGTGTTGCAACCGACACCAAGGTCCGCGATCTGACTGAGGGTGAAGTTGAAGCCCTTCGTGCACAGGTTCAGCAATACACCATCGAGGGCGACCTGCGCCGCGAAGTGTCGATGAACATCAAGCGATTGATGGATCTCGGCTGCTATCGCGGTCTGCGTCACCGTCGCGGTCTTCCGGTTCGCGGTCAGCGCACCAAGACCAATTCGCGTACCCGCAAGGGCCCGCGTCGTCCGATTCGCCGCTAGTTGCGGCTCGCGTCGATTTAACAGTAGGCAAGCATTATGGCGACAGCATCCACGTCGAGCAGCCGCAGCCGGAAGGCGCGCTCTCGCCGCAACGTCACCGACGGCATCGCGTTCGTTTATGCGACGTTCAACAACACGATCATCACGATTTCGGACCGTCAGGGCAATGTGCTGTCCTGGTGCACGTCCGGGACTTGTGGCTTCAAGGGCTCGCGCAAGAGCACGCCGTTTGCCGCGCAGGTCGCCGCCGAACGTGCCGGTGAAGGTGCGTCGCAGTACGGCGTGAAGAACCTCGAAGTCCGCGTGAAGGGCCCCGGCCCGGGTCGCGAGGCTGCGGTTCGCTCGTTGAACGGTTCGGGTTTCAAGGTGACAAGCATCATCGACGTTACGCCGATTCCGCATAACGGCTGCCGCCCGCCCAAGAAGCGTCGCGTCTAGCACGCCGCACCAAAGGTTTTAGATCATGGCGAAGTACACTGGTCCAAAATGCAAGTTGTCCCGTCGCGCCGGCACCGATCTGTTCCTGAAGGGACGCGGTCGCTCGCTCGAGGGCAAGTGCAAGATTGATACGCCGCCGGGTGCCCAGGGCACGCAGCGTCGTCAACGTCTGTCTGATTATGCGTTGCAGCTGCGTGAGAAGCAGAAGCTACGGCATATGTACGGCGTGCTGGAACGTCAGTTCAGCAATTACTACAAGAAAGCGGCCGGCCAGAAAGGCTCGACCGGTGTTCTGTTGCTTCAGTTGCTGGAATCGCGCCTGGATAACGTCGTCTATCGCATGGGATTTGCCGCCACGCGTGCCGAGGCACGCCAGCTGGTCAATCACAAGGCGGTTGCCGTCAACGATTATCCGGTCAACATCCCGTCTTACCAGGTCAAGCCCGGTGATTCGATCGCGATCCGTAATCGGGCGAAGAACCAGTCGCGCATCGTGGAGTCGCTGGCCGTCGCATCCCAGCTTGGGTTTGGCGATTGGCTGGAAGTCGACGAAAAAGGGTTGAAGGGAACATACAAGTCGATTCCCGATCGTGATCAGGTGTTGCCTGACATCAACGAGAACCTCGTCGTCGAGCTCTACTCCAAGTAATCCGGCCTGCGCTGCGTTTGGCAGCTAGAGGTATTTGCATATGCAGTCCAATGAGTTGCTGAAGCCGCGTCTCGTCGAGGTTGAGCGCGTCAGTGAGCGACGTGCCAAAATCTCTCTCGAACCGCTCGAGCGAGGCTACGGTCACACGCTGGGCAACGCGATCCGTCGTATCCTGCTGTCTTCGATTCCGGGGGCGGCCATTACGGAGGTCTCCATCGAAGGCGTGCTCCACGAGTACACCACCGTGGAAGGCATGCAGGAAGACGTGCTCGATGTCTTGTTGAACCTGAAGAACGTCGCCGTTCGCATGAACGAGCGCGACGAAGCCGAGCTTCACCTGCACAAGTCGGGCGAAGGCGCGGTTACCGCCGGCGATATCACCACGGGTGACGATGTGGAAATCGTCAATCCCGGTCTGGTGATTGCGCATTTGACCACCGGTGAATTGCGCATGAGCATGAAAGTGCGCAAGGGCCGCGGTTATCAGGCGGCCGTGAGCAAGTTGGAGCCGGGCGAAGAAGACACGGGTGCTAGTGAAATCGGGGCCTTGCGTCTGGATGCGTCGTTCAGCCCGATCCGTCGCGTGAGCTATACGGTCGATCGTGCTCGTGTCGAGCAGCGTACCGACCTGGACAAGCTGATTCTCGATATCGAGACCAACGGCAGTGTGGAGCCGCAGGATGCGGTGCGTACCGCTGCCGCGACGCTCTATGATCAGCTGTCGGTCTTTGTCGATCTGGAAGCGCGTGAAGAAGCCTCGCGCAAGAAAGAAGCGGGCAAAGTCGATCCGGCGCTTCTCAAGCCGATCGAGGATCTCGAGCTGACGGTTCGTTCGACCAACTGTCTCAAGGCCGAAGACATTCATTATGTCGGCGATCTTGTGCAGCGCACCGAGACCGAGCTCATGCGTACGCCCAATCTCGGCAAGAAATCGTTGACCGAAATCAGCGAAGTGCTGGCCGAACACAACCTCAAGCTCGGTATGACGCTTGAGAACTGGCCGCCGGCCGAGCTGGAAAAGGCCTGATCATCTGGCGCGTGAGCGTCTAGAGACTCCGACCGCCAAGGAATTTTAGATATGCGTCATCGCAAGAGCGGCAGCAAACTGGGGCGTGAGTCCTCGCATCGCGCTGCCATGCTGAAAAACATGTCGGCCTCCCTGTTCAAGGAAGAGCTGATTCGCACCACGCTGCCGCGTGCCAAAGAGCTGCGTCGGCACGCCGAGCCGTTGATCACGTTGTCCAAGGACGACAGCGTGGCCAACCGTCGCCTGGCTTTTGCTCGCCTGCGCGACAAGGAAGCTGTCGGCAAGCTGTTCAGTGAGCTGGGCACGCGCTATGCCAACCGGCCCGGCGGGTATCTGCGGATCCTCAAATGCGGGCATCGCCCGGGTGACAACGCGCCCATGGCGTTTGTCGAGCTCGTGGATCGTCCACAGCCGGAAATGGCTGAAGACGACGACGATTGATCAACTGCGGTTGATTGTCGTCAGAAAAAGCCGGCCTCGCGCCGGCTTTTTTGTGTCCGGCGTTTGCGCTCGGTTCCTAGGGGCTGTTGCCGTTTCGTACGAGTCCGCGCCAAGCGCTCCATATCGTGACTATAGGCGGCAAGACGAGGCATAGCACGCTTAGCGTGTCGTTCGGCGCTAGTGGGCTAGAACGCTGGATTGCCGACGTGTCGTTAATTTCAGGGCGCGTGTCCCGAAGGGTTGGGCCCAAAATTCGGCCATGCCGCTGGCTCACCTTGATCGTGGCACAGCCAGAGCCGCGGCTCGCGCCTTGCCTAGCCGAATTTTGGGCGTCAACGCGGCGCTCGTACGAAACGGCAACAGCCCCTAGGAGGCAATCGCCAGATAAAAATCGTTTCGCACAGTAATTTCGTTCCTCAAGGCGATCCGCAGATGGACGCAGATTACGCAGACGAGGAACGCAGGTGCGCACGGTAGAGAACGCTTTCATCGGTCAGGAGGATCTGCATGCCCGATGGGACGGCATGCGCTGTAGCTCTGAAATCCGCCTCCGCCCCATGACTTCGCACCCGCCATGATCTCGGCGTCCCACTAGGCCCCAATCGGCGTCATCTGCGAAATCTGCGGATAAAAAAGAGAACCCGTCTCTCAACCTAAGAAGGCGGTACGGACAAGAATTCGGGTTCGGGCGTATCGAGGCGCATTGCGGTGAGCGGGCCGTTCCAGGCCGCACCCGTGTCGATACCCCAGACGTTGTGCTCGGGCCAGGCCACGCCGTCCAGCGCGGACCAATGACCAAACACGATGCGCTGTTCGTGGTTACGGCGCATCGGATGGGCGAACCAGGGGATATGATCGTCGGGCGCGTCCGCGATGGTTTTCTTGTACTTCATCTTCAAGCGCCCCGTGGCGTCGACGAAGCGAATACGGGTCAGGGCATTCGCGATATAGCGCAGGCGCTCAACGGGTGCGGTCGCGTCGGCCCAGCGATTGGGCTTGTTGCCGAACAGATCGCGCAGGAAGTTGGCATAGTCGGGGGCACGAAGCGCGATCTCCAGTTCGTGAGCGCGCTCTGTGGCCTCGATTTGCGTCCACTCGGGGGCAAGCCCGGCATGCACCATCGTCCAGCCCAGAGCGGTGTCTGTATGGATTAGCGGGCGGTGGCGCAGCCATTCGAAAAGCTCGGGGGCGTCGCTGGCGTCGAGCAGGGCGTGCAGACTGGCGTCGGCATGGGCTTTGGGATCCTTTCTTTGCAGGATGCCCAACAGGGCGAGATCGTGATTGCCCATGACGGTGATCGCGCGCCCGCCGAGGGCCTTGATACAACGGATCACGCCGGCCGAATCCGGCCCGCGATTGACCAGATCACCCACGAACCAGAGCGCGTCGACGGTGTAGTCGGCGTGCAGGCGGGCAAGCAGACGCTCAAGCGGGTCGCGCGAGCCGTGAATATCGCCGATGGCAAACGTCGCCAATGCAGGTCTCCAGTAACGATGAAGCGGTTTGATCCGACGCGCGGATCAGCGGCGCGAGAACAACAGCATACGGTCGTCGATGCGCCGGCGATTAAAATTTGGTGCCCGATCGAGTACCGGAACCAGCGGGGCCGTATCCGCCAGCAGTGCATGATCGATATGCCAGCGTTGAAACACGCCCTGCCAGTCGCGGCGGTGTTGATAGGCCATGAACCAGGCCAGCACGAAAGATTCGGGATAGAAATCAAAGCGCGTGTCGATAAAGACTCGCCGGCCCGGTGCCACCAGCGCCGCACAGCTGCCCAGGCGCTCACTGGAAAACCAGCGCGCGTCGGCGGGCAAGGTGTCGTCGAGTACCTGAATGGCGTGCGCACTCTCGCCGCAGTCGGCAACGCGCACAGCACCCCATGACCAGGCGCTGACCGGCCCGGCGATGACGAGCGCCAACACGGTGAGCCCGCCAAGCCCGCGCCACGACACGACACGCCGGGCAGCCGTGCGGGCCGGGTCGCGAACGCTGTCGATTAGCGCCTGGACGAGTGGCGCTGTCGCCCAGACATAAGCCAGGCCGGCCCAGACCACCATACGAATCGCCTGGCTCGTCATCGCCGTGAACAACGCGACATGCAGCAGGGCGATCCAGGGCAGGGCGACGCGTCGCCAGGCCGCCAGACCGCAGAGCACGACCAGCGCCGCGGCGAGGCCAATCGCCAGTTGAATCGCCGGCTGGCTGGGGTCCGGGGGCATCAGCTCACGAATATGCGCGTTCATCGCGCTCTTGTGTGACAGCTCCCAGATATAGCCATAGAGCCGCCAACCGTAAGGATTGAGGCCCGTGGCCGCCACGGCGATCATCGCGAACCCGGCCCAGACGACAAGACGAGCCGCGAGTTGACGCATGAGCGCGGGCCCGCGCGGCGCACAGAGATCGACCAGCGCAAACAACGCCAGTGAGGCCAGGCCAAGCGTGAAGCCCAGATGCAGGTTGGACCACAGGGCATAACCGATCGCCAGCCCCACCGCGGCCACGGCAAAGCGCAACCGGCCCGCGCGCCAACGTTCGAGCCAGACCCACTGCACGGCCAGTAGCACGAGCGTGGCCAACATCGGACGTAATGAGAAATTCAGGCCGACGGGCACCAGCACCACGCTGCCCACGGCCAACGTGAGCCACGGCTGCACGCCGCGGCGGGCCAGAACCCAGGCCGGGGCCGCGGCATAGAGCACAAACCCGAACAGACAGAGCACGAACACGCTGGCCGTGGCCCCCAGGCCTGCATAGATCGGTGCGGCCACGGCCTCGAACAGCCACTGATAGAGCGTCCAGGCACGCTCGGGATAGGTCCACGACAAGGTATCGCGGGCGGGTAGCCCGTATTGCCAGATTTCAAGCCCGGTGCGATAGAGCCAGGGCCAGTCGTTGGTGATGCCGCCGTGGCGCATGAAGCCACAAAAACGCCAGAAGCCGGTCGTGATACAGGCTAGCGCCAGCCCGACCAGCGCCGGGCGGATCAGCGATTTGCCACGCCCGGCCGGCATCCGCGCAATCAGAAGTGTCGGGCGGCCGCGTTGGCCAGTCGGGCAAAGGCGGCCGGCGAGACCCGCTCGGCGCGCAAGCCCGGGTCGATCTCGCAGGCCGCGATGTCGTCAGCGCCCAGGAGATTCTTCAAGGCGTTGCGCAAGGTCTTGCGTCGCTGATTGAAGGCCGCGGCGATCACGCGATCAAAGACTGGCTGATCATCGATGACGAAATCCGGCGTTCTTGGCACCAGGCGCACCACCGCCGAGGTCACCTTTGGCGGCGGGGTGAACGCACCCGGGCCGACATCAAACAACGCGGTGGCGCTTGCCCGCGCGGCGATGGCCACGCTCAGGCGGCCGTAATCGGCATCGCCTTCGCGGGCCACCATGCGATCGACCACTTCTTTTTGCAGCATGAAATGCATATCGGTGATCGGGGCGGCACTGGCCAGCAGGGCAAACAAGAGCGGCGATGAGATGTTGTAGGGCAGGTTGCCCACCAGACGCAGTGCTGCGCCGGCTTCAGCCGCGATCGCGGCGTAGTCCATCGTCAGCGCGTCCCCGGCGATCACATGCAGACGGGGTTCGCGTATCGCCCGGGCTTCAAGCGCGGCGATCAGGTCGTAGTCGATCTCGATTACCCGCAGACGATTCACGCGGGCCAAGAGCGGGTCGGTGAGCGCGCCGTGGCCCGGCCCGATCTCGATCAGGGCATCGTCGGCCTGGGGATCGATCGCGGTGACGATTCGATCGATCACGCCGCGCTCGTGGAGAAAATTCTGGCCGAAGCGTTTACGCGCCATGACGCGCCATGTCGCCGGCCACGCGGATCGCCGCGGTCATCGAGCCGGTATCCACGTCGGCGGTCGCGGCCAGCGACAGCGCGGTGCCGTGATCGACCGATGTACGCACGATCGGCAGGCCCAGGCTGATATTGACCGTGCGTGAAAACGCGGCGTGTTTGATCACTGGCAGCCCCTGGTCGTGATACATGGCGACAATGGCATCGGCGCGGGCCAGCTGGTGCGGGGTGAACAGCGTATCGGCCGGCAACGGGCCCACGGCATCGATACCGCGCTGGTTGGCCGCGGCTATGGCAGGGGCGATGATCTCGTCATCCTCATGGCCCAGATAGCCGTTCTCGCCGGCGTGCGGGTTCAGCCCGGCCACCAGAATCCGCGGGCGAGTGATGCCGAAACGCCGGGCCAGCTGGGTATGCACGGTATCCAGCACATAAGCCAGATGCGGGCCGTCCAGCGCGCCCGGTACAGCCGACAACGGAATATGCACGGTGGCGAGCACGACACGCAGATCGCCGGTATCCGTGGCCAGCATCATCACCGGTGTGGGGGCGTTGCAACGCGCGGCCAGATACCCGGTGTGCCCGGAAAAGACATGGCCGGCCTGGTTGATCACGGCCTTGTGCACGGGGCCGGTCACCATGCCGGCGGCGTGCCCCGCGGTGCAGCGCGCCACGGCCTGATCCAGACACGCCAGCACATAATCGGCGTTGGCCGGATCGAGTTGCCCGGCTACGGCCGGGCGGGCCATTGGCAGGGCATCAATCTTCAAATGCCCGGGCCGATGCGCGACCGGCGGGGTGTCGTAATCAACCGGTTCGAGGACAAGATCGACCCCGATCGCGCGTGCCCGATCAGCCAATAGCGCCGGATCGGCAATCGCGACCAGTTCGACATCCTGGGCCTGCTGGGCGATACGCACCGCCAGATCCGGGCCGATACCGGCCGGCTCACCCGGCGTGAGCACCAGCCGATGTGTCATCGATCCGGCGTCGGCTGGTAATCGGCCATACGGATATCGACGTAAGCCTCGTCGCGCAGCCGGCGCAGCCAGAGATTACCTTCTTCGGCGGCCTGTTTGCGCCCGAGCTGCTGACGGACCTTGTCGCGTTTGGCGTTATCGGTTTCATCGACCTGGCGCTTGTCCTCGACTCGCACGATCTCGTAGCCGCTGGCCGACTGGAACACACGACTGGTCTGGCCCGGCGACAGATCAGCGATCTGTCGCCGGGTGTTGGGCTCGAGCCGGTTGAGCGGAATCCAGCCGACCAGCCCGCCCTGATTGGCGGTTGCGCTGTCGTCGGAGTACTCACGCGCCAGGCTTTCGAAATCGTCGCCGGCGGCGATGCGCTGGCGCAGCGTACGCGCCAGCTCGCGGGTACGCTCGGCGTTTCGGATCTCGTTGGGCTGGAGCACGATATGCCGCATGTTGGCTTCGGTGACCATGATTGTCTGCTCATCGTCGGCCGCACGGGCCGCGCCGCGCTCGTCGTCGAGTTTGAGCAGCACCATGGCGTCGTCGCTACGAAAGACATCGCTGAGCTGGCCGGGTTTCAACGTGGCCAACTCGGTGTCCACGGCATCCGACAACGTATTGCCGGCCACGAAATCCGATGACGTCCGCGTATCGGCGTTACCATCGGCAGCCAGCGCGCTGGCTGCTTCGTCAAAGCTCTGATCACCGGCCAGAATCGCCCGACGTGCCTGGCTCAGGCGCTCACGCGCCAGGCCCACGGCCGTGGTGTCGGCGTCTTCGGCCAGATCGATACGAATCTCGCGAAAGCGATAGGCGCGGTCGCGCGAGCGCAATGACTGATTGGCCAGATAGCGATCCACATCGGCATCCGAGATCGTGACCTGGCCCATCACCTCTTTCTGGCGAACCTTGGAGATCTTGATCTCGTCGCGGACACGATCCTGAATCGCGGACATGCTCATGCCCGAGGCGTTGACGGCCTGGCTGAACTGGGCAACATCCATGTTGTTGCGACGGGCGATACGCGCCACGCCTTTCTGCAACTCGGCCGGCGCGACTTCAACCTTGTCTTTTTCGGCGCGCTGGATCTGCAGCTGGCGCAGAATCAGCTGGTCAAGCACCTGCGAGCGCAGCGTGGCAGGCGCACTGGCCGGGTTACCCTGGCCCCCGCGCTGCTGCATCAATTCGCCAATGGCGGCATCCAGCTCGCTTTCGAGAATGACGTCGTCATCGACCACGGCCACGATCTTGTCGAGCGTGCGCGGCTGTCGCTGCTGTGTGCTGGCGCCCAGTGAAAAGTTGCCGACGCTGCCCATGCCGCTGCCCACGGTATCGCCCACGCCCTGGCCTTGGGCCTGGGCGAGACAGGGAGCGATCAGACAGATCAGCGCGAGCAGCCCGATACGGGCCCGGGTCATTGGATATCTCATGGCGCCGAGATCGTATCAAAGCTGTTGTAAGAGTCGTTCTGCATAGTGGGGCTGAATACGTTGCTGTCCACGAAGCTGGTCACGGAATTGCCGAACTGGCCCAGACCGCGCAGCACGAACTGCACCATGACCGCGGTGTCCTGATTGCCGTTATCGTCGGCCACGAAACGACGCCAGGCCGCGCGTACGGCATAACAACACGACGGGCGATATTCGATGCCGGCCAGGCTTTCGACGTTACTTCCGCCTTCCAGCGAATAGTTCCAGCGCCCGATCAGATTCACCCGATCGGTGATCGGCGCGCGTGCGCCCACCGCCACTTGAGACAGGGTCTCGAACTGGCCGGGGATAAGGTTGGTGGTGGTGTCGTCGTCGCTGCCGAACACGTCACGCGCCGGGCGGTAGTCGCGGTAGTAGCGATAGCCCAGATCCAGCTGATAACCCTCACGGCGGCCAAGCGTCGTGCCGGCCAGCGCGCGATCGATCTCGCTGTCTTCGGGGTTGTATTGCACGACGCCGCGGGCCAGAAACGTCTCGGTCGGCGAGAACATGCCGCTGGCGACATAATCCGAGCCATCATCGCCGTAGCCGGTGGTGCCGGCGTTGGGCAGGCCCACGCGCAGATCCCGGAAACTCGTGACCCGGCCGAGCGCGGCCTCGCCGACCGTACGCCCGGTGTTGGGCGAGACAATACGCGAGGACACGCCGAGGGTGATCTGATTGGCATCGGAGACACGATCAAGCCCGGTATAGCGATTGTTCGCATAGAGCTGGTCGTAGTTCAGCGTGGCCGAGCCGGAGTCGAAGATCGGGATGTTCGACTGGTCCTCATACCCGACCAGCAGATACTGCATCCGCGGCTCTAGCGTCTGGATCCAGCCGTTGTTGAAGCTGCGCGACAGGCGCAGGCCGGCATCGGCCTTGAACGAGGGGATCGTGCGGTTGACCGTGTCCTGGGTCGGCGTGACGAAGCCGCGGGCATCGTTCAAGTCACGCAGATCGTAATGGGTGATGCGATAGGCGGCCTCGCTGTTCAAGAACCAGCCGCCTTCGTCGTGGGTCCACTGGATGTTGGGCCGCGCATCGGTGCGATAAGCGTTGACGCTGTCATCGCGACGGAAATTCACGAACTCGCCGTCAAAGCCGAGCTGAAACGGGGCCGTCGGCGTGAGCAGCTCGAAGCGGGCCTCGGGGACACGACGATAGGGGTTGTCCTCGAAACGTCCGCCCAGGCCGTTGAAATCGTCGTTGAGGGTCTGGAAATCCTGTGCCAGCAGGGTGAAGCGCATGCCGGGCTGTACCGCCTGCAGGGCAATGCTGCGCTCAAGATTGCTGGTTGAGGTGTTGGCGAGGTTGTTCGACAGGTCATCGAAATAGTCATCGTCGCTGACGCGCGAGTACATCGCCGCGATGCCGACGTTTTCCGACAGCTGGCCGAGATGTTCGTAATGGATCAGATCGCGTTCGGCGCCGTATTCAGCGTCATACGGCAGCACCTGGCCATCGAACTCACCGACATGGTGCTCGAACAGATACCGGAACTGGCCGCCCAGCTGCAATCCGCGCTTGCTCATCACGCGCGGCACGATCGTGGCGTCGTAGTTATCGGCGATATTGATGTAATAGGGCGTGGCCAGTTCGAAGCCGGAGTTGCCCGAGCCGCCGATCACCGGGGCCAGAAACCCGGTGTGGCGCTGGTCGTCGATCGGGAAATTCAGGTACGGCGTATAGAAGACCGGCACATCGTAGATCTTGAGCGTGGCGTCACGGGCCACGCCGCGCCCGCTTTCACGATCCAGATCGATACGCTTGGCCGAAAGCAGCCAGGCCTTGGTCGGGCCGGGGCAGGTGCTGTAGTTGGCCGTATTCAAGCGATATCGATTGTCGCCCAGCGAGTCGACCTGGCCGGCCTGGCCGCGTGCGCCATTGGTGAGCACCGAATAATCGACGTTGGAAAACGTGCCCGACCGGCTGCGTGTATTCACGTTGCCCTTGTCGGCGGTCAGATACAGGCCGTCGCGCAGATACTTCAGGCCGCCGCGGGCTTCGGTCTGTGTGGTGGCTCGGTTATAGCGCACGAACGGCGCTTCCAGGGTCTGACCGTCGCGCTCGAGATGCACGTCGCCCCGGGCGGTGGCTACTTGGTCGGCCAGTTCGGCCGAATCGGCGATGAGGCTCGACGTATCGCCGTTTTCGGGTAGCACCAACGGCGGCGGCGCTACCGGACAGCCGCGATAGGTCGAAATGTCTTCGGCCGTCATATCGGCTGCCAGCACCGCGCCTCCGGGCAACAGGCCCGCGACAAGCGCGGCCGGCACGCACCGGCCCAGACGGCGACGATCCTTATTCTTGTACACAGTCACGACAGGCGTTCATCCCCTTGGCACGATACGATGCACACCCCGTGTGCCGATCGCTTGTCGGCCGCGGCCCGAATCGAATGCCGGGCGGGCCGTCGCAGGTCGCGATTATGCGCTGGCCGCCGGCGCCGCCGCAACGAACCGTTCTAACGAGGCCCCATGATCCAAGCGCTCGATCATCGCGCAGCCCGGCTGGAGGCTTGGGTTCGCGCCCGTCTGGCGGCCCCCGTGTCCTGGTCGGTGGTCTCGGCCGACGCCAGCAGCCGGCGTTATTTTCGAGCGCAGGCGCGCGCCCGTTCGTGGATCGCCGTGGATTCGCCGCCAGAAAGCCAGAACAATCAGGCTTTTGTCGATATCGCCGCGCTGTTTCGAGGCGCCGGCCTGAACGTGCCGACCGTGCTGGCCTGTGATTTGGACGCCGGTTTTCTGTTGCTGTCGGACCTCGGCCGCCAGCGTTTCATCGACGTGCTGAACGCCGATAACGCCGATGACCTGTTCGCCTCGGCGATCGCCGCCCTCGTGGACTGGCAGGCCGCCAGCCGGCCCGAGGTGCTGCCGGCCTACGACCGGGCCACCCTGTGGCGTGAGATCCGTCTGTTTGATCAGTGGTATCTGCCCCGTGTGCTGGGCCACGTGGCCGGCCCGGAAGAGCTGCAGGCGCTCGAGGCGGCTTATACGTTCATCATCGATCGCATGGCCGCGCAGCCGTCGGTGTTTGTGCATCGCGATTATATGCCGCGCAATCTGATGATGGCGGCCTCTTTGCCGGGCATCATCGATTTTCAGGATGCCCGCTACGGGCCGGCCAGCTACGATGTGGCCAGCCTGTTTCGTGATGCCTTCATCAGCTGGCCGGAGGATCGTATCTCGACCTGGATGCATGCCTATTGGCAGGCGGCCCGTGCACGCCATGTGCCGGTGGCCGACGACTGGCGGACGTTCGTCGACGATGTGGCCCTGACCGGCGCCCAGCGGCATCTCAAGATCATGGGTCTGTTCGTGCGTCTGGCCGAACAACAGAACAAGCCAGCCTACGCGGCTGACCTGGGTCGTTTTGCCCGCTATCTGGCGCCGGTGGTCCACGCCCACGCCGCATTGGCGCCGTTGCGTGCGCCGATCGACGCCGCCGTTGCCCGCCACGCAGGCCCCTTGTGAAGGCGATGATTCTGGCCGCCGGTCGCGGCTCGCGCCTGCGCCCGTTCACCGATCGTGTGCCCAAGCCGCTGGTCGAGATCGCTGGCATGCCGTTGATTGGACATCATCTGTGTCGCCTGGCGGCCGTGGGTATCCGGGACGTCGTGATCAACGTGGCCTACCGAGGCGACCAGATCCAGGCCGCACTCGGCGACGGTCAACGTTACGGCGTATCCATTCGTTACAGTGAAGAAACTCCCGGCGCGCTGGATACCGGCGGCGGCATCGCCCAGGCCACGTCTGTCTTGGGCACGGACGATTTTCTGCTGGTCAACGCCGACGTGCTCACGGATTTCGATTTCCGGCAATTGATGTCGCCATCGCCCGGCGCTGGCTCTGGCCCCGGGCTGACGCTGGCGCTGATCGATAATCCCGCGCACCATCGGCGCGGTGATTTCGGCCTGGTCGACGGACGCCTCCGCGACATCGCGCCGCGGCTGACTTATGCCGGAATCGGGCGGTTTTCGCCCGGGTTGTTCGCGGCCCGCGCCGGCGAGCGCTTCGCCCTGACCGACATCATCCAGCGCGCGATCCAGGACGGGCATGCCTTCGGGGTTCATCACCCGGGTCGATGGATCGACGTCGGGCGGGCCGCCACGCTGGCCCGGGCCCGCCAGATTGGCTGATCGCCCCGCGTGTTTGTCAGCCACGCCCGGCACGCTGCTAGACTCGCGCGCTTGAGTGGCCGCTCGGTATGCGGTCGTATCCGTCATGTCTGGGGAGAGGGCCATGTCGCCTGCTCGAAGCGGTCGTAGGAAATGTCGCCTGCCACAACACGTACTCGGCCTGCTCGTGGTGGCCGTCGTTGCGCTGTCCGGCTGTGTCAGCGACGGCAACCGGGGCGAACGCCCGGCGGTGCCGGATCAAAGCGTGCTCGAGCCGGCCACGCAGGCGTTGGACAAGGCGGTGCGTGCCAATGCCGAGGACTTCGCCCCGCGGGCGGTAGACAGTGCGCGGCGCCGGATCACGCTGGCCCGCGATATCCTGTTCGCGGCAGCACGCGCTGATCGTGATCTCAAGCCGGCCGAGCGCGAGCGTATTGATGTGCTCGTGGCTCAGGCCCGTCTGGACGCTCGGGAAGCGCTGGTCGAGACACAGGCCAAGGCCGTCAACAAACAGCTGGGCCAGCTCCAGCAGACACAGTCGCAGCCCGCCGATGAGACGACAGGGCGCACTGACGGATCGCTGGGCTTTGACAATGGCATGGGCGGTAGCGGGTTATCCAACACCGCGCCGATCGGGGGTTGAGCATGGGTTATCGTCTGCTAGTTGTCGCCGTTCTGGCTACTGGCCTGTCCGGCTGTGCGCTGTTTAACGACGATGCGCCCAGGGCGCCGCAACTCGAAGGCCATACGGCCCAGGTCGAGGCCTGGCGCGATGCCATTCGGCGCGACCCCGACGGCGGGGCGCCGACGTTCGTGCCGCTGGCCGATGCCCGCAAGGCCGTCGCCGCGGCCAAGGCGCAGGAACGGGTCAACGAATTCGGTGCCGATGCGCTGTCCAGGGCCGAAGCATCGTTGGCCGAGGCGCAATCCGGCTGGGACAAGATCGCCAAGAACGACAAGCGATCCGCCAAGGCGTTGTCCGGCGTGGCCGATGCCGCGCACGACGCCGAGCGCCAGGCCCAGGTTGCGCAGTACACCGCACAGCGCGAGCTGGGCCTGAATCAGCTCAACGCGCTACAGGCATCGCGCGGGGTCTCGACCGGCCCCGGGGCCACGGCTGACGCCGGACAGCTCAGCGACGACGAACTCATCAATGAGCGTGTCGTGCCGACGATGCTCGGCAGCCTGCAGTTCCAAGAGGGCTCGGCACGTCTGACCGATGACTCACGCGAAGTCATCGGCCGGCTGGTCGATCTGTTGGCGGCCCACCCGGATCTGGGCGTCGCGGTCTTTGGCTTTACCGACAACGCCGAACCCGCGGATCAGCGCCTGCAGGCGTTCATCAACGCCAACCCGAAGCTGGCCCAGCAGGATCTCTCGCATGCGCAGCAGGTCGCGGCTTATCGTCAGGGGCTGACAGATGCACGAGCGCGCGACGTCGCCCAGCTTCTGGTCCAGGCCGGAACCGATCCGGATCGTATCGGCGCACGCGGCATGCGTAACCAGCACCCGATTGCCAGTAACGATACGCCGGCCGGGCGTCGCAAAAACGAGCGCGCCGAAGCCATCATGGTACCGCTGGAGGCGATTCAAGCCGGACGCGGCGGGCAGCAATAGAACAGGCGACGTGTCGGCCCTGGCCGACACGCCTTGAAAAGCCGCCCGGTGTCCGGGCGGCTTTTTTATCGGGCTGTAGTCATGCCCTAGTGGATAGAGCGCACCACGCCCACGGCCAAACCTTCCAGCACTAACTCGTCTTGTTCGGGGTCCACCTGGATATCGGCATGGGCCGGGTTCTCGGCCTGCAAGCGTACCGCGCCGGTGTCGCTTTTGAAAAAGCGTTTGACCGTCACGTCCTCGCCGAGCCGAAACACCCCGATCTGGCCGTTGTGGACCTCGCTGGCTGTTTTCACGCCCAGCAGGTCGCCGTCGAGGATGCCGACGCCGGTCATGCTGTCGCCGCGAACGGTGAGCAGATAATCGGCCGGCGTGGCGAACACGTCGTCGGCAATACGGACACGTCGCTCGATATGCTCGACCGCCAGTATCGGCTCGCCGGCTGCCACGCGCCCGATCACGGCGAGCCCGTCGTCGGTATCGTCATTGGCGGCCGTATCGACGCTGGCTGGCTCGCCACTGTTATTGACCAGACGGATCCCGCGGCTGCGCCGCGAGCCGAGCTCGATCGCGCCCTTGCGGGCCAGCGTGCGCAGATGCGCCTGGGCCGCGTTCGCCGAGGCAAATCCCAGCGCCTGGGCAATCTCGGCTCGCGTGGGCGGGGCGCCCGTATCGATCAGCGTGTCACGAATGAAGTCGTAGACCCGCTGCTGCTTGGGAGTCAGCTTTTCCATGCTGTAAATATATCCAGTCGCGGCGAGCGCGTAAAGCGATGTCTACGAGTGGATACCGGCCTGACTGTAAGTCGTCGAAGCCGCGGTATTATTCAGCGTCCTTGTCGTGCTCGTTCATCGCGTGGGGCGAACGATTGTGGATCGATGAGAAGTCGGCTGATTCAGCGACGAAGAGCAGGGTTCCCGCGGCGAAGCCGCGGGATGCGTTCGCTGATGTCAGCCGGACTTTGGATCGAACAGCGCCCCGGACCTATTCGGCGTCCTTGTCGTGCTCGATCATCGCGTAGGCCGAATGATTGTGGATGGATGAGAAGTCGGCTGATTCAGCGACGAAGAGCAGGGTTCCCGCGGCGAAGCCGCGGGATGCGTTCGCTGATGTCAGCCGGACTTTGAATCGAACGGCGCCCCTGGCCTATTCGGCATCCTTGTCGTGCTCGATCATCGCGTAGGCCGAATGATTGTGGATCGATTCAAAGTTTTCCGAGGTCACCCGATAACTACGAAACCGATCGTCGTCGTTCAGCCGCGTGGCGATATCGCGCACCACGTCCTCGACGAACTTGGGGTTTTCGTAGGCGCGTTCGGTCACGGCTTTTTCATCGATCCGCTTGAGCACGCCATAGAGCTCGCAAGAGCCTTCGCTTTCAGCGATATCGATGAGTTCCTCGGCCCAGAAGAAGGCATCGGCACGCACTCGGATGGTCACGAGCGAGCGCTGATTGTGGGCGCCGTAATCCGAGATATCCTTGGAGCAGGGACAGAGCGTGGTCACCGGCACCTGAACTTCGACGTAGAGTGTTGAGACACCGTCCACGCGATCGCCGATGAAGCCCACTTCGTAGTCCATGACGCCTTTCTCCCCGGTCACCGGCGCGTACTTGTCGACGAAGTAGGGGAAATACATTTCGATATGGCCGTTATTGGCCTCCAGGCGCTCGGCCATTTCCTCGAGCATGAGCTGAAAGGAATCCGGGGTGATCTGCTGCTCGTGGGCGTTCAGGATCTCCACGAAGCGCGACATGTGCGTGCCCTTGAACTCGTGCGGCAGGTTCACGTACATGGCAAACGTCGCCACCGTGGACTGATGCCCGCCAACGCGCTGTGCGATCGAGACCGGATGCCGGATATCGCAGATGCCCACTTTGTTGATGGCCAGGCGGCGCGGATCCGTGCGGCCCTGAACATCCTCGATGGGGGCAGGACGGGGCGAGGCGTGTTGTGAGTTGCTGTTCATGAGAGCCTGACAGTGCCGAGTGAACCGGGTGGGCCGGCGCGTACAAGGCGCCGTGGCCCGGTGCGTGACGATAGCGCCTGATCTTAAAAAAACAAGTCGCGCCGCCGTGGGTTCGTGCCCGGGGGCTTCAGCCCGGCGGCCAGTCGAAGGCCCGCCCGCCCAGCACGTGCAGATGGATATGAAAGACGGACTGGCCGGCTTTCTCGCCGTTGTTCATGGCCAGACGAAAGCCGTCACCATAGCCTTCGTCGGCGGCGATCCGGGCGGCGGTCAGCATCATGTGGCCCAGCAACGCTTGATCGTCGGCGCCGGCGTTGGCCAGCATGTCGATCGGTTTCTTCGGGATGACCAGGATATGCATCGGCGCCTGCGGGGCGATATCGCGAAAGGCCAGCACGGTATCGTCTTCATGAACGATATCGGCCTCGATCTCGCGATTGATGATCTTTGCGAATAGGGTGTCACTCATGGCTGTCATTTTCGTGCGGTGAAAGTCCGTATTCTGTCAGAAGACACGATAGACCGAAGACGCCTGCCAAGCTCATGTGGCACTGGAGAACAAGAACATGAAATATCTCGTGACCGGCGCGACCGGTTTTCTGGGCCGGCGCCTGGTGGCCAAGCTGCTTGCGCGCGCCAATAGCACGGTTTACGTGCTGATCCGCCGCGCCAGCGCCGACAAGATGGACGATCTGCGCATACGCCTGGATGCCGATGAAAGCCGCCTGATTCCGGTCTGGGGCGATATCACCAAGGACGGCGTCATCGATAGGGCGGCCGTCGAACGGCTGTCCGGCGAGATCGATCATGTCTTTCATCTGGCCGCGGTCTACGACATGGACATGAGCGACGCCACGGCCGATCTGTTCAACGTCAAGGGCACGGCCAACGTGCTGGCGCTGGCCGGCGCACTTGCCAATGCCAACAAGACCAAGCCGCGCTTTCATCACATGTCGTCGGTGGCGGTGGCCGGTGCGGACCACGTCGGGCGGTTTTCCGATGAGATGTTCGACGTGGGTCAGCGTCTGACGCATCCGTATTATCGCACCAAGTTCCAGGCCGAGGCGGTCGTACGCGAGCATGCCAGGGTGCCCTGGCGGATCTATCGCCCGGGCATGGTCGTCGGCGATTCACAGACCGGCCAGATCGACAAGATCGACGGGCCGTATTATTTTTTCCCGGCCATCAAGGCGCTGCGGGATCGCTTGCCCAAGTGGCTGCCGCTGCTGGGCATCGAGGGCGGGCAGATGCCCATCGCCCCGGTGGACTATGTGATTGATGCCACCGTGCATATCGCCCACAAGCGTGAGGGCAACGGCAAAGCGTATCTATTGATCCAGGACAACCCACCCACCGCCGGCGAGATGACCAAGATCTTCGTGCGCGCCGCCCACGGCCCGGACGTGATCCATAACCTGCCCAGCCAGCAGTGGTCCGGCGCGCTGGAAACCCAGATCAAGCAGATCGGCGCCCTGCTGCCGGCCGCCGACTGGCTGGCCAAGCGCGCGGCCCAGTCGCTGGGCGTGCCGCTGGCGATTCTGGGCTATATCAACAACCGCGCGGTCTTCGACGATGTGAACACGCGCGCCGCGCTGGCCGGTAGCAGCATCAGCTGCCCGCCGCTATCGGAATATGCCGAGACGCTCTGGCGCTACTGGGAAATGCATCTGGATTGTGACGTCGATGTCTCGGCCTCACTCGTACGCCGGGCCTCGGGCCGGGTGGTGGTCATTACCGGTGGCTCCAGCGGTATCGGCTTCGCCACGGCCAAGAAACTGGCCGCCGCGGGCGCCACGGTGTGTCTGGTCGCGCGCAACCCCGACAAGCTCGAAGAAGCCCGCTCGATCATCGCGACCATCGGCACGGCTTATGCCTATTCCTGTGATCTATCGGATATCGCGGCGATCGATGCCTGTACCGATGCCATCCTGGCCGAACATCACCACGTCGATATCCTGATCAACAACGCCGGGCATTCGATCCGCCGGGCCGTATTCGAGTCGTTGAACCGTTTCCACGATTACGAACGCACCATGCAGCTGAACTATTTCGGTGCACTGCGGATGATCTTCAATTTCCTGCCCACCATGGCCAAGCGCCGGACCGGGCATATTCTGAATGTCTCGTCGATCGGGGTGCTGACCAACGCGCCGCGGTTTTCAGCTTATGTGGCCTCCAAATCCGCGTTGGACGCGTTCTCGCGCTGTCTCTCGCCCGAGGTGGCCTCGCGCAATATCGATCTCACCGCCGTCTATATGCCGTTGGTGCGCACGCCGATGATCGCACCCACCAAACTCTATGACTACGTGCCGGCACTGACCCCCGAGCAGGCTGCCGACATGATCGCCAACGCCATCGTCGACCGGCCCAAGAGCGTGGCCTCACCGCTGGGCACGTTTGCCCAGGTCAGCTATGCCATGTGGCCGCGATTCAACGACTTCGTGCTGCACAAGGCTTTTCACATGTTTCCGTCGTCCAAGGTCGCGCGCACCAAATCCGGCCCGGCCGAAAACAGCGAAAAACTCAACGTGCCGGCGCGGCTGCTGGCGGCTATCCTGCCCGGGCCTTATTGGTAGGGGGTTGGGGGCGCGTTCTTCAAGGCAATCCGCCGATGGGCGCCGATAAGCGCAGATGGCGGTCGATAGGCGGGGCGTCAGTGAGATCGAGGCGCCACGGCTGACCGAGGCTTCGTTCTTTAAGGGACTATCCGCAGATTGCGCAGATTTTTACTGAGTCGTTTTTAATTCAGCGGCGCGTTCTTCAAGACAATCCGCAGATGGACGCCGATAAACGCCGATGGCGGATGCGTGTTGCGGCGCGGTTGGATCGAAGCGCCAGTGCTGCTGGCGTTTTCGTTCAGCGGTGCCACGGCGGCCGGTTCTACGCCGCCGCCCAACGAGGGCGTGTTCAATTTTTACTGGCCACTACGACGCCGGAAGCGGTGGCGCCGTCATCCTCGCAACGACGCGATATCCGACCGCCATCGGCGTTTATCGGCGTCCATCTGCGGATAAATGTCTTAAGAAAAAGCCGTTCCGACTCAAGGCCGATGCGCCCCACAGCTCATTCAGAGCCGACAACGCCTTTCGCAAATCTGCGTAATCTGTGAAATCTGCGGATAGCCCTTCAAAGAACGCGCCCGGGTAGACAGTGGCGCCCGCGCAGCCGCCATGCCACGACAGCATGACCGCGATCTGCGTTGTTCGGCGTTCATCGGCGGATTGCCTTGAAGAACGCGCCCCGAGGAGAGGCGCGCGTTACCGCTAGTCGGTGTCGCTGCTATCGCCCAGGCCGCGGCGTTCGGAGACCGCATGGGCCAGGTCGCCCAGCAGTTTTTCCGTGTCTTCCCAGCCCAGGCAGGCATCGGTGATGGACACGCCGTATTCGGGCGCCATGCCGGGTACGAGTTTCTGGGCGCCTTCTTTCAAGTGGGATTCGATCATCACGCCGAAGACGGCCTTGCTGCCGGCGGCGATCTGGCCGCCGACGTCGTCGCCGACTTCCAGCTGTTTCTTGTGTTGCTTGCGGCTGTTGGCGTGGGAGAAATCGATCATCACATAGCCGGGCAGGTCGGCCTGGCCGAGCTGGGCGATCGCACCGGCCACGGCATCGGCGTCGAAGTTGGGCCCGTTGGCCCCGCCGCGCAGGATGACGTGGGAGTCGGCGTTGCCCGCGGTCTGAAAGATCGCGGACTGGCCTTCCTTGGTCAGCGACAGGAAATGATGCGAGTGGCGCGCGGCCCCCACGGCATCCACCGCGATCTTGATCGAGCCGCCGGTGCCGTTCTTGAAGCCGACCGGGCAGGACAGCCCGGAGGCCAGCTCGCGATGGCCCTGGGATTCGGTGGTGCGTGCGCCGATCGCGCCCCAGGCCACCAGATCGGCCAGGTATTGCGGGGTGATCAGGTCAAGAAACTCGACGCCGGCCGGCATACCGCGCTCGGCCAGATCGGCCAGCAGCTTGCGGGCCTGGCGAATACCCTTGTTGATCTGGAAGGAATCATCCAGATCGGGATCGTTGATCAGGCCTTTCCAGCCGACGGTGGTGCGCGGCTTTTCGAAATACACGCGCATGACGATGATCAGATCATCCGCATAGCGCTCGCGCAGTTCGGCCAGGCGCTCGGCGTATTCCAGGGCGGCGTCCACGTCGTGGATAGAGCAGGGGCCCACGACCACCACGAGCCGGTCGTCGTTGCCCGACAACACGTTTTGCATTGCACCGCGGGCCTCGTAGACGGTCGTGGCCGCGGCCTCGCTGACCGGCAGTTCGGTCAGAAGCGTCTCCGGCGAGACCAGTTCCTGAATACCTTGGATGCGCAAGTTGTCGGTTTCGTGTTTCATGGGGTCCGATCCCTTGAGGTTCGGGCAAATACGGCGGGTCGAAGTCTAGCAGACCTCGGTCCGCGCCCGCCTCGTCCATCGGTTGCAGACTATGACGTTTTCTCGTCTTGCCTTGGCGCTTGCGCTCGTGGCCATTGTGGTCGTCTATTTCGTGGCGGCACCGGGCACATGGCTGGGCGGGGTGTGCGCCGAGCAGGGGCTTGCCAGCGTGGCCTGCTTTGTCGATCAACGGGCGGCACTTGGCGGCTGGGTGGATCAGCATGTCTTGACCGCGGCTCTGGTCTATTTCGGCGTCTATATCGCGGTGACGGCTGCCTCGATCCCCGGGGCGGCCGTGCTCACGCTGGTCGGCGGGGCACTGTTCGGGTTGGTGATGGGCGTGGTGCTGGTCTCGTTTGCCTCAGCCATCGGCGCGAGCCTGGCGTTTCTGTCGGCGCGTTTCATACTGCGCGACTGGGTGAAAGCACGTTTTTCCAAACGCTTGGCCACGCTGGATCGCGGTATCGCGCGCGACGGCGCGTTCTATCTGTTCGCCCTGCGCCTGGTGCCGGTGTTTCCGTTTTTCGTGATCAATCTGGCGATGGGGCTCACGGCCATGCGCCTGGCCGTGTTTTATGTCGTCAGCCAGCTGGGGATGCTGGCCGGCACGGTGGTTTATGTGAATGCCGGCACCCAGCTTGGCCAGATCGATTCCGTGGGCGGCATCGTCTCGCCGGGGTTGATCGCGTCGTTCGTGCTGCTCGGGCTGTTTCCGCTGGCCGCCCGCTACGGCGTGGCGCTGGTGCGGCGCCGTCGGGCGCTGGCCGGCTACACGCGGCCCAAGCAGTTTGATCGTAACCTGATCGTCATCGGCGCGGGCTCGGCCGGCCTGGTGGCCGCGCTGATCGCGGCCACGGTCAAGGCCCGTGTGACGCTGATCGAAAAGAACACGATGGGCGGGGATTGTCTGAATACGGGCTGTGTGCCGTCCAAGGCACTGCTGCGCACCGCGCGCGCGGCCCATGACATGCGCCGCGCCGATCGTTTCGGGCTTGCGCCGGTCGAGCCGAGCTTCGATTTCCGTGACGTCATGACGCGCGTGAAAGACATCATCGCCACCATCGCACCGCATGATTCGGTCGAGCGCTACCAGAGCCTGGGTGTGGATGTACGCACCGACAGCGCACGGCTGGTCGATCCCTGGACGGTCGAGCTGGGTGATGGCACGCGTCTGACCGCGCGGGCGATCGTGCTGGCCACGGGGGCGGTGCCGGTCGTGCCGGATATCGAGGGCCTGGCCGAGGCCTGCCCGTTGACCTCGGACACGCTCTGGTCGCTCGAAGCCGTGCCGCAACGCCTGGCCGTGGTTGGTGCCGGGGCGATCGGCTGTGAGATGGCCCAGGCGTTCGCGCGGCTGGGGGCAACGGTCACGTTGATCGAACAGGGCGCGCATATTCTGCCGGTCGAGGACGCCGATATCGCTGACCGGCTGGCCGCCGTGCTCACCGATGAAGGCATCACCATCAAGACGGGTACGACGCTGGCCGCGGTGCACGTCCACGATCACGGGCAAGCGCTTGTCCTCGACGGCGATGAGCCGTTGGTGGTGGACCGGATCCTCATGGCCGTGGGCCGGGCGCCGCGTACCCAGGGCCTTGGCCTGGAAGATCTCGGCATCCTGCGCGACGGGCGTATCGCGGTGGATGCGCACTTGGCAACGGCCGTGCCCACGGTCTATGCCTGCGGCGATGCCATCGGTGGTTATCAACTCACCCATGCGGCCTCGCACGAGGCCTGGCATGCCACGGTCAACGCGCTGTTCGGCAGTTTCAAGCGTTTCGCCGTGAGCTATGATCACCTGCCCTGGTCAACCTATACCGAGCCCAACGTGGCGCATGTGGGCCATAACGAGGCCTCGGCGAGTGCGGCCGGTATCGATTACGAAATCACGACTTATGAACTGGCCGAACACGACCGAGCGCTGGCCGAATCGGCCACGGCCGGGGTCGTCAAGATACTGACCGTGCCGGGCAAGGACACGATTCTGGGTGCTTCAATTGTCGGCGAGAACGCCGGCGAATGGATCGCCGAGATCGTACTGGCCATGAAGCACGGCATCGGCCTGAACAAGATTCTGTCGACCATTCACAGCTACCCCACCCTGGCCGAGGCCAACAAGTTCGCGGCCAGCAACTGGAAAAAAGCCCACGCGCCGGACTGGGTCTTTCCCTGGCTGGCACGTTTTCATGCCTGGCGCCGCTGAACGCGCCGGGCTCTCAAACAGAAGGAAATCTGATGTCCGAGCGCACGCGTCTGGGTGTCGTGCTGTTGTTCATGCGGATCACGATCTTTGTCGTGATGGCCATGTGGACGATCGACAAATTCGTCAATCCGAGCCACGCCTCGCATGTGTACGAGGCCTATTACGGGCTCGGCGGCTTCGGGGTATCGCCGATCACGCTGATCGCGGTCGTTGAGGCGCTGATCCTGCTGGTGTTTGTCGCCGGGCGCCTCAAATTCTGGACATATGGCTTCGTGGTCATCGTGCACGGCGTGTCGACTCTGGCCGCCTGGGCACAGTATCTCGACCCGTTCGCCGGGCCGAACCTGCTGTTCTTTGCTGCCTGGCCGATGTGGGCCGCGGCCATTGCGCTGTTCGTACTGCGTGAGCGCGATATCTACACGCTGGGCCGCGATACGCGATGATTGTCGGGCTTAGCCTCGTCGCCCTGACGACTGCCGTGATCTCGGCGATGGCGGGCATGGGCGGCGGGATGATCTTGATTGGCGTGCTGTTTGCCGTCGGCATGGCGCCGGCGTTGGCGCTGCCCCTGCACGCCGGCGTTCAGTTGGCCTCGAACGGCTCGCGCTGTGTGGCCTATCGCGCGGATATCAAATGGTCGGCGCTGGGCTTGTTCTTGCTGGGTGCCGTACCGGTGCCGTTTTTGGTGGCGCCGTTAGTCGCGGCGGCTAACCCGGACGCGCTGCGGGTGGTGATGGCCGTGTTCATCGCCTTGGGCGTATGGCCGGTATGGGCCCGCTGGCTGCGTCTGCACGGGCGCGGCGGGTTATTGGTCGCCGGTGCCATCGCCGGCGTGATGGGCCCGCTGGTCGGCGGCATCGGCGTACTGGTTGCGCCGTTCTTTTTAAGAGACGACTGGAAGCGCGAAAACGTGATCGCCACGATGGCGGTGGGCCAGGCCTGCGGCCACGCGGCCAAGATCGCGGCGTTTTCCATGGCCGGCTATAGCGTGCTGGCCTGCTGGGATCTGCTGATTCCCATGGTGGCGGTCTCGATCATCGGCACCCTGGTGGGCCGGCGGCTTAACCACCATGTCTCGGAAGGCGTGTTTCGTGTCGTCGTGCGCGTGATCCTGATCGTGCTGGCGCTCAAGCTCGGTTTCGACGGTCTGCGCGGCTTGTTATAGACAAGAAAAAACCGGCACGAGGCCGGTTTTTCCAACGGTTTTCGCCGTTCGCCTAGCGAGCGACCGCGCGATAGATCGCCAGCAGGATGATAGCGCCCAGGATCGCGATCAGGAAGCTGCCGATATTGAAACCGGAGACGCCGCCGATACCCAGCGCGCTGCCGACAAAGCCGCCGACCACGGCACCCACGATACCGATGATGATCGTGACGATGATGCCGCCCGGATCCTTACCCGGCATGATCAGTTTGGCGATGGCGCCGGCAATGAGGCCGAAGATGATCCAAGCAATAATGCCCATATCTTAAAACTCCCATAACAAGTTGTTGTCTTTTGCACGAACACTGTGCGCTTGTCCGGTTGCACTCGCAAGACATGGCCGCGGGCGACCGTTCCTTGTCGGTTCAGGCCCTGAGGCGTCTCGTCTTATCTTATGACGACACGCCCTGGCGATAGCGGGCCTTGGCACGACGGCCCTTGGCCGCGAGCGCCGGGCGCAACAGCCGCGGAATGGCCGGAAACAGATAGCCCATCGTGGTCATGAAACGCGTCGAGGCCGGGCGCGTACGCTCGGTCTTGCCGTCGATGATGCAGGCCAGAATATCGTCGGCGATCTGCTCGGGCGTACTCATCGGCTGGGAGAACGTCAGATCGGTGACGGCATCGATATCCGAGAGGATGAAATCCGTGGCGATCGGCCCCGGTGAGACCACCGAGATCGATACCGCCCGATCGGCGAATTCCTCGGCCAGCGCATAGGTGAGCGCGCGCAGCCCGGCCTTGCTGGCGGAATACGTGGCGCTGCCCGGTACCGGCATGCGCCCGGCCACCGAGCCCACGTTGACGATCGTGCCGGCCCCGCTTTGTTCGAGCGCGGGCAGGGCCAGGCGCGATAGCACAAGCGGGGCGCGCAGGTTCACGTCGATCATCGTGGCCAGATCGTCAGCGCTCTGGTCAGCGAAATCGCCGCGATGATGCGCGCCGGCGTTGTTGATCAGGATATCCAGCCCGCCCAGGGCGGCCGTGGCCTGTTCGATCAGCCGCTCGGGGGCGCCGGGCTCGGCCAGATCAATGGGTATGGCATGGGCGCCGATCTCCTCGGCCAGTGCGCTCAGCCGGTCGGCGCGGCGGGCGGCGATGACCACGCCCACGCCGTGGGTGGCCAGCAGGCGGGCCGTGGCCTCGCCCACGCCGGAAGACGCACCGGTAACCAGCGCACGGCGTCCGGCCAGATTAAATATCGTCATGATTGAAGCTCGGCTTGTCGTGGGCGCGTCGTGTTGGGGGCTGCGAGCGGCCAAACCAGGCATTCAGGCGGCTCTGGGTTCGGGCTTTCACGTCGTCGTCGATATATTGCGAGATCGTGGCCACGGCCAGCGTGAGCGCGCCCAGGTCATCGGTCAGGCCCATGCCGAACAGCCAGTCGGGAATCGCATCGAAGGGCAGGATGAAATAAGCCAGTGCCCCGTAAGCCGTGGCCCGGGCCCAACGCGGCGTGTCCGGGCGCTGGGCGGCATAGTGCAGCCACAGCGCTTTTTCCAGCAGCTCGTGGCCGGCGCGCTTCAAGACATGCGACATCTTGGTCCAGAAGCGCGTCTCCGAATATTGATCGGCATAGTCGCGCAGTGCCGCCGGTGTCTCGGGCGGCGCATGCGAAGTGCGCCCGGCCGGCGGGCGACGACGGAATCGATCGGTGAACGCCATATCGAAGCTCCTGGCTAGGCTGCCTGGCTACGCGGCAGGAAACTCTCGGCCTGGGCACGGGCCCAGGCGCTCTCGTAGCGTCCGGCGCGATTGGAGACGAGCAGCTCGCCGGTCGCCAGGAAGCGATAGACCTGGTCCGCGGTCAGAATCTCGGAGTCACGGGTGCGTCGACACAGATGCTCGGGCGCGAGCTGGCCGGGATGATCCAGGCCCACGGTGGCCACGACTTCCTGCATGGCGGCCACGGTGGCCTTGTGAAAGGCATAGACCCGCTCGGCCTTGTCGGGCACGACCAGCGCGCGCTGGCGCCAGGCGTTCTGTGTGGCCACGCCCACCGGGCACCGATCGGTATGACAGGACTCGGACTGCACACAGCCCAGCGCAAACATGAAGCCACGGGCCGAATTGCACCAGTCCGCACCCAGCGCCATGTTCGAGGCCATGCGAAAGCCCGAGGTGATCTTGCCCGAGGCCCCCAGCTTGATGCGCTCACGAAGCCCGGCGCCCACCAGCGTGTTGTGGGCCCAGACCAGGCCTTCACGCAGCGGCGTGCCGACGTTGTCGGCCAGTTCCAGCGGGGCCGCCCCGGTGCCGCCTTCCGCGCCGTCGACGACGATGAAGTCCGGCGTGATGCCGGTCTTGAGCATGGCCTTGGCCAGGCTCATGAACTGCCAGCCGTGGCCCATGCACAGTTTGAAGCCCACCGGCTTGCCGTTTGCGCCCTCGCGCAGATCGGCGATGAATTCCATCATCTCGATCGGGGTCGAGAACGCGGTGTGATAAGGCGGTGAGGCACAGGTCTGGCCGACCTCCACGCCGCGTGCCTCGGCGATCTCGGGGGTGACCTTGGCACCGGGCAGCACGCCGCCGTGGCCGGGTTTGGCCCCCTGCGAGAGCTTGATCTCGATCATCTTGACCTGTTCTTCGGCGGCGTTGTCGACGAACTGTGCCCGGTCGAAGGTGCCGTCCTTGGCGCGACAGCCGAAATAGCCGCTGCCCAGCTCCCAGACCAGGTCACCGCCGTGCTCGCGATGATATTTCGAGACCGAGCCTTCGCCGGTATCGTGGAAAAAGCCGCCTTTCGCGGCGCCCTTGTTGAGTGCGGAAATCGCGTTGGCCGACAGTGAGCCGAAACTCATGGCCGAAATATTCAGCGTGGAGGCCGAATAGGGCTGGCTGCAATCCGGCCCGCCGATCAGTACGCGTGGCGGTGTTTGGGCCGGTTCGCGGGCCGCCATGGAATGCGCCAACCATTCGTGGCCCTCGGCATACACGTTGAGTTCGGTGCCGAACGGGTCGGAGTCGTTGTCGCCCTTGGCCCGGGCATAAACCTGGCTGCGCTGCTCGCGCGAGAAGGGCGCGGCCTCGGTGTCTGATTCGATCAGATACTGACGAATCTCCGGGCGAATGGCCTCGAAGAACCAGCGAAAATGTGCCAGCAGCGGATAGTTGCGCAGCAGCGCATGCTCCGACTGGAACAGATCACGCAGCCCGATCACAAGAAAGATCACGGCAATGATGAAAAACAGGCCGAAATAACGCGGCAATACCCACGTCCCCAGGCCGAACAGCAGCGTGGCGAGCGCGGCGGCAATCAGGGCGATATAACGCATGGCGTGGACCGAAATAAGAGGTATCAGCGCACCTTACGAGCCTGCACGGCGCTTGTCACTTACACCGGATCGGCCGTTTAGCGTTGGCAGCCTGGACAGAAGAACGTACTGCGCTGGCCGATCACCTCACGCCGGATCACGCCGCAGCCGCGCGGGCAGGGCGCGCCTTCGCGGCCATAGGCGGCCAGCGAGAGCTGGAAATAGCCGGTATCGCCGTCGACGCCGATATAGTCGCGAAGCGTGGTGCCGCCGACGGTGATCGCCCGGGCCAGCACGGTCTTGATCGCCTCGGCCAGGCGGTCGTAGCGGGCGCGCGAGACACTCTGAGCGGGCCGACGCGGATGGATGCCGGCCATGTGCAGGGCCTCGCAGGCATAGATATTGCCCACACCGACGACGACCTGGCTATCCATGATGAACGCCTTGATCGCAGTACGCCGGCGCGCGGCCTGGGTCTTGAGCCAAGCGCCGTCGAAGTCGTTCGACAACGGCTCGGGGCCTAGCCGGGCCAGCAACGAAAACGTTTCCGGGGGCTCGGTCAGCCAGAAGATCGAGCCAAAGCGCCGGGCATCGTTGTAGCGCACGACCCAATCGTTGGTCAGCTCGATATCGACATGATCGTGGGCGACCAGCGGCGTGCCGGCAGCCACGATACGCAGCCGCCCCGACATGCCCAGATGCAGACAGACATGGCCGGTATCGGCGGCGAACAACAGATACTTGGCACGGCGTGCCACGCCGTGGATCGTCTGGCCGGGCAGCTCGGCGGCGAGTGTGTCGGTGACCGGCCAACGCAGCTGCGGCTGGCGCACGATCACGGTACGCACCTGCTGGCCCATCACATGCGGCTCGATGCCGGCACGCGTGGTCTCGACTTCGGGAAGTTCGGGCATGGCCCTATTTTGACAGACCCGGGTGCACCAGATTCAAAAGCGGGCCGATGCGATTGCCGGCCAGATGATAATCCACGCCGAGCGCCTCGCTGCGCAGCACGAGATTGGGCCCGCGCTCGATAATGTCGAAGACCTGGCGTGAGGTATCGCCAAAGACCAGCGTCACGCGGGCCAGGCGCTCACGCGAGCGATCCGCCGGCACGACGGCCAGCGCGGCCGCCCGACGCCAGGCCGAGGCCGTGGCCGCAGCCGCCGCAGCGCCTCGTGTCTCATCGGGCTGAACCTGCCAACCGGTCGTCGTGTTCTCGAGCGTGTAATCCGGCAACACGATGCGGCGCAGCGCGCGGTTGTCAGGCAAGAGGGCGCGATCCAGCCAGTCGGTCCAGTGCCAGGCCAGGTTGTCATAGTGGGCCAGAGGCACCAGCCAGGTCTGGCCGGCGGCGGCCACATAGCGTGTGGCCCCGTTCGGGCCTGGCCCGCCGATGCGTACCGGCGGGCTGTCGTCGTATTGCACCACGAGCGGCGTATCCAGCCCGGTGACCTCGCCCGACAGATCATGGCCATCAACGCGGCGCAGCGCCTCACTCGTGCGCAGGGCGTGGATGATCTCCAGATGCGCGGCGTCAGCTCTTGCATTGACCGGCGATATCACACGCCAGCGGCCATCGTGTTTCGACAGCCGAACCTGGTCGGCGCCGCGGCGCACCCGCAGGTGCGTCGGGCCGTCAGCGGCCAGGCCGAGCTGCTGGCCGAGAGACGTTGTCGCCTCGGCCGGGCCCGCATCGTCCGCGGGCCACAGGCTCGGCAGCAACACCAGCACGCCGAGCAGCCCGACCAGACCTGCCAGCGCCAGGTTGATGACGAGCCGGCGCGTCATCGGCGTCGCCGACGCAGGCCCCAGCGCAGCCCGCCGATCAACAGCAGCCCGATCGGCAGGGCAACGACGAACACGGCCCGCAGATCGGCCAGGCGCCCCGGAGCCAGAACAAGCCGGGCATCGGGGGCCTCGGGCACGTCGATGGCGATCTGGCGGTCACGCCCGGCCAGCCATTGCACGATCGCCAGCCCCAGGCGTCGATTGCCCAGCAGGGCCAGATGGCCGTTATCCAGAAAATCGCTGTCGGCAACAACACCCGCGCGCTGGGCTCGTGTCGCGCTTGCGCTGTCGTCGGCATCGCGTTGTCGGTTCAGCGCATAGCCCAGGGTCAACGGGCCGAGGCGATCACCGGCATCCGGCTGGTAGGTGATGCTGTTGCCCTCCAGCGAGCCGGTTTCCAGCCAGCTGCGCGTGGCCGAGCGCAGAATCACATCGGCCTGCCAGCCGCTGTCGCTGTCGCCGGCCAGCGCGCCGGCAAACGGAAACAGCGTCACCTGGTTGAGCGAGCGCGTGATGGGCGTGTTCGGATACTGGGCGATCGCACTGATCGCCGGGCTTGTCGTGCCCAGCGTCTGGTAGTCGGGATAGACCACCGTGCCGGCCAGAAACGAGATCCCCAGATCGTCGGCCAACGGCGTGAGCCCGTAGCGCGGGCCCGGGTCATCCAGCCAGAGCAGGGTGCCGCCGTTATCGACATAGCGCCTGATCATGTCGATCTCGCCGGGCAGATAACGCTGCTGGGGCGAGGCGATGACCAGCACGCCGGTGTTGTCCGGCACCGCGTGCGCGGCGGCCAGGTTCACGTTGCGTGTTCGTAGCCCCTGGGCATCCAGCGCGGCCGCGAAGTCGGCATAGCCGGCGGTGGCCGTGTCATCGAGGCCGCGCTCGCCGTGGCCGGCCACGAACACGATCCACGGCGAGCCGCCGGGCGAGACACGCTGCAAGGCCTGGGTGACGCTGGCCTCGTCGTATTGATCGATCTTGGCCGTGCGGTCATCAACGCGCACGACCACGGCGCCGTCGGGCCCGATATTCAGCTCGCGCACACGACGCGGGTGACGGGCCGGATCACGAAATTCCAGCCGGATACGGGCATCGGCGTTCACGTAGCGGCCCAGGCGCTCGCGCAGGCGCTGGCGTTCGGTGCCCGGATACATATAGGCCACGAACGTGATCGGGCCGTCCAGGGCCTCGATCACCCGTTGGCTGGCCGTCGACAGCCCGTGGCGTTGATCGGCCGTCCAGTCGAAACGCGCCGAGTAGCGCTGGCCGGCCAGAATAGCCAGAACGGCCGCGGCCAGAATCAGGGCCACTGACAACAGGAGGCTGATCCGTCGTAGCGCGATGTTCATCGACGTTCGGCGTCCAGGCGCAGCACGGTCAAGGCCAGACAGGCGAGCACGAAGACCGCGAAATAAACCAGATCGGCGGTGGTGAACAGCCCGCGCAACAGGCTATCCAGATGGCCGATCGGCGAGGCGCCGCGAATCATGCCGGCGATATCCAGGGCATGGTCAAAGACCACGGGCTGCCAGTCGATCGCCGATACGGCATAGGCCAGCCAGGCCAGCAGGATCGCGGTCAGGGTGATCACCGCGGCCAGGCTCGGCTCGCGGGTCATGGCCGAGGCCAGTAGCCCCAGGGCCGCAAAGCTTGCCATCATCAGCCAGAGCCCGATCAGCCCGGCCGCCAGGATGCCCATATCCAACGGGCTGAAGACCGCCAGCGCGGCCGGCATGGCCGCGGTGAGCGCCCAGATCAGGGTGAGATAGCCCATAACGCCGAAAAACTTGCCGGCCACCAGCGCGCTCGTACCGATCGGGCTGGCCACCAGCCAGGGCCAGGTGCCCTGTTTGCGCTCTTCGGCGATGCTGCGCATGGTTAAAAGCGGCACCACCAGCAACAGAATCAAGGTGACGAACCGCATCAACCCGCCGGCCACGAAGACCGTTACCCCGCCGGCATCGGCCAGCGCGTTGGGATTATTCTGGATATCGGTCAGCGTCATCACGAACAACAGCCCCGTGAGCAGCTGGGTCATGGCGGCCAGCACCCAGGACAGGGGGGAGACGAACAGCCGACGGGTTTCCAGGCGCATGATCGCCAGCGTCGCGCTCATGGCCGTGCCTCATGGCGGGCTGGCGTCTGGCCGGTGGCCGTCATGAAGCGATGCTCAAGATCATTGCCTGAGGCGCGTAGCCCGACCAGCCCCCAGTTGTGGATGACCGACAGCTCGACCACGCGCGCACGGATATCCGTGCCGGGCGCGCCGCGCAGGCGAACACGGCCCGCGCCCATCGGTTCGGCGGCCTGAATCTCGGTGAAACCGGTCAGCGCGTCGGGCGCGGGTGCCCTGAGGCAGGTCATCTCGATCCAGCGCGTCTCGTCGTCGCTCATGGGCCCGTCGAGCACGATACGCCCGCCGGCGACGATCACCGTGCGGGTCGCCACCGCCTGGATCTCGGCCAGCAGATGGCTTGAAAGAATCACGGCGTGATCGGCCGACAGCCGGGCGATCAACTCGCGCATGCCGCGTAGCTGGCTCGGGTCGAGCCCGGAGGTCGGTTCGTCCAGCAGCAGCAGGGCCGGCCGATGGACGATGGCCTGGGCCAGGCCGACCCGCTGAGCCGTGCCCTTGGACAGGCCGCCAACGAGCCGGCGTCCGATATCGGCCAGCCCCGTATCGTGTTTGGCGCTGGCCACGGCATCAAGCCGGGCCGCGCGCGGGATCTGTTGCAGGCGGGCGGCCAGATCCAGGCTTTCATCCACGGTAAGCTCGCCGTAGAGCGCCGGGCGCTCGGCCAGATAACCGATATGACGCTTGGCGCGGCTTGGCGCGCGCGCCAGATCATGGCCGGCGATACGGATACGCCCGGCGTGCGGGGCCAGCGTGCCGGCCAGCAGCTGCAGAATCGTGCTCTTGCCGGCCCCGTTAACGCCCAAAAGCCCCACGACGTCGCCCGGAGCGACGCTCAGATCGATATCGGCCACGCCGGGGTGGCGGCCGTAGTGGCGTACGAGCCCGGTCGCTTCCAGCAGCGGCGTGTTATCCATTGAACCGATACGACCCGTTGCGTGATGCCCAAACTATCCGGCAGACACTGTAGGCCGAGCCGCTCGGGCAGGCTCTAACGTTATACCCGCCGCCCACGAAAAAGCCGGCTCGCGGCCGGCTTGATCGTTGGATCCGAAACCCAAGAGCTACTTGATCTTGGCTTCCTTGAAGGTCACGTGCTTGCGCGCCTTGGGATCATACTTTTTGATTTCGAGCTTGTCGGGCGTGTTCCGCTTGTTCTTGTACGTGGTGTAGAAGAACCCGGTGTCCGCGGTGGAGACCATACGAATCTTTTCGCGCATTAGACTTTCTCCCCACGTTTGCGCAGATCGACGAGCACATCGTCAATTCCGCGGCGATCGATGATACGCATACCCTTGGCCGACACCTTTAGACGCACGTAGCGGTTTTCGGTGCCTACCCAGAAGCGATGCCAGTGCAGATTGGGCACAAAGCGGCGGCGCGTCTTGTTGTGGGCGTGCGATACGTTGTTACCGGACATCGGCTTCTTGCCGGTGACCTGACAAATCTGTGACATGTTTTCGACTCCTGGTCGCGCGCTATCGGCGTCGGCGAGCCGCGTATTTAACCATCAACGCGAAAGCCGTACAACCGGGATCTGCAACCTTTTATCCCGTGCCAACGAAAACACCCCGCCGGGCGGGGTGTTTTTCTTGCGCGGTAGCGCGAATCTTCTAAGCGTCTTAGAAGTTGAGACGCGCGCCCACGCTGACTTCGTTACGAAAGTTCGCGTCCTGCGGGCCGTAATCGACGTCGGTACGGTCATAGCCGGCAGTCAGAGCGAGATGCTGGTCTTCGCTGAGATAGCCGACGAGCTGCAGGCCGTACTCGAAGCCGTCCGGGCTGCCGTAGCTGGCCTGGCCGCCGGAAATGCTGCCGTAGTCGACCCACTTGGCGTGCGGGTTGATCTCGACCTGCGGATCAACCATCCAGCGCAGACCGGCCGTGATGCTGTAGCCCGTGCCGGTGGCATCGTCGCCGCCGACAGCATTACGAAACTCCAGGCGCTCGTAGCTGCCCAGGCCGTAGATGTCCACGCCGGTATCTTCGGCACCGCCGTAGTCGATGAAAT
Organism: Salinisphaera japonica YTM-1; assembly: GCF_003788585.1. Classification (GTDB taxonomy): domain Bacteria; phylum Pseudomonadota; class Gammaproteobacteria; order Nevskiales; family Salinisphaeraceae; genus Salinisphaera; species Salinisphaera japonica. Next base: position 126,063 of record NZ_AYKG01000012.1, on the reverse strand, counting down.
AGTGCGTGCCCAGGCCGACGTTCGCACGGTTGACGTCGATGCTGCTGTTGCTCAGCTCCAGACGATCATAGCCGCCCTGAAGGATCAGGTTGGCGGGAAACTCGTAGGACACGTCGAAGCCGTAGCCGTCGTAATCCTTGTCGTCGCCGCCTTGGGCATTCTCAAGCTTGCCCTGCGGAATATATTGTCCCTGAACGTAGGTGTAACCCGGGCCGTCTGTGTCTTCGCTTGACGTGAAGAAACTCGGCGCTGCAAACGAGGCAGCGGCGGGAATCATGCTGGCGCCAATGATAAACGCGGCTTTTTTCATGGTGGTCTCCAATTCGTTGCCGGATAGGGGGAATCCAGCGACTAGAAATATAGAAAGCCGCTTCGACAATGTCAACGAAAAATTAAGCAATCGTTTCGATAGCTTCAAGGTTGTCGTTTACATCATTCCGCGCTCGGCCAGGCTGGTGATGCTCTCACGCCCGATAACCAGGTGATCCAGCACGCGAATATCCACCAGATCCAGGGCGGCGATCAGGCGTTTCGTGATATCGCGATCGGCCCCGGAGGGCTCGGCAACGCCCGACGGGTGGTTGTGGGCCAGAATCACGGCGGCGGCATTATGCCTTAAAGCCGCCTTGACGACTTCGCGCGGGTAAACGGCCGCGCCGTCGATGGTGCCGCGAAACAGCTCCTCGAACACGATCACGCGATTACGGTTGTCCAGAAACAGGCAGGCAAAGATCTCGTGTTCGCTGCGGGCCATATGCATCGACAAGTAGGCCCGCGTGGCCTGGGGATCACTCAGGACATCGCGGCTCATGAAGGCTTCACCGGCATGGCGCCGTGCCATCTCGAGCACGGCCTGAAGCTGGGCGAACTTGGCCGTACCCAGCCCGCGGGTCGCGCTGAAGCGTTTCAAATCGGCCGCCAGCAAGGCATCCAGGCTGCCGTATTCGACGAGCATCTGACGCGCCAGATCGACCGCGCTCGTGCCGGCCACGCCGGTGCGCAGGAAGATCGCCAGCAGCTCGGCGTCGGACAGCGCGCCAGCGCCGCGGGCCAGCAGTTTCTCTCGTGGCCGCTCGCTGGCCGGCCAGTCTCTGATTCCCATGGATTCCCCCCGATCGTTTGTGTCACGACGATCCCCCACGGCGCGTCGCCGGGTACAATCAAGCCATGCAAAGCCTGACTCGACAACGGGTGCTGCTGGCCATCACCGGCAGCATCGCCGCCTACAAGACACCGATCCTCGTGCGCCAGCTGATTGCGGCCGGCGCTGAGGTTCAGGTGGTGATGACCGCTGCGGCCAAGCGTTTCGTGGCTCCCATGGCCCTGGCCGCAGTGTCCGCCCACGCGGTGCGCGATGATCTCTGGGACGAGACGGCCGAGCTCAACATGGGCCATATCGAGCTGGCGCGCTGGGCGGATGTGATGCTCGTGGCTCCGGCCAGTGCCGACGTGCTGGCCCGTCTGGCAAACGGCCTGGCCGATGACCTGGCCACCACGATCGCACTGGCCACCACCGCGCCGATCATCGTCGCCCCGGCCATGAACCACGTCATGTGGGCGCATCCGGCCACGCGCGCCAATATGGATACGCTCATCGCCCGCGGGGTGAGCTGTATCGGCCCGGATACCGGCGCATTGGCCGAGCGCGAAAGCGGGGCCGGGCGCATGAGCGAGCCGGACACGATCGTGGCCGCCCTCGCCGAGAGGATGGCGCCGGCCGGTGCCAGGCCGCTTGCCGGGCAGCACGTATTGGTGAGCGCCGGGCCGACCCGCGAAGCGCTGGATCCGGTGCGTTATCTGACCAATCACTCATCCGGGCGCATGGGCTATGCGCTGGCCGCCGCGGCGGCGCACGCCGGGGCGCATGTCTGTCTGGTGTCCGGGCCGACCACGCTGGCCGTGCCGGCAGGCGTACGCCGGGTCGATGTGCAATCGGCCGCGGATATGCACGCGGCGGTGATGGCTGAAATCGAGGCCGCCGATGTCTTCATCGGGGCCGCGGCCGTGGCCGATTATCGCCCGGCCGATATCGCGACCGACAAGATCAAGAAATCCGACGGCGATGCCGAGATCCGTCTGGTGCGCACCCGTGACATCATCGCCGACGTCGCCCGCGACTACCCACGGGTTTTCACCCTGGGCTTTGCCGCCGAGACCACCGATATGGAGGCCGCGGCCCGCGACAAGCGTGCCCGCAAGGGGCTGACCATGATCGCCGGCAACGTCGTGGGCCCCAACGATGCCTTCGGCCGCGACGACAACGCGCTGTTCGTGGTCGACGCGGCCGGCGCGCAGTATTACGAGCGTGACACCAAGGCAGCGCTGGCCGAGCGCCTGATAGCCCAGATCGCCGAGCGCCTGGCCGACAAAACCGGCCAGCGCGCCTGAATCTTTTCAAACACCCGTTGCCGAGCCGCATGAAACAACTACAGGTCAAACGCCTCGATGCCCGCCTGGGCGATGAATTTCCGATGCCGGCTTATGCCACCGAAGGCTCGGCCGGCCTGGATCTGCGGGCCATGATCGAGGCCCCCTTTGAGCTGGCCCCGGGCGGCTGTGAGCTGCTGGCCACCGGGCTTGCCATCTGGATCGAGGACACGGCACTGGCCGGGCTGATCCTGCCGCGCTCGGGCTTGGGCCATAAACACGGCATCGTGCTTGGCAACGGCGTGGGCCTGATCGATTCCGATTATCAGGGCGAGCTGAAGGTCTCGGCCTGGAACCGCTCGAGTCAGCCCTACACGATCGAGCCCGGCGCCCGTATCGCCCAGCTCATCCTCGTGCCCGTGGTCATGGCTGAGCTGGCCGTGGTCGATGAATTTGCCGCCAGCGGCCGCGGCAGCGCCGGTTTCGGCTCGACCGGACAACACTAAGCATGGAAGAGAACAAGCGCATGTCGCTGGATCCCGAACAAGCCGCCCGCGTGGCCCGTGTGCTGGGCGAGGCATTGCCCTATATCCGGCGTTTTGCCGGCAAGACCGTGGTCATCAAATACGGCGGCAACGCCATGACCGACCCGGCGCTCAAATCCGGTTTCGCCCGCGATATCGCGCTGATGAAGCTGGTGGGCTTCAACCCGGTGGTCGTCCACGGCGGCGGGCCACAGATCGGGCGCGTGCTCGAACAGGTCGGCAAGCGCACCGAGTTCATCCGCGGCATGCGCGTCACCGATGCCGAGACCATGGACGTGGTCGAAATGGTGCTGGGCGGCCTGGTCAATAAAGAGATCGTCAACCTCATCAACCAGCACGGCGGCCGGGCCGTGGGCCTGACCGGCAAAGACGGCGGCCTGATCACCGCGCGCAAGCTCACCCTCGACGACGAGACGGCCGATCTGGGCTTCGTGGGCGAGGTCGCCGATATCGATGCCCGTATCGTGCGGCGCCTGGAGGCCGATGATTTCATCCCCGTCATCGCGCCCATCGGCGTCGGAACGGACGGCAAGAGCTACAACATCAACGCCGATCTGGTGGCGGGACGCATTGCCTCGGTCCTGAACGCCGAAAAACTCATGCTGCTGACCAACACGCCGGGCGTGCTCGACGGCGACGGCCATCTGCTGACGGGCCTGACCATCGAACAGGTCGAGACCCTGATCGCCGACGGCGTGATCCACGGCGGCATGCTGCCCAAGATCCAGTGCGCGCTGGATGCCGTGGCCGACGGCGTAACCGCCGCCCATATCGTCGATGGCCGGGTCGATAACGCCGTGCTGCTGGAGCTGTTCACCGATGCCGGCGTGGGCACCCTGATCGGTCGCTCGGCCTCGGCGGCGACGGGCACGCCGAGCTAGTCACACGCCGTAGCGTGCGCGATAGCCTTCGATCGCCTCGATCTGTTCCGCGCCCAGGCCGTTGACACGGGCATAGGCGATCACGTCGGCCAGGGTGGCCACGGCGATCGTCGGGATGCCTTCGTCCTCGGCGAGTGCTGCCAGTGGGGAGCGGCCGTCGGAACCGCGTTCCTGACGATCCAGAGCGATGAGCACGCCGGCGATCTCGGCGCCGGCGGCGCGGATGGTGGCGATGGCCTCGCGCACGGCCGTGCCGGCGGTGATCACGTCATCGACGATGACCACGCGCGTGCCCAGCGGCGCCCCGACGAGGGTTCCGCCTTCGCCGTGGGTCTTGGCTTCCTTGCGGTTGTAGGTGAACGCCACGTCATGACCGTGATCGGCCAGGGCGGTGGCCACGGTGGCCACCAGCGGGATGCCCTTGTAGGCCGGGCCGAACAGGCTGTCGTAGTCGATGCCGGCCTCGGCCAGCGTCGCGGCGTAGGCCGCGGCCAGGCGTTTCATGCCGGCGCCGGAGGCGATCTCGCCCATATTGAAGAAATACGGGCTGACACGGCCGGATTTCAGCGTGAATTCACCAAATTTGAGCGCGTTGTAGTCATCGGCCAGCGCCAGGAAATCCTGGGCATGATCGCGGGCGGTGTCGGGCATGGGCACGGGGTCCGTCATCGATGGGCAAGCACGTATGATAAGAGCCTTGAGACGATGCGGCGAGCCGTATCACGTCAGTCACGAGCAACAGGAAGACGCGTCATGCGGGTGATGTCCTTCAACGCCAACGGCATACGTGCCGCCCAGCGCAAAGGCTTTTTCGAGTGGATGGCCGCCCAGGATCCGGACGTGGTCTGTATTCAGGAGTTGAAGGCACAACAGCATCAGCTGGCGGGCATCGAGGCCTTCTGGCCGGTTGGCTATCACTGTTTCTATGAAGAGGCGACCTCGCGCAAGGGCTATTCCGGCGTGGCGATCTATACCAAGCGCGCGCCGGATCAGGTCATTCGCGGCATGGATCATCCGGAGTTCGATGCCGAGGGTCGGTATATCGAGGCTGTGTTCGAGCAGGACAACGGCCCGCTGCGTATCGCCAGTCTCTATGCGCCTTCGGGTTCCTCGGGCGATCATCGCCAGGATTCCAAGGTGCGCTATCTGGTGCACTTCATCGATGTGTTGCAGGCCAAGGCCGCGGCCCCCGGCGAGTATCTGGTCTGTGGCGACTGGAATATCGCGCACAAGGAAATCGATCTGAAGAACTGGAAGAACAACAAGAAGAATTCCGGTTTCTTGCCGCACGAGCGCGCCTGGATGGATCGCCTGTTCGACGAGATCGGCCTGGTGGATGTCTTTCGCGGGGTCAATCCGAACGAGGATCAGTTCACCTGGTGGTCCCAGCGCGGCGCGGCCTGGGACAACAACGTGGGCTGGCGTATCGATTATCACGTGGCGACACCGGGCCTGGCTGCCACGGCCACGGCCGAGCACGTCTATCGTGAAACCCGGCTGTCCGATCATGCCCCGCTGACGATCGATTACGATGCCCCGCTCTGAGTTTCGTGTGAGCGGGCACGCCGGCGCACCGTCGGCTCAGGCCGGAAAACGAGACTGGCGGGCGGCGCTGTTCACCTATACCCGCCCGCGTGTCGTAGGCATGGGGTTTCTGGGGTTTTCCTCGGGGCTGCCGTTCCTGCTCGTCTTTTCCACGCTGTCGGCGTGGCTGGCCACGGTGGGCGTGTCCAAGACCACGATCGGGCTGTTTTCGTGGCTGGGGCTGACCTACTCGTTCAAGTTTCTGCTGGCACCGTTCATCGATCGGTTCCGAGTGCCGGGGCTGGGCCGATGGCTCGGCAAGCGACGCTCCTGGATGCTCATCGCCCAGGCCGGGCTGATGTTCGGGCTGTTCTCGATGGCCGGTACCGATCCGGTCGAGGCCTTGTCCACGCTGGCCTGGTTCGGTCTGCTGGTGGCCTTTGCCTCCTCGATTCAGGATATCGCTATCGATGCCTGGCGCATCGAGGCCGTGGCCACCGATCAGCAGGGGGCGATGGCGGCGACCTACCTGGCGGGTTATCGCATCGCCATGCTCGTGGCCGGCGCGGGCTCGTTCTATATCGCGGCCGGTGCGTCCTGGCCCACGGCTTATGTCGTGATGGCCGCGCTCGTGGGCATCGGCATGATCACCGTTCTGCTGCTCGGCGAGCCGGATGTCGATGCGGAGGGCGAAATGGCCGTGCGCGAGCAGTGGGCCGTGGACTGGCTGGCCGCGCGCACCCATCAGCCGGCCTGGCTCCAGCGCACCCAGCGCTGGATCATCGGTGCGGTGATCTGTCCGTTCTGGGATTTTCTGGCGCGCTACGGGCGCGCAGCACTGGTCATTCTGGCTGTGGTGGGGCTGTACCGGGCCTGTGAAATCACGCTGGCGGTCATGTCCAATCCGTTCTATCTGGATGCCGGCTACAGCCCGGAACAGATCGCCAGCGTGACCAAGATCTTCGGCTTGATCATGGTGCTGGCCGGGGCCGCACTGGGCGGCGTGCTGGTCGCGCGTATCGGGGTATTGCGCGCGGCACTCGTGGGGGCGGTGATCTCGCCGGCCTCCAATCTGGTGTTCGTGTGGCTGTCGTTGCAGAGCGCGCCCGGCATTGTGGATCTGGCGGCCACGATCTCGATCGAGAACCTGGCCAACGGCATGGCCATGACCGCGTTCATCGCTTATTTATCCAGCCTGACTAATGTCGCTTACACGGCGACCCAATACGCGCTGTTTTCTTCGTTGATGACCTTGCCGGGCAAGTTCGTCGGCGGGTTCTCGGGCTGGGTGGTCGAGCGGTTCGGTTACGGGTGGTTCTTTTTCGATACCGCGCTTATCGGCCTGCCGGTAATCATCCTGCTTACCGGGCTGGTCATCTTCCAGCCACGAAACAAGGACACGACATGACGGCGAAGACGTTATTCACGGCCGGCGCGCTCGCGCTCGGCGGCCTGGCGGCGGCACAGGCCGCACCCGAGGCGACGGGCCAGACTAAAGGCCCGGCTGGCGACCCGACCCGCACGGCCATGACGTTGTATAGCCAGGGCATGGCCGTGATGCAGACACAGCGCTCGCTGACACTGGAACAAGGCACCCAGACCGTGCGCTGGCCGGTCGCGGCCCTGCCTGAAACATCCAGCCTGGCGCTGGTTGGCGACGGGCTTCGATTGACCGGTTTTGACGTGGCGGCCAGCGCGGGCCGCGGCCTGGCCACGCGTATCGGCCAACGCGTCACGCTCGGCGCCGGCGATGAGGGTCAGACGAGGCGCGAGGCAACGCTTGTAGCGCTGGAAGGTGATGCGGCCCTGGTTCGGGTGGATGGCCGCATCGAGCGTATCGCGCTGTCCTCGCCGATGGTGATCGGCTGGCCCGCGGCCGAGGACGACGCGCGGCGCGCGGTCTCGCTGGATATCGCTGCCCAGACCGGCGGCCAACAGACCGCGGCATTGCTGTATCAGCGGGCCGCCCCGGCTTGGCAGGCCAGCTATACCGGCACCTTCGATGCCAAGACCGGCGCGTTGCGTGTCAACGCCTCGGCGATCATCGACAACCAGAGCGACAGTCCGCTCGATGCGGATCAGGCCTGGCTGGTGGCCGGTCAGCCCCAGCGGGCTGATTACAACGCGCCGCAGCCGGTCATGATGATGGCCAGCAAATCCCGGGCGGCCGGCGACGCTCAGCCCGGCGCGCCGGAGGCCACGGGCGGGCTGTATCGCTACCCGCTGAAAAACGGGCTGCATATCGCGGCTGGCGCCACGCGTGGCATGACGTTGATGGCGCCGTTCACGTTGGATGCCAAACGACGCACCACGTTCACGCACTACGCCACGGCCGCCGGGCGCGGCGCGCGCGAGCACGCCACGCTGGCCCTGCATGCCAACAACAGCACGAACAAGCCGTTACCGGCCGGCCTGATTCGTATCTATGACGCCGATGCCCGAGCCCAGCTTCTCGGCGGCGACACGCTGGACGATGTGCCCGACGGCGCGCCGATCGATCTCACGCTGGGCGAGGCCTTTGATATCACGGCCACGCGAGAGATCGCGGCCACCGAGACAAGCGGCGAGCGTCGTGTGCGCATGACGCTGTTCAACGCCAGCCGGACGTCACGCCAGGTGCGTATCGTCGAGCGCCTGCCGGATAACGCGCTTCTGGCGCCGGGCACGCCGAAACCGTCCGGGCGGACCGAGGGGGCACCGATCTGGCAGGTGACGATACCGGCCGGTGGTCAGACCGAGTTCTCGTATCGGTTCGTCATCGACCAGGACTGACCAGGGCTGACCAGGGCTGCCAGGGCTGCCAGGGCTGATCGCTGGCGCTGGCGTCAGTGATCGCGTTTGACGATCTCCGCGGCCAGGGCGCGCAGGTCGTCGGCCGGTGCGCCTAGAACGTCAAGAGCGGCGGTGGCTTCGGTGTAGAGCCGGTCGGCGAAGGCCTTGGCCTCGGCAAGGCCCATCAGCGCCGGGTAGGTGGCCTTGTCGTGGGCCAGATCGGCGCCTTGTTGCTTGCCCAGCTGCTCGGTGGTGGCCTCGATGTCCAGCACGTCGTCACGAACCTGAAAGGCCAGGCCGATCCGCTGGGCGAAGATCTCCAGGCAGTCGATGACATCGGCTGACAGATCATCGGCCGCCGAGGCCGCCATCATCACGCAGGCCGAGAGCAGAGCGCCGGTCTTGAGGTTATGGATGGTTTCCAGATCCTCGAGGGTCACATCGGTCCGTGCCTCACTGGCCATATCCAGGGCCTGGCCGCCGACCATGCCGCGCGAGCCCACCGCCGCGGCCAGACAGCGCATGACGGCCACACGAGCGGCGGGGCGATCATCCAGACCACCGTGCGTGGCCACGATTTCAAACGCCAGCGATTGCAGGGCATCACCGGCCAGAATCGCCGTGGCGTCATCAAAGGCTTTATGCGTGGTGGGCCGGCCGCGGCGCAGATCGTCGTCGTCCATGGCGGGCAGGTCGTCGTGGATCAGCGAGTAGGCATGGATCAGCTCGATGGCGGCCGCGGCCCCGTCGACACGAGATAACGGCACACCCAGGGCCGTGGCCGTGGCATAGACCAGGCGCGGACGCACCCGTTTGCCCGGTGAGAGCGCGCCGTAGCGCATGGCTTCATGCAGGCGCGCTGGCGCGCGATCGTCGGTCGGCAGGCAGGCAGCAAGCACGTGCTCGATGCGTTGGCTATAATGCGTCGCTTGATTGGGTTCCATCGGCGGTTCATCACTGTTGCCGCCGGCCGGGACAAGCCGTCGGCGAAGTCGGTGGCGGGCTAGCTAGCCATTGATCCCGGAAAGCGTCAAGCAAGCCGCTTCGACGATCCGACCGCCGGCCAGCTCTATCTTGGCCGCTCAAAAACTGGGAAGTCGCTCGTTCATGTCACAAGCACCTCTTCAGACGCATTCGGCTCGCCGGGCGTTGGCCTTTCAGGACGAGATCCTGCCGAGCGTGTCGCGCACGTTTGCCCTGACCATTCCCGAGCTGCCCGAGCCGCTGCGGGTGGCCATCGGCAATGCGTATCTGTTGTGTCGCATCGCGGACACGATCGAAGACGACGCCGAGATGGGGCGGGCCGACAAGGCCGCCTGGCATGCCGCCTTCGTGGCCGTGGTCGAAACCGGGCAGGGCGCGAGCGATTTCGGCGCCCGCCTGGCCCCGCTGCTGTGTGACGAAACGCTGGCTGAAGAACGCCGCCTGGTCGAAAACACCGATGAGGTGATGACCGTCACCCAGGGGTTGGGGGCCACGCGTCAGCAGGCCGTGGCGCGCTGTGTGCGCATCATGTGCGACGGCATGCCCGAATACGAAGGGGCGGCCACGGTAGACGGCCTGCCCACGCTCGTGCATCTGGACCGCTACTGTTATTTCGTGGCCGGTGTCGTGGGCGAGATGCTCACCACGCTGTTCACCGACTACGAGCCGGGCATGGGCGAACACGACGCCGAGCTCAATCGTTTGGCGGTGTCGTTCGGGCAAGGGCTGCAGATGACCAATATCCTCAAGGATATCTGGACCGACCGGGGGCGCGGCGTGTGCTGGCTGCCGCGCGATGTGTTTGCCCGCCACGGTTTCGATCTGTCCACGCTGACCGCCGGCGGCAGTTCGGATCCGGCCTTTGCGGCCGGCCTGTCCGAGCTGATCGGCCTGGCGCATGGGCATCTGCGCAACGCGCTCGAGTACACGTTGACGATTCCCGGCCACCAGAAGGGTATTCGTCGGTTCTGCCTGTGGGCGATCGGCCTGGCGCTATTGACGCTGCGCAAGATCCAGAACAACCCGCGTTTCACCGATTCGCGCCAGGTGAAAGTCTCACGGCGCAGCGTGCAGGCCACGGTGCTCACGACCAACCTGGCCGTCTCCGATGATGATCGCCTGCGGCATCTGTTTCATATGACGGCTGCGGATCTGCCCGCGCTCACGCCCAAGGTGGCCGCGGATCCCGGCGCGCCGATCAACGATCTGGTGGAGCTGCCGGCCAACGAGACATTGCAGGCCGAGGCCCCGCCCGGCCTGGAAGAGGCGATCGGCGCCGCGGTTGCACGGCTGCACGCCGACCAGAAGCCCGACGGGCACTGGTGCTACGAGTGCGAGGCCGATTGCACCATTCCGTCCGAATATATCCTGATGATGCACTTCATCGGCGATGTGGATCAGGCACTGCAGGCCCGTATCGCCCGCTTCATTCGCGCCAAGCAGGCTGCCCACGGCGGCTGGCCGCTCTATTACGGCGGCGATCTGGATCAGTCGGCCTCGGTGAAGAGCTATTACGCGCTCAAGCTGGCCGGCGACGACGTGGACGCGCCCCACATGGTGCATGCGCGCGAAGCGATTCGTGCCCGCGGCGGGGCCGGCAACGTCAATGTCTTCACGTTGATCGCGCTGGCCCAGTTCGGCCAGGTGCCCTGGCGTGCGGTGCCCTTCATCCCGGTGGAGGTGATGCTCATGCCCGAAGCCTCGCCGTTCCACCTGAGCAAGGTGTCCTACTGGTCGCGCACGGTGATGGTGCCGTTGTTCATCCTGACCAGCCTGCGCGTGATGGCCAAGAACCCGGCCGGGGTCAACGTGCGCGAGCTGTTCACCGTGCCGCCCGAGCAACAACGCGATTTCGTGCCGGTGGACTCGCCGCTCCAGCATTTCTTCAAGGGCCTGGACGCCGTCGGGCGCAGTTTCGAGCCCCTGATCCCGCAGTTCATTCGCCGGCGAGCGATCAAGAAAGCTGAGACCTGGATCATCGAACGCCTGAACGGCACCGACGGCATCGGCGCGATCTTCCCGGCGATGGTCAATGTCTACGAGGCGCTCGGCGAGCTGGGTTATGCCGCCGATCATCCGTACCGGGCCGATACCCGCAAGGCCATCGACGATCTGATTTTCGACCACGGGGACGCGGCCAACGTCCAGCCCTGTGTCTCGCCGGTCTGGGATACCTGTCTGGGCGGGCTGGCCCTGCAGGAAGCCGCGGCCACCGGCGATACCCCGGCCGTACGCGCCGGGCTGGACTGGCTGGCCGCGCGCCAAGTCTGTGACGGGCCGGGCGACTGGCGCGATTTCCATCCCGATCTGCCCGGCGGTGGCTGGCCTTTCCAGTACGCCAACGATCATTATCCCGATCTGGACGACACGGCCGCGGTGGCCTGGGCCATGTACAACACCGGCGATCACGCCACCTATGGCCGGGCGATCACCCGCGCCATCGACTGGCTGATCGGCATGCAGTCGAAAAACGGCGGCATCGCGGCGTTCGACTCCGACAACAACCACGAATATCTCAACGCCATACCGTTTGCCGACCACGGCGCACTGCTGGATCCGCCCACGGCCGACGTGACCGCGCGCGTGCTGGCTCTGGCCGGGCGCCTGCGCCGGGCCCAGGACGGGCCGTTCATTCGCCGCGCGCTGGCTTATATCAAGCGCGAGCAGGAGGCCGATGGCTCCTGGTTCGGGCGTTGGGGCACCAACTATATCTATGGCACCTGGTCGGTCCTGACGGCCGCCGAAACGCTCGGCGAGGACATGCGCCAGGACTGGATCCAGCGCGGCGTGGCTTATATCAAGGGCATGCAGCGCGCCGATGGCAGCTGGGGCGAGGATCAGGGCAGCTACTGGAACCCGCCGCGTGGGCGCGCCGATATCGCGACCAGCTTTCAGACCGCCTGGGCCATGCTGGCCCTGATGGCCGCCGGGGAGCGCGACAGCCGGGCCCTGGCACGCGGCGCGGCCTGGCTGATCGCAGCCCAGGGCGAGGACGGCGCCTGGCATGACCCGGAACACACCGCGCCGGGCTTCCCGCGCGTGTTCTATCTCAAGTATCACGGCTATACGCATTATTTCCCGATGTGGGCGCTGGCGCGCTATCGCAACAGCCGGGCGGGCGTGGCCTCGCCGGTCAGCGAGCCGCTCGAATACGACACATGACACACCCGGCGTGTGACCAAATCGCTTATATCGCGGCCCTGCCCGGTGAGGCACGGGCGCTGGCACGCCTGCCCGCGCTCGGCCGGGCGCGCCGGCCCGACGGCAGCCGTGTGCGCCTGGGCGGCATGGGGCCCGAGCGGGCCGAGGCGGCCGCTCGGGCCGCGATCGCCGACGGGGCGAGCGCGCTGGTCAGTTGGGGCGTGGCCGCGGCACTGGCCCCGGGCCTGGCGGCGGGTGATCTGTTGTTGGCCGATGGCGTGCGCAGCGCCGATGGCCGGCTGCTGGCCGTGGACAAGACCTGGCGGGCTGCGATCGCGGCGTCTCTGCCGATGGGTCTGGCCGCGCCGGGCGTCACGATCACCGAGGCGCGCGACGTGATCGCCGACCCCGCGGCCAAGCACACGCTGCATGCGGCCACCGGTGCCGATGCTCTGGATATGGAAAGTGCGGCCATCGCGCGCGTGGCCGCCGAACACGGCGCGGCGTTTGTCGCCATACGTGTGGTGCTGGATGATGCCAACACCGGCCTGCCGGCCGCCGCGCGAGTGGCCATGGATGAGGCCGGGCACCTACAGCCGGTGGCCCTGGCGCGCAGCCTGGTGCGTGCGCCTCTGGCCCTGCATCACCAGCTGCGCGGGCTGAAACAGCTGGCCGTGGCTTATCGCGCGGCACGCATCACGCTCGAGCGTGTGGCCGATGCGCTGGCCAATGCCCCGGCCGATACGCCACCCGCATGAGCCGCTCGCGCCTGACACGGGGCCTGGCGGCGTGGGTCGATCTGATGACACGCCATGCGATCTGGGTGGTGTTGTTCGGCCTGGTGCTCACGACACTCGCCGGCGGCTACGCCGCCACCCATCTATCGATGGATACCGACGACGCGGATCTGATCAGCCGTGACGTGGACTGGCGCCAGACCTATATCGCCTATCAGGACGCGTTCCCGGTCTATACCGACAATCTCGTCATCGTCGTCGACGGGGCCAATGCCGACGTGGCTGCCGCGGCCACCGATCGCTTGGCCGATGCCCTGCGGGACAAGCCGGATCTGTTTGCCTCGATCTATGAGCCGGGCGGTGGGGCGTTTTTCGCCGAGAACGGCTTGCTCTATCTGGACACGCCGGAATTGGCGGATCTGTCGGATCGTCTGAACCGGCTCCAGCCGTTTCTCGGCCGGCTGACCACCGATCCCACGCTGGTCACGTTCTTCGATCTGCTGGATCAGGCGATGGCGCCCGATGCGCCGGTGGATCTGAATCTGTCGCCGGTCTTCAACGAGCTTAGCGGCGTTTTTGCGGCGTCCAGGGCGCAGGATTTCGGCCAGCTGTCCTGGCAACAGCTTATCGGCGGCGATCAGCCGGGCGTATCGGATCGGCGCTTCATCATCGCCAAGCCGAAGCTGGATTATAACCGGCTGTTGCCCGGCGAGCCGGCCATGAAGGCCGTTGACACGGCCGCCGCTCGGCTGGATCTGGATAGCGCGCACGGCGTGACCGTGCGCCAGACCGGCGAGGTGGCGCTCTCCGACGAGGAGCTGGAAAGCGTGACCCAGGGCGCGGCCTGGGGGGCGGCACTGGCACTCACGATCGTCGCGATCCTGCTTTATGTCGGCCTGCGCTCCTGGCGTTTGATGGGCGTATCGCTGGTCAGCCTGCTGGCCGGGCTGGTCGGTACGGCGGCCTTCGCGGCCTTCGCGGTCGGCCGGCTCAATCTGATCTCGATCGCGTTTGCCGTGCTCTATATCGGCCTGGGTATCGATTACGCCATTCACGTCTGTCTGCGCTATCGCGAAGCGCTCGGTGAAATGGGCGCCGGTGTGGCTGATCGCGCGGCCGGCGTGCGGGCCGCGCTGGCCACGGCGATCAGCGACGTCGGGGTCTCGCTTGGCCTGTGCGCGGTGACGACCGCCGCCGGGTTCTTCGCGTTCCTGCCCACCTCGTATTCCGGGGTGGGTGAGCTGGGCCTGATTTCAGGGGCCGGAATGTTCATCAGCCTGCTGGTGAGCCTGACCTTCCTGCCGGCAGCCATCGCGCTGGTCAAACCCTGGACGCCGACTGCAGCCGGGCGTGCCTCGCGGGCGCCGTTCATCGGCCCGCGTGCACAGCGGGTGATCTGGGCGGTGGCGATCGCGGCCACACTTGTCTCGGCGGCGGCCTTGCCGTTCGTGTCGTTCAATCCGAGTGCGCTGGATCTGAAGAATCCGAACGCCGAATCGGTCAAGACCTATCGCGATCTGCTGGCCACCAGTGATCGCTCGCCCCTCACGCTGGTCGCCACGCGTGATTCCCTGGCCGGGGCCAACGCGCTGGCCGCGCGGATCGCCGACCAGCCGCATGTGTCCTCGGCGATTACGGTCGAGAGCTATGTGCCGACCGATCAGGACGACAAGCTCGCTATCATCGGCGATCTGGCCCTCACGCTGGCGTTGATGCCCCCGGACATGCGCCAGCACGCCGATACGCCGGCCCAGCGCGCGGCCGTGGCGGATTTTGCGGCGGCGTTGGCTGATTACCGCAAGCGACAAGACGACTCACGCCCGGCGGCCAAACGCTTAGCGGCTACGCTGGCGGCCTGGCAGAGCTGGTTCGAGCAGCAGCCGGCCCAGCGCCAGGCCCGGGTGCTCACTGATCTGCGCCACCGGATTCTTGATGGCCTGCCGCGACAGATCGATCAGCTGTCGCGCTCGTTGTCAGCGTCATCGGTGTCGCTGGACGGTCTGCCGGCCGATCTGAAACAGCGCTGGGCCACCGGCTCGGGCACCTATCGCGTGGAGGTCACGCCCGAAGGCGATCTGTCGGACAACGCCGCGATGGCCGATTTCGTGGCCTCGGTGCAACAGGTGGCCCCGGATATCACGGGGGCACCGGTGCTGGAGCTGTCTGCCGGGGCCACGGTATCGCATGCCTTCATGATGGCCTTCATCTATGCCGGCGTATTCATCAGCCTGTTCCTGATGATTCTGCTACGCAGTATTGCGGATACGCTTCGTGTGCTGGCCCCGCTAATCTTGTCTGGGCTGATTCTAAGCGCGGCGACGGTCTGGTTCGGTCTGCCGTTCAATTTCGCCAACGTCATCGCGCTCCCGTTGCTGCTTGGCGTGGGCGTGGACAGCGGTATCCATGTGGTGCATCGCCTGCGCGGGGATCTGCGTAATCGCGCGTTTCTGGCCACCAGCACCGCGCGTGCGGTGTTGTTGTCGTCGGCCACGACGATGGCCGGTTTCGGCAGCCTGGCGTTCTCGCGTCATGCCGGCACGGCCAGTATGGGGATGCTGTTGACCATCGGTATGCTGGCTATTCTAGCCACCACGCTCATTCTGGTGCCGGCGCTCTTTCCGATTCGCAGCCCCGATCAAAGGAGGCCGCATGACCGAGCACGTTGATCAACCTGATACGGCTCGCCCGCTGGATGCGCGGCTGGCCCGGGCGTTGGTCCGGCCGCTCGAAGACACCGCGGCCCGGCCGAACCATCTGACGACACTGCGTTTGGCCCTGGGGCTGATCGCAGCGTGGTGTGTATCTTACGAAAGCCTGGCCGTGGCCAATATCGGGGCTTTCGTGTTCGCTTTGTCGAACTTCGTCGACCACACCGACGGCGAGCTGGCCCGTATCACGGGTGCGTCCAGCCGTTTCGGCCATGTCTATGATCTGGTCTGTGATGCGATCATCCATACGCTGCTTTTTGTGGCGATCGGCTGGGGTTTGGAGCAAACGGTTCTGGGCATGGCCGCGCCCGTCATGGGGCTGGTGGCCGGCGGGGCGGTGGCGTTCATCTTCTGGCGGCATATGATGATGGAGGAAGAGCTCGGCAAGGCCGGGGCCAAACTGCCCTCGGCCGGCTGGTTCGAGATCGAGGACGTGCTGTATCTGTTTCCGCTGGTCACACTCTTTGGCGTGCGCGAGCCGTTTCTGATCGCGGCCTTCATCGGTGCCCCCGCGTTCGCGCTGTGGCTGGGCTGGTATTTCCGCACGCTGCGGGCCCGCCGCAGCAAGGGCTATTGATATGCAGTGTTTGATCACCGGGGCAACCGGATTCGTGGGCAGTGCCGTGGTGCGCGCGGCACTGCGCGACGGCTGGCAGGTACGCGTGACGCGGCGCGGCGCCAGCGATATGCGTGCACTCGACGGCCTCGAGGTCGAGACCGTGACGGTGGATCTATCCGATACCGAGGCTCTGACTCAGGCGATGGCCGGCTGTGACGCGGTGTTTCATGTCGCAGCGGATTATCGTCTCTGGGCGGCTGATCCCAACGAGCTGTACGAGAACAACGTCGAAGGGACGCGTCGGGTCTGCGAGGCCGCGCTTGCCGCCGGGGTCACGCGCGTGGTCTATACCTCGAGCGTTGCCACGCTGGGCATTCCCAAGGACGGCTCGCCCGGCGACGAGACCACGCCGGTGGGCCTGGCCGACATGATCGGCCACTACAAGCGCTCGAAGTATCTGGCCGAAGAAGTGGCCCGTGAATATGCCGACGCCGGCCTGGATATCGTCATCGTCAATCCCTCGGCGCCTATCGGCCCCCGAGATCACAAGCCCACGCCGACAGGCCAGATGGTGCTGGAAGCCGCGGCCGGGCGCATGCCGGCTTTTGTCGACACGGGCCTGAACGTGGCTCATGTGGATGACGTGGCACGCGGGCACTTGCAGGCCTACGCCAAGGGCCAGGCCGGGCGG
Source organism: Salinisphaera japonica YTM-1 (assembly GCF_003788585.1). Lineage (GTDB taxonomy): Bacteria > Pseudomonadota > Gammaproteobacteria > Nevskiales > Salinisphaeraceae > Salinisphaera > Salinisphaera japonica. The sequence goes on along the minus strand of NZ_AYKG01000012.1, from coordinate 109,154 downwards.
CGCTACGTGCTGGGCGGGGCGGACATGACGCTGGCCGAGATTCTGAACATGGTCGCCGAGATCGTCGAGCGCCCGGCGCCGAAGATCCGGCTGCCCCATAACCTGGTATTGCCGATCGCCCACGTGGCCGAGCGTGTAGCGCGCATGACCGGCAGGCCGCCGCGGGTGACGGTCGACGGCGTCAAGCTGGCCAAAAAGCATATGTTCTTTTCGCATGCCCGGGCGGCACAGGAGCTGGGTTATCGCGCCCGCCCGGCCCGCGATGCGCTGGCCGATGCCGTGGCCTGGTATTACGCTCATCGCTACCTGCCGGGTGGCAAACGCCCATAAGCCTCATGCGTTACGCCAAGATCGCGCTCCTATTGTGTTTTCTGGGGCCGGCAGCCGCGCTGGCGGCCCCGCAGCCGCCCGAGGCCATCGCCGGTTTCTGGCAGACGGAGGGCGATGAGGCCGTCATTCGTATTGCCGTCGACGGGCATCGTTTTCCGGGCACGATCGTGTGGCTGGCCGAGGATCATTATCCCGGCGATGACCCCAAGGGCATGGGCGGCCAGCCGGTGGTCGATCGCTATAACCCGGACCCGGCGAAACAGGCCCGACCGTTAATCGGTCTGCAGCTACTCAAGAATCTGCATTATCATGTATCCGACAACGACCGGGCACGCTGGGTCGATGGCCGGATCTACGACACCGAGCACGGCAAGTGGTACGACTGCAATCTATGGCTTGCCGACGCCGATCATCTGAGGGTCCACGGCTATATCGGCGTGCCGCTGCTCGGCAAGACCACAACGTGGACCCGCGTGCCCGACCCGAATCAGCGCGGCCCGGTCTTGCCCGAATCGTGACAGGAGTCTGATACATGACCGATTACGTGACCTACAGCGATGACCTGGAAGTGGTGCCCGAGAACGAGGATGCCCAGATCAACGACATCGTGCGTTATCTGCAGACCACCCAGAAGCGCACCTTTGACGAGCGCCGTCATGCCACACGGGATACCCACGCCAAGGGGCAGGGGTTTCTGAAAGGCCGGTTCACCATCGAGGCCGATCTGCCCGAGGAACTGGCCCAGAGCCTGTTCGCAACACCGGGCGCGCACGATGCTGTGCTGCGGTTCGCTACCGAGCCGGGCGCCATGCTGGACGACCGCCAGCCGGCCGCTCGTGGCCTGGGCCTCAAGATCTTTGACGTCGACGGCGACAAGCTCGGCAACGACGGGCGCACCACCCAGGATTTCACGTTCAACAACTGCCCGGTGCTGCCGCTGACCGACGTGCCGACGTATCGCGAGATCCATTATCTGAAAGCCGAGTACGGGCATGACCCCGAGCTGCTGGCTCAAAAGATCGGCGAGCGCGATGACGCGGATCTGCAGACGCTGTTCGAGCGCCTGCCCAATATCGATCTGCTGGCCAACAGCTATTACAGCCAGTCGGCGTTTCGGTTCGGCGACTATGTCTGCAAGTACGCGCTCATGCCCAACCGCGAGGCCCAGCGCGCATTGGCTGCACGGCCGGTCACCGACGATGACTCGCCCGGCGTACTCACCGAGTGGCTGACCGAATTCATGGCCGACAACGAAGCCGGTTTTGATTTCTGTATCCAGCTTCAGACCGATCCAGAGCGTATGCCGATCGAGGATGCCTCGGTGGACTGGGACGTGGGCGAGAGCGCCTATCGCAAGGTCGCCACCTTGACCCTGTCGCCACAGAATCCGTACACGCCGGCCCGGCGCGTGTTCTGTGACGACGTGCTGGGCTTTGACGGCTGGCTGGGCCGGGCCGACCTGCGCCCGCTGGGCTCGATCAATCGCGTGCGGGCCAAGGCGTATCGCTCGTCGTCGAAGATGCGTCATCACCTGAACCAGCGCGCCGAGTTCGAGCCGACCTCGATCGCCGACGTGCCCGACTAGTCAAAACCATCCGTGAGCCCGAACCGGCCCGCGTGGCCGGTTCGTTCTTCCTTGTTCCTTGAATCCATCACCGTGCGTGGAGCGAAGATTGAGCACTGCCACCATCAACGACGCGATTGCCGATGTTGATGCCCGCGATCACGCGGTCTGCGTCGAATCCTTGGCTGGCGCGACGACCCCGCAGCGCCGCGTGTCGAACATGAAAGACTCGATCGCGTATTTCGGCTTCAAGCAGGTATTCAAGCGCACCCCGCGCTGAGCCTTCGCTTTTCTTTATAAAACGATATGAAACGCACCGCCGTCTTGATGCTGGTCATCGGCATCGCCCTGTTCACTGCGGTGCTTGCCTGGCAGGGCTTTGGCGCTGTGGCGCGTGCCATGTCGGCGGTTGGCTGGCTGGGGCTGGCAGCGGTCACGGCTTGGCATATCGTGCCGTTGGTGATTGATTCCCATGCCTGGCGGCTCCTGTTCCAGAAACCGCGCCCGCCGGTATGGCGCATCATCTGGGCGCGATGGATCGGCGAATCGGTCAACGGCCTGTTGCCGGTCGCCCAGATCGGCGGCGATATCGCCAAGGCACGGTTGTTGATCAAGCGACAACTGCCGGCGGCGCAAACCGGGGCCACGGTCGTGGTCGACACCACGCTGGCGGCCATCGGCCAGATGCTGTTCGCCATCGCCGGGCTGTTGATGCTGGTCGCACTCATGGCCCGGCCCGACCTGGCCTGGGCGATCGGCATCGGTATCGCTGTAATGCTGGGCCTGCTGGCGCTGTTTTATCGGTTGCAACGGGGCGGGTTGTTCGTGCTGCTTGCCCGGGCGCTCAAAAAGATCGCCGGCGGGCGTCACACCTTTGATTTCGTGGGCGGGGCGGGCGCACTGGATACCGCCATCGGGCGGATTTACGGCGCGCCCGGCGTGGTGTTGCGCGGTCTGGCCTGGCGTCTGGTGGGCTGGTTCGTCGGTATCGGTGAGGTCTGGTTGGCCCTGTATTTTCTCGGCGAGCCGGTCGGGCTTGATGATGCCTTGATGCTCGAAGCGCTCGGCCAGGCCATTCGCGGTGCCGCATTCGCCATTCCCGGCGCGCTGGGGGTGCAAGAGGGCGGATTCGCACTGCTCGCTCCCCTGGTGGGGCTGTCGATGGAGACCGGCGTGGCGATCTCGTTGGTCAAGCGCGTGCGCGAGCTGGCCTTCGGCGTGCCCGGCCTCATCGCCTGGCAGGTGGCTGAAGGCCGCAGCGTCTCGGGCCGGGCACGCAGCGCGCGCCCGGCCATATAACCATTCATCCGAATCATCATCAGGAGTGCAGCATGCACGCAGTATTGTTGGCGGCCGGGGTCGGTCGTCGCCTGGAAGAGATCACCGGCGGTGGGCCGAAATGCCTGTTGCCGTTTGGCGAAATGAGCCTGCTGGAACGTCATATCCGTTTGCTGAACACGGCCGGCGTGCATCGTCTGACCGTGGTGGTGGGCAACGAGGCCATGCAGATCGAACAGGCGCTGTCGTCGATGGTCCACGAGATCGCCCCGGAAATGACGGTGGATACGCGTCATAACCCGGCCTTTAGAGAAGGCAGCACGGCCTCGGTACTGGCAGCACGCGATGTGCTCGAGGCCGATGACGACGTGCTGCTCATGGACGCCGACGTGCTCTATGACGCGCGCCTCATGGCTGTTTTCACGGGCGAGGGCGCAGCCGATCGCGTGGCTATCGATACGCGGGTCGGCGCCGACGACGCCGAGGCCGTAAAAGTGGCCCTGGCCGATGCCCGAATCGTTGCCTTCGACAAGACCCTGGCTGCCGATTTGACCTATGACCGCGTGGGCGAGTCCGTGGGCTTCTTCCGGCTGTCACCGGCCAGCGCCGACGGGCTGCTGCTGGCCTGCGAAACGGCGCATGCCGCGGATTCCCACGCGCCGCACGAGCAGGCGTTGCAGACGTTGATGACCGCGGGCGATGGAGTCTTCCAGGCGATCGATATCGCCGGCACGCCGTGGATCGAGGTCGATTATCCGGCCGACGTCGACCGAGCCATGGACGACATCCTGCCCACGCTTGAAGCAATCTCATGACCGGTGACCACCGATGACGACAACGCGCATGCCCAAGCGACCCTCAAAAGCCCGTGCCCTGCGTCAGCTGCTGGACAGTGGCCAGCTCGAATTCATCATGGAAGCCCATAACGGTTTGTCGGCGCGGATCGTCGAGGAGGCCGGATTTGCCGGTATCTGGGCGTCGGGCCTGGCGCTGTCGGCGGCTTTTGGTGTGCGCGATTCCAACGAGGCGAGCTGGACCCAGGTGCTGGAAGCCGTGGAGTTCATGGCCGATGCCACCGAGGTGCCGATTCTGCTGGACGGCGATACCGGCTATGGCAACTTCAACAACCTGCGCCGGCTGGTCACCAAGCTCGAGTCTCGCGGCGTGGCCGGGGTATGCATCGAGGACAAGCTGTTTCCCAAGACCAACAGTTTCATCGACGGCGAGCGCCAGCCTCTGGCCGATGTCGATGAGTTCTGCGGCAAGATCCGGGCCGGCAAGGATGCCCAGGCGGATCCCGATTTCTGCATCGTGGCCCGGGTGGAAGCGTTGATCGCCGGCTGGTCGGTCGAGGAGGCACTGGATCGGGCCAAGGCCTATCAGGCGGCCGGGGCCGATGCGGTCCTGATCCACGACAAGGCACGCAGCTTCGACAATATCCAGCGCTTTGCGGCGGCCTGGGACGGCTCCTGTCCGCTCGTCATCGTGCCCACGAAGTATTACTCCACCCCGACCGATGTCTTTCGCAAGGCCGGTATCAGCCTGGTCATCTGGGCCAATCACACCGTGCGCTCGGCGGTCACGGCCATGCAGCGCACCGTGCGCGAGATTCGCGAGACCGAAACGCTGACCGGCGTGGAGGATCGGATCGCCCCGGTATCCGAGATCTTTCGACTGCAGGGGGATCCCGAACTGCGCGAAGCCGAGAAGCGCTACGGCGGCGATGCCGGTGCCGCCACCCATGCACTCGTGCTGGCGGCCGCACGCGGCGAGGGGCTGGAATCGGTGACCGAAGGCCGGCCCAAGGCCATGCTGGAAGTCGCCGGCAAGCCGCTCTTGAGGCATCTGGTCGATGTCTTCAAGCAGCACGGGCTGCATGACATCACGGCCGTGGCCGGCTACCGGGCGGAAACGATCGATGTGGCCGGCGTGAAGATCGTGGAGAACCCGGCTTATGAAACCACCGGCGAGCTGGCCTCCCTGAACTGTGCCCGCGACCATTTCGGCGATGACAATCTGATCATCTACGGCGATCTGTTGTTCCGGCGCCACGTACTCACGGATTTACTGGAAACCGATCACGAGATCACCGTGGTGGTCGATTCCCAGCCGCGGGATACCCGCGCCCCGGCGCGTGATCCGGCCTGGTGCAGCGCAGCCGATGATCGCTCGTTGTTCGCGCAAAGCGTGACCCTCGAACACGTCGGGGCCACCGATGCGCCGGCGCGCCCGCCGGAGGGGCGCTGGATCGGCATCATGCGCAGCCGCGGCATCGGCCGGGCCTGGATTGCCGAGGCACTCGAGACACTACGCGGCCAGGGCCGGTTCGAAACCGCCGGCGTGCCCGATCTACTCAATACCTTGCTGGCCGCCGGACGACGTGTGAACGTCATTTACATCACCGGCCACTGGCTGGACGTCAACGATCTGGACGATCTGCGTGCGGCCCAGGCCTTTGCCTACGGAGACCACCGATGATCCAAGCCCGTGATTTCATCGACGCCGCCGCGGCCTACGGCTACGGCCACTATGCCGGCGTGCCGTGCTCGTTTCTGACACCGTTCATCAATACCGTGATCGATGCCGACGAGCTGTCTTATATCTCGGCGGCCAATGAGGGCGATGCCGTGGCCATCGCCGCCGGCCAGGCGCTGGCGGGCAAGCGCGCGGTGGCCATGATGCAGAATTCGGGGCTGGGCAACGCGGTCAGCCCGTTGACCTCGTTGAACTGGGTCTTTCGCCTGCCGATCCTGCTCATCGTCACCTGGCGCGGTGCGCCGGAGGTCGCCGACGAGCCCCAGCATGAACTGATGGGCCAGATCACCACCGACATGCTGACAACGATGGAGATCCCCTGGGAATTCTTTCCCGATGAGGCAGAGGCTATCGAACCGGCGCTTGCTCGTGCCGAGGCGCATATGCAGGCCACGGGCCGCCCGTACTGTCTGATCATGAAAAAAGACACCGTGGCGCCGGCCGCGCTGTGTGAGACCGGCTCACCCAGCCAGAGCCGCGGCGCGATCACTTATCGGCCGGCGCCGCGCCGTCGTCCCGATCTGCCGGCTTTGACGCGAGACGATGCCCTGGGCCATCTCGTGGCGCGCACCGACGAGACTGACACGGTCGTCATTGCCTCGACCGGCTATGCCGGGCGCGCGCTTTATGGCCTGGCCGATCGGGCCAATCATCTTTACATGGTCGGCTCGATGGGCTGCGCGCCGGCCCTGGGCCTGGGGCTGGCGCTGGCCCGGCCGGATCTGAAGATCATCGTCATCGACGGCGACGGGGCGGCACTCATGCGTCTGGGGGCCATGGCCACGCTGGCTGCCTACGGGCCGACCAACCTGGCGCATCTGCTGCTGGATAACGGCATGCACGAGTCCACCGGCGGCCAGGCCACGGTCTCTGACGGGCTGTCGTTCGGCGCCATCGCAGCCGCCTGTGGTTATCGCACGGTTCATGAAGGCCACGATCGGACGATCATCGATCAGATGCTGGCCGGCAGCTCGCAGGGCCCGGCGTTCGCGCATCTGCATATCGAGCCGGGTATCGCCGCCGCCGGCCTGCCGCGGCCCGCGGCCTCGCCGGTCGAGATCAAGGACCGACTGATGGCCCATATCGGCGCGGTATCGCCATGAACGGCCTGCGATTGCTCAATCCCGGCCCGGTGACGCTGACCCCGCGCGTGCGAGACGCGCTTGCCGGGCCCGATCTGTGTCATCGCGAACCCGAGTTCTTCGACATGCAGGACCGGATTCGCGCCCGCCTGCTGGCGGTCTATGACAACGACGGCGCCACCTGGGCGCCGGTATTGATCAGCGGCTCGGGCACGTCGGCGGTGGAAGCGATGATCGCCTCGTTGCCCGGGCCCAATGACAAGCTGCTGGTGATCGAAAACGGCGTCTACGGCGAGCGCATGACGCGCATGGCCGAGGTTCACGGCATCGCGCACGTGGCGTGGCATCTGGCCTGGGGCCAGGCGATCGATGATCGACAGCTGGCCAAGATGATTCAGGCGCACGCGCCCACGCACGTGGCCGTGGTGCATCACGAAACCACCACCGGGCGTTTGAACGATATCGCCGCGATTGCCGCAGTCTGCGAGACGCGCGGCGTGGCCTTGTTGGTCGATGCGGTCTCAAGCTTCGGCGCCGAGGCGATCGCGTTCGCCCCGGCCGTGAGCGCTGTAGCCGCCACGGCCAATAAATGCCTGCACGGCGCGCCGGGGGCGGCATTCGTCATCGTGCGCCATAGCGCGCTGGCCGACGCCACCACCCGGGCGCTGTATCTGGATCTGGCCGGATACGCGGCCAAGCAGGCCGAGCGCGGCACGCCGTTCACGCCGGGTATTCCGGCGTTCTATGGGCTGGATGCTGCCCTCGCCGAACACGCCGAGGCCGGCGGCTGGCCGGTACGCCGCACCCATTACCGCGCCCTGGCCGATCAGGTGGGTGATGGCCTGGCTGCACGCGGCATCACCGAAATCGTGGCCCGCGAAGCCGTTTCCTGTGTGCTGCGCAGCTATAGGCTACCGTCGGGGGTGTCCTACGCGCGGCTGCACGATCACTTGAAACAGGCGGGGTTCGTGATCTATGCCGGGCAGGGCGCGCTGGCCGACGATATCTTTCGTATTTCGACCATGGGCGATCTGGACACGCGCGACATGGCTGAACTGCTTGCCGCCTTCGACGAGATCATAGCGCCGTGATATGCAACAATACGGTTTGATTGTCCGTCTGTATGTATAATGCAGCCGCAGCACGACGGCTGATCGATATGTGCCGTAACCCCTGCGTCGTCTTTAATGCGCCGGGTGCAAACAAGAGGTTCAAATGTCCGTACCGCTGATTCAACAGTACCGTGTGGCCAGCTATCTGATGAAACAGAAGCTCGCCCGCGTCGAACGCTATCCGCTGGTGCTGATGCTGGAGCCGTTGTTCCAGTGCAATCTGGCCTGTGCCGGCTGCGGCAAGATCGATCACCCCAAGGACATTCTGAAACAACGCATGAGCGTTGAGGATGCTCTGAACGCGGTGGACGAATGCGATGCGCCGATGGTGTCTATTCCCGGCGGCGAGCCGCTGATCCACAAGGGCATGCCCGAGATCATCAAGGGCATCGTGGCGCGCAAGAAGTTTGTCTATCTGTGCACCAACGCCCTGCTCATGAAGAAGAAGATGGACGACTACGAGCCGTCGCCCTACTTCACGTGGTCGGTGCATCTGGACGGTCTGAAAGAGCGTCACGATGAATCCGTCTGTCAGGAAGGCGTGTTCGAAAAAGCCGTCGAGGCCATCGAAATGGCCCGCGACCGCGGCTTCCGCGTGACCATCAACTGCACGCTGTTCGACGGCGAAGTGCCGGAAGAGGTCGCCGACTTCTTCGACTACGTCACCGATCTGGGCGTGGAAGGCATCATGGTCTCGCCGGGCTACTCCTACGAGCATGCCCCGCGTCAGGACGTGTTCCTGGGCCGCTCGAAGGCCAAGAACCTGTTCCGTGACATCTTTGCCAAGGGCCGCGAGCGCGGCTCGGACTGGAAGCTCAACCACAGCTCGCTGTTTTTGAACTTCCTGGCCGGCAACGAAACCTACCAGTGCACGCCCTGGTCGAACGTGACCTACAACGTCTTTGGCTGGCAGAAGCCGTGCTATCTGCTCGTCGACGAAGGTTACGAGAAGACCTACAAGGGCTTGATGGAAAACACGCAGTGGGAAAACTACGGCGTGGGCCGCAACCCGAAATGCGACAACTGCATGGCGCACTGTGGCTACGAAGGCACGGCCGTCGAAGACACCTTCAAGCACCCGCTGAAGGCGCTCAAGGTCATGATGAAAGGCCCGGATCTGACCGGCGACTTCGCCGAAGAGCTGCCGATTCTCTACGGCGATCGTGCCCAGGCCACGGCCACGCGTATCCCGATTTCCTCGATCGGGCGGCGTAGCGCCAGCGACGCGGGCAAGGAAAAAGAAATCAGCTAGGCGATCACGCAGTCGCTGCCTGAAACAAAGGCCGTCGGGGGACCGGCGGCCTTTTTCATGGGCGGCGGGCCAACCCGAAAAACACGATGTTCGACTCGATCCTTTTGTGGCTGGCCGTGGCTTCGCTGGTCATCTGGCTGGGCGTTGTTCTACAGCCCTGGCTGCCGTGGCTCATGCGTGAGCGCTTTGCCGCCGAGCCGCGCGACGCCGAAGGCGCCGATTTATCGGATACCACGGTGATCGTGCCCGCCCGCAACGAGGCCGAGTCCATTCACGAGACGCTGGCGGCGCTGCGGGCGCAAGGCCAGGGGCTGTCGGTGATCCTCGTCGACGATAACTCCACCGACGGCACGGCGGATATCGCACGCGCCAGCGGGCTCGAGCGTCTACACGTGCTGACCGGCGCGCCGCTGGCCGACGGCTGGACCGGCAAGCTCTGGGCGCTGGAACAGGCCCGCCAGCACGTCACCACGCCGCGCGTGGTGTTGCTGGACGCCGATATCAAGATCGCCCCCGGCACCATCGCCGGTTTGAAGCACAAGGCGATCGCCGAAGATCGGGCGCTGGTCTCGCTCATGGCGCATTTGCGCATGGCCAGCCTGGCCGAGAAGCTGCTCATCCCGGCCTTCATCTATTTCTTCAAACTGTTGTATCCGTTTGCCCTGTCCAACGCCGGCTCACGCTGGATCGCGGCCTCGGCGGGCGGCTGTGTGCTCATCGAGCGGGCCACGCTATCGCGTATCGGCGGCTTTGGTGCACTTCATGATGCGATCATCGACGACTGCACGCTAGCACGCTGTGTCAGAAACGCCGGCGGGCGAACCTGGGTTGGCGTGACGCGCTCGGCGATCAGCCTGCGCGGCTACGATGACATCTCGGGCATTCACGGGATGGTCGCGCGCTCGGCTTATAGCCAGCTGCGCTATTCGCGGTGGTTGCTGGGGATCTGCACCGTGGCCATGATCGTGATGTTCTGGGTGCCGCCGGTCGCGCTCTTGGTCGGCGGGCCGGTGACCGATGCGTTGGGCGCGCTGGCGTGGATTCTCATGGCGATCAGTTATCTGCCCACGCTGTTGTTCTATCGCCAGGCCGGGGCTTGGGCGCTGGCCATGCCGATCATCGGCACGGTCTATCTGGTCATGACCTGGTCATCGGCAGCCCGCTACTGGCGCGGCCTGCGCAGCGCGTGGCGCGGGCGGGATTATCAGCGCGACCCGTGAGTGGCGGGGTGTTCAGCAGGCAGACACGTTGTACGCGATGTAATTCGCTTGTTGATGCCGGCCAGAACCCCATATACAGGGCTCGAACAATCCAAGGCCTTATGGGTCGCCGGGAACCAAGCCAAGGAAATCTTATGAAGTCAGCGACACGTCTGCTCAAGGGCCTGATCGGCCTCACCGTGTTGTGTGCCAGCATCAGTGTCTGGACTGCGGCGGCGGCGGCCCCGGCCAAAAGCGTGGTTCAGAACCTGGACGACACGCTGATCGCCACGATGAAACAGGCCGACAGCCTGGGGTTCGACGGGCGCTACAAGAAACTGGCCCCGGTGATTGATGATGCCTTCGACCTGGACCGCATCGCGCGCCTGGCGCTGGGCAGCGCCTGGAGCAAACTCAACGCCGAGCAGCGCACCCAGTATCAGGCCATGTTCCGCAAGGACACGATCGCGACGTATGCCTCGCGCTTCAAGAGTTTTTCCGGCCAGTCGTTCGAGATCAAGAGCACGGGCGATGCTCCCGGCGGGCGTGCCCAGGTCAATACCGTCATCCATGCCGACGGCAAAACCATCCCGATCAATTACGTACTGGACCATAGCAGCGGGGAGTGGAAGATCGTCAACGTCGTGGCCAAGGGCGTAAGCGACCTGGCCCTCAAACGCGGCCAGTACACCAGCTCGATCCGTGAAAACGGCCCCGAGGGGTTTTTGGATCAGTATCAGAAACAGCTGGCCAAGTATCCGTCGATCCCCAACGTCGCCGTGGCCGAAAGCTCGGACACCAGCACCCGCCCGTCAGCCGCACTCGAGGCCAAGGGCGGTAGCGGCGAAGCGCCGGCCAGCGATAGCGTGCTGGACAAGACCGACGAGGCTGACGAGAGCTGATTTTTAGCGTTCGTAAATGGACGCGAACACACGCGGATAATAAAGAAGTAGACAATCCGCAGATGGACGCCGATTGATGCAGATGAAGATGATGCGGGGCATTGGAAGCCGAGTTGCCTCGTCGCTCGGATGAAAGACACGCCCTAAAATATGTCATCTTCAGTCGGTATTTATCGGCTGTCATCTGCGGACAAATGCCTGTATTAATTCGCGCGTATTCGCGTTCATTTGCGGACGGAATAACCGCTGGTTCGTGCCGGAACACGAGCGTTTTCCCCTCGACTTCTCCGGCTTTTCATCGGCGGCCATCGGTGATCACCGGCGGATTGTCTTGTTCACGCGCGGGCCAACAAAAAAGCCGGCATGTAGCCGGCTTGATTCGTTTGGACGATGCGTCAGCCCGCCCGGGGTGGGGCAGTGACTTCGTCCCAGTGGGCGTCGCGAATACGTGGCCATTCCATCTTCAGCCACGGGGTATAGCGCTCCGGGTCAGTGGCGAGGGCGTCGTCCAGCGTTTCGGGCGCCATGAAGGCGAAATCCGCGATCTCGGTCGGGTTGCCGGTGACGGCCATGTCTGACCGGGCAAAGAACACGGCGCACATCTCGTGCTCGGCGCCGATCTCGCCGAACTGGGCGTGATACTCGAACGTATAGAGATAATGCACGTCGGCCACGACACCGATCTCTTCCTCCAGGCGTCGCCGGGCGGCATCAGCCACGGTTTCGCCGCGGCGCGGATGGCTGCATACGCTGTTGGACCAGAACCCGCCCCAGAGCTGCTTGCCGGCCGCGCGTTGCTGCATGAGCACGTGGCCATCGCTGTTGAACAGGAAGATAGAGAACGCGCGGTGCAGTACGCCTTCGCCCTCATGGGCCCGGGCTTTTTCCATATGGCCGATGACGTTGTCGTCGGCGTCGACCAGGATGAGCGGCTCGTCGTCGAAAGACACGATGCGGGCCTGGCCGCTGGCGCTTGATTCGTTCATGGCATGACTCATGAGCGGATTTCCGTAATGAAGCTATTGTAGCCGGCTGCGCGCATGGCAGCAGCCACGCCCTCGACGCGATCGCTTTCGGCCACCGCGATCATCGCGCCGCCGCCGCCGCCGCCGGTGAGCTTGGCGCCCAGCGCGCCGTTGGAGCGGGCGATCTCGACCAGTTCCTCGATCTCCCAGGAGGAGACTTGCAGGGCGTTGAGCAGGCCGTGATCGATATTCATCAAGTCCCCCAGCTCGGCGATATCGCCGCGGGCCAGGGCATCCACGCCGGCCAGCGCCAGGCCATCAATCTGGTCGAAGATGGCTTCGTAGCGGGCCGGGTTCTTCTGCCAGGCCGCGCGCACGTTGCCCACGGTCTGGGCGGTCAATGTCGCCACGCCGGACAGGCCGATGACCACGGGGATCGGGCGCGATGTGGCCAGATCACGAATCTCGGCGCGGGCCTGGGGGTTGTCCTTGCGGAACAGAATCGGCCGGCCGAAGGTGGCCAGCGTGTTGTCGATGCCGCTGGGGGTGCCGTGGGCGATCTTTTCGACGTCGTAGGCCAGGTTCGAAATCTCGCGATCGGACATCTCGATTGAAAACGCACGCGCCATGGCCCGAATCACGGCCACGGCCAGGGCAGCCGATGCCCCCAGGCCGTTGGCGCGCGGCACCCGTGGGAACACATCGATACGCATGCCGCGATCGGCCACACCCAGGCGCTCGGCAATCAACGTGATCGATTCGTGCAACGAGCTGATCTTGCCCTCGGGCTCGGAAAAGCGCATTTCCACGCCCCAGCGCGGAATCAACAGATCGATATCCTGATCCTGTGGCCGAACCTCGGCGCGTACGTTCAGCGGTATCGGGGCGGCAATGGCATGCCGGCCATAGACCACGGAATGCTCACCCAGCACGATGATCTTGCCGTAGCCGAAATCACCCGTGGCGTCGCCGTGGCCCACGATATCGGTCTTGGGCTGTGTCTGGGCCGCCTTGTCGCTTGACGGGTGCTCACCGTCCAGCTCGGCGATGATCTCGCGGGCTTTCCAGACCTTGATATCACCGCCGGCCACCAGCCGGTCGACCACATCGTCGAAATTGGCCTCGGTGGCCCCCGCGGCCATGGCCACACTGCGCGCGTGCAGGGTCATGTGCCCGCGCTGAATGCCGTCGGTCGACAGCGCCTTGATGGCCGCGAAGTTCTGAGCCAGGCCCACGGCACAGATCACCTCGGCCAGCTCGGCCGCCGAGGCGATGTTCAATACGCGATGGGCGATCTTGACCGCCTGGTTGGACTCGACCTGGCCGCCGACCGTGCCCACCTTGAGCGGCATTTCCAGCTCGCCCACGAGATTGCCCTCGGCGTCGGCAAACCAGCGGGTCAACGAGCGATACCGCCCGGTGCGCGCGGCATAGGCATGGGCAGCGGCCTCGATGGCCCGCCAATCGTTGCCGGTGGCGATCGCCACGGCATCGATGCCGTTCATGATGCCCTTGTTATGGGTCGTGGCCCGATAAGGATCCATCTCGGCGAATTCGTTGGCCAGGATGATCGAGTCGCGTACTTCGGTACCCGCGCGATCGCCCGTAGCCAGGGACTCGGGCGCGATCACGGCCCGCGCGCGTACCAGCGCCCGGTCGGTCAGGTTCGACAGAATCCGCAGGAACACTTCGCCGCCGGTGATCTTTTCCACCAGGGGGGCTGCGCCCTCACACATGGTGTTGACGAGATTCGCGCCCATGGCGTCACGCGTATCGACCACCAGATGCACCACCAGCATTTCGCCGTGGTTGGCCGTGGCCCCGTGGGTGACGACCTCGACGTCATGCGCGCCGCCGCCGCGGGCGACCATGTTCGGGTGCAGGCTGTTGGCCAGATTGAGGATCTCTTCCTTGGCATGCAGCACGGCCTGCTTGGCATGGGCGGCGTGCGGAACGTTGACCACCTGAATCTGGCCGATGAGCATCGGCCGTTCGGCCACCGACGAAAACCCGCCCGAGCGCCGGATCAGCTTGGCCGCCGACGACACGGCGGCGATGATCGAGGGCTCTTCGACGACCATGGGGATCAGATAATCCCGCTCGTTGATCTGAAAATTGAGCCCCAGGCCCATCGGCAGGCCAAAGGCGCCGATGACGTTCTCGATCAGCCGGTCGGCGGTATCAGCATCCAGTAGATGGGTGCCGTCCATCAGCGCATCGTATTCGATCTCGCTGATGACCTCGCGCTCGAGCAGGGCACGCAGCCGATCGGCCACCGAGAACTTGTAGAACTGCGGGATGCGGGAATGGCTCATGCCGGTGAAGTCCTCTGCGAAAAAACGATCGAGGCCGGGGACAGCGATCGGTGTCGAATACAGTAGTCTAACGCCGTATGCCGCAAGAGGCTCAGCGCGGCTCGTGGATCAGGCCGGGCGCGGCAAAGCCGAGATCCAGCACGTCGGCGCCGGCCTCATGGAACGCCTCGAACAGACGGGCACGCATGATCGAGCGATCCGCAAACAAGAGCCCGACATCGCCGCCGCCGGCGCCGGAGCTTTTGAAGCGGCCACCGTGTGTCTCGGCCAGTGCGGCCAGGGTATCGTGGCGCGGGCTGACGATACCGGCTGCGGCGTGCGCGTCGAGTGTTTTCAGGGCGCTGAAATACTGCGTCGCGAGATCGAGGAACGCGGGCGTGTCATCAACTGCGGCGGCCGCGCTGTCGGCCAGCGTGGCCAGACGCTGGATATCACGGGCAAAACCGGCGGCATCGCGTTCGCCGTAGGCATAGACGCGGCCGACCAGATCCGGCGTGCTCGCCCCTTGGCCGGTCACGACAGCACGGCCGATCAATCGTTCTGGCCAGGCCAGCGATACGGGCGGCGTATCGCGTACATAGCTGATCACGCCGCCATAGACCGAGACAGCCACATCGCCGCCGCTGCCGGTGCCGTTCTGGGCCGCGCGATGGGCTGCGATGGCCCAGGCGGCCAGCTCGGCCCGGGCCAATGTCATGCCGGCTGCCGTGGTCAGGGCCGCGGTGAGTGCTGCCGCCACGGCTGCACTCGAGCCCAGGCCCAGCTTGTAGCCGTCGGCGGCAAAATCACGCGTATCGATATGAAGACAAAGCGCGGGCAGGGCGGCCGTGGCGCGAGCCTGCACCAGGGCACGCACGGCATCGAAGACTTTCAGATGCGCGACCATCGCGGGATCCAGCTCGGCCGGCAGCTTTCCGTGCGCGCCGAGTACCAGATCATGAATACCGAGGTTGGGCGCGCTGATCTGCCAGGCGGGCCCGTCGATGACGGTGGCGTGGACATGCGCGCGCCGATCCACGGCGGTCAGCAGCGCGGGTGCGCCTTCCAGCACGGCGTATTCGCCGAGCAGAAACAGCTTGCCCGGCGCGCTGACGTGGATCGTGTCCGCGCTCATTGATCCGGCGGTCATCGACTCGCTGTTCATTGAGAGTGGGCGTCGGGGCCCAGGCCCGTCCGGCGGGTTTCGATGACGCCCGGCACACGGGCCAGCTCGGCGGCCACCGCCGCGCCCTGGCCGGGGGCACACAGCGCCTTGACCTGGGGGCCGGCATCGATCGTGAAATAAGCCTCCAGGCCGTTGTCGCGCATTTCGCGCACGGCGTGCATGGCCGATACCGTGGCCGCGTTCCAGTAGATCAGCCCGGGGCGGGTCGAGAGCATCAGCGCATGCAGCTTCAGGCAGCTCATCTCGGACAGGGCGCCCACGGTGGTGAAATCACGGGCCGCAATCGCGGCGCGCATATCGGCCAGATCATCCTCGGCGCGATTCACCCAGGCCTCGTAGTAATCTGAGCGGGTATCCAGACTGCTCATGCCGGCCGTGGAGTTGATCTTTTTCGTACCGGTATCGGTGATGGCGACGACGACTTCCAGCGGCCAGGCATCGGCGGTCAACATCGGCTCGGCGAAGGCGTCTTGGCCGTCGGTGCGCTCACCGCGATGCATTTCCACCAGGCCGCCAAAGATCGAGCGCGCGGCCGAGCCTGAACCCCGCCGGGCCAGAATCGATAATTCACGGGCCGACAGATCAAGCCCTGCCGCGCGTGTCGTGGCCAGCGCCAGTGCGGCAAAACCCGAGGCCGAGGAGGCCAGGCCCGCGCCGGTCGGAAAATTGTTGGTTGAGGCGATATCCACGCGCGTGGTGATGCCGGCGGCCTCGCGCACGATATCCACGAATTCGGAAAAACGTGCCGTATCGACCTCGGCCTCGCCGATACGGGCCCGGTCAGCGGGCAGGGCCTCGTCGAAGACGACCGTGGTATCGGTATAGAGATCGTCCAGCGTGACTGAAATCGAGCCGACCGCTGGCAGGTTCAGCCGCGTCTGGCGCTTGCCCCAGTATTTGATCAGCGCGATGTTGCTGTGCGCGCGGGCACTGGCTTGGCTCATGTCGGCAGGCTCGGCAGGGCGGTTTCGCGCGAAAGGATACGGCATCTTGGCGTGCACTGCTCGGTGCACCGCGAGCGTGCAAGGGCGCGCTTTGCTAGCATGGCGGTCTTAAAACCCATCGCCGCGCCCAGCGCGACGTCAAACCGACGAGGCATGCCATGCCGGGTATCAGTGGACTGGCGCTTTATCTGCCGCCGTATCGCGTCAATCTCGAAGACTGGTGTCAGTGGAATAACCAGCCGTGGGACAAAATCCGCAAGGTCGTGGGTCACAGTTTTCGCATGCGCGGGCCCGAGCAGAGCGTTTATACGCTTGCCGCCAACGCCGTCTGGCGCTTGATTCAGGCCTACGATATCGACCCGCAGGATATCGGCTATCTGGCGTTGGGCACCGAGTCGTCCTCGGACAACTCGGCCGGTGCCGTGATCGTCAAGGGCATGCTCGACGACGCGCTGGCCACGCACGGCAAAGCCGCCATGTCGCGCGAGTGCGAAGTGCCCGAGTTCAAGCACGCCTGTCTGGGCGGCGTGTATGCCATGAAGGGCGCGTTGCGCTATCTGGCCACCGACGGCGCGCATCGTAAGGCGATTGTCGTGTGTTCGGATATCGCCGAATACGGACGCGGCTCCACCGGTGAGCCGACCCAGGGCGCGGGGGCCGTGGCGATTCTGCTGGAAGCCGAACCCAAACTGTTGCATATCGATTTGGCGCGTTCGGGCAGTGCCTCGGACTATCGCATGGTCGATTTCCGCAAGCCCTTTGCACGCTTTCGGGATCAGCCCCAGCGCTCGGACGGCCAGATGCAGGATCTGCCGGTTTTCAACGGCCGTTATTCCACCAGCTGCTACGTAGACGCCACGCGGTCTGCCATGAACGCCATGCTCGCCCGCCAGGGCGGCGGGCGTCGTGCGGACTATTTCCATACCGTGGACGCGGTGTTCATGCACCGGCCGTATCACCGCATGCCCTCGGCGGGCTGGGCTATGGCCTATCTGTTCGCCCTGGCCGACGGCGATACCGACAACCACGCCGAGTTGGCCGAATATGCCAATGGCGCGGGCGTGGATTTTGACGATCTACTGGCCGAGATCGCCGGTGCCTCACCCAATATGCGTGAGCGCGTGGCGGCCGGGGCCTCGGGCGACGATGCCTTTCCGCTGGCCGGCGACTTGATGCGTTATCTGCGCAAGACCGAGCTCTGGACCAACCTGGTTTCGGGCAAGCTGGGCCTGGGCAGCGACACCATGCGCGATCTGGGCAATCTGTATACCGCGGCCTTGCCGGCCTGGCTGGCCGCTGGCTTTACCGAAGCGCATGAATCCACGTTGGCTCTGGGCGGCCAGCACTGGCTGGCGCTAGGCTATGGCAGTGGCGACGCGGCCGAGGCCCTGCCGATGCGGGTAGTCGAAGGCTGGGAAGCCGCTGCGGCGAAGATCAATTTCCAGGCCGCACTGGGGGAGCCGCTCAACCTCGACGAAACCCAATACGCCGCCCTCCACGACGGCCACCCGGCCGACGTCGAACCGGCCCCGGCCAGCGACGAATTCGTGGTCGACTTCATCGGCGAAACCGATCGTGCCGACTTCCGCGACGTGGGCATCGAATACTATCGCTATGTCCCGGCCGCCGAGGCCAACAGCGAACATCCGACAACGGCACAGCAAGCCGCCGGCTGATCGTTCGCCGTAAGCGTGAGTGCCAGAGAGCCGGTTCGTGCGAGCTGGCTCTTTTTTTTATCCGCAGAATTCACAGGTTGCACAGATTCTGCGGTTCGACTGAGGCGTTGTTACTGACTCGGGGCGCCTCTCAGGTCGGGGGCTTTGTTCTTTAGGGCAATCCGCAGATGGACGCCGATTTACGCAGATGCGGTTAATCCGCCGTGCGTTAGAAAGATACGGGCGTTACCGCTCTTGGCGCTCGATTGATGGCTTTTTTATCCGCAGATTTCGCAGATTTGGCGGTCTGGCCGAGGCGTCGTCACTGGGTTGACGCGCTTCTCGGGTCTGCGTCTCCGTTCCTTAAGATAATCCGCAAATGAACGCCAATGAGCGCAAATGCGGTTGGGCTGCCGTGCGCTGGAAAAATTCGGGCGCCACGGCCCTTCGGTGCTCGATCAATGCTTTTTTGAAATGATCTTTGTCGGCCGAGTCGCAGGTAACCCAAGTCTTGGCACCACCAATACTGCAACGCCCCGCAAGCCTAAGCGCCATCTGTGTTTATTGGCGTCTATCTGCGGATTGCCTTCACGAACAAAGCATATAAACAAGAAGCGCCCCGTGCCCGCAGCGTCTCGGCATCCTAACCGCAAAATCTGCGCAATCTGTGAAATCTGCGGATAGTCTTCAAAAAAAGCCGAATCAGAGCGCTACAAGTCGTAGCGCCCCGATCCATCAATCACGCGGTGGCTCAACCGCTATCTGCGCTCATCGGCGGCCATCGGCGGATTGCCTTGAAAGAACAACCCGCCAAACCCGCTAAGGACAGGGATTAGGATTGGCCGCATGCACGGCCTCGATTTTCTCGAGGATTTCGTCGGTCAGGGTGAGCTCGGCAGAGTCGATGTTCGACTTAAGCTGGTCCATGGTCGTGGCCCCGATGATGTTCGAGGTGACGAAATCGCGCGAGGTGACGAAGGCCAGCGCCATCTGGGCCGGGTCGAGGCCGTATTCGCGGGCGATGGCCACGTAGCGGGCGGTGGCATCCACGCCGCGCTCGCCGTTATAGCGGGCAAAGCGTTCCCACTTGGTCAGACGCGCGCCTTCGGGCTTGGCGCCGTTTTCATACTTGCCGGTGAGCATACCGAAGGCCAGCGGCGAGTAGGCCAGCAGGCCGACCCGTTCACGAATCGCGACCTCCGATAGCCCGATCTCGAAGGTGCGGTTGAGCAGGGAATACGGGTTCTGGATCGATACGGCCCGCGGCAGGCCGTGCACTTCGGCCGCGCGCAGAAAGCGCATTGTGCCCCACGGGCTTTCGTTGGACAGGCCCACATGACGAATCTTGCCTTCGTCGACCAGCTTGCCGAGCTCGGCCAATGTGTCCTCGATGGCCACCGGCGTTTCGCCCGCGTCATGAGAATAGCCGAGCTGGCCGAAGAAATTGGTGTAACGATCCGGCCAGTGCAGCTGGTAGAGATCCAGATAATCGGTCTGGAGACGCGCCAGGCTGCCTTCGATGGCACGCCGGACATGGGCGGGGCTGAGGCGCGGGGTTTCGCCGTCGCGCACATAATCCATATTGGTGCGGGCATGCCCGGTCACCTTGCTGGCCAGCACCACATCAGAGCGCTTGCCGGTCCTGGCCAGCCAGCTGCCGATATATTGCTCGGTGCGGCCCTGAGTGTCGGCCTTGGGCGGCACGGGATACATCTCGGCGGCATCAATGAAGTTAACGCCGTGGGCGGTCGCGTAATCGAGCTGCTCGTGGGCTTGGCTTTCTGTGTTCTGCTCGCCGAACGTCATCGTGCCGAGGCAGATGGCACTGACGTTGATATCGGTCTGGCCGAGCGGGCGATATTCCATGCGGATTCCTTGTCATGGCCGGAGTCGCGATACGGCCCGGCCGGTATGGATGCGCGGCAGTTTAAACCAGGATATGGCGTCGTATCAGGCCGGTCGTTGTATGGCCAAACAAAGCCCGCCCAGTTGACATGGCATCGTCCTTGCTCTTATCTGAGGCCGTTGCAATCCAAAGGGGGACAATGATGAAACTACGTCAATTCGTATTCACGGCAGCCGCGCTTGGCCTGGCCGGCATGAGCACACTGGCTCAGGCAGAAACCTGGCGCGTGGGTCTGGAAGAGACCAAGACCAGCGTGCAATACGCCTACGCCGAAGCGTTCAAGAAACAGATCGAGGCCAAGAGCGACGGCGATATCACCGTGCAGCTGCTGCCTTACGGCAAATGGGGGTCAACCTATTCCGCGCTGTATGACGCGGTACAGAGCGGGGCGATCCAGATCGGCTTCGGCTCGGGCGCGCTGGGCGGTACGGTGCCTGAATCCCAGCTGCTCTCGCTGAACTTCGTCATGCCGTCGGATCAGTGGAAGACCGCCCAGGTTCTGAACTCGCCGGCGTTTCTCGAAAGCAAGCCCTGGCAGGATGCGTTCGCCAAGCGCGGCCTGAAGCCGCTGGCCGAGCTGCCCGAGGGCTATCAGGTCTGGACCGCCAACAAGGCGATCGAGACACCGGCCGATATGAAGAACCTGCAGATTCGGGTCATGGACAACAGCCTTTTGCGCGCCACTTACAAGGCCTACGGCGCCAGTCCCATCAGCATCGCCTACGGCGAACTCTACAGCGCGCTGCAGCAGGGCCAGGCCGAGGGCAATATCCAGCCGGTGTTCGCGCATGAAGAAATGGGCTTTTATGAAGTCCAGGACTACATGATCTTCGCCGACCAGTCGCAGTTCGTGGCCACGCTGATGAGCAACCTCGACTGGTGGCAAGACCTCACCGCCGACCAGCAGAAAATGGTCAAGAGCGTGACCCAGGGTCTGGTCAAGACCGGCTACGATATCCAGTCCGAGTTCAATGAAAAACGCCTGGATACCATCAAATCCAAGTCGGATATCAAGGTCATCAAACTCGACGATGCCCAGCGCAACGCCTTCCGCAAACTGGCCCAGCCGGTGCGCCAGACGTTCGTGAAAGACACCGGCGCCCAGGGCAAGGAAGCCCTGAACATCCTGCTGCGCGAGTTCGATAACGCCAAAAACTGATCAAGCGCCACGCGCCGCCAAAGCCAGCCGGGCCTTCGTGGCCCGGCTTTTTTGTGCCCGCGATTTGGTGTGGGGCTTCGTTCTTTAGGGCAATCCGCAGATGGACGCAGATTTACGCAGATGCGGTTGCTCTGCGGCGCGCTAGAGAAATCCGGGCGCTACGGCTTTCGGTGCTCGTTTGATGACTCTTGTGAAGAGCTTGGTTTTTTGAAAGCGGAATCGTAGCCGACAAGAGTCGTGGCGCCTTGATTCTGCTGCGCCATACAAGCCGAACCGCCATCTGCGTAAATCTGCGTCCATCTGCGGACAAATGCTTTGCGGAACGAAGCGCACGAGGCAAAAGGCGCCCCGTGTCCGCATCGATTCGTCCGCCAAACCGCAAAATCTGTGCAATCTGCGAAATCTGCGAAATCTGCGAAATCTGCGAAATCTGCGAAATCTGCGAAATCTGCGGATAGTCCTAAAAGAACGAAGCCCCCGATCTACGAAGCACCCCCAAGCGAGGGCAGCAGCAACGAGATCTGCGGGAAGAGGATAAGGATCAGGGTCGCGAGCATGAGAATGGCGATGAACGGCGGGGTGCCGCGGATGACATCCATGTACGGTCGGCGAAAGACGGCGATGGCGGTGAAGATGTCACAGCCGAACGGCGGCGTGGCCGAGCCGATGGCGGCTTGCAGGGTAACGATCACGCCAACGTGGACCGGGTCCAGCCCCGCGGATTCCACCAGCGGTTTGAAGATCGGCACCAGAATCAGGATCACCACGATCGGGTCGACGAACATACAGCCGACGAAGAAAGCGGCAGCGATCAACAGAAGCGCCAAAAACTGGTTGGTGCCAATGGCATCGATCGCCGGGCCCAGCACGGCCTCGGGGATGCCCGCGGTGCCGATGGTCTGGGAAAACGCAGCGCCCATGGCCACGAGCACGAAGACTACGGCGGTGATCAGCCCGGTCGAAAGCGCGATGGATCCCAGATCCCGGATACTGACCTGGCGATAGATGATGACTTCCAGCACGAAGGCATAGGCCACGGCTACGGCCGAGGCCTCCACCGCGCTGAAATAACCGCCGTAGATGCCGCCGACGACCAGAACCGGAAAGCCCAGCGGCAGCAGGGTACGCCGTAATGCGACCAGCCGGTTGCCCCAGCTGGCCTTGGGCTCGGGCGTGATCTTCTGGATCCGCGCGCCGATATAACAATAGAGCGCGAACAGCAGCATGATCAGCAGGCCGGGGAGGATACCGGCCAGAAACAGATCGCCGATCGAGGTCTTCATCACCACGCCGTAGACGATGAAGCCGATGGACGGTGGAATCAGCAGGGCCACATCGGAGGCGTTGATGATCAGCGCCAGGGCAAAACTATCGGAATAACCCTTGGCGAGCAGGCGCGGGCGCATGGGCCCGCCCATGGCCACCACCGTGGCCTGCGTGGAGCCCGACACGGCACCAAACAGAGCACAGGAGACGGCGGTGGTGATCGGCAGGCCGCCGCGCAGGTGGCGCGTGAACGAATCCACCAGATCTAGCAAGCGGTTGGCGGTATGACCCTTGGTGAGGATATCCGCGGCGAAGATGAACATCGGAACCGCCGCCAGCACCCAGCTGCCCACGCCCGTGATCATCCACGAGACCATCTGATCGGGGCCGAAAAACGTCATGCCCGTGAACATCATGAACAATGTTCCCACGGCCAGCGGCACCATCATGGGAAAGCCCATGAGCAGCAGCACCAGCATGATCAAGCCCAGCCAAAGCGTCATGACAGGCCCCCGTCGGTGGCATCACCCGAGTCGGGGACATCGGCATAGCCCTCGCGCTCACGAAACGAGCGCCAGGTGCCGGGGCTTGCCAAGTTGCGCACGATGGTCAACAGATACTGGAGTCCGGCCAGCGAGAAGCCGATCGGCAAGGCCAGATAGACCATCCATAGTGGAATGCCAACCGACGAGCTGACCCGGCCCCGATCGAAGATCTGAAGATCGTACTGGGCCGACTTGTAGGCGAAATAGAACATCAGCGCCCCGGTGCCCAGGCTGATGAGGATTAACAGCGCCTTGCGCGGCGCGCCGGACAGGGTGTCGTAGATGGCCGACATGCTGATATGGCGGGCACAGCGCGTGGCATAGCCCACGCCCACGAACGTCATGACCACGATCAAAAGCTCGGTGATCTCGTACGTGCCGGGAATGCCCGAGCCAAAGACAAGATTGCCCACCACGTGGGCGGCCATGAGCAGCGCCATGACCAGCACGCTGCCTGCCACGATCACCCGCTCGGCCCACCCGAGCACGCGGTCGACAGCCTCGAGTACGACGAGCACGGGTGAGCGTCGGCCCGCTTGCGATCCCTCGGTCATGCCATTCCCCCAAAAAACGAAAAGCCGCACCTGCGGCAACTTCGACCGTGGCTACGCTAGCGCCTCGGGCTGCAACAGACCACGCGCCGTTGGTCGAACCCGAATCGAAAGGCAAAAAGCATGCCGCTAGCCGCGCCGGCGATAAGCCATATCGTGTACGACGTGGCCTTTGTTGATCCCGCGGTTTTCAAAGCGTGTATCACGGCGCGGCGGGGCGCTGACATAGCCGTTGGCATCGCCGATGTTGTCGAACGCAGGATGCACATCCAGCACCTCACGCATGTGCCGGGCGTAGTTCTCCCAGTCGGTCGCCAGCCGCCATATCCCGCCCGGGGCCAGCACGCGCGCAATCTCGTCGGCGAAGACAGGTTGGACGATCCGGCGCTTGTGGTGGCGTTTCTTCGGCCAGGGATCGGGAAAATAGAGCAGGACTTCGTGCAATGAATCATCGGCAAAGCCGGCGGCCAGCACCTCGACTGCGTCATCCTGAAAGACACGCGCGTTGGTGGCCCCGGCAGCATCTAGCGCGCCCAGCAGGCGGCCCACGCCGTTGCGATAGACCTCGATACCGATGAAATCGCGCGCGGCGTCGTTGATGGCCAGATCGGCCAGGACCTCGCCGGCACCGAAGCCGATCTCTAGCGTGCGATGCGCATCGCGGCCGAAAACACCCGCCCAGTCGAGCGGCGTGTCGGGTTTATTCAACCCGTAGCGCGGCCACAGCGCGGCCAGGTTCTTTTCCTGGCCCGACGTGAGCCGGCCTTCGCGCTTGACGAAGCTCTTGATACGGCGCGGGGTGTCGCGCGGCGCCTGATCGGTCTGGCTCATTGGAACGGCAGATCGGTCATGGGCGAGGACGCCGAGGCATAACGCCGCCGCGGCATGCGCCCGGCCAGATAGGCCTGGCGCCCGGCAATCACGGCATGACGCATGGCCTGGGCCATCAAGACCGGCTTGCCGGCGCTGGCGATGGCGGTGTTGAGCAACACGCCGTCGCAGCCCAGCTCCATGGCAATCGCGGCATCCGAGGCGGTGCCCACGCCGGCATCAACCAGCACCGGCACATTGGCATGGGCCACGATTTCGGCCACGTTGTAGCGGTTCTGAATCCCCAGCCCGGAGCCGATCGGCCCGGCCAGCGGCATGATCGCGCAGCAGCCGATGTCTTCGAGTTTGCGCGCGATGATCGGGTCGTCGCTGGTATAGACCATCACGTCGAACCCGTCGGCCACCAGCTCGCGGGCGGCGACCAGCGTTTCGGCCACATCGGGATACAATGTCTTCTCGTCGCCGATGACTTCCAGCTTGACCAGGCTGTGCCCACCCAGCAGTTCGCGCGCCATGCGACAGGTGCGCACGGCCTCGTCGGCGCTGTAACAGCCCGCGGTATTGGGCAACAGGGTGTATTTCTCGGGCGGCACCACGTCCAGCAGGTTGCGCGCGGCGCGCGCCTCCGGATCGGTCAATGCCGGCGTGCGACGAATAGCCAGCGTCACGATCTCGGCCCCCGAGGCCGTGATGGCGGCATCGGTCTCGTCCAGATCGGCATATTTGCCGGTGCCGACCAATAGACGCGAGGCAAACGTACGCCCAGCCACGGTAAACGTGTCGGCCACGCTTTCGGCCTGGCCGCCGCCGATGGCGTGCACGATCTCGAGCCGGTCGCCCGCGGCGATCGACGTGGTGTCGTGCTCGGTGCTCGGCACGATCCGGCCGTTGTGTTCCACGGCAACCCGCTGGCCGCCGTAGCCCAGTTCAGTCAGCACGCCGGCGAGTGTGGCATCGTCAGCGCACGCGATGGTCTGGCCGTTGACTTCTATCTGCATAGTATCGATGTTCATTGGTGCGGATCGCCGCATCAGCCCGGGTATGAGCGAACCCTTGTATGTTGTCACCACCGGTGGGTGGGCTGGCGGCATACGCACTGATCCATGACCCTCGGCGGGGCGATAGAATAACCCGAGCCGGGCGTGCTTGCAGGACGAGACATGACCAATCACAACACGGGCGCGACCGTCCGATGAAACGCTGGCATCGATGGGCGCTGGGCGTCGTCGCTGCCGTGGGCCTGGCCGGGGCGGCCACGCTCACTTGGCTGTACGTCAGTTTCGATCCCGGCGCGTATCGCAGCCGGATCGAGGCCCTGGCCACCGAGGCGGTGGGGCGACAGGTCCGTATTCAGGGCCCGATCGAGCTGAATCTGCTGCCTTTCCCGGCCGTGGTGTTGAAAACCATCGAGATCGACAACCCCGGCGATATCGGCGCCAGGCAGCTGGCGCGTATCAAACGCGTCGACGTGAGCCCGCGCCCGCTGTCGCTGATGGCCGGCAAACTGGCCGTGGGCACGGTGACCATTTCCGGATTGGAGATGATGCTGGCCCGCAACCGCGACGGCCAGAACAACTGGCAAGGCATCATCGACGCGCTGGCGGCCGGCCCGGGCCAGGCGCTGGGCGCGCCGAATGCGGCTGTTCGCAGTGGTGTCGCCACATCAGAGCTGCCACTGTCTTCGATGTCGGTCAGCGCGCTGGAGATCAACGACGCCAGGATTCGCTATGTCGACGGCGTACGCGACCGGACCTGGCAATGGCGCGGCGGGCGCGTCCAGACCGGGCGCATGACCGACGGCTCGCCGTTTCGTCTGGAAATCACCGGCCGGCTGCGCCGCGCAGACAGTGCGGTACGTGCCGAGGTGTATCTGATGACCCGAGTCGAGCCCCATCTGGCGGATCGGTTCTATCGGTTCTCCCGGTTAAACCTGAACCTGCTGATCGATGGCAACAGTGTGCCGGGCGGGATGCAGGAGGCCAGCATCTCGGCCAGCGGCGAGGCGGATTTCGCGGCCGGGCGTTATTCGTTGTCTGATTTTCTGTTGCAGAGCGGCGGTCTGGCCGTGGCCGGCAAGATCGACGGCAAGGATTTGAACGGCCACACCCACTATAACGGGCGCCTGACGATCAAGCCGTTCTCGCCGCGCTCGGTGTTGCAGCAGCTGCGGATCCGCCCGCCGCTGATTCGTGATACGGCCGCCCTGGGCCACGCCGGCTTCGATGCCCAGTTCGAGGGCAACGAGCAACACGTGCGTTTCAAGCAGATCGCCGCCCAGCTCGACGAGAGTCATCTGACCGGCAGTGCGTCGATCGCCCAGTTCGGCGATCCGCTGGTGCGTTTCGATCTGCAACTCGATCGGCTGGACGCCGATCATTATCTGCCACCCGTGGACAAGTCCGGCGCGGCTGTCTCGGTAGAAGACACCGCCGGCGACGACGATCACGCTCTGGACCAGCTCTGGCCGGCGCTGGATCGCAGTCGTTTCCACGGCACGCTGCGCGTGGATTATCTGGATGCCGCCGGGCTGCGCCTGGCTGATGCCGAAGCCAGCCTGTCGGCACGTCCGAACGAGGCGAGAATCGAGCGCCTCACCGCAGCAGCCTACAACGGTCGACTGGCTGCCAGCGCGCGTATCCAGCGTCGTGACCAGAGCACGATATACAGCCTGGACACACAGCTGCGCCATATCGCGATCGGTGCGTTGTTATCCGACCTGGTGGGCGATCAGCGCTTGACCGGGCTGGCTGATATCGATGCACGAGTCACGACCCGTGGCGAAACCGATGCCCAGCGGCTTGGAGCGCTGGACGGCACGTTGTCGGCCTCGTTAACTGACGGTCGCCTGGCCGGCTACGATCTGGACGGTGCGATCAAGAGGCTGAGTGGCGCCGAGGCCACCGGGCAGAGCAGCACGTCCGTGACACCGATCAAGGCACTCGCGGCCACTGCGGTCTTCGAGCAGGGCACTGCCCGCACGACACAGATGGCCTGGCAGAACACACGTTTTCACGGCGAGGGCAAAGGGCGCTATGTGTTGGACGGCGACACGCTGGACTACCGGTTTCGTATCACGCCGCGCAAGAGCGCTCAGCCGCCCATCCTGATACGCCTGAAAGGCCCGTTGGGCGCGCCGACGCCTAATCTATCGGTGATCAAGGCCCCTGACAACGCGCAATCCGCCGATGCCGGCTCTTAAACGGGTGGCCGGCCTGCTGTTGCTGCTGGCGACAGGTCATGCGGGCGCGGCGGCGCTTGGCTCGTTATCGGTAGAGACTAGGGATACCCCCGATGCCAAGACCTTCGTGGTCGAGGGCAGCCTGGATGTAGATCTCGGCGTGTCCCGGGCCTACGCCGCGGCCACGCGCTTCGAAGCTCTGGCCGCGGCCGCCGAGCTGATTGAGTCCAGCCGCCTGGTTGGCCCTGATCGACTGGATTCGCGCCTGTCGATGTGTGTTGCCTTCTATTGCAAGACAGTGCGCCAGGTCGCCAACCTATCGCGCATGCCGCCCACCGAGCTGGATATGGCTTTCGTGCCCGGCGCCGGTGATTTCAAGACAGGCCGGGCGCACTGGCGGTTCATGCCGGCGGGCCCCGGCCACACCCATATCGTGTTCGATGCCACGCTCGTGCCGGATTTCTGGGTGCCGCCGCTGATCGGCAGCTGGGCTATCCGGCGGGCGTTGGCCGGCCAGGTGCTGGATACCGGCCGCGCGATCGAACAGGTCGCCGCCGGCCTGTCCGATGAGGCGGTGGCACAAGCGGCCATGCGCCCCAATGCTCGGCGGCGAAACCCTGAATCCGTCTCTTCGCCATGACCCAGACCCCGGCCCAGATTCTGGCGCAACAGCCGCCCGCGGCCATCGCTGATCGCCTGCTGGAATGGTTCGATCAACACGGCCGGCATGATCTGCCCTGGCAACACCCGCGCACGGCGTATCGCGTGTGGGTGGCCGAGATCATGCTGCAACAGACCCAGGTCACGACGGTCATCGACTACTTCAATGCCTTCATGGCCCGTTTCCCCGATGTAGCCACGCTGGCCGCAGCTGATAACGACACGGTGATGGCTTACTGGGCCGGGCTTGGCTATTACGCCCGGGCGCGCAACCTGCATGCCGCGGCCTGCACGGTGGTCCATGAGCACGAGGGCGCTTTCCCGCGCTCGGTCGACGGGCTCATGGCCTTGCCGGGTATCGGGCGCTCCACGGCCGGTGCGATCGTGGCCCAGGCGTTTGGCATCTGGGCGCCGATTCTCGATGGCAATGCCAAGCGTGTGATCGCCCGCCTGGCCGGCGTTACCGCTACACCCGGCACCAGCGCCTACGAAAACAGCCTGTGGCCGCTGGCCGAGCGTTATACGCCGGCCACGCGCGTCACCGATTACACCCAGGCGATCATGGATCTGGGGGCCACGTTGTGCACGCGCCGGCGGCCGAGGTGCGGAGGCTGCCCGCTGGCCGACGGCTGCCTGGCACGCGAGGCCGGCATACAAGACGCGATTCCGGCACCGCGCAAGAAGAAGACACGGCCGGAGCGTACGACCACCATGCTCGTGGTCGAAGACGGGGCCGGGCGGCTGTTGCTGGAGAAACGCCCGCCGAGCGGCATCTGGGGCGGCCTGTGGAGTCTGCCCGAGCTTAGCGCAGATCACGATCTCGCGAGTTTTTGTCGCGAGCGTCTTGGCCTGGAGATGCAATCACAGACACGCCTTGCCCCGATCAGCCACGGCTTTACGCACTTCGTGCTGCATATTCACGCCTATCGGGTGCAGGGCCGGGGCATGACTCGTATCATGGATGCCAATCTCGCGTGGTTCGCCCCGGATGCACGCCCCGGCGTGCCGGCCGTGATCGCGCGTCTTCTGGATACACCGCAATCGGATCTGAATCTATGAGCCATACCGTGCAATGCGTGAAGCTCGGCTACGAAGCCGAAGGCCTGCCGCGCCAGCCCCTGCCGGGTGATCTTGGCAAGCGCATCTACGACAACGTCTCGATGATGGCCTGGCAGCAATGGATGCAGGAGCAGACGCGCCTGATCAACGAGTACGGCCTGCATCTGGCCGATCCGAAGGCGCGCGAGTTTCTGGCCGAACAGACCGAAGAGTATTTCTTCGGCTCGGGCCAGACGGCCGAGACGCATTTCGTGCCGCCCAAGTCGTGAATTTCAAACCGGTGGTTGACCCACGGGCCGACTATCGGTTTAATACGCATCTCGCCGCAACGGCGAGTGTGTGGCCGGATAGCTCAGTTGGTAGAGCATGCGACTGAAAATCGCAGTGTCGGCAGTTCGATTCTGTCTCCGGCCACCATATCCTTCTCCTTAGTTGACGCGTTCGTCGTCACTCGAATCAGCCGGTCGGCGCGCTGCGTATCGTATCGGGGCCTGCCCATGATC
Organism: Salinisphaera japonica YTM-1; assembly: GCF_003788585.1. Taxonomy (GTDB): domain Bacteria; phylum Pseudomonadota; class Gammaproteobacteria; order Nevskiales; family Salinisphaeraceae; genus Salinisphaera; species Salinisphaera japonica. The sequence continues at coordinate 79,198 of NZ_AYKG01000012.1, read as the reverse complement.
GCACTGATTCATATCAAGAAAACCGCGGGCAAAACGCTCAAGCACATCATGCGTTGTGCTTACGGTGCAGCGCATTGTGATGTCAAACGCTGGGCGGACGATGCCGACGTATTCTCGGCTGCCGATCTGAAACGCCTCAAGCGGATCAATCCGTGGCTAGCGTCCATCGCCGGGCATAGCGTGCGCAGCACCTCGGATATTGATCAGGGCGTGGCCGATCTGCGCTTCTATACCTTCCTGCGTGATCCGATCAAGCGCGCGGTCTCGCAGTATCAATACTCGGTGGCTCAGAGCCGGTGCCGCGAGGGGGCGTTCGATCAATGGATCGCGCGCGATAGCTATCGCAACGTTCAGACGACAACGATTGCCGGCGTGGCCGATGCCCACGCAGCCATCGCGGAAATCGAGTCACGGATAGCCTTCGTGGGCTTGATGGAGCGTTTCGATGAATCCCTGGCGCTGATGCAGGATGCGTTGGAGTTGCCATTATTCACGCCCCTGACCCGGCGTGTGAACGCGGCCGGCGACCAGCGTATTCGGGATGCGCTGCTGGCGGATGATGCAGCCATGCAGGCCGTGCATGATGCCAATCTCGAAGATCAGAAAGTCTTTGACTATGTCCTGCGCGAGGTCTATCCACGCCAGCAAAAAGCCGCCACACGGGTGAGCGTAGGCGCGAACGGCACGGCCAGCGCTGGCCGGGCGACACGTCAGTACAACCGAAGATTCTTCACTAACGGGCTGTATCGCTACGCGGTCTACAAGCCGGCCGTTGCACTCTGGCGAGGGATCGGCTAGTCGCGATCCTCGGGTCGATTGGCCAGCAGGCGCTCGGCCAATGCTGTCGGGTCATCCACACCCAGCAGCACATCGAAGCGGTTGTCGGTGACTACGTGCAACAGCGGTGAGGCTCGGGTAGCGAGCACGAACACGAAGCGCCCGCCGCGGCGTTGATACCAGCCCACACGAAAGCCGGGCAGCGTGATGCCGTTGCGCCACTTGAGCCCCTTGAGCCCGTTGTTGGCGCTTATCTTTACCACCGTGGCCGCGACCACCGTATCCAGAGGTACGCGTTCGTGAAACTCGCCGCCCTTGAGATGCATCGTGCCCCCACGCAGCGTGATCTCGTTGCGCGTGGCCACGAACAAGAGTGCTGCCATCAAGCCAATCTGCACGGCGAGCATCAGGCCCAGCGCAGTCGCCACGACCAGCACGAACAGCCAGCTGGCCATGACCGGCGCGAGTGCCAGCGCAAGCGCCACGGCCGCGATCGGCAGTACGGTGAAAAGCGCCAGAGCTGCAAGCAGCGCGCGCCATGGCAGGGTACGCATGGGAAAAACGTGCATTAGCTAGTCGCTAGTCGAGAAGCGCTTCAAGCTTGTCGGCCTTGTTGTTCTGTTTGCGGATAGCGCCGCGGCTACGTTTTTCTGTCACTGCTTGGCGCGCGACCCGCTCGATTCGCTCATAAAGGCGTATGAAGTCGAATGCGGCCACCACATCGGCGAGCCCTTGGGATTGCCAGTCGGAGAGAATACGGCGCAGGCCGTCGTCGTCGAGCCAGCGGGCATGGGCCTTGGCCACGCCCAGCCCGACCAGCGCGTCCTGGCGCACGTTTTTGACGTCGATGGCGCAAATCTGGCCGGTATCGGCGCGCGTCAGCAGGTTGGCCGCGATCGGGTCGGCGTAATCAAAGCCGAATCTCAGAACAAGACCGGCATCGAAAGCATTGATGCGGGCGGCCAGCGTGTCGGCCAGGCGCGGTGCGATGACCGCATTATTCAACAGCCAATTCAGGCGCTGGTGTGACTCATCCGCCAGGCCGGTCTCGCCGAGCGCAACAGCCCGCGAGGGGCGAAGCGCAAAACGGGTGAAACACTCGGCCACGCCTTCAGGTTGATCGGCGGCGTGCGGATCAAACGCATGGCCGGCCACATAGTCGACCCAGATGGCGTTATCGGCCTGATGACGCAGCGTGGGGACATGGATGCTTTCGCCGAACGCAGACAGGGCGCTTGCCACCTGCTGCGCCTGACGGTCCGAGTTGAACACGACCTTCTTGTAGATCGGTTGGCCTTGGTCATAGACCAGACGTACATCGTAAGCGCCGCGTGACCATCGGCCGAGCCGCCGCAGTACGGCACGCCGCATACGCCGCATGACGGGGTAGACCGGCCGCTCGGTAAGCGCAGGCAGTTCCGCAGGCATCGATGGAAGTTCCGGCATGCGCGCAAGGCTATCAGCACGGGTGTCATACGTTGTTAAGGAAACGTTCAAAAGACGGTCATGAAAACACCGGAAATGGCCCGTAAAGACTGCCGTGCCGGCATTCCGTAATGGCCCCCGCGGCGCGACAGTAGCGTTTTTCGTGTAATGAGCAGTAAGGAAATGTAACGCACACAATCTTTCAAAGATCGGTCGTAATTACGCTAGTATCCCCGTGGATCAAACAACGGGGGAACGTGTTTGGACGCCAAACTCAAGGTAGAAAACGTCTACAAGATTTTCGGCGCGCAGCCCAAGCGCGCGATGACACGAGTCAGAAAAGGCCAGGGCAAGGACGAGATCTTTGCCGAGACCGGCATGACGGTCGGCGTGAACAACGCCAGCTTCGATATCAACGAAGGCGAGATCTTCGTGATCATGGGCCTGTCGGGGTCGGGCAAGTCGACCATGGTGCGCATGCTCAACCGTTTGATCGACCCGACCAGCGGCTCGGTCAAGATCGACGGGCGCGATATCGTGGCCATGAGCCGGCGCGATCTCATCGCCCTCAGACGTCGCGAAATCAGCATGGTCTTTCAATCGTTCGCGCTGATGCCGCACCAGAGCGTGCTGGAGAACACGGCCTTCGGGCTGGCAACCGCCGGCGTGGGCCGCAGCGAACGCGAGGCCGCGGCTCGCAAGGCACTCGAGGCCGTGGGCCTGGGCGCCAATGCCGAAAGCTTTCCCGATGAGCTCTCTGGTGGCATGAAACAACGGGTGGGGCTGGCACGCGCGTTGGCGGTCAACCCGTCGATCCTGCTGATGGATGAGGCTTTTTCCGCGCTCGACCCGCTCATTCGCACCGAGATGCAGGACGAGCTGCTGCGGCTGCAGTCCGAGCAGGCCCGCACGGTGGTCTTCATCACCCACGATCTGGATGAGGCCATGCGGGTGGGCGATCGTATCGCGATCATGCAGGCCGGCGAGGTCGTTCAAGTGGGCACGCCGGAAGAGATCGTGCGCCACCCGGCCAACGATTACGTGCGTTCATTCTTCCGCGACGTGAACGTCTCGCATGTTTTTACCGCGGGCGATATCGCCCGGCGTGATCAGGTCACGATCGTCGACCGGCCGGGCATGAGTCTGCGCGCTGCACTGTCGCGGCTGGACCAGCACGATCGCGAAAACGCCGTGGTGCATGATCGCCATAAGCGCTATCTCGGCACCGTAAGCGCGGATTCCTTGAAACGCTGTATTCGAGAGATCGGCCCGGAGGCTGAAGGTCGCATCGAGACAGCCTTCATCGAAGCCGTGCCCGCACTGGCCGCGGATACGCCGCTGGACGATCTGTTGGCCCCGGTGGCTTCCGCGCCGTTTCCGGTCGTCATCGTCGACGGCGAGGGCGACTACTACGGCACGGTTTCGCGTTCTGTACTGCTGCACGCATTGAACCGCTCTGAGGAGCAGCCCGGCGAGTCCACGCCGCAGACGGAGGCCGAGCATGTTTGATCAGCCTTATTTCCCGGCGGCGCGCGCCGCTGAAGGGTTCTGGCAGAGCCTGACCGAGCGCCTGGTGGTGCCGTTGCCGATTGGTGAGTGGTTCACCGCGGTGGTCGGCTATATGCAGGATCACTTCGAGTGGTTCTTCGAGCTTGTCTCAACCGTCATCGGTTTCGTCGCCGACGAGCTGATGACCCTGTTCAACTGGATTCCGGCGCCGCTGGTGTTTCTGCTGCTGGCCGCCATCGCGCTCTGGCGCGTGGGCTGGCAGTTCACGATCTTTGTTCTGATCGCACTCTATGTGGTGCTGGGCATGGATCTATGGCCGGCGACCATGGATACGCTTGGCCTCGTGCTGGCGGCTACGGTGGCCGCGCTGGGCATCGGCCTGCCGCTGGGCGTGGCGATGGCCAAGTCCAACATCATGCAGGCGATCATCCGCCCGGTGCTGGATTTCATGCAGACGCTGCCGGCGTTCGTGTATCTGATTCCGGCGGTGATCTTTTTCGGTACGGGTCGCGTGCCCGGCGTGATCGCCACGGTGATCTTCGCCATGCCGCCGGCCGTGCGGCTGATGAACGTCGGTATTCGGCATGTGCCGGCCGAAAACGTGGAAGCCGGGCGGGCCTTTGGCTGTAACGGCGCCCAGCTTCTGTACAAGGTCGAGCTGCCCCTGGCGCTGCCCTCGATCATGGCCGGCATCAACCAGACGATCATGCTGGCGCTGTCGATGGTGGTCATCGCCTCGATGATCGGTGCCGGCGGTCTGGGCGATCCGGTGCTGGCCGGTATCCAGCAGCTGCGCCTGGGCACGGGCTTTCAGGGTGGCCTGGGCGTGGTGATCCTGGCGATCATCCTGGACCGCCTGACCCAGAGTTTTGGCACACGACGGCGCGGGCCCGGTCTATGGGCCGGCTTGGGGCGTGTGTTCGGCCGGCGAACTTGATACTGCTGCATCGACTTGCCAGTATCGTCAATCAGTCAAAAGGGGGAAAACATGAAAACTTTTTCACGTATCGCGACAACGACACTGCTGGCGGCGGGTATCGCCCTGGCCGCTGTGTCGGGGGCGGCTGCGCAGTCCGGCAAGACGGTCAAGATCGGCTGGACGGCCTGGTCGGATGCCGAATTCGTGACCAAGCTGTTTAAAAGCCTGGTCGAGGCGCGCACCGATTACACGGTCAAACTGCAGATGTCGGCGATCGGCGTGCAGTACCAGGGCGTGGCCAACGGCGATCTGGATGCCATGCTCATGGCCTGGCTGCCGGATACACACGCCGACTACTACGACAAGTTCGAGAACGATGTCGAGAACCTGGGCACGCTATACGAAGACGCCCGTCTGGGCTGGGTCGTGCCGAGCTATGTGCCTGAAGACAAGCTGGCCTCGATCAGCGATCTGAAAAAACCGGGCATCGCCGACAAGCTCTCCGGCAAGATCCAGGGCATCGATCCGGGAGCGGGCCTGATGCAGCTGTCGAACAAGACGATGGATGCTTACGGCCTGGGCGATTCGTATCGCCTCGTCTCGGCCAGCGGTGCGGCCATGACGGCCGCGCTGTCGCGGGCCTATGACAACAAGGACTGGATCGTGGTGACCGGTTGGACGCCGCACTGGATGTTCGGCAAGTGGGATCTGCGCTTTCTGAAGGATTCCAAGGGCACGCTCGGCAAGGCGCAGCATATCGACGCGCTCGGGCGCGAAGGTTTCTCCGAGGCCTATCCGCAGCTGGCCGGGGTGTTGTCGAAAATGCATATTCCGTTGGCCGACCTGCAGGCCGCGATGTATGCCGCACGTGAGTCCGACTACGACACGGCGATCGCCGACTTCGTCGATTCGCACAGCGATCTGGTCGATTCCTGGTTCGCCGACGATAAATGATGCGCTGAGAGGCCGCGGATGACGCGGCCTGCGGACAGGGCCCGACAGGCAGTGTCTGTCGGGCTTTTTTGTGGGCCGGTGAAAGCGCTGTAAGCTGGCCGGCCTGATTTTTGCGGGTTCGCTCAATGACCGGCTCGACCAATCGCGCGCTGATGTTCGTGGCCATTGCGGCCACCTTTGCCGTGACCATGATGGGCACCACGCTGCCCACGCCGCTTTACCCGATCTATCAGGCCGAGATGGGGTTCTCCCAGCTGATGATCACGGTGATCTTTGCCGTGTATGCGGTGGGCGTGATTGCGGCTCTTATCGTGACCGGGGCCTGGTCGGATCAGATCGGACGGCGCCCGATGCTGGCATTGGGGCTCGTGTTGTCGGCGGCGAGTGCAGCCTGTTTTCTGCTGGCCGGTGGGCTATGGCCGCTGTTGGCCGGGCGTCTGCTGTCCGGGTTTTCGGCCGGTATCTTCACCGGCACGGCCACGGTGGCCGTGGTCGAGATGGCCCCGCGCGCCTGGAAGTCACAGGCCACCTTCATTGCCACCGCAGCCAATATGGGGGGCCTCGGCCTGGGGCCGTTTCTGGCCGGCATACTGGCCGAGTATCTGGCCTGGCCGCTACGGCTTTGTTTCGCGGTTGATCTGGCCGCGATAGCGCTGGCGTTCATCGCCGTGGCGCTGGCTCCGGAAACCGCCGAGCGCCCGGCACGACCGCGGCTTTCGATCCGCCGGCCCTCGGTGCCGCCCGAGGTGCTCGGCGTGTTCGTGCCGGCCTCGATCGCCGGCTTTGCCGGCTTCGCGGTGATGGGGCTGTTCACAGCCGTGGCACCGGCCGTGATGCACGATATTCTGGGCCACGACAATCACGCGCTGACCGGGGCCGTGGTGTTCGGCGTGTTCATCGGCTCGATCATCGGGCAAGGCCTGCAGGGCCGCCTGCCCGAGGCCGCACGCCTGCCGGCCGGCTGCGGTGGCCTGATTCTGGGCATGGCCGGGGTGATCACGGCGATCGCCACGGCTTCGCTGTTCTGGTTGGTGGTCGGCGGGCTGGTGGCCGGTGCCGGCCAGGGAGCTGCCTTTCGGGCCGGCATGGGCGCGATCACCGCGGCCAGCCCGCCCCGGCGACGCGCCGAGGTGGCCTCGAGTTTTTTCGTGGTCGCCTATGTCGCCATCTCGATCCCGGTGGTGGGCCTGGGGGCGATGGCTGCCCGCTACGGGCTAGTCGTGGCCGGTATCAGTTTCGCCGCCATGGTGGCTCTGCTGGCGCTTATGTCAGCGCTGATATTGCTGGCACGCCAGCGGCGATACGGTGTGGGCGTCTAGCCGGATCTATTCTTTTTCATCCGCAGATGACGCCGATATGGGCGTGATGTCGTGGCGGGTTGGCGGCTAAATGATCGGTCCGGGGATGACAACACCTACGACATAGAAGACGCGTCGGCTGCGCCTTGAAGGCGCCACATCCGGGCATACAGCCCGTCGCGGGCCAGCAGTTCGGCGTGCGTGCCGGTTTCGATCAGGCGTCCGGCGTCCATGACTGCAATCCGATCGGCATCGACCACGGTCGATAACCGATGGGCGATGACCAGCGTAGTGTGGTCGGCCGCCAGTTCGGACAGGGCCTGATTGATCGCCTGCTCGGCCTGGGTGTCCAGCGATGAGGTGGCCTCGTCGAAGATCAGAACGGCCGGGTTCTTGAGCATCGCCCGGGCGATGGCGATGCGCTGTTTTTCACCGCCGGACAGCTTGAGCCCACGCTCGCCCACGACGGTGTCATACCCCTCGGGCAGGCGAGCGATGAAATCATCGAGATGGGCCAGCCGGGCCACGTTTTCGATATCGGCACGGGTGGCCGTGGTCGGTGCGCCGTAGGCGATGTTATAGGCGATGCTGTCGTTGAAGAGCACCGTGTCCTGTGGCACCACGCCGATGCCCGCGCGCAGGCTGGCCAGACTCATGTCGCGAATATCGATATCGTCGATCCGAATCGCGCCCTCGTTCACGTCGTAAAACCGGAACAACAGCCGGGCCAGCGTCGATTTGCCGGCCCCGCTATGCCCGACAACGGCCACTTTTTCACCGGCCCGAATGGTGAGGTTCACGTCGCGCAGAATCGCGCGGTCGGCCTTGTAGTCGAAGGCCACGTTATCGAACACGATGGTCGGGCGCTGTGTGGCCAGCGCCTGCGTGGCCGGCTCGTCGACCACGGCCGGCTCGATCTCCAGCAGTGCGAACATATGGGCGGTGTCGGCCAGGGCTTTTTTCAGCTGACGATAGACAAAGCCCAGCGCGTTCAGCGGCAGAAATATCTGCAGCATATAAGCGTTGACCATCGTCAGATCGCCCAGGCTCATGGTGCCGGCGACCACGCGATCGGCCGCCAGGATCATCATGGCGGTTACGGCCCCGGCGATCACCAGCGCCTGTAGCGTGTTCAACAGCCCCAGCGAGCGGCGTGCCCGGCCCATGGCCATGGCCCAGCCGTCGAGCGCGCGGTCATAGCGATCGGCCTCGTAAGCCTCGTTGCCGAAATACTTGACCGTTTCGTAGTTGAGCAGCGAATCCACGGCCCGGGTATTGGCCCGCGTATCCAGCCGGTTGGACTCGCGCACGTGGCCGGTACGCCATTCGGTCAGCGTAGCGGTCACCAGCACATAGGCCACCACGCTACCCAGCACGATGACCGCGAACCAGGCCGAGTAGTAATAAAAAAGAATCCCCGCGACCAGGGCGATCTCCAGCACCGTGGGCAGGATATTGAACAGGGCAAAGCGCAACAAAAACCGAATACCGCCCAACCCGCGTTCGATACCCCGGGATAATCCGCCGGTCCGCCGCGACAGATGAAAATCCAGATCCAGCGCGTGTAGATGCTCGAACACCGAGAGTGCGATCTGGTGCATCGTGCGCTCGGTGACGCGGCCAAACACCAGATCACGGATCTGGCCGAACAGCACCGAGATCAGACGCAGCCCGCCGTAGGCCAGAAGCAGGGCCAACGGCAACACCAGTGCGGCTGACTGCTCGGAGCGATCCAGGCTATCCACGATACGCCCCAGAGCGATCGGCAAGAGCACCGAGGCGCCCTTGGCGGCCACGAGAAAGCCCAGGGCGATCGACACACGCGTGGCGTGCGCGCGCAGGTAAGGCGTCAGGCCGGCCAGACGGCGCCATTCGGCCCGACGGGCGTCTCGGGCAGCGGTCTTATCGGTCATCTAGTTGGCCGGCCGGCCCGGCCGAGCCATCGATCACAGATCGTCGCGCTCGGACAGCGGCTGCTGGGGCACCTTGCGCAGCTCGGACGTGTCGTAGCCGATGTCTTTCACGCGATCGACCAGCGATTGATAGGTCGCGTCGTCGAGCTTGGGCGTACGCGCCATGATCCACACGAAGTCTTTCTTGTCGCGGGCGATGATCGTGGTGTCGTAGTCCCGGCTGACATAGGAAATCACGTACTGCAGACGCAGGACATAATAAAAATGCATGGCCCAAAGCGCGTTGCTCGGATTGTCCAGCACGGTTGCCCAGGGCCGCATGGTCTTTTGTTGGCCGTCGAAGCCGCCTTCGCGGTAGGTGAACTTGACGTTGATCGTGTCGGCGTCGTCGCCTCGCGTGTAGCGTTCAATCTCGTTATAGGCGTTTTTCGTCTTCGACGGCGGAATATGCGCAATGACATACCAGTTGCCCATGAACCGGTCGAGATCCACGTTATCCGCGGTCGGAAACCCTTTGGGTGGGGCCAGGCTACAGCCGGCCGACACGACGAGCAGGCCGATAATGGCCAGGCGGATAATCACAGAACGCGACATGATCGACCTCGATAGCAAACACGATAAACGCAATATCATTACGCCGACCGGTCAGTCCCAGATGCCGGGCTCGACCTGCTCGGGGTGTTTCAACACGCGTTTGTTGAACACCGGGCGCAGCGTGCCCCCAGCGCGTTGACGTTCATAGTCGCGCAGCACCCGCAGCGCGATCGGGAACAACAACAGAATAGCCACCAGGTTGGTCGTGGCCATCAGGCCCATCGCCAGATCGGCGAAATGCCAGACGAAATCCAGGCTGGCCACCGAGCCGATCGCCACCATCGCCAGAATGAAAGGCCGGAGGATCGCTATCGCCCGGCGGCCGTTCTTTTTAAACAGATACTCGACGTTGATCTCGGTATAAGCAAAGTTCGCCAGAATCGAGCTATAGGCAAAGAACAGGATCGCCACGCCAATGAAATACTGACCGAACAGCCCCAGATGATCGAACATCGCATCCTGGGTCAGCTTGATGCCCTGGAGCGAGGCGCCCTGGGCGTGGGCGTCAAGCATCTGGTCGTACACGCCGGACAACAGGATGACCACGGCCGTACACGTACAAATGACCAACGTATCGATGACCACGCCAAAAGCCTGAACCAGGCCCTGAGTGGCCGGGTGCTTGACCTCGGCCGTGGCGGCGGCGTTGGGCGTCGAGCCCATGCCGGCCTCGTTGGAGAACAGCCCGCGCTGCACGCCGTTGCGCAGGGCAGCCGACACGGCATAGCCGGCCGCGCCGCCGGCCACCGGGCCGTAACCGAAGGCGGATTTCACGATCAGGGCCAGCATGGCTGGCACCTCCGAGGCGTTGGCCAGCATGATCCACAGGGCCACCAGCAGATAGCCGACCGCCATGACCGGCACGATCAGCTCGGCCGTGCGAGCGATCGATTTCAGCCCGCCATAGACCACCAAGCCGGCCAGAACGACCAGCCCGATGGCCGTGGCCCAGTTGGGAATACCGTAACCGCCGTTTAGCCCCTGGGCGATGGTGTTGGCCTGGGCGCCGCAGAAGGCAAAGCCGTAGGCGATGATCAGAAACACCGCGAATATGATGCTCATCCAGCGTGCACCCAGTGCCCGCTCGATGTAATAGGCCGGCCCACCGCGATAGATCCCGTCGCCGTGCTGGACTTTATAGACTTGACCCAGCGTGCACTCGATGAAGGTCGTGGTGATGCCCACGAGCGCTGTCATCCACATCCAGAAGATGGCACCCGGCCCGCCCACGAACAGCGCCAGCGCCACGCCGGCCAGGTTGCCCGTGCCGATACGAGCAGCCAGCGAGGTCGCCAGCGCCTGGAAAGAGCTCACGCCCTTGCCGGTCTCGCCGACCTTGGCGACAACCAGTCGGGCCATGTGGCCGAACAGTCGAAACTGCAGCAAACGCGTGGCCACGGTGAAGACCAGGCCCGCGCCGAGGAGCAGATAAGTGAGAATATAGCCCCAGACGAAATTGGTCACCGGATTGATGACCGCGTATATGGCCTGTTCGAGCGTTTCTAGCCACGCCATCGATTCGTGTACTCCCTTGATCGCCCCGCCCAAGCCATGCGTGTGGCCCGGCCTTGTGGCCAACAGCTTACATGCTTGGCGCCGGCTACGCCCGGCAAGCGGGTGTACCCGGCCGGGCGGCATGGTGCATGCGTCAGAACACGTGCATGAACACCAGCGGTGCAAAAGCCACCAGCAACAGCGATGTGCCCATCACGGTGATCGGCAGCAGCAGAGCCTCGTGACGGCGCCAGAAGCTGGGGTCGTTCTTGACCTCTTCGCGCGCTTTTTCGAACTCGGCCTCGCCGACCACCTGTCTCGTCAGCAGCTGGTTGAGCGCGACCGGGGGTGAGAGATAGCCCAGCTCGAATGCCACCAGCACCATCATCCAGAAGTGCACCGGGTTGACGTTGTTGTGATAGGCCACCGGCGCGATCGTGGCACTGACCAGGATAATCGCCCCGTAGGGATCCATGATCATGCCGATGATCACGAGCATGACCGTGAGTGCGGCCACGGTCACCCAGATACTGCCCAGCTCACTGGGGAACAGATCCATCACGCCGGAGCGCTCCATCACACCGCCGAAGATGATTGAGCCGACCATCAACATCAGCAGTGCACCGATGAGCGTAGCGGTTTCGGCGGTCGAGGCACGAAGCGCGTTGCCAAAGCCGGCCGGCTTGTAGTCCGGCGCCTCGGCCTGGCCGCGATCAGCGGCTTTGATCTCGGCCTCGTAGAGGCGATTGGCCCGCCATCGATCATAGACCAACAGCACCAGCAGCAGCAGCGGCAGAATCACCGGCGCGGAAAACTCGTTGAAGCTCTGACCGATCAGACGCGTGTAGATCAAGATAACCGCGATGGCCAGCAGCACATACGGAATGATCGGTACGGCCGCCCGCAACGTGTTGGGCAGGGCATCATCCGGCGTGGCCAGATGCGGGCGGGTCTTGCGCGTGAGATAGATGAACACACAGAACAGGGCCGCGGACAGCGCAAAGACATACAGCCCCCAGCCAAACAGCTGATCGGTGGTGACCTGTCGGTTGAGTGCCGCGATGATCACCACCATCAGACACGGATTGAGCACCACGCCCATGCTGCCCGACATGGCGGTCGAGGCGATCGCCAGCTGGCGATAAGTACCGGCAATACGCAGTTCCTGATAGATCACCGCGCCGATGGCCAGCACGAAGATGCCCGAGGCGCCGGTATAGGCCGTTGGCCAGGCCGAGGCCAGCACCACGATGATGACCACGAACTCGGGCCGCATCTCCCACGACCGGAACAGCCCGAAGAGAAGTTCGGCGATACGGGTGTGCTTGAGCATCATGCCCACCCATACGAACAGCCCGATGCCGGTATACAGATCGGCAAAGCGGATCATCTTCGTCAGCTGAACGACCGGCCCGGCCAGATAATTCTCGGAGAAGAAGAAATAGCCCAGCGATATGAAGGCCAGGCCGCAGTACAGCGGCATGGCCAGCCCGGCCTTGGCCGGCGAGTTGGGTTCGGTGTTGTCGGGTACGCGGATCAGCCGGTACAGACTGGCCGCGGCCAGCACGAGAAAGCCGATGAGCCAGATATAGTTAAGCGTGGTGTCGCCGCCCACGTCGATACGAATCCAGGCAATGGCACTGGCGGCCATGGCCACATGCACGATGAGCTGGGTGCCGGCCGAGACCCGATAATCGGTCGCGCTTTTGGGCGGGCGCAGCGAAATCTGTTCGTTCTTGATCAGCGCGATCATCCCGCCGAACATGATCAGCAGCACCAGGATATAAGGCTGCCAGGCCTGGCCGATGGCATTGAGTTTGCCGGCCGCAAGTTCGACGCTTCGAAACCCGCGCAGCGTAACCGTGCCTGTCTGCTCGTGGTTGTACTGATAGATCTCGAAGTTTTCCCGACACTGATCGCGCTGGCTGGCCAGTGATTGCCGAATGGCCTCGGGATCCGCCGGGCCGGTATCGAACAGGCTGTCGGCATCGGCTTTCTGATTACTCATGCGCCGCTGGACTTCGGCATCGAGGTCCATGTTCGGGTCACACGAGGGCTGGCTCATGTCGAAGCGCAGCATGTTGTAGTCGTGCCAGATGCTGCCGCCCAGGCTGAGCAGCTGGCCGTGGATGAAGGCACTGGTGCCGAACGCGATCGCCAGCAGAAGGAGCGCGGCGACGGGCGCGGTGATCAGCCAGTCGCGCCAGGCCGGAAACGACACGGGTTTGTCGCCGGCGTGCGGATCCGAGGCCGAGGGCATGGCCGATTGGGTTTGATCAGTCATGTCGCCCCCCGGCATGCGTGGTGCACGGACACGCGGCCCGAGTGCGGGTCGGGGCACGGCCAACGGCCGGGCAGGGCGCTACCGGGTCATGCGGCATGCGCCGGCACGACGCGGCTGAGCGTCTTCGAGCGATTGATTCGTGCAAGGCCCTCTCCTCGTGATTGTGACGATTCCGCCGTCGCGGGAATCGGTAACGCATCGCGCCGGGCAACCGGTGAACGTGCGTTTTTTTAAAAATATATCTTTTAGCACGCACCGCGCCAAGCCCGAAGAACGCACCGTGCTGCATGAGACAATACAGAGATGAGCGAACGCGTTTATAAACCACACGACCCGGCGGCTCAGGTCGACGATGTCATCGTGCTGGGTGGCGGGGCGGCCGGCCTGATGTGTGCGGCCATCGCAGGTGCCCGCGGGCGCCGCGTGCGGGTGCTTGAAAAGACCCGGCGCTGTGGCAAGAAGATCCTCATGTCCGGGGGCGGGCGCTGTAACTTCACCAATCTGTATTGTTCGCCGGACAATTTCCTCTCGGCCAATCCGCACTATTGCAAGTCGGCCCTGTCGCGCTATACGCCGGCCGATTTCATCGCGCTGGTCGAGGCCCATGGCATCGCCTATCACGAAAAAGAGCGAGGCCAGCTGTTCTGCGACCACAGCGCCAAGGCCATCGTGGCGATGCTGTTAGACGAGTGTGCGGCCGTCGGGGCGGCCATTGATAACGAGATCGTTATCGAGCGCGTCGCGCGGGACCCCGAACACGGTTTCGTCGTGCACACCGCCCAGGGCGAGTATCGGGCGGCCTCGGTGGTCGTGGCGACCGGGGGGCTGCCGATCCCGAAGATGGGCGCATCCGATTTTGGCCTGTCGGTCGCACGGGCCTTTGATCTGCCGATTCGCGACACGCGGGCAGCCCTTGTGCCGTTCACGCTGGGCGGCGCAGCCCAGGCGGCTTACAAGGACCTGTCCGGGCTGGCCGCCACGGTCGAGGCACGTTGTAACGAGGCCGTCTTCGATGCCGGCCTGTTGTTCACCCATCGCGGCCTGTCCGGGCCGGCCATGCTGCAGGTCTCGTCGTATTGGCAGGCCGGCCAGACCGTGACCGTCGACTGGCTGCCCGATGACGATATCGAGGCCTGGCTGGCCGCGCGTGCCGGCGAGCGGCCGAACGCGCGCCTGTCGTCCGTGCTTGCCGAGCGTTTGCCCAAGCGCCTGGCACAGCGCCTCTGCGCCGAAATCAGCACTGATCACCCGATCAGCGATTGCCGCATGAAGCAGCTCGACGACCGGGCACGCGCGCAGTGGGCCGGCGCCCTCGCGCAGTGGCCGGTCACCCCGGAAGGCACCGAGGGTTACAAGACCGCCGAAGTCATGCTCGGCGGGGTGGATACCAAGGCCCTGGATTCAGCCACCATGGCCGCGCGTGACGTGCCGGGGCTGTATTTCATCGGCGAGGTCGTGGATGTCACCGGGCATCTCGGCGGGCACAATTTTCAATGGGCCTGGGCCTCCGGTCACGCGGCAGGTACAGTCGCCTGACACTTTGGTCGATTCGATGAGGCCGGCGTCATGCGTGTCCTTGTTTTGTTATGTGCCCTGGGTTTGATGATCGCTCTCGCCGGCTGTAGTGGCGCGCGTAGCACCGCCGGCTCGGTACCGGCTGCCGCAGCTGCGGGGTCCGGCGGGTATGACAGCCAGCGGCGCGCGGCCGACGACACCGCAGGCGATGAGGCATCGACCGACGACAAGCGCACCGGCACGCCAGAACAGGGCGACCCGTAAACGCGTGATGTCGTAGGCTGGACGGCAATCCTCTTTTCGCCGGCGCCTCATGTCGTACCGTCTGTCGTTACTCGTTGTTCCTGCCAGCCTGTGGCTGGCCGCCTGTGCTACCGACGGTGCCGCGGCCGGGCAGTCGCCCGCCGCCAATACCGGCACGGCCAGTCCCACGGACGTGCCGGCTGCCTCGTCGGCCTCGGGTGAAAACCAGGCCGAGCCCGCCCAGCCCGCACCACGCGAGTCCACGCCGAACAGCACGCGTGACGTGCCCGGTTTCAATCGCTGGCTGGCCGATTTCCGGCGCGAGGCCGCCGCCCGCGGGGTGGCTGCCGGCACGCTGGCCAACGCTTTTGATAATGCTGAACTCATCCCGCGCGTGATCGAGCTGGACAACCGCCAGCCGGAGTTCAATCGGGCGATCTGGGATTATCTGGATACGGCGGTCTCGCAGACCCGCGTCACCCATGGGCGCGAGAAATATGCCGCCCACCAGGACATAGCAGCAACCACCCGCGACCGCTACGGCGTGCCGGGCACGATCATCACGGCCATCTGGGGCATGGAGTCCAATTACGGGGCCAACTACGGCAACTATGAAACGCTCGATGCCCTGGCCACGCTGGGCTACGACGGGCGTCGCGAGTCGTTTGCCAAGGAGCAGCTCTATGCCGCGCTCAAGATCCTGGCCAACGGTGATATCCCGCGTGAGCGCATGAAGGGCTCCTGGGCCGGAGCCATGGGCAATACCCAGTTCATTCCCACCAGTTTCGTGGCTTACGCGGTGGACGCCGACGGCGATGGCCGGCGCGATATCTGGGACAGCATCCCGGACACGATGGCTTCAACCGCGAATTATCTGGCCAGGAACGGTTGGCGCACGGGCGAAACCTGGGGCCGCGAGGTGCGTCTGCCGGCCGGATTTGATTACGCCGTGGCCAACGGCAAGACCGAGAAAACCAGCGCCCAGTGGCAGGCGATGGGCGTTAGCGCAATTGACGAGCGCGGCCTGCCATCGCTGCGTGATGCCGGCATCATCGCCCCGGCCGGCGCCTCGGGCCCGGCGTTCATGACCGGGCACAACTTCCGCAGGATCCTGCGCTATAACAACGCCGTGAGTTATGCCCTGGGCGTAGCCCTTCTGTCCGATCGCATCGCCGGCGAGCCCGGCGTACAGGCCGGCTGGCCGCGCGACCAGGCCACGCTGTCCAATGCCGACACCCGTGCCCTGCAACGCGATCTCAATCGCCTGGGCTACGGCGCCGGCACGCCCGACGGCATCCTGGGGCCCAACACCAACAACGCTGTCCGCGCCTTCCAACGCGATCACGGTCTGGCTGCGGACGGCTTTGTGACTCAGGATCTGGCGGCTCGGGTGTCTTCTGCCTTGAACTGATTTTTTATCCGCAGATGGCCGCAGATTACGCAGATGGATTGGGCGCCCGCAGGTGGTTTGCGGCTTAATGCGCCTCCCATGGGCGTTCTGGTTCCGGGCGTGATTTGAAGACGGATCAATGAGCAAAAAAATGGCGCCAGCTTCGTGGCGCCATTTTCATTTCAGGTCTTTCTCTAATCCATCGTCCAGGCAACGCGAACCGCGAACCGCGAACCGCTCATCCAGCCGTGTGACCGGCAGCCAGCGCCGAGCCTATATCCGCGTCTATCTGCGTCCATCGGCGGATAAAAAGAACCCTACTCGTGCCCGGCGATGCGATGCGGCACATAGGGCGCTTCGAGTTTCTCGCGCTCGTCGGCGCTCAGCTCGATATCGAGCGCGGCGATGGCATCGTCCAGGTGGCGGGTTTTCGAGGCGCCTACGATCGGGGCCGTGACGTGCGGATGTCCAGCCACCCAGGCCAGAGCCACCTGGGCCATGGACACGCCACGCGCCTCGGCGACTTCGCGTACGGCGGCGATGACCTTTTCGTCCGACTCGGCCGCACCGAGCTGCCATTTCTCG
Source organism: Salinisphaera japonica YTM-1 (assembly GCF_003788585.1). Lineage (GTDB taxonomy): Bacteria > Pseudomonadota > Gammaproteobacteria > Nevskiales > Salinisphaeraceae > Salinisphaera > Salinisphaera japonica. The sequence continues at coordinate 62,298 of NZ_AYKG01000012.1, read as the reverse complement.
GTGTTGTTGTCAGTCTGGCTGCGCTTGGACTCGCCGTCGGCGCCTTGTTTCTTGCCGGCCAGCACGCCGCGGGCCAACGGGCTCCAGGGGATCACGCCCACGCCCTGATCGGCACAGAGCGGCAGCATTTCGCGTTCTTCCTCGCGATACACGAGATTGACCATCGGCTGCATGGTCACGAACTTCGTCCAGCCGTTGCGCTCGGCGACTTCCTGGCACTTGGCGAACTGCCAGGCATACATGGATGAAGCACCGATATAACGGGCCTTGCCGGCTTTGACCACGTCGTGCAGCGCTTCCATGAACTCTTCGACCGGCGTGTCGTAATCAAAGCGATGGATCTGATATAGATCGACGTGATCGGTGCCCAGGCGGGTGAGCGAGGCATCGATGGCGTGCATGATGTGTTTGCGTGAAAGCCCGCGATTATTGGGGCCGTCGCCCATCGGGTTATAGACCTTGCTGGCCAGCACAAAGTCCTCGCGGTCGGCGTAATCCAGCAGCGCCTTGCCCACCACCCGCTCGGATTCGCCCAGCGAGTACATGTCGGCCGTGTCGAAGAAATTGATGCCGGCATCCAGCGCTTTCTTGATGAAGGGCCGGCTGGCGTTTTCATCCAGCACCCACTCGCGCCATTCGGGCGTGCCGTAGGTCATGGTGCCCAGGCATAGCGGTGAAACCTTCATGCCGGTGGTGCCGAGTCGTTTGTATTGCATAACGTCTTCTCGTTAAAAGATTGTGCACTACATTAATTTCTGCCCCTTCGGACCACAAGCGCCCGGGATGCTTCAGGTATGCTGCGAGCCTGATTGCGCCCCATCAAAAGGCAGCCTGCGTGTCCGAGCGTATTACCCTGACCGACCTGCTCGAAGACCTGGAAAATGCAGGCCAGGGCAACGAACTCTCGATCGCCGAGGTGCTGGAGACGATCGGCGAGCGTGGCTATGCCCCGATCACGTTGATTCTTTCGATCCTGGCGGCATTGCCGACAGGGGCCGTGCCGGGCATCCCCACGGTATGCGGCATATCGATTGCGTTGATCTCGATCCAGATGGTCTTTGGCAAACGCTATCCCTGGCTGCCGGACAAACTCAAGCGCATGTCGATTCAACGCCAGCGCTATTCCAGGGTGGCCGACAAGATCAAGCCCTGGACCCAGCGCCTGGACCGGCTGGTCAAGCCGCGGCTGGAAACGCTCGTGGGCCCGGTGGCCATTCGGCTGATCGGGTTGTTCTTCGTGGCGCTGGCAGCCTGTATGCCGCCGCTGGAGATCCTGCCTTTTGCAGCCGCCGCCCCGGCCGGTGCGATCGCCTTCATCAGCCTGGGCCTGGCCGGACGCGACGGGCTATGGGTGATCCTGGGCTTCATACCGGCTGGCGTTGGTGCCTGGCTGATCTTTACCATGCTGCCCGGCTGACTCACGCCGGCTGGCAGGTCGGGCAGTAATACAGCCGCCGGCTGGCGACATCGATCTTCTCGATGGGCGTAGCGCATTCATAGCAGGCCTTGCCGGCGCGGGCGAAGACCATATGCCGACGCGCGCCGTGGCGCATGCCTTGTTTTTTAAGGGCTGCGACGCGCTCGGGCGTATTGGTTACGCCTTTCAGCTCATAGGCCCGCCAAATCAGCGTCACCACGGCATCGGCCAGTCTGTCCTGCTGGGTGTCGCTCAGATCGGCCGGGCGTGTTTTCGCGGCGATGCCGGCCACGAACAGGATCTCCGAGCGCAGATAATTGCCGATACCGGCGATAAAGCCCTGATTGAGCAGCAGCCCGCCCAGGCCGCGCTTGGCGAACGTCGTTTCGGCGATACGTGCCCTGATATCGGCCCGTGTCAGATCTTCGTTGAGCGGATCGGGCCCGAGCTTGTCGATATAACCAATGCGGGCCAGATCATCCGGGCGCACCAGGCGAATATCCGAGGCGCTATAGAGCCGTGCAGTCTTATCTTTCGTGAAGATTGCAAACCGCAGCTGGCGTCTGGTCTTGGGCTCGGTACCGGCTTTCGTGATTCGCCATTTGCCGTAGAGCTGGTTGTGGCTATAGACACACCAGGGCCCGTCGTCGCCGCGGGCGGCGAAATAGATCAGTACCGCCTTGCCGCGGGCCGATACGCCGGTCACGCGCCGCCCGGCCAGCGCGGCTTCAAAGCCCTTGAAGCGCTCGAAGGCAAAGAACACGCGTTGTGCATCGCGGTTGGCAACGGCCTTGGCGATATCGTCGACCATGCGACGTATTTCTGGACCTTCGGGCATCGAATAGCGTCTCGTTGAACCAGCCGCTTACTACGGGGCGTCAGAAGAAAGCAATGAAGCCCTTGATGATGAAGGCATTGGCGATATCGATCAGAAACCCGCCCACCACCGGCACGATGATGAACGCCAGGCGCGAGGGCCCATGCTGGTCGGTCACCGCCTGCATGTTGGCGATCGCCGTGGGCGTGGCCCCCATGCCGAAGCCACAGTTGCCGGCCACCAGCACCGCCGCGTCGTAATTGGAACCCATCAGGCGATACGTGATCTGGGTGGTATAGACGAAGACCAGAACAAGCTGGGCCACGAGAATCACCAGAATCGGCCCCGCCAGGCCGGCCAGCTCCCAGAGCTTGAGCGACATCAGCGCCAGTGCCAGAAAGATCGACAACGACAGATTGCCGATCTCGGCCACACTCGGCCCGTGCGGCGTATACAGCCCGGTCATGCGTGACACGTTGCCGATCACGATCGTCGTGAACAGCACCCAGACAAAGGTCGGCAAATAAAACACCGTGCCCTCGGACACCCCCGTCAGCCAGTGGCCCAGGGCGATGCCGACCAGCAGGATCGCCAGTGCCGGCAGAATATTGGCATGGGTCACGTTCTGGGTGGTGCCGCTGTTACCGGCGGCTACTGCCTCGGCATCGGTTTCCGGCGCGCTTGTTTCGATGGGCTCGCCACGGGCCTTCATGCGGCGAATCAGAAAATGCGCGGCCGGCCCGCCGATCAACGAGCCGAACACCAGCCCGAATGTGGCACAGGCCATGGCCAACTCGAAGGCGTTATCGATCCCGTAGCGCTCACCGAAGACACCGGCCCAGGCTGCACCTGTGCCGTGCCCGCCGGACATGGTGATCGAGCCGCCGAGCAGCCCCAGTAACGGGTCCAGGCCGAAGGCGCTGGCTATGCCCACGCCCACGATGTCCTGCAGGATGAGCAGAACCACCACCAGGGCAAAGAACACCACCAGTGCCCGCCCGCCGGCACGGATCAGCTTGATATCCGCGGCCAGGCCGATCGTGCCGAAGAACAACAGCATGAACGGCTCTTGTAGCCCGCCGTAAAACGACAGCTCAATGCCCAGTGCGCGGAGCAACGTGACGATGATTGTGGCGATCAGCCCGCCGACCACCGGCACCGGTATATTGAAGGTTCGCAGAAACCCGATGCGTCTGACGGCCTGTTGGCCAACGACAAGCACGGCCACCGCCGCAAGCAGAGTGAGAATCGGGTTGAAGACCATGCGAGGGGCATCCGGCAAAAATACGAAACGGGCGAGCCAATAACGCCGCCCGTCAGACATGCTACGGTCGGATGCATCAACTCGCTACAAAGACCATCGGAGTCTTGAATGAGAACCACGCAACTGATCGCCACCGCGGCACTCACCGGTCTGTTCGCTGCCCCCGCGCTGGCGGCGACCGCTGATCTGAAAACCGGCACCTATGATATCGACCCCGGGCACAGCTATGCCTATTTTTCGGTCGAGCACATGGGCCTGTCGACACTGCAGGGCCGGATTCATATCGAAGACGACAGCACCATCCAAATTGCCGAGGACCGCGATCAGAGCCAGGTCAACGTCATGCTCGACCCGGCCAGCGTGAATACCGGCCACGACCTGCGCGACAAGCACCTGCGTGAAAACGACGGCTTCTTCGAGGTCAAGAAATACCCCGAGATGTCGTTCAAATCGACCTCGATCTCCTTCGATGACGACGACGAGGCCAAGGTTGTCGGCGATCTGACGCTCCACGGCCAGACCCACGAAGTCACGCTGGACGTCGAAGATATCAACTGTCGTGTCAACCCGATGGAAAAAACCAACTATACCTGTGGCTTTTCCGCCGAGACCGAGATCGATCGCACCGACTACGGCATGGATGCCTACAGCGAGCTCGTCGGCACCCAGATCGCGATCGGCCTGGAAGTCGAAGCTAACATGCCCATGGCTGAGGCCGAAAGCGACAACGATAGTGATAGCGACGACGATAACGATGACAGCTAGTTAGCGGCTGCCAAGGCCTGTTGTCATTAGACAGGCCGAATAGAAAAAGCCGGCTTGCGAGCCGGCTTTTTCTTGGGCTGAAGACTCTGGCCACGCATTGGTGAACAGGGCAACGTAGAACGTCAGCCCTGCTTTGCTTCCAACACTTCCCAGCGCTCGAACGCAGCTTCAAGCGCCTGTTCGGCCTGTGTATGCGCCGCGGTCGTTTTTTTCACCGTCGCCGGGTCTTGATCGTAGAACCCAGGCGCGCCGATCGTGGCTTCGTGTTCGGCGATCTCTTTTTCCAACTTATCGATCGTGCGGGGCAGATCGCGTAGTTCCTTGCGCTCGGCGGTGGTGAGCGTGGCCGCCGGCTTGGCGGGCGCGGGTTTGGCGGCCGGTGTGTTCTTCTTTGCCGCGGGCTTGCCCGACGTGCCGGGGGGCGACGCGGCGGGGCGCTGGCGTAGGTAATCGGAGTAGCCGCCGACGTAGTCGCCCACGCGGCCATCGCCTTCCATGACCAGTGAGCTGGTGACGACGTTATCGAGAAAAGCACGGTCATGCGAGACAAGCAGCAGGGTGCCTTCGAAGTTGATCAGGCGTTCTTCGAGCAGCTCTAGCGTTTCCACGTCGAGATCGTTCGTGGGCTCGTCCATGACGAGCAAGTTAGCCGGGCGGGTGAACAGTTTAGCCAGCAGCAGGCGGTTACGCTCGCCGCCCGAGAGCACGTGCGTGGGGCTACGAGCGCGCTTGGGCGAGAACAGGAAATCGCCCAGGTAGCTCATGATATGGCGATCCTGGCCGTTGATGGTGATCGACGAGCGCCCGCCGGCTACGTTGTCCAGCACGCTGATGTTGTCGTCGAGTGCGGCCCGGTGCTGGTCGAAGTGGGCGATATCCAGATTGGTGCCAAGCTGGACCGTGCCGGAATCGGCCTCGAGCTGGCCCAGCAGCAGACGGATGAGCGTGGTCTTGCCGGCCCCGTTGGGCCCGATGATGCCGACCTTGTCACCGCGCTGGATGGTGGTGGTCAGATCGGTGACGATCGGCTTGTCGCCCCAGGCATAAGCCAGGTGCTCGGCCACGGCCACGTTCTTGCCGGAGCGTGCGGCGTCCTGAGTGACGATATTGGCTGTGCCGACGCGCTCGCGGCGCTCGGCCCGCTCGGCGCGCATGGCCTTGAGCGCGCGTACGCGGCCCTCGTTACGGGTGCGCCGGGCCTTGATGCCCTGGCGGATCCAGGTTTCTTCCTGGGCCAGGCGCTTGTCGAACAGGGCCTGGTTCTTTTCTTCGTCGGCCAGGGCTTTTTCCTTGCCGGACAGGTATTTGTCGTAGTCGCCCGGCCAGGAGGTGAGCTTGCCGCGATCCAGATCGAGGATGCGCGTGGCCAGATTGCGCAGAAACGCGCGGTCATGGGTGATGAACAGCAGGGCGCCGTTCCAGTTGATGAGCATTTCTTCCAGATACGCGATGGCCGCGATATCCAGATGGTTGGTGGGCTCATCGAGTAGCAACAGATCCGGGTCACAGACCAGCGCGCGGGCCAGCAGCACGCGCCGCTTCCAGCCGCCGGACAGGGCGTTGAAATCGGTATCCGGGTTCAGGCTCAGGCGCGACAGCGTGGCCTCGACGCGCTGGGCCAGCGTCCAGCCATCGTGTGCCTCGACTGCAGCCTGGGCGGCCGAGAACTCGTCCATGACGTCTTCGCCGGCCGACAGACGCGCGGTCATCTCGTGAAACCGCGCGACCGCCTCGCCGGCCTCGCCCAGGCCGGCCGCGGTGACCTGATAGACCGTGCCGTGGGTCGCGGCCGGTACCTCCTGTTCCAGGCGCGCGATACGCAGGCCGGGCTTGGATTCGCGCTTGACCTTGTCTGGCTCCACCTCGCCGGAGACGATCTTCATCAGCGTGGATTTGCCGGTGCCGTTACGCCCGACGAGTGCCACCCGTTCGCCGGCATCGATTGCCAGCTCGGCGTCGTCGAGTAATACCTCGACGCCGTAGGAAAGTCGCAGATCGCGCAGTTTGAGCAGCATATCGGGGCCGATGGGAAGCGTTATCGCGCGCATTGTACGTGGGTTGTCGCCTAAAATACGCCGCCACTGGAACCCATCGCCTTGGAGCCTGGCGTCATGTCACAAGCCGTGCTTTTTCTGATCTCGGGCCTGATCGCTGGCGGGCTGGCGGGCGCGCTGCTGGCCACCATGGTGCTGCGGGCGCGCGACGCCGGCACGACGGCGCGCATGCGTGTGCTCGAAGACGACCGTGACGCACAGCGAGCCGCCCTGGCCCAGGCGCACGAAACATTGGCCGCGGCCCGTAGCGAGAACGCGACATTGACCGAGCGTCTGGCCGCCGAGCAGCGCCATAGCGAGGAGAAACTCGCCGCGGTGCATGATGCCCGCGAGCAGATGACGCACCAGTTCAAGAGCCTGTCGCAAGAGATTCTGGACGAGAAAGCCAAGGCGTTTGATGCCGCCAACAAGGCGAGCCTCGCCCCGTTGATCGACCCGCTGCGTGAGCACATCGGGCGCTTTGAAAAACAGGTGCGTGAGGCCTACGACAACGAATCGCGCCAGCGCTCGGCCCTGGCCCAGCAGATCAAGACCCTGGAAGAATCCAACAAGGCCATCGCCGAGGATGCCACCAATCTGGCCAATGCCCTGCGCGGCGAGTCCAAGACCCAGGGCAACTGGGGCGAGATGATTCTGGAGACCGTGCTGGAACGCTCGGGCCTGGAGCAGCCGGCCCAGTACCAGACCCAGTTCGCGGCCACCACCGAGGAAGGCCGGCGCCAGCTGCCGGATGCGGTGGTCCATCTGCCCGAACAGCGCTCGCTGGTGATCGATTCCAAGGTATCGCTGACGGCGTATCTGCGGGTTCAGGAAGCCGCGGACGAGCCCGCCCGGCGTGCCGCGCTGGCCGATCATATCGCCTCGGTGCGCCGACACTTGAAGCAGCTCTCGGCCAAGAACTACCAAGGCATCGAGGCCATCCGCACGCTGGATTATGTCTTCATGTTCGTGCCTTCCGAGGCCGCCTACGTCGAGGCTCTGCGCGGGGATTTCGACTTGCAGCGTGAAGCCTTGGATCACAATATCGCGCTGGTCTCGCCGACCACGCTGATGCCCATGTTGCGCGCGGTAGAAAACCTCTGGCGGCTGGACAAGCAAGAGAAGAACGCCGAGGCCATCGCCGCCCGCGCGGGTACGCTCTATGACAAGTTCGTGGGCTTCATCGGTGATCTGGACAAGGTCTCGCGTAACCTGGATACCGTGAACAAGGCTTTTACAGATGCCCGCAACAAGCTCGCAGAAGGGCGGGGCAACCTGCTCTATCAGGCCCAGACGCTGCGGGCGATGGGCGCCAAGACCGGCAAGCCCATGCCCGCCGACTGGGCCGAGCGCGGCGAGCTGGGCGAAGACCGCGCACTGGCCAACGAACGCCGCGCCGACGCCGCGGCGGATACTGACTCCCACGAGAGTGATACATGACCGTATCGATCACTGACCGCTTGAATGCACTACGCGAGGCTATCCCGCCGGTAACACCGGCCGAGGCCCAGCGCTTGGCCAGCGCCGGCGCCTGGCTGGTAGATATCCGCGAGGCCGATGAGATAGCCCAGGGCACGCCGGTGGGCGCACGTCCGATGGGCCGCGGCTTTCTGGAAATGCGCCTGGAACAGGCCGGGGCCGCGGCTGACGATACCGTGCTTTTGCTCTGTGCCTCGGGCTCGCGCTCGCTGCTGGCGGCCGATCAGTTGGGCCAGCTGGGTTATCGGGATGTGCGTTCGGTGGCCGGCGGGTTCGATGCCTGGAAAGACGCTGGCCTCGCCTTTGACACACCGGCCATGCTGGATGCCGGCGACCGGGCGCGCTATGCCCGCCAGCTCACGCTGCCCGAAATCGGCGAAGCCGGCCAGACGAAGCTGCGCGATGCGCGGGTGCTACTGATCGGTGCCGGCGGGCTGGGCAGCCCGGCCGCGCTTTATCTGGCGGCGGCCGGGGTGGGGAAGATCACGATCGTGGATCACGACACGGTCGATCGTTCCAACCTGCATCGCCAGATCATCCATCGGGAGGCCACCATCGGCCAGCCCAAGGTGCGCTCGGCGATGGCCACACTTACCGGTCTGAACCCGGCCATCGAGATCGTGCCGATCGAGGCCCGTGTATCACCGGACAACGCAGGCGAGCTGGTCGCCGGCCAGGATCTGGTCATCGACGGCTCGGACAACTTCACCGCGCGCTATGCCATCAATGATGCCTGCGTGGCCCAACGCGTGGCACTCGTCTACGGCGCAGTCGAACGATTCTCTGGCCAGGTGGCCGTGTTTCCGGCCGGCGGGCAGCCTTGTTATCGCTGTCTGTTCGCCGAAGCGCCGCCGGCCGGCAGCGCACCGACCTGTGCCGAGGCCGGGGTGATCGGGGCTGTGCCCGGCCTGGTGGGCACGCTACAGGCGCTGGAGGCCATCAAGCTGCTGGTTGGCATGCAAGATACACTGACGGCTCGATTGCTGACGCTGGATGTACAACGCCAGCGCTGGCGCACGCTGAATCTAGAGCCCAACCCGCGTTGTGCGGTCTGCGGCTAGACGCATTGAACACGAGATCATCATGCAAATCGTTTCCATGATCGGAGACACGCTCTACACCATCGCCGGCATGGCCTGGCAGATCTTCTGGGCGCTGGTGCTGGGTTTTGCCGTTTCCGGCGCGGTACAGACCTTCATCCCCAAACGCCGCATGGTGCAGGTCATGGGCGACGACAGCGCGGGCTCGATCAGCCGCGCTGGGTTTTTCGGCGCGATCAGCTCGTCGTGCTCGTACGCGGCGGCGGCCATGGCACGCAGCGTGTTTCTGCGCGGCGCACATCCCATCGCCGCCGTGGTGTTCATGATCGCGGCGACCAATCTGGTCGTCGAGCTGGGCTTCGTGCTGTGGTCGCTGATGGGCTGGCCGTTCGTAGTGGCCGAGTTCGTGGGCGGCATCATCCTGATCGCGATCGTAACCTTCCTGATGAAGACCGTGGGCCCGGTCGCCGGCTTCAAGCGCCTGCGCGAACAGGCCGGCGAAGACGGCTCGGACGACGATGCCGACGTGCCATCGATGACCTCCAAGGACGGCTGGGCCCAGGCGGCTTCGGCCTTCGTCATGGACTGGTCGATGATCTGGAAGGACATCGCCATCGGCGTGATCGTGGCCGGGGCGATCGTCGTCTGGGTGCCGGACACCTTCTGGCAGGCGCTGTTCCTGGCTGGGGGCGACGGCGTGAGCTGGCTCCAACGTATCGAAAACGCCCTGGTCGGCCCGTTGGTGGCCGTGCTCAGCTTTGTGTGCTCGGTGGGCAACGTGCCCATGGCGGCGGCTCTGTTCAACGGCGGCATCACCTTCGGCGGGGCGATCGCTTTCATCTACGGTGATCTGATCGTCGTGCCCATGCTGCTGGTCTATCGGCGTTATTACGGCACGCGCCTGACCGTGGCCCTGGGGCTGATCCTCTACGTGGCGATGGCCATCACCGGCTTCATCGTGGATCTGTTGTTCACCGCTCTTGGCTGGGTGCCCGATGCCGCGGCCAGCAAGATCGGCGAGATGCATTTCTTTGCCATTGACTACACTTTCTGGCTGAACCTGATCTTCGCGGTCGTGGGGGCCGCGCTCTGGTGGCTGTCGGGCCAGACCGAGCACAACGCCCACTGTGCCCACCACGGCTGATTGCGTATCAGCCGGGGCGGCATTCGGCTGTGTCCAGACGCGCACGGCCGGATGCCTGCGGCGTGTCGTAGCCGAACACGCCGGTCGCCAGGGCCACGCCGACAAATGCCCAGACCGCGGGCGCTAGCCCCACGTGGCCCATCACGAAACCAAAGACCGGCGCGCCCAGCGTCTGGCCGATGGCGATGGTCAGAAAACCCACCATCAACCCCGTGGCCGGGCGCTGGGCCAACGTGGTCGTGCCCCAGACCAGATACACGCCGGTCAGCATCACATAAGCTGCGCCGAACAGCGCGCCACCGACAAGCGTGAGCAGCGGAGTGGTAAAGGCCAGGCCAACAAGCGCCAGGCTCGCCGCCAACACGCCAAGAAACACGCGATGCACGGTATTGATGCCAAAACGAGCCACGAGCGCGCCGGCCGCCGCACCGGTGATGCCGGCCGCGCCGATCGCGATCCAGAGCAGGCCGATGCCGGTCGTGGTCCAGCCGAGCTGTGTAGACGCAATTTCGCCGCCGAACGACCAGATCGTGGTGCTGGCCGCGCCCATCAGAAACGCCGCGCCGATCAATCGCGCCAAATTCGGCGACAGCGTTGGCAGGCCGGCAGACGCGTTCTTGTCACGTTGCGCAGCGCTGGTCCTGGGCAAGGCGAAAAAAGCGGCCACAGCCAGAACCAGGGCAACGCCCGCGAACAGGACAAACACCAGTCGCCACTGGCCGCCGAGCACCAGGGCGATGGGCCCGGACAGTGCCACGCCTGCACTGGTGCCAGCGTTGATCCAGGTATTGGTGCTGTCCCGGCGCTCGGGCGCCACGCCCTGGGCCACGGCATCGGCCATGGGCGGTGAGGCCAGGCCCGTGCTGGTACCAGCCAGTACGACAAATACAGCCAGCCAGACAGGCGAGGGCGCGACCGCGATACCGATCATGCCGGCCGTCGCCACCAGGCCAGCGGCCACGGCAACCGCCCGCGCGCCGATCCGCTCGGAAACACGCGCCGAGATGATGATCGCCACGCAATAAGCGAAAAACGCCCCACCGGAGATCAATCCGGCAAGACTGGCCGAAAGCGCCAGATCCTCACGCATCTGCGGCAGGAACAAGCCAAAAGCGAAACGGGCAAAGCCGTAACAGACCGCGATCAGGCCGAAGCCCGTCGCGCCGATGCGTAGTGCTGGGTTCATGGGTTCGTCTCCAAATCGAGCAGGCGATGCGCGCCGGCCCGTGCGGCCTCGATCACGGATGTGCCGCGATAAGTAGCCGCGGTGGTTGCGCCTTCGAACAGCGCAAGGATCTGATCGGTTGCGTGGGTATCGGCCCGACCGAGTGCGGCGGTCACGAGTGCGGTGATACGGCCGTGCAGTTCGGCGTGATAAGCCGCAACCGCGGCCTCGATCGCCTCGACCTGGCCGCCTGTTTCGGCCTGTAGGCGAAAGAACAGACAGCCGCGCGCGCCTTCACGCACTGTCCAATCGGCCAGGCCGGCGAACAGCGCGTTGATATCGTCAAAGCGCATGACAGTGAAAAACCGTGCTTGGCGTTCCGCCAACACGCGAGCCACCAGCGCGTTCTTGCTGGCGACGTGCTTGTAGACGGTCCGGCTCGACAGCCCCGTGGCTTGAATGAGCCGGCTCATGCCGGTGGCGTTGAAGCCGTTCGTGTCGAACAGGTTCTCGGCGGTGTCGTTGATGCGGGTATCGATATCCATGGCGACAATGTAAAACGATCATTTTACACACGTCAAGATCTATCGGCGCCGGCATGAGCCGATGATCTGGGCCTCGTTTCGACAATAGTTCACTGTCTAGATCGCTCAGCAGGGGTTAATCTGTTGCGCTTACAGCGTTTTCTGCCTGGCGCAGTTGTTCTGGAGCCCCGGATGCCGGCTTTTTATCTGATCGTGATCACCCTTGGTGCGTTCTATCTGGGGTATCGCTTCTATTCGAAATACCTGGCCGAGCGGGTCTATGCGCTGGATCCGAACTTCAAGACGCCGGCCAACGAGCTGGCCGACGGTGTGGATTTCGTGCCCACGAACAAGCACATTCTGCTCGGGCATCACTTCACGGCCGTGGCCGGTGCTGCACCCATCGTGGGCCCGGCGATCGCGGTCTACTGGGGTTGGCTGCCGGCCATCGCTTGGGTGATTCTGGGCACGGTCTTTGGCGCCGGCGTGCATGATTTCGGCGCGATCGTGACCTCGGCGCGTAACCGTGGCCAGAATATCGGTACCCTGTCCGGCAAGGTGATCTCGGCGCGGGCCTCCACGCTGTTTCTGCTCATCATCTTCTTCCTGCTGACGCTGGTGAACGCGGTCTTCGGCGTGGTGATGGCCATCCTGTTCGAGGCGCATCCGGGCAGCGTGATTCCGGCGGTGATCGTAATACCGATTGCCATGTGTATCGGCCAGTGGGTCTATCGCATGCGCGGCGCGGTGCTGATTCCCTCGATCATCGGGCTGGTGCTGCTTTATGCGGCGATTCCCGTCGGGCAGATGTTTCCTATCCATGTTGACGGCCTGGCTGACATGCTGGGGCTGTCGGTGCGCACGACCTGGGTCATTCTGATCTTTGCCTATACCTGGGTGGCCTCCCGCCTGCCGGTGTGGCTGCTGCTACAACCGCGGGATTACATCAACGGCCAACAGCTTCTGGTCGCCCTCGCCGTCATCTTCACTGGCGTGGTCGTGGGCTGGGACACGATCACCGCGCCGGCGGTCAACGACGTGGCCGAGGGCACCAAACACTGGTTCCCGTATCTGTTCATCACCATCGCCTGCGGGGCGATCTCGGGCTTTCATAGCCTGGTGGCTTCGGGCACGACCTCAAAGCAGATCGCCAACGAGACCGATGCACGTTATATCGGCTACGGCGGGGCGATGGGCGAGGGCGCGCTGGCGCTGGCGGCCATCCTGGCCTGTACGGCCGGGCTGGGCAGTGCGGCCGACTGGAACACCGCCTATGCCAGCTTTGGCGCGGCTTCGGGCGGGGCGCTGGATCATTTTGTGACCGGCGTGGGCCATTTTCTGTCCAATATCGGCATCGATGCCGCGCTGGGCGCCTCGTTCGCCGTGGTGGTGGTCGTGACTTTCGCCGGCACCACGATGGATACCGGCGTGCGCCTGCAGCGCTATATCCTTGAAGAGATCGCCGAGCTGGCCGGCTTCAAGGCGCTGGTCGGCAAGACCTCTCTGCTGACCACGCTGGCCGTGCTGATTCCGTTGGCGCTGGCGCTGGTGCCCGGCGGCGACAGCTCGGGCGGCAAGGGCTTTGCCTTCGGCCAGCTCTGGACGCTGTTCGGGACCACCAACCAGCTCACGGCCGGCCTGGCGCTCTCGGTGATCAGCGTCTGGGTCATGGCGCGCAACCGTAACCCGCTGGCGGCGATCGTCCCGCTGACGTTCTTGTTATTCATGACCAGCTGGGCGTTGATTCTCAATCTGCTGGATTTCCTGGCCCAGGGCAGCTGGATGCTGTTGATCATGGACGCCGGGATCTTCGTGCTCACCGCCTGGCTGATCGTCGAGGCGGTGACCGCACTCAACCGCCAGCGACGCACGGCCTGACGTGGCGGCGCGCTCCTGGCGTGATCATTTGCCCCAGGGCAGCCGAGGCCCGCATCGGCTGATCCTCGTGCGCGAACAGGATGCCCAGCATTCGGGCTCGGGCTGCTGTGGCCGGCTGGGCGAGGCCCATACCGATCTGGGCGGCGCGGCGGATTATCGCCACAGCCGCGTTCTGATGCAGGACATCGGCGCGGTCTATCGCGAAGTGCGCGCGCGCCTGCCCGATCTCACCGTTGAGGTGGTCGATCCGCGTAACACGGTCTGGCTCTATCCTGCCGTGTGGCAGGATGCCCGCGCGGCCGGACGCTCGGCGCGCGAGTGCTTTGCCGGCCTGCGGCGTGCCGGAGCAGCCCTGGCCGTGATTCTGGACGGCGAGGTGTTGTTCTCGGGCCGTATGCCCCAAACCGCTGATGTGGTGGCGGCCATCGAGCAACGATTGAGCGGTTCATGACAACGGATGACGACGACGCGCCCAGCCTCTGGCAGCGCATCAACGCCTATCATGATGAGCTGTTCATGGCCCCGTGGCGGGCCGGCATTGCCCGCCAGGCGCGTAACGAAGAAGAGATCCTGGTGGCGTTGTTGTTCCTGGAAGCACTGGGTATTCCCGGCCCGGCGGACTACTACGCCCTGGAGCTCTATCCGGATCTGGTCGAGGCGTTTCATCGCTGGCATCAACGGATGGGCATGGACACGTTTCCCGAAGCGGGGGTGTGTTGTTGAGCGCCCATGCCCATCAACACGACCACGACGGGCCCGCACGATTCGTGCTGTTTGGCGGCAAGGGCGGTGTGGGCAAGACCACGCTGGCGGCTGCCCATGCGATCCGGCTGGCCGTGGCCGGCCATCGCACGCTGCTGGTCTCCACCGATCCCGCCCATTCCGTGGCCGATCTGTTGGAAACCCCGCTTGGCCCCGAGGCCAAGCCGGCCGGCGAGCGGCTCTGGGCGCTGGAGATCGACCCGGAAAAAGACGCCGAGGCCTATGTCGAATCCATCCGTGAAGATGCCCGCGAGGCCGTATCGAAAGCCGTGCTGCCCGCGCTGGACCGACACTTGAAGCTGGCCGTGCAAGCGCCGGGCACGGCCGAGTCGGCCTTGTTCGATCGGTTCACCCAGCTCATGGAACGCTGCCCCGCCGAATATGATCGTATCGTCTTCGATACCGCGCCCAGCGGGCATACCCTGCGCCTGCTCACGCTGCCCTCGATGCTCGGCGCCTGGGTCGAGGGCCTGGCCAGCCAGCGCGCCAAGGTCAACAAGCTACAAGGCATGTGGCGCAGCATGGCCGGCGTGGCCGAGCCTGAGCGCGAGGATCGTGTCCTGGTGCGCCTGCGCCGCCGCGCCGAGCGCTTCGCCGCGGCCCGCAAGCGTCTGCACGAGGAAACGCTATTCCATCCCGTAATGCTCGCCGAGCGTCTGCCGATCGAAGAAACCGTGCGTGTGATCGCCCAGCTTGGCGAAGCCGGTATCCCCGTCGGCGATGTCTTCGTCAATCGCCTATGGCCGGCGGATGCGACGAGCGCCTTCATGGCCGAGCGCGTGGCCCAGCAAAGCGATTATCTCGAAGAAATCCGTCGGCGCTTTATCGACTACGACTTGATCGAAGTTGCACAGAGCGCGCGCGACATCGACGGCCGCGCCGCACTCGATGCCCTGGCCGAGCGTCTGGGGCCGCTTTGAATCGAGGCTTCGTTGCTTGAAGGCTTAACCGCCGATGTTTGCCGATAGCCGCCGATGAAAACGACGGTCTTTGAAGACTATCCGCAGATTTCGCAGATTGCACAGATTTGCGGCGGGTGACTGCGTCGCTATGCCATCAGGGCGCATCTACTGTCATGCCTTCGTTCTGCAAGATTTTTATCCGCAGATGGACGCCGATAAACGCAGATGGCGGTTGTGCCTTCGTGGCCTAGAAAGATCGGGGCGCCACGTTTTTCAGACGCTACGTAGGTGCTCGTTTGAATGATTTATCAGCTTTTCCCGGTCACGGCGTAGGCAGCCCGGGAGCGAGGCGCTGCGGAATTCGTAGCGTCTTTGTGGCTCGACCGCCATCTGCGTTTATCGGCGTTCATCTGCGGATTGTCTTAAAAAAACACCCAACCAATCTGCGTAATCTGTGAAATCTGCGGATGATCGTAAACGATCGAGGCCGCCCGAAACGGTGGCGACCCGA
Source organism: Salinisphaera japonica YTM-1 (assembly GCF_003788585.1). Taxonomy (GTDB): domain Bacteria; phylum Pseudomonadota; class Gammaproteobacteria; order Nevskiales; family Salinisphaeraceae; genus Salinisphaera; species Salinisphaera japonica. The sequence goes on along the minus strand of NZ_AYKG01000012.1, from coordinate 46,597 downwards.
TCGTCGCTTGGCCGATGCGGCAATCCGCCATCCGCGTCAATCGGCGTGCATCGGTGGATTGTCTTCAAAAGCTACGACTCAGAACGCGGGGTAATGACGAGCTTGCCAGAGACTTCGCGACCCGCCAGGGCCGCGATAGCCTCGCCGCCGCGAGCCAGCGGGTAGGTTGCTGCAACGTGCGGGCGTAGCTTGCCCGCGGCGAGCAGGCCGAACAGGGCTTTCAGATCGGCGACATTCGCCTCGGGTTCGGTGGCCACGAAACGGCCCCAGAACACGCCGACGATGGCACAGCCTTTAAGTAGCGCGAGATTGAGCGGTGGCTTGGGAATATCGCCGGCAGCAAAGCCGATGACGAGATGCCGGCCGCGCCAGGCACAACTGCGCAGGCCGGCCTCGGTCAAGTCACCGCCGACCGGGTCATAGACCACGTCCACCCCGCGGCCGTCGGTCAGACGCTTGATCTCGTCGCGTAGATCGGTTTCGACGTAGTTGATCGTCTCATCCGCGCCGTGCTCGACACAGACCGCCAGCTTGTCGGCCGTGGAAGCTGCTGCGATCACGTGTGCGCCGGCGGCTTTGGCGATCTCGATGGCCGCCAGGCCCACGCCGCCCGACGCACCCAGCACCAGCACGGTTTCGCCTGCCTGAAGCGCGGCCCGATCCATCAGCGCGTGATAACTGGTGCCATACGTCATCACGAACGCCGAGGCGGTGACGTGATCCACGCCTTGCGGTTTCGTAATCACGCGATCCGCGCCGGCCACCACCTGCTCGGCGAACGCGCCGTAAGCGGTAAAGGCGATCACCTCATCGCCCACTGCCAGATGCGAGACATCGCTGCCGACCTCGGCGATCACGCCCGACAGCTCGCCGCCCGGCGAGAACGGCAGTTCGGGCTTGGTCTGGTACTTGTTCTCGATGATCAACGAATCCGGGAAATTCACGGCGGCGGCGTGGACATCGATACGCACCTGATCGGCCGCGAGAGCCGCCGGTTCGATATCCTCGACCACCAGCGTTTCCGGCGGGCCGAACTGTTTGCAGAGTAGCGCTTTCATCGCGTTATGTTCCGTCGAGAATTCAGCCCACACTCTAGCGTTACCGAAACGCTGTTTTGTTAATTGACGTCTACGTCATTAGGCGTAGATCGCCATGGCCATTATTACCGTTTTAGAGTCTTGTATATGTCTGTCTTTCGCTGGGCTAGTCTGGCCATCCTGGTTGTGTTAGCGCTGTTTTTCGCCGGCTGTGCGAGCGCGCCGCCGGCTGCGCGTTATCTGGCAGCCGGCGCGCACGACAAGACCTACGACGGCTTTCTGGCGTATGGCGCGTTCAAGGATCTGGTGATCGAAGGCCGCTTCGAAAAAGCACTCTGCGCGCGCCTGAGACAGGCCGGGCATGCCTGTGTGCCCATGCTGGCGATCGCCACGCCCACGTCGCCCCAGGACAGCGCTACGCGCCAACGCGCCATGCGCACCTCCGGCGCCCAGGCCGCCCTCGTGATCGAGCTGATCGACCCGACAACCACATCGCGTCAAGTCCTGGCCAACGGGGCACCGGCCTATCGCGTAAGCGTGATCGATACCGAAACCCAGGCGATCGCGGCCAAATTGGCGATCGAAAACCCGCCGGATGCCGATAATCTGCGCGCCCGCGCGCAAGCGGTCGCTGTGGCCACAACACAGGCGCTCAAAGACGCCGGGCTGTTACAGCCGCGTGAGAGAGAGGGAATGGAGCGGCGGACGAGATTCGAACTCGCGACCTCGACCGTGGGAGGGTCGCGCTCTACCAACTGAGCTACCGCCGCTCGACATCCGAGATGTTGCGATATTCCGCGGCACAGAGCAAGAGGCCGAAAGAGCAGTGATGCGGTTTCGCCAGGCGATTGCCCGCATTGCTGTGTAATGGTGCATTCGGCGTATCGCTTGTTCGGGATCGGTGCGTTGCACCGAGCATAGGCGAGGGTCTCGAGTCGCGTTCAGGCGGTTGTTCCATTCGAATCAGATGCTTAATGCTTCTGGCACGCTCTGTGCTTGGTAATACTCAGCTGAAAGGTGTCGACAGCAGCAGGCTTGTCGCACGAAGAACAATGGATGGCTAGGGTTCCGCTGGCAGTCGCCGGGCCTGGACCGAGAGCGATCGACCGGACGCGAGACAGCGGCGGTTACACGGCGGGATAAAAGCCCGGGAGGTCAGACACAGGGTGCTGTGCTCGATACCTCCGGCTTTTATTCGAAGATGACCTTGGAGGCCATCAATGACCGTGAAAAAGCTGTCTGTCTTCTTTATCGCGACCGTTCTTCTGGCCGTATCGCCGGTGTCTATGGCACAGCATGCACGCGATGATTTTCGTATCGCTTGGTCGATATACGTTGGCTGGATGCCATGGGCCTATGCCGACAGCCAGGGGGTTGTCGACAAATGGGCAGATAAGTACGGCATCGATATCGATCTGGTCCAAGTCAACGATTACGTCGAGTCGATAAATCAGTACACATCGGGCAACGTCGACGGCGTGACGGCTACGAATATGGATGCGCTGACGCTGCCAGCCGCCAGCGGGGTCGATACCACCGTGATTATTCTCGGTGACTATTCCAACGGCAACGACGGGGTGGTGCTCAAGAACGCTCGCTCGCTAAAAGATATCCGGGGCCGACAGGTCAATCTGGTGCAGTACAGCGTGTCGGACTATCTGTTGTCGCGGGCACTGGAAAGCGTCGGGTTGAGCCAGCGTGATGTTTCACCGGTCAATACGGCAGATGCCGATATTGTCGGAGCCTTCGCCAATCCGGATGTCACGGCTGCCGTCACGTGGAACCCACAGCTTTCGGTAATCTCGAATATGCCGGAGGCGAATATGATCTTCAGCTCCAAGCAGATTCCTCGTGAAATTCTAGATTTGACGATCGTGAACACGGATGTTCTCAAGGCCAACCCGGATCTGGGTAAGGCACTGGCCGGTGCCTGGTACGAAACCATGGCCAAAATGGCAGCCGACGATCCGAAGGCACTGTCGATCATGGCCGAAGCGGCCGGGACCGACCTGGCCGGCTATCGCAAACAGCTGGCCGCAACCCATCTGTACTCCGACCCGGCCAATGCGGCGGCCCTGATGACCGATCCCGAGCTGCTGGACACCATGAAGAAGGTGGCCCGTTTCAGTTTCGAACAAGGCCTGCTCGGGCCGTCTGCACCGGGGCCTGACGTGATCGGCATCCGTACGCCGGCGGGGGTCTACGGGAATCGCGGCAATATAAAGCTGCGTTTTGATCCGCGCTTTACGACGCACGTTGAGCAGGCGAAGTGAGCGATACCCGCACCGGGAGCCCGTCATGAAGCGGTTGATCAATCTACGTGGTGGGCGTGGTCTGCGTATTGCGCTGGCGTTATTGCCGTTCATTGTCTTGGCTACGGCCTATATCGCGATAGCCAATCAAAAGACCGAGTTCAATCCTAACCAGCGGCTCTTTCCGACCGCCGAGCAGATGAGCCAGACAATGACGCGCATGGCCACCCAGGCCGATATGCGTAGCGGCGAGATCGCGCTTTGGGCCGACACGCGCGCGAGCTTGCAACGTCTGGGTATCGGCGTTGCCATCAGTGCCACGGCAGCACTGATATTCGGGCTGGTAAGCGGCGGAATCCCGCTGTTTCGTGCTCCGTTTTCGCCGCTCATCACGGTGGTTTCACTGATTCCGCCCATGGCGATCTTGCCTATCCTGTTCATTGTTTTTGGCACAGGTGAGATGGCCAAGATCGCGTTGATCGTGATCGGCATCACGCCGTTTTTGATTCGCGATCTGCAGGGCGAGGCCTTGCGGTTACCCGAAGAGCAGCGCATCAAGGCACAGACGCTGGGTGCAAACTCGTGGCAGGTATTGATTCGCGTGTTGTTGCCCCAGCTGACCCCGCGCTTGATCTCGACCACGCGGCTGGCACTGGGCAGTGCCTGGCTGTTCCTGATCGCGGCTGAGGCGATTGCCGCTCAGTCAGGGCTGGGTTATCGCATCTTCTTGGTACGGCGGTATCTATCAATGGACGTGATCCTGCCCTACGTAGCCTGGATTACGTTGTTGGCTTTCATCATCGACCGCGCGCTTTATTTGATCTCGCGCAAGTGGTTCGGCTGGTATCACGTGGATGAGCAGGCCTCGGCATGAGCTTGGTGTACGCAAAAAATCTCGAGAAACACTACGGCACCGACGTCGTACTCGAGCGGCTCAATTTCACGGTCGAGGCCGGTGAGTTCGTCACCGTTGTCGGGGCGTCGGGATGCGGTAAGACCACGTTCCTAAAAATGTTGCTGGGCACCGAAGCCCTCTCGGCCGGCGAACTGGCACTCAACGGCGCGTCGATTCCGGGCGAACCTGGCCCGGACCGCGGCGTCGTGTTCCAGAAATATTCGGTGTTTCCGCACCTGAGCGTGCTGGGCAACGTGATGATGGCCGAGGAGCTGGCGCGCGCGCCAGTGCTGGGCAAGCTGTTTGGTAAGCGTCGCCGACGGGCACGCGAGGCAGCTGTGGCACGGCTTGGCGAGGTCGGCCTAGACGATGCGTTGGACAAATACCCGCACGAGCTGTCTGGCGGCATGCAACAGCGCCTTGCTATCGCCCAGGCGCTAATGATGCGTCCGCGCATCCTGCTATTGGATGAGCCATTTGGGGCGCTTGATCCCGGCATCCGAGGCGATATGCACGAGCTGATCACCCGGCTCTGGAAAGAGCTGGGGCTGACTGTGTTCATGATCACCCATGACCTGGAAGAGGCCTTTTCGCTAGGCACGCGGGTCTGGGTGTTCGACAAGGTTCGACACGATCCCCAGGCGCCGAATGCCTACGGTGCGACGATTACCTACGATCTAGACGTGGATCGCAACCGCGACATGAAGGCGGCAGCGGCGGCCACGCTGGCACGCGGCGCCTCGGCTACACACCCTGCAACCGAAGAGGTCTGAACCATGGCTGATTTCGATTATCAAACATTTCTGCCCGGCGGCCAGCATTGGTCGCTTCGCCTGCGCCGCGGCACCACGATGACGCTTAGCGCCGAGGCCGCCGATACCAACGTCAGCATGCTCTTTTACAACCCGGAAAACCTGCTCGAACGCTTGAGCCTGCCGGACACGCTCAAGGCTCAGCATACGTTCAAGCTCACGACCGGCCACTGTCTGTTTTCGGACATGGGACGAATATTCGCCTCGATCGTCGCCGACGACCTCGGTTGGCACGACAGCGTAGGCGGTAATTTGCACGCGGCCCACATGATCGAAAAAGGCTGGCAGCCGGTCAGTTTCCAGGATGCCCTGAACGATCGCACCCAGACCGGCCACGATAGTTTTCTAATCGAATTGGCCAAGTATGAGCTGGGCGCGCGAGATCTGGCGGCCAATCTGAACCTGTTCAGCAAGGTCGTGGCCGATGACGACGGCCGGCTGTCTTACGTGCCTGGGCATTGCCAGGCCGGTGCTTCACTCACGCTGCGCTTCGAGATGGACACGCTGGTGGCGCTGCATACCTGCCCACACCCGCTGGATCCGGCCGCGGACTATCCCAAACGTGGCGTAACCATCGGACTGGGCTCGGCCGCACCCGTGGGTGATGACGATGTCTGTTATCGCCACTGCGCCGAGAACGCACGCGGCTTTGCCAACAATCGCCTGTATCACCTGGGTGCTGCCTAAGCGCGGCCCGACAAGGGAGCAAGACATGACGATCAGCAGTACCAAACACATTGAAAACGCGGTGTTTCAGCATCGTATTCCAGCGGGTGAACATTACATCGGCCCGGTTCGTGCCGGACAGACGATCCGCTTGGTGGACGTTGAGGGCAACGAGGCCGCCGATACCTTGTTTTTCAATCTGGCCGATCCGGCCGAGCGCTATAGCTGCATGGATACCGTACGTGAGCAAGCGCAGGTGTATCTGACGACCGGCTCGACCCTGCGCTCGAATCTGAACAACCCGATGCTTACGATCACCGCCGATACGGTCGGGCGCCACGACACTTTGGGCGGCGCCTGTGCCAGCGAATCGAACACCGTGCGCTACGACCTAGAAAAACGACATATGCACAGTTGTCGTGACAACTGGATGCTGGCGATTGCTAATCATCCTGAATACGGCATCGACAAACGTGATATCGCTCACAACATCAATTTCTTCATGAACGTGCCGGTCACTGCCGACGGCGCACTGTATTTCGATGACGGTCTGTCGGCGCCAGGCAAGTACGTGGAGATGCAGGCCGAGATGGATGTTGTGGTGCTGATTTCCAACTGCCCGCAGCTCAATAACCCCTGTAGCGGTTTCAATCCCACGCCGCTAGATATTCTGGTCTGGGACTGAGCCGCCAGACTCGAATCAACTTGGTCCAGACGTACGGGACGACCCGTGATGTCGTATGCCTCCGCGGGACGACCCGCATCGATGTAGTCACGTCGCCATGTTCAAGAAAGTTCTTATTGCTAACCGCGGGGCGATCGCCACGCGGATCCAGCGCACGCTGCGTGAACTGGGGGTCGCCGCTGTCGTGGTGTATGCCGAAGCCGACCGCGATGCGCTATTTGTGCAGCAGGCTGATGCAGCCTATTCCCTGGGTGAGGGCAGCGCGGCTGATACCTATCTCGCAAGTGAAAAAATATTGGCCATTGCGCGTGAATGCGGCGCCGAGGCGATTCATCCGGGCTACGGTTTTCTCTCCGAGAACGAGGCCTTCATCGCCGATACAGAAGCCGCTGGTCTGGTGTTCTTGGGTCCTACCCCGGCACAGGTACGCGCTTTTGGCTTGAAGCATGAAGCAAGGCGTATCGCCGAGGACGCTGGCGTGCCCCTGGTGCCCGGCTCAGGTTTGTTGGCCGATACCGCTGCCGCAGTGGGTGAGGCAGAGCGTATCGGTTATCCGGTGATGCTCAAATCTACCGCCGGCGGCGGCGGTATCGGTATGCAGGTCTGTCATGACCAGGCGGGTTTGGAACGGGCTTTCGATTCCGTGCGTCGGCTGGGCCAGCGTAATTTCGGCGACGACGGTGTGTTCGTCGAGGCCTATATCGAAAAAGCCCGGCATTTAGAAGTTCAGCTGTTTGGTGACGGGCAGGGCGAAGTGGTGGCTCTGGGTGAGCGTGATTGCTCGACACAGCGTCGTAACCAGAAAGTGCTCGAGGAATGTCCGGCCCCGGCTCTACCGGAAGCGGTACGAGACGCGCTGTTGCAGACCGCGGTCGCGCTCGGTAAATCGGTGTCGTATCGCAGCGCCGGCACGGTAGAGTTCATCTACGACGCCAACCGGCAGCGTTTCTATTTTCTCGAGGTTAATACGCGCCTGCAGGTCGAGCATGGCGTTACCGAAATGGTCTGGGGCGTGGATATCGTGGCGTGGATGCTGGCACTCGGGGCCGGTGAATTGCCCGATCTGGCCGCGCGAGCCGCAGTGCTTGTGCCGAGCGGGCACGCTATCCAGGCACGGCTTTATGCTGAAGATCCCCACAAGGATTTTCGACCCAGTGCAGGGTTGCTGACCGAGGTCGTTTTTCCTACCGCGCCTGGGCTGCGAATCGATCATTCGATCGAGGCGGGCCTTGAAGTATCGCCACTGTTTGATCCCATGCTGGCCAAAATTATTGTCCACGACGTCAATCGAGACGAAGCGACCACCGGCCTGGTGGATACGCTGAACGCGACCCGGCTCTATGGTATCCAGACCAACCGTAGCTGGCTGTCCTATGTACTGGCCGACACGCGATTTGCGACGGCTGATTTTCATACCCGTTGGCTGGCGGATCTGTCCTGGGCGCCGCCGACCATCGATGTGCTGGATAGCGGCACGATGACCACGATCCAGGATGTGCCGGGGCGTACCGGCGTTTGGGATGTCGGCGTACCGCCGTCTGGGCCGTTCGATGATTGGTCGTTTCGGCTGGGCAACCGGCTGTTGGACAATCCGGCCGATGCGGCCGGGTTGGAAATCACTCTCACCGGGCCGCAGCTGTGTTTCAACCGCGCGACCCAGATCGTGCTGGCCGGTGCCACGCTGGCTGCTACCCTCGACGGTGAAGCAGTTACAGGTTGGACGGTGCTCGATGTGGCCGCGGGTAGCGTACTCGACTGCGGACGTGTCAGCGGCGGCGGGGCACGTGCCTATCTACTGGTCGCAGGCGGTATCGACTGCCCGGTGTATCTAGGCTCTAGATCGACTTTTACCCTGGGCCAGTTCGGCGGCCATGCCGGCCGGGCCTTGCGGGGCGGGGATGTTCTTGCTTTGGCCAAGCATGCGCCGGTGTCAGCGCGTACGCTTGCACCGTCGCTGGTCCCGAGCTTTGGGCAAGACAGCGACGACGATGGTGGGCGGCGCTGGGAAATTGGTGTGCTTTACGGCCCCCACGGGGCGCCTGATTTTTTCACCGACGACGATATCGATACGATTTTCGCTGCCGATTGGGAGGTGCACTTCAACTCGAGCCGCACCGGTGTGCGCTTAATCGGACCGCGGCCCGAATGGGCGCGTGAAGACGGCGGCGAGGCCGGGCTGCATCCGTCGAATATCCACGACAATGCTTATGCTTTTGGCACCATCGATTTCACCGGTGATATGCCCGTGATTCTCGGGCCGGATGGGCCGTCACTGGGGGGGTTCGTCTGCCCGGCCACCACGGTCCGGGCCGAGCGTTGGAAGCTGGGCCAACTTGCCGCCGGTGATCGTGTACGTTTCGTACCGATCGCGCTGGCGCGTGCCCGGGCGCTGGAACAGGCGCAGGAGCAGGTTTTGGCCGATCTCGCTCCGGTGCAGCAAGAGCCGCTGCGCGCCGAACGCGATGATCCGGTCATCGCGACGCGCGAAGCCGACGACCCGGATGACCGTATCGTCTACCGCCGCGCCGGGGACGATTTCCTGCTCATCGAGTTCGGCGCGATGCAGCTGGCCATTGGCCTGCGTTTTCGCGCCCATGCATGGATGCTCTGGCTCCAGGAGCACCCCCTGGCAGGCGTTGCCGAACTCACGCCGGGCATTCGCTCACTGCAGATCCATTACGATCCGGCGCGATTGTCACAGGCTGCTCTGCTGGCCCATCTGGGCCAGGCCGCACAGGAACTCGATAACGTCGAGGATCTGGTCGTCGAGTCTCGCGTGGTGCATCTGCCACTGTCCTGGGATGACCCGGCCTGCCAAGAAGCGATCGACAAATACCAGCGCAGCGTGCGCCCGGATGCGCCTTGGTGTCCGAGTAACCTGGATTTCATTAAACGCATTAACGGCTTGGACAGCCATGAGGATATCCGCGACGTGGTCTTTAACGCGCGCTATCTGGTGATGGGCCTGGGCGATGTCTATCTCGGCGCGCCGGTGGCCACGCCGCTGGACCCGACGAAGCGCCTGGTCACAACGAAATACAACCCGGCACGTACCTGGACGGCCGAAAACTCGGTCGGCATCGGTGGTGCTTATCTCTGTGTCTACGGCATGGAGGGCCCTGGCGGGTATCAGTTCGTGGGCCGGACGTTGCAGATGTGGAATCGGTATCGAAAGACCCGCTATTTCGATAATCCGTGGCTACTGCGGTTTTTCGACCAGCTGTGTTTCTATGAAGTCAGCCACGAGGAGCTGATGCAGATCCGCGCCGATTTCCCGCAGGGCCGCTTCGCGCTGGATATGGAAAAAACGCAGTTTTCTCTGGCCGAACACGAAGCGTTTCTGGAAACCCGTCAGGACGATATCGACGCGTTCACGGCCCGTCGCGATGCGGCATTCGCCGAGGAGATGGCGCGCTGGCGGGCCAACGGCCAGTTCACATTCGAGGACCATACCCCCGAGGCCAGCCAAAGCACGGCGCTTGGCGCCGATGAGATTGCGATCGACAGTCCTGTGTCCGGCAGCTTATGGAAACTGGAGATCGGCGAAGGCGACGACGTTTCCGCCGGCCAGCGCGTGGCTCTCGTCGAGTCTATGAAAATGGAGATAGAAGTCGTGGCCCGTCGGGCCGGACGGGTCGCTCGGTTGCCGATCGTAGAAGGTGGGGCGGTAACGGCTGGCCAGCCAATTATCGTATTGGCCGATGGCCAGTGACGACGCCCGTATCCCCCCCCGGGTTCCCGACAGGCTGCTTAACATGACCTATCATAAAACTGATTCACTGACCCGCAGCGCCTTGCACGCGGCCTATCGCCGCGGTGATACATGCCCTGAAGAAGTCATCGACGCGTTATTGGCGACTAGCGACGAGGTGGAGCGCGATGCCAGCTGGATCTATCGGCTTTCGCGCGTCGAACTTGCGCCTTACCTTGCCGCTCTGGCCAGGCATTCGCCCGACGATCTGCCGCTATATGGCCTACCGTTTGCGATCAAGGACAATATCGATCTGGCGGGGGTGCCGACGACTGCCGGCTGCTCGGCCTACGCTTATACGCCAGAGCGCCATGCCTACGTCGTTGAGCGCTTGATCGCGGCCGGGGCGATACCGATGGGCAAGACCAATCTCGACCAATTTGCCACCGGTCTAGTGGGTGAGCGGGCAATGGCCGAGTACGGCACGCCCGGCAATGCCTTTGACGCAGACTATATTCCCGGCGGCTCGAGCAGTGGCTCCGCGGTGGTTACGGCGGCGGGCCAGGTATCTTTCGCATTGGGTACCGATACAGCCGGTTCGGGCCGCGTACCGGCCGCGTTTAATAACCTGTTCGGCGTCAAGCCGAGCCTGGGACTGTTGAGCAGCGCTGGGGTCGTGCCGGCCTGTAAAAGCCTGGATACGATCAGCCTGTTCGCGCTCACCGCCGACGACGCGAACACCATCTTTTCGGTTGCGGCCGATTACGATGTGGATTGTGCACAGGCCCGGTCACACGGTTTCGAGGCCGCCGGCCAACGCTATGGCCAGATCGCGCCGGGTTTCGTTTTCGGTGTGCCGCCACGATCCCAATGGCAGACCGAAACCGCTTACACCCGCGCGATGGAACGTGCTGTGGCGACGCTCGAGACGGCCGGCGGCCAGGCCATCACCATCGACTGCCAACCGATGCTCGATGCAGCGGCGCTGCTCTACGGTGGGCCTTGGCTGGCCGAGCGTTATCATGCGGTTGGCTCATTGCTTGAACGCGAGCCCGATGTCTTTCATCCGGTTACGCGTAAGATCATTCAGGGCGGAGCCAAGCCGAGTGCCGTCGAGGCCTTTGATGCCATGTATCGTCTGGCTGAATGCAAGCATCTAGCCGACCAGGCGCTGGCCACGGTGGATTTTGTCGTTGCCCCCACTACGGTCTGTCATCCGACCAAGGCCGAAGTGAGCGCCGAACCTGTCACTCTCAACACGCGCTTGGGTAGATGGACCAATTTCATGAATCTGCTCGACTACAGCGCGCTGGCCGTTCCGGTAACCTTCAGTGATACGGGCATGCCGGCCGGGGTCACATTATTTGGCGCGGCGTTCGAGGATTTGCGTCTGCTGAGCGCGGCTCGTGTGCTCGATGATGCCTGTGGTTTGCCACTCGGGGCGACGGGTAGGCCCCATGAGCCGTTGCCGGGGCTTACGCCAGCACGTCATGGCAGCTTGGATATTGTGGTTTGCGGGGCCCATCTGAGCGGCCTGGCGCTCAATTACCAGCTCGTTGCGCGTGGGGGCGTATGTATCCATGCGGGGAGGACCGCGTCGGGCTATCGACTGAAGGCCATGACGGCCGATCAGCCGCCGCGCCCGGCGCTGGTTCGTGATGCCGAAGGCGCGGCTATCGCCATCGAGGTCTGGCGCCTGCCCATGGCTCATGTCGGAAGCTTCCTAGCCGATATCCCCGCGCCGCTTGGCCTTGGCAAGGTCGAGCTCGCCGACGGCCAGTGGCATACCGGCTTCATCTGCGAGGCCGGTGCCGCGCTCGATCGCCACGACGTCGTCGATATCACGGATTTTGGGGGATGGGCGGCCTGGCAGGCTGCCGGTGCGCCCACTAATTGAGCCGAGGCATCAACGCCCGAGCTGAACGCGTATTCTAACGATGTAACACGGCGAAAAGCGCGCAGTCATGAAGAACATCCTGATCACCGGCGGCACCGGTTTTGTTGGTACCCACCTGATTCCACAGTTGCTCGATGAGGGCTGGGCGATCGAGGTGCTCACGCGCGACAAGGCCGCGGCCGAGAAGACGCTGCCCAAGCCGGTTGTGTGTATCGAATCCCTCGACAAGGCGAGTCAGCCCCAGGCGATCGTGAACCTGGCCGGTGAAAATCTGGCCGACGGGCGTTGGACGGATGCGGGCAAGAAAGAGATGCGCGAGTCGCGTTTGTCGATCACGCGCGATCTGGTGGCCTTCATCGGCGCGTGTGACACTACGCCGGCGGTGCTGGTCAGCGGCTCGGCCGTAGGGTATTACGGCGCGCGCGGCACCGAGGTGCTGGACGAAGAAAAAGCCCCGGGCGACGAGTTCCAGGCCGATCTGTGTCGTGACTGGGAGGCCGAGGCGTTGAAGGCCGAAGCGCACGGCGTGCGGGTGTGCTTGATTCGTACCGGCATCGTGTTGGGGGCCAAGGACGGCGCACTGGCGCAGATGATCACGCCGTTCAAGTTCGGCCTGGGCGGGCATTTTGGCTCGGGTGAGCAGTACATGCCGTGGATTCATATCAAAGATCAAACCGGGGCGATCCGTTTTCTGCTGGATAACGACGAAGCCCGCGGGCCGTTCAATCTGGCAGCACCCGAGCCGGTCACCAATCAGACGTTCACCGACACGCTGGCGCGCGTGCTGCATCGGCCCTCGTTTGCCTGGGTGCCCGGGCCGGCATTGAAGGTGGCCGTGGGGGAGATGTCGCATCTGCTTTTGACCGGCCAGCGCGCGGTGCCGCGCAAACTCCAGACGCTGGGTTATGAATTCGTGTTCACCGATCTGGAAGCGGCCATGGCCGATCTGGTGGGCTGAGCATGACGGCTGATTCCAACCCGTTGATCACCGATCTAGAAGCCAAGCTCGGCGCAGATTTCGTCATCGATGCGACCGCCGAGGCCGCCGTACCCTATCTGACCGAATGGCGGGGCGCTTTCGCCCCGGTCGCGCGTGTCGTGGTGCGGCCCGGCTCGACGGCCGAAGTGGCCGATGTCGTTGCGGTGGCGATCGCGCACGGCGCCGCCATCGTGCCGCAGGGCGGCAACACCGGCACCGTAGGCGGCTCGGCGGCCCATGATCCCGAGCGCCAGATTCTGATGAATCTGGAGCGCCTGACCGCAGTCCGCGCGATCGATACCGATAACGCGACAATGACCGTGGAAGCCGGCTGTACGCTGGCTGCGGCTCAGGATGCTGCCGAGGCCGAAGGCTTTTATCTGCCGATCGCATTGGCCTCGCGCGAGCGGTGTCGTATCGGCGGCAACTTGGCCAGCAATGCCGGCGGCCTTAACGTGATTCGCTATGGCAATACGCGTGATCAGGTGCTGGGTCTGGAAGTCGTCACGGCAGATGGCCGTATCTGGGACAACCTGACGGGCCTGCGCAAGGACAACAGCGGCTATGACCTGAACGATCTGTTCGTGGGTTCGGAGGGCACGCTCGGCGTGATCACCGCCTGTGTGCTGTCGCTGGCGCACCCGCCGCGCCAACGCGGCGTGGCCTTCTGTGCGGTTCGTGACGCCGCGGCCGCCGTGCGTATCCAGCGGGCCTTGCGCGATGAAACCGGCGATCAGGTCACCGGCTGCGAGCTGATGTCGCGACAGGCGCTGGCGCTGGCGGTCGCCCATACCGAAGATTGCGAATGGCCGTTCGAGCCGCGCCATGACTGGTATCTGTTGATCGAGGTGGCCACCGCCGCTCGCGGCGACTGGTTGGCCGGTATTTTCAACGCGGCACTCGCCGCGGCCCAGCAGCGCGACGATATCCGCGACCTGGCCGTGGCCGAAACCGAAGACGATCAGCGCACGTTATGGCGCCTGCGCGAATCGATCCCTGCGGCGCAGACCGCCGAAGGCGCCTCGATCAAGCACGACATCTCGTTGCCCGTCTCCAAGCTGCCGGCGTTTCTGGCCGCCGCGGCCGACGATGTCGCCGCGGTCGTACCCGGTATCCGGCCCTGTGCCTTCGGCCATGTCGGTGATGGCAATCTGCATTTCAACCTGAGCTGCCCGCTGGACATGACGGCCGAGGATTTCCGCGCCCGCGAGGCCGATTTGAACCGCGTGGTTCACGATCGTGTGGCGGCCATGCAGGGCTCGGTGGCCGCCGAACACGGTGTCGGCCGGCTCAAGGTCGATGAAATCGTGCGTCTCAAACCGGCGGTCGAAATCGATATGCTGCGAGCGATCAAGAAAGCGCTGGACCCGAATAATCGAATGAACCCTGGGGTTTTGGTTCGTATTTAGGCTTTGCGTTTTGTTCTTCTTTTTTATCCGCAAATAAACGCGAATAGGCGCGAATAGGAAAAGATAGTCCGCAGACGGACGCCGATTGACGCATATAGGAAATACGGAACGAGTGCTGCTTTAAATATTGTTTACTTGGGTTCGACGTTGTCCAAACGAATGACGACGACTCGATGCTGGCTGCCCAGGAAAACCATCTGCGTTTCATCGGCGTCAATCGGCGGATAAACAGCTTGTATTCGTCGATGCCACCCCGTGACCGAGCGATTATCTTCGGCGCCAGAATTAGCCTACATCCGAATCGAAACCGCGTGATCGTCGATCGTTTCGTCGTTAGCGCAGGTCCGCGGCCTGGCGGGCGTCTTTGATCACCCAGCCCACGCGGTACGTCGAAAACTGCGACGACGCCCAGGTTTTAGGCTGACCCCAAACCCACATTCGAGCTTATTCGCGCACCAGAAACAAAAAGGCCGGCGACCGCGGGCGTTTCAAGGGCGCCAAGGCAGAAAACTAACTGCCGAGCGTGATGCCAGCCACGGCGGCCAGGTCGATCAGCGGCGCCGGGTAGATGCCCATGAGGATCGTCGCCGCGGCCAGAAGCCAGATGACGGTCTGGGCTCAGTTGTCGCCGGTGCCGATAGCTGCGGCTCGCGGGCACGGGGGGGGCCATGAACAGCATGGCCCTGACACGCAGATAATAGAACAGCGTAAAGTCTCGCCGAGTAGGGTCACTGTGCGGTGTTTGGCGTTGATCGCACCGCGTTTTGCGCGACGTTCTGCCCCGCGCTAGCTCGATTTGTTCGGTTTTAACGCGATAGTACGTAGACGACAGGATCGGCAAATCTTGCAAATCGACTCGTCACCGTAGACGTCGCGTTGATGATGAATGCAGTCGACCATCACATGCCTTGGCGGTCGAGCTCCGCCTGGAGAATTTAGGCGGATGCCTTGCGCAGGATCTCGCTGGCACGACGCAGCTCTTTGATCTCGCGCTCAGTCTGGCGGATTCAATGGCGCAATGGCTCGGGTATGCAGCCGAATTCCGCCGCCATCGAGCCGATCGCTGCCCACTTCGAGGTGTACTCGCTTTGTTGTTCTAAGATCATCCGGACTGCGCGCTCTTGGAGTTCCACGGAATATCGTTTGCTCTGTTTCCTGGTTCCAGTGTGTCAAGAATTGGAGCCTCCCACGGTCCCGGGCGATTCAGATCTTTGGGCGGCCAAGTTTCATATAAAATTCACGTTAGCGATTTTGTGTGGCATCTCAAAGAGATACCACAACCGGCCGGATCGCTACCGCGTGGAGAGATGCCTTGCTACTTGAAATCCCGCTGCGGCTAGTCGATTTTATGTGTATCAAGCATATATCTATCAAACCGCGATGCCCGACATCGATTCAGCCTCTCAACGTACCCGTGACGACTACGCGGGTGACATCTATCTGTCACGGTGCATCTTTGATGGTCAGGTTCATGTCCATGAGTGCCATCAACTCGTGGTACCGCTCAACGCCCCCATGGAATTCGAAACGGGTGGGGTGAGCGGTCGTGCCGACTTGTCTAACGCCGTTTATATTCTCAAAGGCGCGCGTCATTCATTCAACGCGCCAACCGGTGGATCGTTTCTGGTGATTAACATGGACCAGGATTATGAAGGCCTGCTCAGCTCTGATGCTCAGGACACCTCGCTGATCTGCTTGGCACCTCACGTTGCCCGCTTCACGCGTTATCTCGCACACGAAGCCGAGTTCAATCGCGAGGGTCTGCTCGCAGTCGCAAGACCCAGTCTGGATATGCTGAGTACGATGCTTGGACGCCCCGAGTCCAAGGCCGTAAGCCAGGAAAAAAGAGCCGAGCGGCTGTCGACCGCATACGGCGAGCTGCTGGATTGCTCAACTTTTTCCTCGGTATCGACCACTGCCAGAAGACATGGGTTCTCGCCGGCGAATTTCCGTCGCGTGTTTCGAGAGAAATATGGGCTCTCGCCCAAGGCGGCAGTGACCAGAGCGCGCATCGATCATGCTCGGAGCTTACTTGAGCAAACAGACGATTCTGTCAAGTCGATCGCGCTGAGCTTCGGCTACGAAAACACATCGAGTTTCATCGATATTTTCGAGCGCCATACTGGGCACGCGCCTGCCGTATACCGCTCCAAGGTGCGCGAACAACTCGATCGATCGGCTTGAACGGCATCGTGTAACTCACAATCGCGTCGAGACTTGACCCGCCAATAGCAAACGATGGTTTTACAGCGACCCGGTCTCACCCCACGGCGGGTCCTGTCTATCCGCGGCCTTGACCGACCGCATTCCTATGACTGGGCACGTCTCGATCTATTGAGAACGCGAAATTGCTGAGCCCGGTTTGGTCGAGTGGTACGACCATGAAAGACGGTTACACCATGCAGTTCGTGGAATGCTTGGAACATTGCTCAAAAACTGAACGTCAAGCGCGGTTTGCCTAATGTTATTGGAAGCCCCGCGGCCTACTTTGACTCTCAGACGATGACTTCAGCACCTCGTCGTCTGAGTTTCAAAGAGGGAGCGTTCGGTGAGCATGGATCGACACTATGACTTGGTGGTTCTGGGCGGCGGCGCGATTGGTTTATCGGCTGCACTGAGCGCCGCCGAGACGATGAACGGTCATCCTGTGATCCCCGGCCACCGCATATTGATCATCGACCAGTTCGAGTTCGGAAACGATCAATCGAGCAGTGCCGGCCGGACTCGTCAATTCCGGTATCAGTACAGCCAGCCCTATATGACCGAGTTGGTCATGCAGTCCGTGCCGCTCTGGAAGGATTTAAGCGATCGAGCCGGATTTTCGCTTATTAGTGACTCAGGAAGCCTCTGGTTCGGCCATGCCGATCTCACGACGACCGAAGGCGGCATCGGCGCGGCTAAAAAAACCATGTCGCAGCTCGGCATCCCAAGCCAAGATGTGTCGGCTCAAGACCTTGAACAACGCTTTGGCTTCTCTGGCCTACCTGATGACTATGCCGGCTTTCTGCAGCCGAACGGCGGGACAATTGATCTCGAATCGACGATCGATGTGCTCCTTCGTGAATGTCACAAGCATGGCATTCACATGGTTTCCAACGAGCGAATTGACGATATTGGAGAGTTTGGTGGGCATGTTGTTCTAACAAGCGCAACCCAGCGGTACGTGGGGGCAAGCCTTGTCATAACGACGGGGCCTTTCATCAATGAAACGCTCGCCCCATTCGGTCATCGCGCGCCAGTGAAGATCTGGGACATGGTTTCTTGCTATTACCCGATCCAATCATCCAAAGCCGCGTCACTGCCCACCTGGTTCGCGTTCCATCAGTCCCCGGACGGCTCGCCAGACCTCTATTACGGTTTCCCACCCGTCGACAACGGTCCGCCGGGCCATATGCGCGTCTGTCCGGATTACCCATTTGCCGTTTACGACGACCCCAGGACACGACGAACACCGTCGGATGACGATTTCGCCGGCACCACTGAATGGGTTCGAAGACACATGCCGTCCCTTCGCCCCGAGCCTGCATATCAGAGTCGATGCATGCTGGCTTTGTCCACGACCGAGCAACCCCTGTTTATGGATTTGATCTCTCGCGGCCCGAACGTCGCAGTTTGCGCGGCCGGCTGGTGCGCGAAAGTCGCGCCTGAACTTGGTCGGCTGTCCGCCCAACTCGCGCTTCGTGGCCAGACGACAACCGATATCACGCCATTCCGTCTGGAGACTTAGCATGACGTTCTCGACCAAAAAAATCACAGACGCACCACCACGCACTCGTAGCGACTTGCAAGAAGGCGTGACGACCGACGTCGCGATCATTGGCGGCGGTGTCGCCGGATGTTACTGCGCTTGGCGCCTCGCCGGGGAGGATTTGGATGTCGATCTGTTCGAAAGCTCGGGCCGTCTCGGCGGCCGGCTGCTGTCCAGCCCCGTACCAGGCACTGATCTGATCGCCGAGCTTGGCGGCATGCGGTATCACACCTCTCACGAAATCACCTCCAGCCTGATTGAGAACGTGCTCGCCCTCGACTGGCACCGCTTTCTCGACGGAATCGATGAGACCCGGTTCGCCTATCTACGCCGCAAGCGCGTCTCAGCTGCGATCTCCGCGGTGTCCAGCGAACAGTCATGCCAATCCGCCTACGACATCGGTCAGAGTGCGCAGCGGCTGGCACCGGGGGCCGTATTCAAGATGCTCGCCGCACGGGTTTTGCTCGCCGACAGCGAGGTCGCTCGGCGATTTCGATGGAAGATTCATGTCGTTGAGGATGATGCCGAGCTTCTATTGTCGAGGGCCGACTGGGATGCAATTAAACAGACACTCCGTTACGTTCGCGCCGGCAGTGCCTATGACGGGATGCTTGTCCGGGATCTCGGATTCCAGAACGTCATCAAGGATCAGCTTTCACACGAGTATTACCAGTATCTGGCTGATGCCTGTGGCTACTATTCGGATACCCAGAACTGGAACGCCGCGGAGGCGCTGCATTATCTGATCGGTGATAAAGAATCGGCGGAAGGCGAATATCGCGCGATCACCGGAGGATATGACGAACTCGTCACCGCAATGGCAACGCATGGCTATGACGATGGTTCCAGGCAGATGTTCTGGACCGAGAACAAGCTCGTGTCTATCAGGCCCGGCAAGAATCGGCGTTACCAGCTGGTTATAAACAATCAGATAGCTGGCGCTCAGTGGTCTGTCGAAGCCGACCGGATAATCCTCGCCCTACCGCGCCGTTCCATCGAGCTCCTCGACCAGACGAGCTTCATGTTCGATGACCGCCAGATCGGAGAGTTCGTCGGCGCACTGCGTTCGGTACAGGGAGCGCCGGCCTTCAAGCTGGTCATGCTCTTTGACCGAGCCTGGTGGTTGGATGCGTGCGGCTTCGAATACGGAAAATCCGTCACTGATTTGCCACTTCGCCAGTGTCTCTACTTCGGCCGAGATCGTCATTCCGGCAAGGCCTTGCTGCTGGCTAGCTACAACGACATGTCGACGGTGGAATTCTGGCGTGCGCTCATTCCGCGAGATCAAAGCGTCGCTTCGCAAATGAGTGACAGGTGGGTAAAGCTCGACCGAGCGCCAGCGACCGCCGGAGCCACGGCTCTCGCGCCATCCGAATTTCGCGATCCCGCCTGGTATCCACTCATCGCCGAAGCGGTCGCTGAGCTGTCAGAGCTCCACGAGACTGACGTGCCCTTCCCCGAGGCGGTCGCTGTTATGGATTGGTCCGCCGATCCCTACGGTGGCGGTTATCACGCCTGGCTTCCACGAGTCGGTGTGAAAGAGACCATGGAACGGGTAAGAAATCCTGGCTATGGCATGGCGATTCATGTGGTCGGCGAAGCATATTCCGACCGGCAAGGCTGGGTCGAAGGCGCTTTGTGTACCGCCGAACGGTGCCTGCAGGACGTGATGGGTCTTGAGCCGCCTGATTGGCTCAACGCCACGTATTACCTCGGCCGATAACTTCATGTAACCAGGAGAAACAGATGAATATTCTAATCATGGGCGCTTCCGGGACGATCGGGCAGGCCGTAATCGACCGGATGGGATCGGATCACGACATGATTCGCGCCGGCCGCCAGGGTCAAGACATCCAGGTCGATATGACGTCTCCAGAATCGATTGAGTCGATGTTCGAGCGGCTTGATCGGATCGACGCGGTTGTCGTCGCCGCAGGTGGTGCCGCGTTCAAGCCGTTGAGCGAACTGACACCGGCAGACAACGACACCGCGATCAACAGCAAGCTCAAGGGCCAGGTCAACACCGTGTTGATCGGTCAGCACCATTTATCCGATGGCGGCAGCTTCACGCTGACAACGGGTGTGATGGTTGATGATCCAATCGCCTGCGGGGCATCCGCTTCGATGGCCAACGGCGGTGTTGAAACATTCGTGCGCAGTGCGAGCTTCGAGCTGGGGCGAGGGCTACGGCTGAACTCGGTCAATCCCTGCGTCCTGGATGAGTCATGGTCCAAATATGGCAAGTTCTTCCCAGGTTTCGAGACAGTCCCCGCCGCCCGAGTGGGCATGGCGTACCAAAAGAGTATTGAAGGCTGCCAGACCGGGCAGATCTTCTACGTGCGGTGATGACCACTGTTGATTTACATCGACGGCGCCTGCTCGCCGCTGGGTTCGGGGCAGGCATCGTTGGCTTAGCCCCTTGGGCGAGCATCACTGCTAGGGCCGGCTCTTTTGAGCCGTCGAGCAGCGCCCGTATCGATCGCGTCCGGCTGTTACTACACTCGGGAGAATCGTCACATCACGCTGCCCAACACATTCGGCATCTGGTAGAAGCTCACATGAAGGGCGCTTCACGTTCGCCGCTCGGGTACGTATGGTTCGAGAACATCATCTCGCCGCCAGATCAGACTGTCTCGCTACCTATGGTGCCGGCGTCGGGAATTGCTGACGAGATCAACTTTGTTGCGAGGGCTCAAAAGCCTCAGTCGATCCTGGTTGAAATCCCTCACAGTCACATGCTCGACCTTACCGACTGGATCGAGCTTTCGGGTGATGGGCTGTGCAATCTCACATTCCCAAAACGAGCAGCCCTCAGATCGGATCTGACCGGTCGAGCAAGCACGGCCGTACTTTTCTCCAATCGGGCGCTCCGGCTTCGGCAGTGTGTTTCCGCTCCCCGTCGGATTGAGCATATTCGTACTGTTACGGGAGACTCGTGCGCTCCGGTCGGCGATCAACCGCTGTCGCGGGAGCGCCGAGCCGAGTCTTGGTCGACGCCAGTCACGATGAGCAGGCGAACACGTCAGGTGAAAAATATGACCATCGGTCAACGAGGGGGCGTAGAGGTTCAGCTCACGCATCCATCCGCCCATGGCGGCGCACATGCTCATTTAACCAACGATTCGCACAAGGTCGCGCCGATCTACATCTATGATCGAATCCGCGGAATTAACGCCAGGCGATACGTTCTGGCGCCAAACAGCGCGATAGATGACGTGCTGCCGGCGACCTGGGTCCATCCTGAATGGCGCTATGGCTAGCACGTGGCAAGTGAAAGCAATGATGCGCTATGAGTACCTGCGACCACTGAGCAAAGGCCGAAGCGTATCGCGAAAGTTATGATTCTTGACCCGGCAATACACATTTGACCACGCAACTGCGGCAGTGACTCACTTTGATGTAGACGCCAATATGAAATACGCGATAGGCACTGTTTGAAGAATCTGCCCCTCAAGTTTGAAGTTGCTACATGAGTAACGACGGCTCGATGCGTCGTTTCTATGAGAGCCATCTACGTTTCATCTGCCTTAAGCTACGAATACAGAAAGTTTGTATTCGTCGATACCAGTATTAGCGTTCATCAAAAACGATAGCGCGCAATCATCGATCGCCCAAGGTCAGCGTAGGTACGCCGCCCTGCAGCGCTTTCGATCTCTCAGATCAAGCCGTCCATCAAAAACAGCGACGACGCCCAGGTTTCAGGCTTGACCCCAACCCCCATTCGCGCTTATTCGCGTCCATTGGCGGAGCACAAACAAAAACGCCCGCGATCGCGGGCGTTTCAAGGCGACGCGGTAGAGAACTAGCTGCCGAGCGTGATGCCGGCCACGGCTGCCAGGTCGATCAGCGGGGCCGGGTAGATGCCCATCAGGATCGTGGCGGCGGCCAAGAGCCAGACGACGGTCTGGGCCCAGTTGTCGCCGGTGCCGGATAATTGCGGCTCACGGGCATGGGCCGGGCGGTCCATGAACAGGATGGCCATGACACGCAAGTAATAGAACAGGGCGATGCCGCTGCCCACGATCACACCACCGGTGAGCCACCACAGGCCCGAGGCCATGGTGACCGACAGGATATAGAACTTGCCGATGAAGCCCATCGTCAGCGGAATACCGGCCAACGAGAGCATCATGATGGCCATCGACACCGCCAGCACCGGGCGCTTGTAGTACAGCCCGCGGAAGTGATCGATATGGGCGGCGTCCTTGCCGGCAAACGGGCTGGACACCAGCGACACAACGCCGAAAGCGCCCAGGCTGGTGCCAACATAGGTGGCCAGATACACGGCCACGGCTTCGATCGAGAGCGAGGCGCCGGCCACCAGCGTGGTCAGCAGATAGCCCAGATGCGCGATCGAGGAATAGCCCAGCAGGCGCTTCAGGTTGTCCTGGCGCAGCGCCAGCAGGTTGCCGATCAGCATGGAGGCTAACGCCAGAACTCCGACCAGCGTCAGCAGCCAGGCGTTGTCGGTGATGGGGGCCGAGACGAACAGCCGCAGCAGCAGGGCGAACACCGCGGTCTTGCTTACCGTAGCCAGGAAGGTAGCCACCGGGGCCGGCGCGCCTTCATAGACGTCCGGCGTCCAGACATGGAACGGCACGAGCGAGAGCTTGAAGGTCAGGGCGACCAGCATCATGCCGATGCCCATGAGCATCCACGGCCCGGCATCGGCGTCGTAGCCGCCGGCCGGAATCAGATTGGTGAAGGCCAACGATCCGGTCGCGCCGTACAGCAGCGCCATGCCGAACAACAGGAATGCAGACGCCACGCCCGACAGGATCATGTACTTGAAGCCGGCCTCCAGCGAGGCGCGGGTACGAAACGTATAGGCCACCATGCCGTAGAGCGGAATCGACAACGCTTCCAGGCCGACGAACAACGAGCCGAAGTGACGCGCTGCCACCAGTGACATGGCCCCCAGGGCCGAAGTGGCCAGCAGAATATAGAATTCTTCACGCCGGTCATTGAAGCCCGACAGATAAGGCATGGCGAAGGCCGCACAGGCCAGCGTGGCCACCAGAATCACACCCCAGAAGAACAGGGTATAGAAATCCACGATATACAGCGGCGTGACGGCCACCGGCCCCAGCGGGATCAGCGCGATGGTGGCCACCAGCGCCAGATTTAGCCCGCCCACGGTCATGGCATAGACCAAGCGCTCGTGACGCGCGATACACAGCGTCACGAACAGGCCGATGACCGAAAGAGCAACGAGAAGCGGCGGCAGCGCGCCCAGGATTTGGAACCAGGTATCGTTCATGTCGGCTTATCGCTTGGCTGGGCTTAACTGGTCTGGGCGGCGGCGATGACGCCGGCGGCGAACCAGGAAGAGATATCGTGCGTGACCGTCTGAGTGACGTGCAGCACCGTGTTCGGGAACAGCCCCAGGATGAGCGTGATCAGCACCAGCGCCATCATCATCGTGTATTCACGCACGCGCATGGTGGCGATGGTGCCGCCGGCGTCCGGGTTGCCCCAGTACACGCGGTGCATCATGTACAGCGCATAGACAGCCGCCAGAATCATCCCGCCGGCGGCGATGACAACGAACCAGGGATGCGCGGCGAACGCCCCGAACAGGATCAGGAATTCACCCAGGAAATTGCCGGTAGCCGGCATGCCCAACGAGGCAACCACGAAAACCAGCGAGAAGCCGGGCAACGCACCCAGCCGCCCGAACAGACCGCCCAGCGCGCGCATGTCACGCGTGCCCATGCGCTCATAGAGCTGGCCGGCCAGGATGAACAGCGCGGCCGTCGAGACCGCCGAGGCCAGTACCTGCAGAACCACGCCCTGCAGGGCCAGCATCGTGCCGGCATACAGGCCCACGAGCACGAAGCCCATGTGCGAGATGCTCGAATACGAGATCAGGCGCTTGATGTCGTTCTGGGCGAAGGCCATGACCGCGCCGTAATAGATCGAGATCAGGCCCAGTGTCATTGCCACCGGCGCAAAGTTGGCCGAGGCTTCGGGAAACAGCGGCAGGGCGAAACGCAACAGGCCATAGGCCGCGGTCTTGACGAGAATGCCCGACAGATCCACGGCACCCGAGGTGGGCGCGTTGGCCTGGGTATCGGCCAGCCAGCCGTGGAAGGGCACGGCCGGTAGTTTGACGGCAAAGGCCAGAAAGAAGCCCAGCATGAGCACCATGCCGAACGCACCCGAGGTATCGGTGGTCAGCAGCTGGTTGTAGTCGAAGGTCAGTACGCCCGACTGGTCATAGTGCAAGAACACCAGGCCCAGAATCGCGGCCAGCATGGCCAGACCGGACGTCTGGGTGTAGATGAAGAACTTGACCGCGGCCGCCGTGTTGGTCGACCGATCGTTTTCTTCATGCCCCCACAGGGCGATGAGGAAATACATCGGGATCAGCATCAGTTCCCAGAAGAAGAAATACAGGAACAGATCGATCGCCAGGAAAATGCCGATCACGCCGCCGAGCGTCCACAGCAGATTGGCGTGGAAGACACCGACACAGGATTTCACGGTCGAAGCCGAGGCGACCACCGACAGCATGCCCAGCACGCTGGCCAGCATGACCATGACCAGCGACAGCCCGTCGAGCGCCAGATGGAACTCGATGCCGAAGCGACTGATCCAGTCGGCGGCAATCTCGTATTGCCAGGCCGGGGCAATCGACGGGTCGCCCGAGAGCGAGAAATCGCCGGTGAACCACACCACGACCGCCGGCACAAAGACCGCGGCCATGCTCAGAAACGCGATAACGCGGGCCAGGCCGGCATTGTCGCGGCCACGGCTGGTTGCCCAGCAGGCCAGGCCGCCGATGAACGGAATGAATAATAGCCAACAGAGGAGCATCGGTCGTCCTTCTTATCCGAACATCAACAGAGCGAGAAGTACCGCGGCACCTGCGAACATGATCATCGCATAGGCGCGTACGCGACCCGACTGGCCGGCGGCCAGCCCCGTGTTGGCGCCGCGTGTCAGCGCCGGCACGATATTCACGATGGTCTCGATCCAGTCGCGTTTTTCATGGGCACGGGCGGTGGCGCGGAAGGGGCGCACAAACACGCGATCATAGAGCGTGTCGAAGCCCAGGCCGCCGTGGAACAGCTGCCAGGCACGCTGGCCCTGATGGCTTTCCACCACGGTGTCGACCGTCTTGCGGCTGCCCAGGAACAACACCGCGGCAATGGCCACGCCCGCCAGCGCCACGAGGGCGGCCAGAATTTCGAAGAACAGCTCGACCCAGTGGCTGGCCTCGGCCATGTCGTGTGGCAGCACGTCGTCCAGCGGCAACGCGATCATGGCACCGATGAAGGTCGACAGCACGGCCAGCACGGCCAGCGGCAGATGATGCGCCAGGCCCTGACCGGCATGGGCCTCGGTCTTGGCTTCGCCGTGGAAGACCACGAAGATCAGACGGAAGGTATAGATCGAGGTGATCAACGCCCCGAACAATGCAAACGCCCAGAGGAAGCCATGCCCGTTGGCCACGGCTTCCCAGATGATCGCATCCTTGGAATAGAAGCCGGCGGTAACCAGCGGCAGAGCCGAAAGCGCGGCACCGCCGATGACGAACATCGCATAGTCAAAGGGCAGCTTCTTGCGCAGGCCGCCCATCTTGAAGATGTTCTGTTCGTGATGGCAGGCGATGATCACCGAGCCGGCGGTCAAGAACAGCAGCGACTTGAAGAAGGCATGGATCATCAGGTGGAAGATCGCGGCCTGCCAGGCGCCCACGCCCAGTGCCAGGAACATATAGCCGATCTGGCTCATGGTCGAGTAGGCGATCGCCCGCTTGATATCGGTCTGGGCGAGGGCTGCAAAGCCGGCGATGACCAGCGTGACCACGCCGATGATACCCACCAGCTCGTGCACGGCCGGGGCCATCAGGAACAGGCCATAGGTCCGGGCGATGAGATACACGCCCGCCGTGACCATGGTGGCCGCGTGGATCAAGGCAGAGACCGGCGTCGGGCCGGCCATGGCGTCGGCCAGCCAGGTCTGTAATGGCAGCTGGGCCGACTTGCCACAGGCGCCCAAGAGCACCATGAGGGCGGCCACGTTGGCCAGGGTGCCGCCCTGGGCCAGCACGCTCGGTGCGGCATGCAGGATAGCCTGGATGTTCAACGTGCCGAAAACCACGTACAGCAGGAACAGGCCGATAGCCAGGAACACGTCGCCGATACGGGTGATGATGAACGCCTTGAAGGCCGCCCAGGCGTTGGCCGGGGTTTCGTAGTAGTAGCCGATCAGCAGATAACTGCACAGACCGACGCCTTCCCAGCCCAGATAGAGCAGGAGCAGGTTATCGCCCAGCACCAGCAGCAGCATGGCCACGATGAACAGGTTCATGTAGGCGAAGAACCGGGCCATGCCGGGTTTGCCTTCCAGATCGTGAACCATGTACCAGGCCGCGAACAGATGGATCAGAAACCCCACGCCCGTGATCACGCCGAGCATGGTCAGTGACAGGCCGTCCAGATACAGGCTGAAGTTGACCTGGAAATCACCGGCATCGATCCATTGCCAGAGCGTCTGGATGAAGGGGAAGCCGCCGGCGGCACTCCAGAAGATCGCGACCAGCGCGGTGGTGAAGGCCGCCAGGCCCACCGAGGCCGTACCGATGGTACGGGCCGCGCCATAGCTCATGCGCGGGAACAGACTCAGCGTGATGGCGCCGAGCAGCGGGAAGATCAGTGTGAATACTAGGAGGCTCATCCGTGCATCTCACTCGCGGCGTCTATGTCGATGGTGCGGAAACGCTTCTGCAGCTGTAGCAGCAGGCCCAGCCCGATGGCGGCCTCGGCCGCGGCGACCGCGATGATCAGAATGAACATGGTGTTGCCGTCCGGGCTCGACCAGCGGGCACCGGCCACGATGAACGCAAGACCGGCCGCATTGATCATGATTTCCAGACACATCAACACGAACAACGTGTTGCGGCGAATGACCACGCCGATAAAACCGAGCAGGAACAGCAGTGCGGCCAGTCCCATGCCGTAGACCATGGATAGTTCGTTCATCGCGACTCTCTCACGTTGGTCGTGACACGCTCGCCGCGGGCGGCGGCATCGCTGACCTGATCGGTATCGTCACGCCCGATGTGGGCGGCGACCACGAGGGCGGCCAGCAGTAAGAAGGCCGCCAGCTCGACCACGAGGACATAGGGGCCGAACAGATTCATGCCCACTTCGCGCGCGGCCAGTTCCTCGCCGGTGATGCCGCCGTATTCGATGCCGCCGAAGATCAGCGCCCAGAGCAGCGCCAGCAGCAAGAGTCCGGCCGCCGCGGCCGGCCCGGCCCACAGCTGCGGGCGCAGCCAGCTTTTCTCACGTGCCACGGTTTCGTTGTTCAGGTTGAGCATCATCACCACGAACACGAACAACACCATGATCGCACCGGCATAGACCACGACCTCAAGCACGGCAGCAAACGCTGCACCGAGGGCATAGAAATCGATCGCCAGTGCCAGCATCGAGGTGATCAGATACAGCAACGCATGCACCGGATTGGCACAGGTGATCACACGTGCGGTGGTCGCGAGTGCCACGATGCCTGCGGCAAAGAACGTGAATTCCACTTCGGCCCCCTTACGGCAACAATGTCTTGATATTGACCGGCTTGGCCTCGTTCTCGGCCTCGCCCTTGTCCTTGCCGCCGACGGCCATGCCGGCCACGCGGTAGAAGTTATAGCCCGGCCGTTTACCGACACCGGCGATCGTCAGGTCTGATTTCTCGTAGACCATGTTCTGACGATCGAACTCGCCCATCTCGAAATCCGGGGTCAGCTGGATCGCGTAGGTCGGGCAGGCATCCTCGCAGAAGCCACAGTAGATACAACGCGAGAAATTGATCCGGAACGTCTCGGGATACCAGCGCCCGGTTTCGTCCTCGGCCTTGACCACGGAGATGCAGTCCACCGGGCAGGACACCGAGCACAGATTGCAGGCCACGCAGCGTTCGGCGCCGTCCGGATCACGCGTGAGCACGATACGCCCGCGATAGCGCGGCGGCAGATACGGTTTTTCTTCCGGATAAAGCACGGTTTCGCGCTTGCGGAAAGAGTGCATGAACGTCATGCCGATCGTGCGCAGCACGCTCGACGTGGCAGAAAAGGCGGTCTGTGCGGCGTTTTTCATAAACGACTCAGGTGCAAGACGATGAAGACAGCACGGGCCGTCGTGGCCCGTGCGACAGACGATTTAGCTGGTGGCCACCACAATGGCACCCGTGATGGCCACGTTCACGATCGCGATCGGCAAGAGGATCTTCCAGCCGAAGGCCATGAGCTGGTCGTAGCGCGGGCGCACCGTCGAGGCACGCAACAGCACGAAAAAGCACATGAACGTGAAGGCCTTGAGGAAGAACCACACGAAGCCAGGCAGCCACGGCCCGAGCCAGCCACCGAAGAACAATACGGTGACCAGGCATGAGATCAGCACGATGCCCAGGTACTCGCCCACGAAGAACATGCCGAACTTCATGCCCGAGTATTCGGTGTGATAACCGGCGGTCAGCTCCTGTTCGGCTTCGGGCAGATCAAACGGCGCCCGGTGAATTTCGGCGCAGCCGGCGATGAAGAAGATCACGAAGGCCGGAAACTGCGGAATGACGTTCCACATGCCGCGCTGGGATTCAATGATATCGCCCAGATTGAAGCTGCCGGCCAGCAGCACGACACCCAGCAGCGACAGGCCCATGAAGACCTCGTAAGAGATCATCTGGGCCGCGGTACGCATGGCACCGATGAGCGCGTACTTGTTGTCCGAGGCCCAGCCGGCAAAGATCACCGAATAGACACCCAACGAGCTCATGGCCAGCAGGAACAACACGCCGACGTTGAGATTAGCCACGGTCCAGGTCGGGGTGAAGGGAATCACCGCGAAGGCCAGCAACGACGTGACCATGATGATGGCCGGGGCCACCACAAACACGGCCTTATCGGCGAACGGCGGGATCCAGTCTTCCTTGAAGAAGATCTTGACCATGTCCGCCACGACCTGCAGCGAACCGAACGGGCCCACGCGGTTGGGGCCGTAGCGGTCCTGCCAAAGCCCCAGCAGACGCCGCTCGATGGGAATCATGAGCGCGGCCATCAATACCGCCCCGACCAGGATGATCAGGGTCTTGGCCACCGTGGCCAGCACGCCCAGGGCTTCGGCTTGCGTGAATTCCATCATTTCGGCTCGACTCCCACGGGCAGGCGCACACCACACACGCCGTGCATGCCGACCGGCACGGCGATGGTCTGATCGGGCAGGGACGGGTCGACGTCCAGGGGAAACGCATGCGTCTCACCGTCGATGGTCAGTGACAGGTCATTGCCCGGCGTGATGCCCAGCGTCTTGGCGCCCTCGGCGTTTACCCGAAAGACCGGTTCGGGCATGCGCTCGGCGATCGCCTCGGCCCGGGCCGACTGCGATTCGCTGCCGAAGATATGATACATCGGCACCGCCTGCCAGCCGTCGACGCGGGTAACGTCGGCCGGCGCGAAGGCGGTGTCGGTGCCCGGCGTGATCAGCCGGGTCCCCGGGTCGCCGCCTTTCAGATGGCCACCGACCTCGTCCTGGAAGCGGGTGATGGCGGCCTGGTTGGAGTCCCAGCCCGGGCTCCAGGCGAAAGCCAGCGTGGAGGGCGGCTGGCCCTCGCCGTAATAGCCTTCCATGGAGTATGACAGCGGACTGTCGGCATCCACCGTGGGCCGGCGCTCGCGTACATTCACGTTGGCATAGAGTGCGGTGCGCGCGGCATACCGGTGCGGGCTACGCGGAAAACGCATGCCGAACTTGCGAAACGACTGGCTGGGTGCCGCGTCCTTGATGCCGGCCAGGGCCGGGTAATCAGCCACGATGGCATCGATGATGTCATCCATGCCGGCCCATTCGGGATCACGCCCGGCGACATCCGCCAGGTCGGCGGCCCAGCGCCATCCTTCCTGCATCGGCGCATCGGGAATGAAGACCTGGAAGAAACGCTGGGCACGGCCCTCGTTGTTGACGAGCGTGCCATCGGCCTCGGCAAAGCTGCCGGCCGGCAACACGTGGGTGGCTGCCTCGCCTACCGTGCGGTTGAGCGAGTGATCCATAACGATGACGTTTTTGGCCTTCTTGACCACGGCGTCCACGCGGGCCTTGGGCGCGCGCTCATACAGACAGTTCTGCATCACCACGAGCGTGTCGGCGGTGCCGTTCTCGATAGCGGTGAAGGCCTGCTCGATATCGGGCGCATCCATCATGGCCAGGCCCAGGCTATTGGCCTCGGCAAAGGTCACGAACAGCCGTGCTTCGGCGTTGGCCGCGGCCAGGGCCTTCATGGCGTTGTTGGCCGCATGCACGATCGCCGGGTCACCCAGGCTGGTGCCGGCCACGATCAACGGCTTCTTCGCGCCCTTGAGGGTGGCTGCGATGGAATCGACCAGGGCTTGTGTATCGTCGTCGAGCTGTTTGACCGCGGGTGCGGTGTTATCCAGCGCATGGGCGATGGCAAAGCCGAGCTCGGCGATGCCGTCCGGGCGCAGGCGCTGCGGCTCGATGACGATATCGTCCAGGCGCGTGGCCTGGGTGGTCGCGGAGAAGATCGGCGAGTTGTTGTACTGGCCAATATCGCGCACCGCGCGAGCGTGCCATTTCGGGATCTTGTTCTGGGCGGCCAACTCCAGGTGGCGGTTGCGTCGGGCCTGGCGCAGCGACAGCGCTACGCGTGGCGCGGTCTGGGTGACGTCTTCGCCCAGCACCAGCACGGCATCACAGGATTCGACTTCGCGCAGCGTGGCGATGCGCTCGGCGTGTGCCTCGAGCGCAGCCTTGCCCGCCAGGCTCGCAGCCTGATCGTGGGCCGACATGCCGGTGGTGAAGAAATCCGCGCCGACGAGATTACGCAAGGCGTAATTGTCTTCCAGCGAGGCCCGCGGCGAGCCGACACCGATCATGCCGGTGGTGGCCGCCAGCACTTCTTCCATGGTGGCGCGCATGGCATCCATGTCGCGCGGCTCGAGGACGCCGTCGGCGTTACGAACCAACGGCTGGCGCGGGCGGTCGTCACGATTGACGAAGCCGGCACCGAAGCGGCCGCGATCACACAGGAAGTAGTGGTTGATCTCGCCGTGGAAACGATTCTGGATACGCTTCAACACGCCCTGGCGCGAGCCCGGGCTCGTGTTGCAGCCCAGCGAGCAATGGGTACAGATGCCGGGCGCATTCTGCATGTCCCATTTGCGGTTGTAGTGGGCACCCAGCGTCTTGTCGGTGAACACGCCGGTCGGGCAGACCTCGACCAGGTTGCCCGAGAACTCGTTGTCAAAGGCGCCGTCGCGCTCACGCCCGAAATAGACGTTGTTATGCGAGCCCAGCGCGCGCAGATCGTCGCCGTCGGCATAGTCGCGGTAATAGCGCACACAGCGATAACAGGCGATGCAACGATTCATCTCGTGATTGATGAACGGGCCCAGATCCTGGTTGGTATGCGTGCGCTTGGCGCCGCGATAGCGCCGCTGGGTGTGGCCGGTCATCAGCGTCATGTCCTGCAGATGACACTCGCCGCCTTCCTCGCAGACCGGGCAGTCATGCGGGTGGTTGGTCATGAGCCATTCGATGACCTGAGCGCGCATCTCGGCGGCCTCTTCATCATCGATCTCGAAACGGCCGCCGTCCGAGCAGGGCGTCATGCAGGCCATGACGACCATGCCTTTCTCGTCCTCGTCGTTGCGGTAGGACTTGACCGCGCACTGACGACAGGCGCCGACGCTGTGCAGCTCGGGGTGCCAGCAGAAATAGGGCAGGTCGAAGCCCTTGGACAGGGCCACGGCCAGCAGGTTTTCCGTATCGTCGACGTCGTATTCGCGGCCGTCGATCGTGATATGTGCCATGGCTAAACCGTGTGCTGGTTAAAGAGGGTTGGCGTTGGCGGCCTGGGTCAGCGACAGCGTGGTCGCATCGTCAGGAATCAACGCCGAAAGCTCGTCGCGGTAATACTTGAGGCCGGCCTCGAGCGGGCCCATCGCGCCCGGCGCATGGGCACAGAACGTCTTGCCCGGGCCGAGCAGTTTGACGTGCAGATCCAGAAGCTCGATGTCGCCCGGCTGGCCACGGCCTTCTTCCAGGCCGATGAGCATCTTCTCGACCCACGGCAGCCCGTCGCGACAGGGCGTGCACCAACCACAGGATTCCTGGGCATAGAAATGCTCGAGGTTCTTCAAGACACCAACGATGGGCGTCTGATCATCAAAAACGATCATCGTGGCCGTGCCGAGGCGCGAACCGGCCGCGCCCACGCCGTCGTAGTCCATCGGCGTATCCAGGTGCTCGGGCGTCAGGAACGGCGTGGAGCCGCCGCCGGGCAACAGGCCCTTGAGCTTGCGCCCGTTGCGGATACCGCCGAAGTGTTCGAGCACGTCGCCGAGTTTTACGCCCAGGCCGAACTCGGCCAAACCGGGCTTGGCGACATGGCCGGAGGCACCGAAGATCTTGGTGCCGCCGTCCTTGTTGTGCCCCAACGATTTGTACCATTCGACCCCGTTTTTCACGATATGCGGGACGTTACAGATGGTCTCGACGTTGTTGACCGTCGTCGGCTGGCCGAACAGGCCCGAGGCCGCCGGGAAGGGCGGCTTGTGGCGCGGCACGGCACGACGGCCTTCCAGCGCGGACAGCAGGGCCGATTCCTCACCACAGATATAGCGCCCGGCGCTCATGTGGAGGTAGATCTTCAGGTTGAAGCCCGAGCCCAGGATGTCGTCGCCCAGATAGCCCTTGGCGTGGGCCTCGTCGATGGCCCGTTGCAGGTTTTTCTGGCACTCGACGTACTCGCCGCGGATGAAGACGTACGCCATGTCCGCGCCGATGGCATAGGCCGCGATGATCATGCCCTCGATCAGCTGGTGCGGATCGCCCTCCATGATCATGCGATCCTTGAACGTGCCGGGCTCCATCTCGTCGGCGTTGACCACGAGATAGACATGCTTGGGGCGCTCGTCGGGCCGGTCTTCAAAGCGCGGCATGAACGACCATTTCACGCCGGTCGGAAAACCGGCGCCGCCACGTCCGCGCAGGCCGGCTTCCTTGATCAGCGGGCCGACTTCGGTCGGACCGTAGTCGGACAGCGCTTTATTCAGCGCCTCGTAGCCGCCCTCGTTGATATAGTCATCGATCCAGACCGGGGCACGGTCGTCACGGATACGCTGGGTGAGTACTTTGGTCTGTTCCATTACGGATACTCCGCCAGAATGGCGTCGACGCGTTCCGGGGTCAGCTGATCGTGATAGACCTCGCCGACGCGCATGGCCGGGCCGCGGTCGCAGTCGCCGAGACAACAGATCGGCAGCAGGGTGAAACGACCGTCTTCGGTCGTGCCGCCGAAATCGATGCCGAGCGTGGTCTTCAAATGATCGCGGACCTGTTCATAGCCCACGAGATAACAGGAGATCGAGTCACACAACATGATCACGTGCCGGCCCACGGGCTGGCGGAAGATCAGGTTGTAGAAGGTGGCCACGGCCTCCATCTGGGTGGGGGTGACGCCCACGACCTTGGCCGCGGCTTCCATGGCTTCGTCGGACACCCAGCCGCGATGCTCCTGCACGATCTTGAGTGCCTCGATCGTGGCGGCACCCGGGTCTTCGTAGAGCGTCATCTCGTGCTGGATGTGCTCGATCTCGGTTTGGCTGAGTTCTATCATCGATCCACGTCCGCCATAACAAAATCGATCGAGCCGATGATCGCCACGAGATCGGCCACGAGGCCGCCCTGGGAGATCAACGGAATCTGTTGGAGATGGGCAAAGCTCGGCGTACGGATACGCGTGCGATAGCTCATCGTGTTCTTGTCCGAAATGGAGTAATAGCTGTTCAGGCCCTTGGTGGCCTCAACCATCGTGCACGACTCCATCGCCGGAATGACCGGGCCCCAGCTCACTGTCAGGAAGTGCGCGATCAAGGTCTCGATGTCGTGCATCGTGCGTTCCTTGACCGGGGGCGTGGTCAGGTGATGGTCCGACTTGTACGGGCCTTCGGGCATGTTTTCCATGCACTGACGAATGATCCGACAGCTCTGGAACATTTCCTCGATACGGACATCGAGCCGGTCCATGCAGTCGCCGTTCTTGCCCAGCGGCACCTCGAAGTCGTAGTTCTCGTAGCCGGAATACGGCCGGTCGCGACGCAGGTCGAAATCATAGCCGGTCGCGCGAAGGCCCGGGCCGGTGATGCCCCAGTCCAGTGCCTCGTCTTGGGAATAGGCGCCGATATGCTTGGAGCGTTCGACCAGCACGGCGTTGCGCGCCATGGCTTTCTTGTACTCGGTGAGCCGATCCGGGAACCAGTCCAGGAACTCGCCGACCAGCCGGTCCCAGCCCTTCGGCAGATCCATCGACAGGCCGCCGATCCGGAAGAATGCCGGATGCATACGGAAACCGGTGATGGCCTCGATCACGTCGTAGGCTTTCTGACGATCCGAGAACATCCAGAAGATCGGGCTCATCGCCCCGATATCCTGGACGTAGGTGCCAAAGAACATCAGGTGGCTGGTGATACGGAAGAACTCCGAGAGCATCACGCGGACGCACTTCACGCGCTCGGGCACCTCGATGCCCATGACGCTTTCGATGTTCATCACATAAGGCAGCTCGTTCATCACGCCGCCCAGATAATCCACCCGGTCGGTATACGGAATATAGGTATGCCAGGACTGGCGCTCGGCCATCTTCTCGGCACCGCGATGGTGATAACCGATATCCGGCACCGCGCCCACGATCTCTTCGCCGTCGAGCTGCAGCACGATACGAAACACACCGTGGACCGAGGGGTGGTTCGGGCCCATGTTGAGGAACATGAACTCGTTATCCTCGGAGGCGCGCTCCATGCCCCAGTCCTCGGGCTTGAACTGCAGCGCGTCTTCCTCGATGTCCTGACGCTTGGGGTCCAGATGCAGCGGCTCGAACTCGGTCGCACGGGCCGAGTGATCCTTGCGCAGCGGATGCCCCTGCCAGGTGGGCGGCATGATGATGCGCCGCAGGTTCGGGTGCCCGTCGAAGACGATGCCGAACATGTCCCAGACTTCGCGCTCGTACCAGTTGGCGTTGGGCCAGACGGTCGTCGCGGTCGGCAGATGCAGGTCATCCTCGAGCAGGGCGACTTTCAGGCGCACCTCGGCGACCGGCTTCAACGACAATAGGTGATAGACCACCGTGAAGTCGGAATCCGGCTGGCCGGGGCGGTTGTGACGCGCGCGCTCGTCGATGGCCGTCAGGTCATAGAGCATCCGATAGGCCGGCGTCGACTCGGCCCGTAGATAGCGAAGCACCTCGATGATCTCGTCGCGGCCGACCCAGAGTGTGGGAATACCGTCGGCGGTGATCTGAATCGTGAAATGATCCCGGCCGAAGCGCTCGAACAGCTGCTCCTGAATATGCGTGGTGTCGAGCATGTGATCAGACCTCGTCGGGCGAGCGCAGGGTCGTGGCCGACAGGCGCTCGGTGCGCTTGGTGTCACGCTGCGACAGCTTCGGCGCCCGGGTCACGCCCTGCGGCCCGATCATCCAGGACAGCGGGCGTTTCTCCGATGAAATCGATTCCTGTAACAGCAAAAGACCTTCCAGGAACGCCTCGGGCCGCGGTGGGCAGCCCGAGACATAGACATCCACCGGGATGAATTTGTCCACGCCCTGCACGACGGAATAGATGTCATACATGCCGCCCGAATTGGCACAGGAGCCCATCGAAATCACCCAGCGGGGTTCCATCATCTGCTCATAGAGCCGCTGGATTACCGGGGCCATTTTCAGAAAACAGGTGCCGGCCACGATCATCACGTCCGACTGACGCGGTGTGGCACGGATAACCTCCGAGCCAAAGCGCGCCATGTCGTGCGGGGCGGTCAGGGCGGTGGCCATTTCCACGTAACAGCACGAGAGGCCGAAGTTGAACGGCCAGAGCGAGTTCTTGCGCCCCCAGGCGATCATGTCGTCCAGCTTTGCCGTGACGACGTTACGGGCCATCGCATCCTCGATGGTACCGCCATCATCGCCGGGCGTGCCCGAGCCGGGTGTGGGATTCTTGTCAGCGCTGGTAAGAGACCAAGCCATGGCTTGCTACCGTTTGATGCAAATGAGGATTACGAAGTCTGCTCGCTGGGCAGATTACGCTGCTGGTTGGATTCGATCGCGTCCAGGCGCAGCTGGCGGGGCGCGCGTGGCGACCAGTCCAGGGCGCCGATCTTCCAGGCATAGGCAAAGCCCAGCGTCAGATCGAACAAGAACGTTAGAAACGCCTCGTAGCCGACCCAGCCCAGATCGCGTGCTGAGATGGCCCAGGAGAAAATGAACACGATTTCCAGATCGAACAACACGAAGATGATCGCAACCAGATAGAACTTCGCCGAGAACTTGGTGCGTGCGCTGCCGGTGGGCTTGATGCCCGACTCGTAGGGCTGGTTGCCCAAACGATTGTCGTGGCGTCCGCCCAGTACATAGGACAGGCCCAGCATGACGGTGACTAGGCCAAGCGCTGCCACCAAGAAGAGAATCAGCGGCCAGATCACGACGGTGTGTTGCACAGCGGGTTCCATAACTCTGTCTATCCTACGCGACGCACGGGCTGCGGATGCAGACGATTGCCAAGGCGGTGGCTGTATTCTACAAGGAAATAGCCAGGCCGGTCGCCTCCTGAATCCTCGTATCGTGCGAAGCAAAAATAGCCCAATTCAGGGGCGACTGGCGAATGTTTGTTGCCACCGTGCGGTATTTCGACGTGGCAGATGCGAGTGATTCGCAATCAGCGCGCAAGCCATGTTGCGGTGCTTTCTAATCGGCCGGCCGACAGGCTAGAGTGAGGCAATCGCTCATGAGGAGTCGGCTATGGCCCAGAACGTTGCACAAAAGCTAATCGAATCGCATCTCGTGGACGGGGAGATGACCCCGGGCAAAGAGATCGCGCTGAAAATCGATCAGACACTGACCCAGGATGCGACGGGCACACTGGTCATGCTCGAGCTGGAGGCGATGAAGCTCGATCGTGTGAAGACCGAAATATCGGCCCAATACGTCGATCACAACCTGATTCAGGAAGACCACAAGAACCCGGACGATCATCTGTTCCTGCAGTCGGCCTGCGAGCGCTTCGGCGTGTACTACTCGCGCCCGGGCAACGGTATTTCCCATGCCGTGCATATGGAGCGCTTCGGTCGGCCGGGCAAGACGCTGCTGGGCTCGGACAGCCACACGCCGGCCGCGGGCTCGATGGGCATGCTGGCCATCGGCGCCGGCGGGCTGGAAGTGGCCCTGGCCATGGCCGGCGAGCCGCTCTACACCAAGATGCCCAAGGTCTTTGGTATCAAGCTCACGGGCAAGCTGCCTGATTGGGTTTCGGCCAAGGACGTGGTGCTGGAAATGCTGCGTCGGCACGGCGTGTCCGGCGGCGTGGGCAAGGTCATCGAATACTACGGCCCGGGCCTGGCCGAGCTCGAAGCCATGGATCGGCACGTCATCGCCAACATGGGCGCTGAGCTGGGCGCGACCACCACGGTCTTTCCCGCTGATGACGAGATCCAGCGCTTTCTCAAGTCTCAGGATCGCGGCGACGAATACGAAGAACTGGTCGCCGACGAAGGCTGTGAATACGACGAGCACGACGAGATCGATCTGTCCACGCTCGTGCCCCTGATTGCCAAGCCCACCTCGCCGGGCAACGTGGTGCCGGTCGAAGAGGTCGCCGGCGACGAGCTCTACCAGGCGTATATCGGCTCGTCGGCCAACCCCGGCTATCGTGATTTCGCCGTGGCGGCCGAGATGATGCGCGGCCGCACGGCCTCCAAGCATGTCTCGTTCGACGTGAACCCGTCCTCGCGGGCGATGCTCCAGACGCTGGCACGCGATGACCGCTTGGGTGTGTTGATCGGCTCGGGCGCGCGTATTCACCAGGCCGGCTGCAACGGCTGTATCGGCATGGGCCAGGCCCCGGCACACGGGCGCAACAGCCTGCGCACCACGCCGCGCAACTTCCCGGGCCGTTCGGGCACGAAAGAGGATTCGGTCTTTCTCTGTTCGCCGGAAACGGCCGTGGCCAGCGCGCTGATGGGAAAAATCACCGACCCACGCACGCTGGACTTTGATTATCCCAAGGTCAGCAATCCGGACGATCCCATCGTCAACGAAGACATGCTCGAGCCGCCGCTGGATATCGAGAAAGCGCGCAAGGTCGAGCTGGTCAAAGGGCCGAACATTGCCTCGCTGCCGGACTTCGAAGGCTTGCCGGATGAATTTGATCTGCCGGTGCTGCTCAAGGTCGGCGACGATATCTCGACCGACGAGATCATGCGTGCCGGTGCCGAAGTGCTGCCGTTTCGATCCAACATTCCCGAGATCGCCAAGTTCGTCTACGACGGCGTGGATGCCGAATATCCGGATCGGGCCAAGGACACCGGCGATCACGCAATCATCGGCGGTTCCAATTACGGCCAGGGCAGCTCGCGAGAGCATGCGGCGATTGCCCCGCGCTATCTCGGTCTACGAGTGGTCATCGCCAAGGACTATGCCCGTATCCACTGGCAGAACCTGGTCAACTTTGGAATCCTGCCGCTGACGTTCGACAACGCGGACGATCACGACCAGCTCAAGCAGGGTGCCAAGCTGCGTGTTAGTGGCCTGCATGAGGCGCTGGAAGCCGGCACGGATATCAAGGTCGAGACCGAGGACGGGGGCAGGATCGCGTGCAAGCATGCGCTGTCGTCGCGCCAGATCGAGATTCTTCTGGCCGGTGGCCTGATCAACTGGATGCGCGACAAGGCATAACCATCGCAAGGCGTGTCCTGACGGCCGCACCGTGTCGCATCACGGTGCGGCCGTTTTTGTAAGACACGACGGTTCGGCGTATCCTTTCGCGCTGCACCGTTCTAGCCTGCTTCCGGTACGTCTCATGGATGAACGTTCAGTCGTCACTGCCTATCGCCGCCTGTCTGGCACCTACGATCGATTCTTCGGTCCGGTGTTCGAGCAGGGACGCCAAGTCGCGATCGAAAAGATGGGCTGTCAGGCCGGCGATCGAGTGCTCGAGGTCGGTGTTGGCACCGGGCTGTCGCTGACGCAATACGCCGAAGGCGTGGAAGTCGTTGGCATCGACGTGTCGCCGGACATGCTTGAGCACGCGCGCGAGCGTTTGAGCGAGGAACAGCGCAGTCGCATCACGCTTACCGAAATGGACGCTCAAGCCGTTGATTACCCGGACGACAGCTTCGATAAAGTCGTTGCTATGTACGTGGTATCGGTTGCACCCGACCCGAAGAAAGTGGTCGATGAAATGAAGCGCGTCTGCAAGCCGGGCGGCGAGCTGTTCATCGTCAACCACTTCAGCCAGAAAGGCCCCATGGCCAAGCTCGAACGTCTGGCTTCGCCACTGTCCAAGCTCGTGGGCTTTCGTCCCTCCTTCCCGCTGGACGATTTTCTGGCCATGGCTGATCTCGAAGTCATCGATACCCAGAACGTCAACGCCTTCGGCTACTGGACCCTGATCCACGCGCGCAATTCATAGGCTTTGTTTCTTGAAGTCAGTCCGCAAATGGACGCGAATAAGCGCAAATGGCGGGCTGTTTCTGGGGCGGTTAGTGGCCGGGGCGCCACTGCTCTCGGGGCTTCGTTCTTTAAGGCTATCCGCAGATGGACGCCGAAGACGCAGATGATGGCGGATAGGACTCGGCAGCGTTTGTGGCTCCGGGCGCCACGCCTTTTGATGGCTGTCTTCCTTGTGGAGTTATCCGCAGATTTCACCGATTACGCAGATTGGCGGTCGATTAAAAATGGTGTTGACCGATTCGGGCGCCGCCAATCCTGCTGTCTTTGTTCTTTGTTCTTTGTTCTTTGAACACGATTTAGGGAAAAGCGCCTGCCCTGAATATTCGGCCATGCATCTAGCCGGTAATCCAAACGGCCCACCAAGCCCACATCTGCGCAATCGGCGTCTATCTGCGGATAGCCTTAAAGAACGAAGCCGAGAAAAAGCAGCAACGCCCCGAGCGGATAGCGCCAACGAACCAGCCCGCCATTCGCGCTTATTCGCGCCCATTAGCGGACTGTCTCCAAGGACCGCAGCCCTTAAAATCGTGGCGCCTTGAGTGATCAACACCACCCGACGCTATCCGCCATCTGCGTAATCTGTGTCCATCTGCGGATAGCCTTAAAGAACGAAGCCAAAAAAGGCAGCGGCGCCTCAAGCCTATAGCGCCAACAACCCAATTCGCCATTCGCGGTAATTCGCGTTCATTTGCGGACCAACAGCCCTTAAAGAACGAATCCCAAGGTCAGCGGAATCGTCACAAGAGCGATGACGTGGCCCACCGCCACGATGGCGGCGACCTGGGGCGGGTCGACATCGTATTGCTCGGCCAGCATGTAGTTGAGCACCGCTGGCGGCATGACGCCGAAGATGATGATGAGTGCCGTCAGCGTGGGCGCGGGTTCAACCAGCCAGACGAAGGGCAAGGCGATGACCAGGCCGGCGATCGGTGCGGCCAGTCCGCCGACCAGCCCCGCTTGCCACTGGCCCTTGGCCCCGGCGGACAGGCGCACGCCGAGTGCGACGAGCATCAATGGAATGGATACCTCGCCCAGCATCTTGATGGCGGGCTGGATCATGTCGGGCGCATGCCAGCCGGCCATCATGCAGACAAGGCCGGCCACGGTGGCCAGAATCATCGGGTTGGTCGCCAGGCGCTTGGGCGACATGCGTTCGCCCAGAATCCATAGCCCCAATGTGAACTGCAAGGTGTTTTCCACCACCATGAGCACGACCATCAGGGCCAGACCCTCGGCGCCGAAGGCCAGGTGGGCGAGCGGCAGGCCCAGATTGCCGCAGTTGGGAAACATCAGCGGTGGCACATAGACCGCGGCCCGTCGTTTTGTCAGACGAGCCCAGGCCAGGCCCACGGCCCCGGCACCAAAAACCACGATGGCGGCTGCGAACGCGGCCATGCCCAGCGGCAGGCGCCCGCCTGCCTCCTCGGTCAGCGCATAGAAGATCAGTGCCGGCGTGAAGATCGTGATGTTGAGCGCGTTGGCCTCGCGCACGTCCGGGGCTCGCAGCCGGCCATAGACGAAGCCGACAGCAATAACGCCGAACACCGGCACGATGATCTCGAGAATACGAAGCAGCACGTCGAACCCTCTAGCAAGCCCTCGCACAGGACCGGGGCGCGTATTGTACGGTGGAA
This sequence comes from Salinisphaera japonica YTM-1, assembly GCF_003788585.1. GTDB lineage: Bacteria > Pseudomonadota > Gammaproteobacteria > Nevskiales > Salinisphaeraceae > Salinisphaera > Salinisphaera japonica. Next base: position 5,370 of record NZ_AYKG01000012.1, on the reverse strand, counting down.
CCGGTTCCGATGCGCCTCCGTTACACTGACCGCGTGATTCTCAAACCCGCTATCGCTGTATGTATATCGCCATGAATCGGTTCCGTATCCGCCCTGGCCACGAGGCCGAGTTTCTAGAGGTCTGGCGCAATCGGGATTCGCATCTGGACGGCGTGCCCGGTTTCAAGCAGTTCAATATGCTCCAGGGCCCGACCACCGATGAGCACACGCTTTTCGTTTCCCACACCACCTGGGAATCCAAGGATGCGTTCACGGCCTGGACCCAGTCCGAGGCGTTTCGCAAGGCACACGCCGGGGCTGGCGGCTCGCGCGAGATGTATCTGGGCCCGCCGCAGTTCGAGGGCTTCGAGATACAGATCTAGTCAGCGTCGCTGACCTCTGGCGGCGGGCCGCCCGGGCGTCGGTGCAGAAATCGTGCGAACCGGGGCAGGCCCGTGGCCGTACGGCCACTGAAGCCGTAGGTGATCCAGTCGCCGATGGCCGGCGGGTCGGCGCGCTGGTCGTCGGTGAAGCCCGTGCCGATGGCAAACGTACGCCCGCCGGGTGTTCTGACATCGAGAGAGCCCATCAACCCGGCCAGCCGGCCGCTGCCCGGGTTGATGCCAACGACCATGGCTTCAGCGTCTTGGAAAGGCTTGAGTTTGATCAGCCCCGCATGCCGGCCGGCGACATAGCCCCGATCGGCGCGGCGCAGAATCAGCCCTTCGCCGCCCCGGGCCACGATACGATCCAGACGCGCCATGAGCGCTTGCTTATCGCCCACCCGTGTCTGCTTCACGTGGCGTACCCACGGCTGGTCGATACGCGTGATCAGACGCGCGAGCGCTATCTGGCGGGCAGTAAAGTCGCCTGTGTGCTCGGGCAGATCGAAAACCTGATAACTCACGTCACGCCAGGCCGCATCATCCGGCTCGGCGGTACGTACGATCGCCGAGGCGATCGAAAAGTGCCCGCGTCCGGCCCACAACTCACCGTCGAGTGCCCGCTCGGGCCAGCCCGCGGTGAACCAGGCCGGCAGATCGATCACCGTGCCGGCGCGGGTGCGCATCGTGTCGCCGTCCCAGTAGCCCCGGACCCCGTCGTATTTCTCGGACACCCAGTATTTCGAGACATCCAGGCTTTCGTCGTAGACGTCGGCCAGCGCGACTTCGGGTGGCGGGGCAGCCCGGGCCTGGGCAGAGACAACGAGCGCAAGCGTTATCCAGAATAGCCCGTGTAGACCATGCCAAGTACGGCGCATTGTCGATCCCCCAATCGATCGCTTCGTTGTCTCGATCCTATCGAATAGACTGAACAGTAAACACCTGTAGACCCCAGTCATGACACTCGAACTGGATCATCATCATCGTTATCCCTATCGCCCGATCACGGAGCGGCCCGATTTCGAATGGCCCGAGGGCAAGCGCCTGGCCGTACACATCGGCCTGAACTTCGAGCATTTCCACTTCGGCCACGGTTATGGCCCCGCGCTGGTGCCCGGCCGGCACGAGCCGGACGTGCTCAACTATGCCTGGCGCGATTACGGCAACCGCGTGGGGGCCTGGCGCATGCTGGAGATGTTCGAGTCACTCGGGTTTCCGGTCGGGCTGATCGTCAATTCCACGATCGCCGATTACTGCCCGGAACTGATCCAGGCCTATCGCGCGCGGCTGTCGAGTGAGTTGATCGCCCACGGCCGCACCAATAGCGAATCCCAGAACGAGTTCGACGAGGCCGGCGAGGCCGCGCTCATCGCTGAATCACGCGATCACTTGCTGGATGTGTTCGGCGAGCGGCCGGTGGGTTGGCTGGGGCCGTGGATCGCCCAGAGCGCGCGCACCCCGGACCTGCTGGCCGAGGCCGGCTTTGTCTATCACATGGATTGGGCCCATGACGACCAGCCGGTGTGGATGGCCACCCGTGGCAATGGCTCGATCCTGTCAGTGCCTTATCCGCAGGAGATCAACGATATCCCGGCGATCGTGCCGCACCGCGGCGATCATCGTGAATTCGAGGCACGTATCGTCGATCAATTCGATGAAATGCTGGCGCAATCGAAGCGCCAATCGCTGGTCATGGGCATCGCGCTGCATCCCTACATCATGGGCCAGCCGTTTCGCATTCGCAGCCTGCGACGCGCGCTGAGCCATATCGCCGCGCATCGAGACGATATCTGGTTGACCACCGCCGGGGCGATCGCCGACCACTACGCCGGTGTGTGCCCTGGTTAGCAGGCCGCGCCAAGCCAGCGGGCAATCAAGGTGCCGTTGAGGCCGCCGTAGATGACGTGCAGCACGAATGTGAGCACGAGATATTTGATGGTCTGGCCGAGAAGCAACGGGGCCTCGGCCGATAGTGCGTGGCCCGGGGCGCCGAAACCGAAAAAGCCCAGGCCAATGCTCGGGCCGGCCACGACCATCAACAACAGCCATTGCACCAGTGCCAGGCCAATGCCGTTGAGCGGATTGATGCCGCGCCCGAACAGCAGATAGAGCACGGCCGCGCCGACAAAGCCCACGCCGAAGTGCAGCACCAGTGCCAGCGGCGTGGGTGGCAAGCCCAGGGCATACAAGAACACGGCCGACGGCGCCGGCTTTTACGATATTCATGTGTCATGCGGGTTGAAGCTATGACGCCAGATGCGCTCGTAAGCCAGCGTGTTGCCAACGCTCATGTCGATGCATGATGCGCGCCAAACGCGATCGACCTTGCGTATGATTTAGGGCGTGTTGAGGTTTCATACCAGCGCCGCGTTGGCGCGGGGTGCCAACCATTGATTTACGGGGGAGACGATATGTTCAATCAATTACGACGCAGCTTGATGGTTACAGCTGGCGTGGCGGTTCTGGCGTTGGGCCTTGCGGCCGGCCCGGCCCAGGCGCAGACGGGGGCCGACAGCACGCAAACCGTGCGTTTTGCCTCGGCGCCGTGGCCCGGCGTAACGGTCAAGACCACGGTCGCCCAGACCGTGTTGGAGGCGATCGGTTACGAGACTGATTTGACCAACGCCAGCTGGACGATCGCGCTCCAGGGCGTGGTCCGCGGGGATATCGATGCCGATCTGGGCATCTGGATGCCGACCCAGAAATCCACGGTGCAGCCGCTGGTGGATGCCGGCAAGATCGATCTGCTGGTCAAGAACGTGCCCGATGCCCAGTACGATCTCGTCGTGCCGGGTTATGTCTGGGACGCCGGGATTCACAGCATCGGTGATCTGAATGCCCGGGCCGAGAGGTTCGATCACCGGATCTATGGTATCGAGGCCGGCAACGATGGCAATCAGATCGTTCAGAACGCCATCGACGACAATGTCTATGACCTGGGCGATTGGGATTTGCGAGCTTCCAGTACCGCCGCGATGCTGGCCGAGGCCGGCCGGGCGATCGACGACAAGCGCTGGATCGTGTTTCTGGGCTGGAAACCGCACTGGATGAACATCAAGTATGACTTGCGTTATCTCGAGGATCCGAAAGAGATATGGGGCGGCGGCTCGTCGGTGTGGACAGCCATCAACCCGGCCTATGCCAAAGCCAATCCCAACGCCACGCGGTTTCTGGAGCAGATGATCGTGCCGTCCAAGATTCAGAGCCAGTGGATCTACGACTATGGCTACGACAAGCAATCGGCCGACGACGTGGCGCGCCGCTGGATTACCGGTCATATGGACCGGGTGGCTCAGTGGCTCGACGGCGTGACCACCGCCGATGGCAAGACCCAGGCACTCGCGGCGTTAAAGAAAGCGATGGCTGAGTAGGTCTGGTCTGACAGCAGCATCAAAAAAGCCGGCGCCTGGACGCCGGCTTTTTCGTGTTCGCCATCAATTACCGATCAGGCGTTTTCGGTACGCCGGGGCAGCACCCAATCCTTGCGCGGGAAATGACAGGTGTAGCCGTGCGGGATGCGCTCCAGATAATCCTGGTGATAATCCTCGGCTTCCCAGAACTCGCCGGCCGGGGCCACCTCGGTCACGACCTTGCCCGGCCAAAGCCCGGAGGCCTCGACGTCGGCGATCGTCTCCTTAGCCACGGCTTTCTGGTCATCGCTTAGATAATAGATCGCCGAGCGATACGACTCGCCCCGGTCGTTGCCTTGTCGGTTCTTCGTCGTTGGGTCATGAATCTGGAAAAAGAATTCCAGCAGACGCCGATAGCTCATGCGGGCATCGTCGTAGACGATCTCGATGGCCTCGGCATGATGGCCGTGATCGCGATAGCACGGGTGCTTCATCGTGCCACCGGAATAACCCACGCGGGTGGCCAGTACGCCGTCCTGCTTGCGGATCAGATCCTGCATGCCCCAGAAGCAGCCGCCGGCCAGAATCGCGCGTTGTTCGCTCATACGTCCTCCACTTGATCGATATAGTCGCCGTAGCCCTCGGCCTGCATATCATCCTTGGCCACGAAGCGCAGCGAGGCCGAGTTGATGCAGTAGCGCAAGCCGCCGCGATCAGCCGGGCCGTCAGGAAAGACATGGCCCAGGTGGCTGTCGCCGTGGGTCGAGCGTACTTCGGTGCGCGTCATGCCAAGCGATGAATCGCTCAGCTCGGCGACGTGGGCCGGCTCGATCGGTTTGGTGAAACTCGGCCAGCCACAGCCGGACTCGTACTTGTCACTCGAGGCGAACAGCGGCTCGCCCGAGACGATATCCACATAGATGCCGGCCTGCTTGTTATCCAGATAAGAACCGGTGCCGGGCCGCTCGGTGCCGTTTTCCTGAGTGACTCGATACTGCTCGGCGGATAGACGAGAGATCGTGTCCTGATCTTTGGTGTAACGCGTCATAACGCCTGTCTGTAAACAACCAATATTCCGTAGATGCCGGCGCGGAACCATGAAATCAAGCCGTGATAGCCGAGTTGTGGCAACAGGCCCTGGGTGTCCGGTGGCTGTCTCTTAATGGGACATGGTCCATCGCACGACGCTATGGAACCGATTCATATTTAGTTTATGGCAATCGCTTGAACTTATCCGATTGGGTGTCACTATATATGCATACGACGAAAGTCTAATACCGGAAGGTTAATGATGAACAAGCAACTGATCTTTTCCACGCTCATCGCCGGCATCATCAGCGTTGGCCTCGCCACGAGTGCGCAGGCCGCTGTGCAGCCCGGCAATTACCAAACGCACGTGCAGTCGGATACAACCCGTATCGACCACACGTCAGAACAACGCGATCGCGCACCGGCTGTCGGTGAATCGCGGATGGCCAATACGCGCGCTCAGCCGACGATCTACCAGGACGGCGTACAGCCGACGACCACCCGTCGCGATATGGCAGCTGCGCCGAAGTCACATCGCAACGAAGTGGCAGTCAACCACGCCAATCGGCGCTAGATACCATCTCGCCCGACTGAAACCAAGCGGCTCACCGAGCGATCTGAGGCTGATA
>NZ_AYKG01000011.1 GCF_003788585.1 Salinisphaera japonica YTM-1 | reverse complement strand
AACGCCGCAGGGCGTGATTTGCGGCCCAACCCTTCGGGACAAGCGCTGTTTTGCGGCAATACAGCGTTCTAGCCCACTGGCGCAGAATGACTGCGCGGCGTGAGCTACGCCTCGTCTTGCCGCAAAACAGCGATTGGCGCGGACTCGTATGAAACGGCAACAGGCCCTAAGACGAATACGCCAGCCAGTTCTTCGACGACAAACAGTCCGAACCGGAGGATCGCTTCATCCTGCTCGGCCTGAGCGACCGTTCGCGGATACTCATCGTCTGCCACTGCGAACGGTCACACGGCCAGCTCATCCGCCTCATATCAGCCCGCAAGGCCAAGGCCCGCGAAGGTCAGTATTACGAAGGTCCGATGCCATGAAAGAGGAATATGATTTTTCAACGATGACATCCCGCAAGAATCCGTATGCGGCAAAGCTCAAGCGCCAGGTCACGATTCGTATGCGAGACGACGTCATCACCTACTTCAAGACCATGGCCGAGGAAACGGGAATTCCTTACCAGAGCCTGATCAATCTGTATCTCCGGGACTGCATGACGAACGGTCGCCAGCCCGATCTGTCTTGGAAATAACGCACGCCGGCCACACCGCACGTCGTAACCGCATCACGCTACGGTGACCGCCAAAGCCGGACGCCGCCCACAAGCCGACCCTCTGTATTCATTCGCGTTTATTGGCGTTCATTCGCGGACAGCTTCAAAGAACCCACCGCGCAACGCATTGCGCTCGCCGCATAATGTCGATATATTTGGACATATGGACGAGTCAATCGCGATCGCACGTTTTGCCGCCCTGGCCCAGGAAACACGGCTGGCGGTCTTTCGCCTGCTGGTAACGGCCGAGCCCGACGGCCTGGCCGCCGGCGAGATCGCGCGCCGGCTGGCCGTGCCGCACAACACGATGTCGGCCCATCTGGCCGTGCTTACACGGGCCGGGTTGGCCACGGCCACGCGGCACTCGCGCTCTATGATCTATCGCGCCGAGCTGGGCGCGGTGCGCGAGACGCTGTTCTATCTGGCCCGCGACTGTTGCAACGGGCGGCCCGAGGTCTGTGCCGGGCTGGTCGATGCACTGGTCGAAGCACCCGCCGAGACAAAAACATGACCGTCACGATCTATTACAAAGCCGCCTGTGGCACGTCACGTAACGCATTGGCGATGATCCGAGCCTCGGGCGAAGACCCTGAGATCATCGAGTATCTGGACCACCCGCTATCGCTGGCCGAGCTGCGTGCGCTGATTGCCCGCCTGGGCATTGCCCCGAGCGAACTGCTGCGTGCGAAAGAGGCCAAGGCCGCCGAACTCGGCCTGACACGGGCCGCGATCAGCGACGATGCCCTGCTCGCGGCGATGCAGGCTCATCCGATCCTGATCAACCGGCCCGTGGTCATCACGGACACGGGCGCGGCGTTGTGCCGGCCGTCCGAGCGGGTACTGGCGTTATTAGCCAATCCCGTCGCGGTCTTTGAAAAAGAAGACGGTGAGATCGTGCACGCCCGGCACGGCGGCTGATCACCGATGCTGGCACTGACAATCTTCGTGGCCACGCTGGCCCTGGTGCTCATCCAGCCCCGTGGGCTGGGCATCGGCTGGTCGGCCATGGCCGGGGCCGGGCTGGCATGGGCCACGGGCGTGGTCGATCTGGCCGACGTAGCCACGGTCTGGGGCATCGTCTGGGACGCCACGTTCACGTTTGTCGCGTTGATTCTGATCTCGTTGATCCTCGACGGCGCCGGCTGTTTTGCCTGGGCCGCGCTGCATATCGCGCGACGGGCTGCGGGCCGCACGCGCGCCTTGTTCATTTATGTGGTGCTGCTGGGCGCACTGATCGCCGCGGTATTTGCCAACGACGGCGCTGCCCTGCTGCTCACGCCCATCGTGGCAGCGATTCTGGCACGGCTGGGCCTGGCCGGGCCCGCAGCACTGGCTTTCATCATCGCCACCGGCTTCATCGCGGATACCGCCAGCCTGCCGCTGACCCTCTCCAATCTCGTGAATATCGTGACGGCCAATTATTTCGGGATCGGCTTTGATCGCTATGCCTTGATCATGGCCCCGGTGGCCCTGGTCTCGATCGCGGCCACGCTGGGTGTGCTGCTCGTGTTCTTCGCACGCGATCTGCCAAGCCGTTATAGCGCCGACGTATTGACCGATCCGGCCACGGCGATTGTCGATCGACAGGTTTTCTATCTGGCCGGCCCGTTGCTCGTGGTGCTGCTGGCCGCTCTGTTCGGTCTGGCCGCCTACGATGTGCCGTTTTCGGCGACGATCGGCAGCGCCGCCGGGTTATTGCTGTTGATCGCGGCCCGCGTGGGTCAGCCCGGCCAGCGCCCGCGTATCGCGCTCAAGCCGGTGATAGCCAACGCGCCCTGGCCCATCGTGTGGTTTTCGTTGGGCATGTATGTCGTGGTCTATGGCCTGGGCCAGGCTGGGCTGACAGCACATGCGGCCGGCGTGCTGGCCTGGCTGGCCGGTCAGGGCCATTTCATCGCCACCGTGGGCACCGGTTTCGTGGTGGCGGCAACGGCGGCGATGATGAACAACATGCCGGCCACGCTGGTGGCCAGCCTGGCGATCGATCAGGCGCCTGTGGATGCGCTCACGCGCGAGTTGATGATCCATGCCAGCATCATCGGCAACGATCTCGGCCCGAAATTCACGCCCATCGGCAGCCTGGCCACCCTGCTCTGGCTGCATGTGCTGGCCGGCAAGGGCCATGCAATCGGCTGGGGCCAATACATGAAGATCGGGCTGATCCTGACCCCGCCGGTTCTACTGGCTGCGCTTGTCGCCCTGTGGGCCTGGCTGCCCGTGGCGAATCACCTGGCCGGTACTTAGCTCGCAGCGTCGTCCGGCGTGGCCAGCGCGTTGGCCGAGCGGATCGGACGATAGATACAGGCGGTGCCGCCCGGCGTGGCCGACACCGAGAAACGCAGATCACAGTTGGCGGCCGTAAATAGTGCCGACTGCTCGGAGCCAGCCTCATCGCCGGGGCGATACAGAATCTTCTGGCCGGCCTCGCACTGGCTGGCCACGTTGATCGGCTTCCAGGTGCTGACCTGGCACAGCGTGTCCTGGTCGATATCACTAGCGGCGGTCATATGGTTGCCGGGCGCCTGGCTCTGCTGACAGCCAGCCAGTACCGACAGGGCGAAACCGGCCAGGCCGGCCACGAAAATACGTTTCATCTGCACACTCATAAAAAAGCCGATATCGACAACATGGCCGATATCGGCTGGCGGCATTCTGAACGAACGATTCCCTAGTTCAAGAAATCCATCAGCGCCTTGTTGAAGGCCTCGGGGTGCGTGGCGTTGATGCCGTGCGGCCCGCCTTCGATGACGTGCAGCGAGGCGTCCTTGACCGTATCCGCCGTGCGCTTGCCGGACACCTCCAACGGCACGATGCCATCGGCATCGCCGTGGATGACCAGCGCGGGCACATCGATCTTTTTCAGATCATCGCGGAAGTCGGTACGCCCGAAGGCGCCGATGCAGTCCAGCGTGCCCTTGGGCGAGGCGGCCCAGGCGATATTGCGGTGATAAACCCGATTGGCCTCGGACACCAGCAGGCCTTCTTTCTCGGTCGAGAAGAACTGGGTCGAGAAATCCTCGAAGAACGCGGCCCGATCGGCTTTCACGCCGTCCTCGAAAGACTGGATGGTGGCATCGTCCAGGCCGCCGTCCGGGTTGTCGTCGGTGACATACAGATACGGCGGCACCGCCGCCGCAAACACCACTCCAGCCAGACGATCGGTACCGTGATTACCCACGTAACGCGCGACTTCGCCGCCGCCCATGGAAAAACCCACCAGCGTGGCATCCTTCAAATCCAGCTGGTTCATCAGCGTGTTCAGATCAGCCGCCAGCGTGTCGTAGTCATAACCGGTATGCGGCTGGCTGGATTGGCCGAAGCCGCGCCGGTCATAGGTGATCACGCGATAACCGGCGGCCACCAGGGGCATCACCTGGTTTTCCCAGGAGCGCCCGGACAGCGGCCAGCCGTGGATGAGCACCACCGGCTTGCCGGCGCCCACGTCTTCGTAATACAGCTCGATCGGGGCCGAGTTCTCGGTGCCGACTTTGATAGTTGCCATGACATTGCTCTCGTTTAAGCGTGAACAGCGCCAGTGTGCGCATGCTCGCCCGGCCGACTCAAGCCGGCCGGGCGAACCGTGTCGATCAATCGCTCGTCGGCACGAAGCGATAGATGAACTCGTCGGTATGGCCTTTGATCGGCTCGTCGAAAACCTTGATCTTGTGCGAGTCGTCCGGGTTGGCCAACGCATCGCTGGCGCCGTCAAAGCGGTAGCCGGCCGCCACGATCTGTTTTTTCACCAGCGCCGGATCGATACGGTGCAGATCCGAAGTATGGGCCAGGCCCGTGCCGCGAGTCGCCGCATGGTCGTTGACCAGCAGCACGCCGTCGTCGGCCAGCAGCGGTTTGATCTCGCTGGCAAACGCTTGGGGCGTGATCGTGCCCATGCCCTTGTTGGCAAAATCGTGCAGGTTCTGTGCGGTAAAGACCAGATCGGCGGGGGGGCTCTCGATCGACGACAACGCATCGGCATCGACGGTCACGACCTCGACGTTGGCATGGCCCGGCTCGGCGGCCATTTTCTTGATACCGGCCAGCGCATCCGGGTGTTTCTCGGCCACGGCCGTCGGCAGCACGGTGACTACATGCCCGTCCTCGCCCACGATATCGGAGAGCATGGCGGTCCAGTAGCCGCTGCCGGGGATCAGCTCGATGACGGTATCGCCCGGCTCAACCTGGGAGAACATCAGTACCGCCGCCGGCTTGCGGCGCTCGTCGTCGGCTGCGGCATCGCCACGCGCCGGATCGGCGATCGCGTTTTCGATCGGCGCGGGGACATCACTCGGCCCGGCGTCCGAGCGATCAGCCAGGGCCGGGCCGGCCACCGCAAGGCCCGCGGTGACAACAAACGTGCTCAGTAGTCGATACATAACAATTCCGGGTTGACGTGTCAGCCCCACTGTACGCGCCCGGCGGGCGATTGCTATGTCTGCTGTGTGATACCGCTTTCTTCGCTGGCCTGGCCAGGCGCGTCGCCGGCGTTTTTCTTGATCACCGCATAGGCCAGCCCGGCCAGCAGGGAGCCGGCGGCGATCGCCGCCAGATATGCCAGTGCGTGGCTCACCGCCCCCGGAATCAACAACACGAACAGCCCGCCGTGGGGCGCCATCAGTTTGCAGCCGAACAGCATGGACAGTGCGCCGGTCAGCGCCCCACCGACGATACACACCGGCAGCACCCGCAGCGGATCCTTGGCGGCAAACGGAATCGCGCCCTCGCTGATGAAGCACAGGCCCAGTACAAGCGCCGCCTTGCCGCCCTCGCGCTCGGATTCAGCAAACTTGGCGCGTGCGACGATGCTGGCGATGCCCATGGCGATGGGCGGGACCATGCCGGCCGCCATGATCGCGCCCATCGGCAGATAGGTCTGTGACGACAGCAGGCCGACGCCGAAGGTATAGGCGGCCTTGTTGATCGGCCCGCCCATATCGATACACATCATCGCGCCCAGCAGCGCGCCCAGCAGCACGGCGTTGGTCGAGCCCATCGAGTTCAGAAACGCGGTCAGCGAGGTCAGTATTGCGGCCACCGGCGTGCCCACGACATAGATCATCGTCAGCCCCGTCACCAGCGAGGCGGCCAGCGGGATGATGAGAATCGGCTTCAAGGATTCCATGCTGGCCGGCAGCGGCACGGCTTTCTTGATGGCGTTGGCCACGTAGCCGGCCAGAAAACCGGCCACGATGCCGCCGAGAAAACCGGCCCCCAGATCGGTGGCCAGCCAGCCGCCGATCAACCCCGGCGTCAGCCCCGGCCGATCGGCGATGGAGTAAGCGATATAACCAGCCAGCACCGGCACCATCAGCTTGAACGCCGAGCCGCCGCCGATCTGCATGAGTGCGGCGGCCAGGCTGCCTTTTTCATCCGCGGCATCGATCCCGAAGACAAACGACAGGGCGATACACAACCCGCCGGCCACCACGATCGGCAGCATATAGGACACGCCGGTCAACAGATGCTTGTAGACCCCGCGCTCCTTGAGCGATTTCTTGGGCGCCGTCTTGGCTGCAGCCGCCGCGCCCTCACCGGCAGGCACCGCCTCGGTGAGGGCGGCCTCGATCGTCGGGCGCGGTTTTTTCAGCGCCGTTCCCGTGGCCGTGCGATAGATCGGCTTGCCGGCAAAACGGGTTTCATCGACCTCGATATCACAGGCCAGCAGCACCACGTCGGCCGCCGCGATCTCGTCGTCGGTGAGCGCGTCCTGGGCGCCCACCGAGCCCTGGGTTTCCACGCGGATGCCATGTCCCATCGCCCGGCCGGCTTCAGACAAGGCTTCTGCCGCCATGAAGGTATGGGCCACGCCGGTCGGACAGGCCGTGACCGCCACGATCTGCTTGGCGCTTGGCGCGTTCGCGCTGACCTCGGGCCGCACGGTGCAAAGCGCCGACGGCGCGTTGGCATGGTCATAGACCACGGATTCGTGCTCGGCCGCGTCCAGCACGACATCCGGCGTGGCAAGTGCCGCGCCGATATCGGCGTGATAGAGCGCGCGCCCGTCATAACGAGCCAGATCCACCGGCGCGCTGGCCGCCACGATGACAAGCTCGGAGGCGCCCGTATCCTCCTCGTGGAAAACGGTCTGCCAGCCGCGCCGTTCGGCGGCCCGCGACAGACGCTGTGCGGCCAGCCAGGAGGTGGTGTGCCCGCCCGGGCAGGCCGTGACGATCGTGAGTTTCATGGGCTGGGCTCCCGGGCTGTCGCGACAGCACCGTGCGGGGTCGTTTCCAGGCACACCTGGGCCTGCAGATCAGAAAAATCAGGGGCATCGGCACGGCCAACGCCGACATGGCGCACCGCCTCGGCGGCCAGCGCACAGGCAAACCTCAGCGCCTCGTCGGTGGCCTGGCCGGATAGCTGGCCGTGCAACAGGCCCGCCAACAGGCTGTCGCCGGCACAGACCGTATTGGCCACGGCCACCCGCGGCGGCGTAACCACCCACAATTGGCCGGCGTGACAGGCATAAAGCCGCTCCCCGCCGCGCGAGACGATGACGTGGGCGCCGCCCGCGGCCTGCATGTCGTGGGCCGCGGTCAGCAGCTCGGCCTCATCGGCCAGCGCCACGCCGGCCCATTCGGCCAATTCGCAGGCGTTGGGCTTGACCCACGCGCAGCCGGCAGCGACACCGGCCGCCAGCGCCGCCCCGCTGGTATCCAGCCACACCGGCACCTCGTATGTGTGGCAGCGCTGGACGATATCGCCGATGCGGGCCGGTGCGATGCCTGGCGCCAGGCTGCCCGCCAGCACGACCGCGGCCGGGGCCTGCGCCAATGCGTCGTCGAGTGTGGCCATAAACGCCTGCCAATCGGTGTCGTTGACGATGGCCCCGGGCGTATTCACGTCGCTGACCCGGCCATCGGCCTCGCCGATCTTCACGTTGGTACGCGTGGCCCCGGCGATACGGGTACAGCGATCCACCAGGCCGTGGGCCGCGAACAGGCGAGCATGGGCACCGTCGTTTTCATCGCCCAGAAAACCGGCCACGGTGACGTCATGGCCGAGTGCGGCCAGCACACAGGCCACGTTGTGGCCCTTGCCAGCGGCCACCGTGGCGGCATTCCGTGCGCGATGCAGCGTGCCGGGCACGAGCTGATCCACGCCGATGGACAGATCCAGCGCCGGGTTCAAGGTAATGGCCAGCACGTGGCTCATGTCTCGGCCTCGACGGCTTCACGCACGGCCTCGGCCGTGCCCAGCGCCAGCAGTTTATCGGCGCGCACGCTCATATCGCGCTGGCACAGCTCGCGAATACGTGCCTTGACCAGCGGAATCTGGCGCGCGTTGACCGAGACCTCATCCACGCCAAGGCCCACCAGCACGCCGATGGCCTGGGCATCACTGGCCAGCTCGCCGCAGACACCCACCCAGCAATCCTGGCCGGCCGCTGCCTGCACGGTCATGCGAATCAGGCGCAGCACGGCCGGATGCAGGCCATCGGCCTGGGCCGACAGCCGCGGATGGCCGCGATCAATGGCCAGCGTGTACTGGGTGAGATCGTTGGTGCCGATGGAAAAGAAATCCACGTGCGGGGCCAGGGTTTCGGCCAGCAGCGCACAGGAAGGGATCTCGATCATCACGCCGAGCTGGACATCGACATCGTCAAAATCGGCGATCACGCGGTCATAGATGGCCTTGCCCGCATGGAACTCGGCCACGTCCTTGACCATGGGAAACATGATCCGCAGCGGACGGCCCGCACTCGCGGCAATCAACGCCCGCATCTGGCTTTCTAGTACCGCCGGGCGGGTCAGCGCCAGGCGAATACCGCGCAGGCCCAGAAACGGGTTGTCCTCGGGCGGTACCGGCCAGTAATCCAGCGGCTTGTCGCCGCCGACATCCAGCGTACGGGCCACCAACGGCCGATGCGGGCCCAGCGCATCGAAGGCGCGTCGATACTCGGCCATCTGGGTATCCAGATCCGGGGCCTGCGGGTGCGCCATGAAGATGAACTCGGTGCGCAACAGGCCCACGCCCTCGGCGCCGCGCTCGACGGCATCAAGCGCATGCGAGGTGTTGCCCAGATTGGCCGCGACCTCGATGCGCACGCCGTCGGTGGTGGTCGCCGGCTCGTGGCGGGCGGCAAAGGCACGTTCTTCCAGGGCGGCGCGCTCGGCGATGGCTTTTTCGGTGCGCGCCCGGCGTGCCTCGCTCGGCTCGGCCACCACGCGCCCGCGCTCGCCGTCGATGATCAGATCGATCCCGTCGACCAGCGACAAAATGCCTTCGCCAGCGCCCACCACCGCCGGCATGCCCAGGCTGCGCGCCAGAATCGCCGAGTGCGAGGTCGCCCCGCCCTTGGCCGTGACCAGACCCTTCACGCGCTGGGTATCGAGCTGGGCCACGTCCGAGGGCCCGATATCCTCGGCGATCAGAATATAACGATGATCCGGCGGCGCGGGCATGGCCACGCCGCACAGCCGGCCCAGCACACGCCGGCCGACATCGCGCAGATCGGCCGCACGCTCGGCCAGTATCCGATCAGCCAGGGCCGCCTGGGCTCGCGCCGAGGCATCGATGGCCGCCCACCAGCCGGCCTCGGCCGAGGCGCCCTCGTTGATCGCCTCGACCGCGGCCTCGCGCAGTTCGGGATCGCGCAGCATCTCTTCGTGCATCGACAGGATCTCGGCCATATCGCCGCCGTCGGCGGCCTGGGTGAGATCGGTCAGCTGGCTATAGGCCGCACGAATGGCGGCGTCCAGGCGCTTGCGCTCGCCCACCGAGTCATCGCTGGTCTCGGCGTATTCGAACTCGGGCAGGCGCATGACGAACACCGGGGCAATGGCCATGCCGGGCGAGGCCGCCACCGCGGCCAGCGGCGTATCGGGCGCCGGCGCCGGCGCCCGAGCCACGGGTGTCAGCTTGTTACGCGACGGGCGGGCCTCGCTGGTGTCTTCCAGGGGCAATACGTCTTCGCCCAGACCGCCGCGCACCGCATCGGCAATCGCGCCCAGCGCGTGGGCCGCGCCTTCGCCTTCGGCCGAAAACACCAGCATCTGGCCGCGCCGGGCCCCCAGGCCGATGACCTTGGTCAGGCTGGCCGCCGAAACCGCATCCGCCCCGCCGGCCTCCAGGCGCACCCGGATCGGCAGGCGCTGCTCCCGCGCGACCTGAACCAGCTGCTTGGCCGGGCGGGCATGCAGCCCGTGGGCGTTGCGTACCCGCACGCGCAACACCTCGGCGCCGGCGGATTCGCCGGCCAGCCGGCCCAGCAGCTGGGCCCCGTCCAACTCGGCCAGGCGCCGGCCCTCACCGGCTTCCAGCACACCCAACAAACGCGCGAGCAACTCGTTGATGGCCTGCTGCGTGGCCCCGTCGGCCGCATTGGGCCGGGCCAGCACGAACACGCCGGTCACGTCGTCAATCTCGGCCGGCGTGGCCAGCCCCAGCGCCGGCTGGCGCGCATCGATACAGGCCTCGACCAGCCATAGCGCATCGCCGAGTTCGGTCGGCCGCGCGGCCATCGCCGCGGCCACGAAGCCCGGCCCGGCCGCCCCGGCGTCGTGCAGGCGGGCCGCGGCGATCGCGGTCAGCCCTTCGCGGCTGGCCACGGGCACGCGGGCGGCGATGGTGGCCTTGTCCAGGCGGCCGGTCACCGGCGCCCGTGACAGCAGCGCGACCACGTCTTCGGCCCGCTCGGCCCGGGCCAGCCTGTCGGCCACGCCGGGCGTATCCAGCACGTGGGTGAGCTGGCGCAGGATATCCAGATGCTGATCCCCGGCGGCCGCGATGGTCACGATCACGCAGACCTCGTTGCCGTCGTGCCAGGTCACCCCGTCGGGAAACTGCAGCACGCGCAGACCGGTCTGGCGCACCCAGCGCGCGGCCGGCTTGGTGCCGTGCGGGATCGCGATGCCGTTACCGAGATAGGTCGAGGACTGGGCCTCGCGCTCGAACAGGGCATCGGCGTAATCGGGCTCGACCAGCTCGGCCGCGATCAACGCCTGGCCGGCCTGGGCCAGGGCGTCGCGCCAGTCGGCAGCCGTGCGATCCAGCAAAACAGCATCAGGGGTGAGTTCGAGCATGGGCATCCTGCGGATCGAGACCGACCCCGCCCGAACATGGCACGGGCAGCTGATCGGTCTATTCGCCAAACGGCGCATGGCTGAATCGTGTCAGCCTGACTAGAGTCGCATGCTGTAAGTGCCGCGATTCAGAATCAAGTGTATTACCTACGATTCATACAAAAGTCTCAAGCCTGTCATGAGGCCGATTTGTCATGACCACGAAGCCAAAAACACTGGCGGATATTGCGCGCCTGGCCGGCGTGTCGCGCACCACGGCCAGTTATGTGGTCAACGGTCAGGCGGGCGCCCGGCGGATCAGCCCGGCCACGGTTGCGCGCGTCGAGGCCGTGATCGCCGAGCACGATTTCAGCGTGGACATACGCGCGGCCGCCCTGCGCCGGGGCAAGACACGCACGCTGGGTCTTATCGTCCCCGACCTGGAGAACACCAGCTATGCGCGCCTGGCCAAACAGATCGAGCGCCGGCTGCGCGAGCAGGGGTATCAGCTGGTGATCGTGGATTCCGACGATGACGCCGCCACCGAACGGGCGCTGGTGGCCGGCCTGCGTGCACGCAAGATCGATGGTTTGATCGTGGCCTCGTGCCTGGCCGAACACGATGCCCTCTACCCCGAGATTCAGGCCGCGGGCACCCCCGTGATCGCGCTCGACCGGCCGTTGTCGGCAACCCACCTGCGCAGCGTGGCGTCCTCCAATCAAGGCGCGGCGAGACAGCTCACACAGGCGGTGCTGGCCAACCGGGCCAGGCATGCGCCGCCGGGCGATATTCTCTGGCTCGATGCGGTCGCCGAACTGTCGATCACGCGCCGCCGCCGGGCCGGTTTTCTAGACGCCGTGGCGGACCAGCCGGTCGGCGCGCATACCCGTTGTGGCACGCGCTATGACCGGGCGACCGGCGCGGGCCTGCTGCGCGATCATCTGGCCGAGCACGCCTGGCCGGCCGCGATCGTGACCGCTGCCTATCCGCTTCTGGACGGCGCGCTGGATGTGCTGCTGGATCGACACGCGACACCGACCAGCCGCGCCATGCCGCAGCTGGCTACCTTCGGCGATCATCGCCTGCTCGATTTCCTGCCCACCACCGTTTTCACGATGGCCCAACAACACGAGCACGTGGCCGCGCGGGCCGTGGAGCGGCTGCTGGCCGCGTTGGCCGGCACGATCGATCCGGGCCGCGATCGGCTCGATCGGATTCTGCGCCAGCGCCCGCCGCGGTGATTATCTGGCTGATACAAAAACATTAAACATTCGTCGTAAAACCGCCTGAAAACGACGATCTGGCGTGGGAATCGGTCCCACGACGCGCTATTTTAACGCCACGTCGTAAGCGCCCGCGCTCGCGGCAAGGCTTGAACCACAGCTGCGATCGTCGCCGACGCATCGCTCAGGGAGTGTCACATGGCAGGGACCGCTGAATCTTCTTCGTCCAACGGTGCGACGCGCACCCCACCACAGGCTGTGGCCCATGCCGATATCGTGCCCATGGTATGGCTGTCCTGCGGGCTGGCCGCACTGGCGGGCCTGCTGTTCGGCATGGATATCGGCGTGATATCCGGCGCCCTGCCGTTCATCAACGAAGAGTTCAATCTCTCGTCGCAGATGGAAGGCTGGGTCGTGTCCTCGATGATGGTGGGGGCGGCCGCCGGCGCGCTCTCCGCCGGCTCGATCTCCAAGAGCATGGGACGCAAGCGCGCCCTTCTGGCCTCATCGGCGCTGTTCATCGTGGGCGCTCTGGTCTGTGTCGTCGCCCAGGGCCCGACGCTGCTGTGGATCGGGCGTATTCTGCTGGGCCTGGCCGTGGGCGTGGCCTCATTCACCGCGCCGTTGTATCTCTCCGAAGTCACGCCCGAGCGGATACGCGGCACGACCATCTCGTTCTATCAGTTGATGGTCACGGTGGGCATTCTGGCGGCTTTCGTCTCCAACGCGGCGTTTTCCTATATCGAGAGCTGGCGCTGGATGTTCGGCGTGCTGGTGATCCCGGCGATTCTGTTGTTCGTGGGCGCCCTGTCGGTGCCCAACAGCCCGCGCTGGCTGGCCGCTAAGGACCGCTTCGACGAGGCGCGCGATGTCCTGTCCAAGCTGCGCGGCACCAAAGAAGAGGTCGACTACGAGCTGGGTGAGATCCGGGACGCGCTCAATCGTGAGTCCGAGGCCAAGGGGTTTGCGATGTTCAAGCGCAACCCGAACTTCCGCCGCTCGGTGTTTCTGGGCTTTGCGCTACAGATCGTGCAGCAGTTCACGGGCATGAACGTGATCATGTACTACGCGCCGCGTATCTTTCAGATGTCCGGCTTCGAAGGCACCTCGGCCAGCCTCTGGGCCACCGTGGTCACGGGCCTGACCAACGTGCTGGCCACCTTCATCGCCATCGCCCTGGTCGACCGCGCCGGGCGCAAGCCGATTCTCTATGCCGGCTTTTTCATGATGGGCGTGACCATGGCCGTGCTGTCATTCGTGCTGCATATCGGTGCGACCACGACCTTTTTGCAATACCTGGCCATGGCCATGGTGCTGATCTTCGTGGTGGGCTTTGCCATGTCGGCCGGCCCGCTGATCTGGACGCTGTGTGCCGAGATTCAGCCGCTGCAGGGCCGTGACTTCGGTATCGGCGTGTCTACCGGGGCCAACTGGATCGGCAATTTCTGTATCGGCTTTTTCTTCCCGGTGATGCTCACCGGTATCGGCGGCACGGCCACCTTCGGCATTCTGGCCGTAGTCAATATCGCCTTCATCGTCTTCACCCTGCTGCTGGTGCCCGAAACCAAGGGCATCTCGCTGGAAAAGATCGAGCGCAATCTGCTTTCGGGCAAGCGCCTGCGCGATATCGGCATCTAAGCGATGCCCTGTTGGCCCCGCGCGGCGCCTCGGCCGCGCGGTCGCCGCTGATATACTTGCCTAATGAAGCTAATCGACCGGCCGGGCCACCCGACCGGTCGCTTTCGTTGGAGCAGATCATGAGCACGAGCACGCATCCCGCCATTCAGCCCGGTCATGCGGCCGTCGTCACCGGGGCTGCCAGCGGCATCGGCCTGGCCGCGGCCTCTCATTTCGCCGCCCGAGGCATGCACATCGTGCTGGCGGATCGTCCGGGCCATGCGCTGGACGACGCCGTCGAAGACGTTCGCGCCGCTACCCGTAGCGCCGGCCAGGCCGATGTCCAGGTGCGCGGCCGGCCGATCGATGTCGCCGATTTCGAGGCCGTGCAAGCATTGGCCGACGAGGCCGCCCGTGATTTCGATCATATCGGCATCGTGATGAACAACGCGGGCGTGAACGCCGGCGGCGGTGCCTTTGAAAAGATGGACCGCTGGCGCGCGCTGATGGGCGTGAATCTCTGGGGCGTGATCCACGGCGGCCAGGCGTTCGCCCCGAAGCTGCTGGCCCAGACCGGCCCGGCGGCCATCATCAACACCGGCTCCAAGCAGGGCATTACCAACCCGCCGGGCGATACGGCCTATAACGTGACCAAGGCCGGCGTGAAAACCTATACCGAAGCCCTGGCCCACGAGCTGCGCAACGCCGAAGGCGGCGACGACTTGAGCGTGCATCTGCTTGTCCCCGGCTTCACTTATACCGGCATGTCCAAGGCCCGCCACGCCACGCAACCCGCCGAGGCCTGGACGCCCGAACAAGTCATCGAGCGCTTGGATCACGCCATGGCGGCCGGTGATTTCTACGTCATCTGCCCCGACAACGCCGTGGACGAAGAAACTGATCGACGCCGTACCGCCTGGGCCGCCGGCGATATCACCGAAAACCGCCCGGCCCTGTCGCGCTGGCACCCGGACTACAAGGACGCGTTCGAGGCTTATGTGAACGGCGGTGACGCATGAGCAATGTCTGGGATAAGGCGTACGACAACCGCGGGGCTGTGGCCGATGCCGATGCCTGGCTGGCCGCCTGGCAAACCGATGGCGCGGCTTTTCGCCACACCCACGGCTCGCGCATGCGCCAGCGCCGCTACGGCGGCCACCCGCGTGAGTTCATCGATATCGTCGAGCCGGATGCTCCGGCCCACGCCACGCTGGTGTTCATTCACGGCGGCTACTGGCGCTCGTTGGACGCCGCCGAGAACCATCAGCTGGCCGCCGGCGCCCTGGCCTGCGGTCTACGCGTGGCCTTCATCGAATACCCGCTATGCCCGGATGTATCGCTGGAATCCCTCTGTGACTCGGTTATCGCGGCCATTGGCGATATTGCCGATGCCACCTCAGGGGATCTGATCCTGGCCGGGCATTCGGCCGGCGGGCATCTCGTCACCCACGCGGTGACACAACACTCAGGCCTGCCCGACACCGCGCGTGCCCGAATCAAGCGTGTGGTCTCGATCAGCGGCCTGCATGACCTGCGCCCGCTGGCCCGGACCACTGATATCGGTGCCACGCTGGGCCTGGACATGCCGCGCGCCGGTGCGCTGTCGCCGGCCCTGTCTCAGCCCGATTTCCCCGGCGATCTGCTCTGTGTCGTCGGCGCCGATGAGCTGGCCGAGCTCAAGCGCCAGAGCCATCTGCTGGCCAATATCTGGACCGGCCTCGGTGTGGCCACGCAAAGCCACGAACTGGCCGGTGAGCATCATTTTTCTGTCGTCGAGGCCCTGCGCGGTCCGGGCACGGCCCTGACGCGATGGTGTGCCCGTCTGCGCCCGGGCTCAGGCTGACGGATCGTTGATTCATCAACGCCCAGCCACGTCATGAACACGTCATGAAACGGCCAAAATAGCTGCAACAAGCACGCAGTTTTTGATAATCGGCTTTTAAAAGTCGCAACTATACTTAGGTCGCTTATCTTTTAATTTTTCGACCATCTATGATTTCGCTGTCGGCCGGTTGCGGGTCGGGTTCCACCAGAGCGAGTTCAGAGATGTTCAAGAATTGTGTCGTGGCCGGTCTGGGCAGTGTGGGGTTGCTGGGCTCATCAATCGCAATGGCCGGCGGGCTGCAGCGCACGACGCAGTCTGTCTCGGCGATCCTCACGCCGGGCAACTATGCAGAAATCTCGTATACACGCGTCGTACCGGACATTACCGGCACGGGCACGCTATCAGGCGTTGGCACGGGCGATGCGGCAGAGAACTTCAACCTGCCCGCCGGCCTGCTCAAGGTCGATCTGACCGATCGCCTGGCGGCGGGCCTGTTCGTGGATCAGCCCTTCGGCATCGATCTGGAATACGCCGACAACATGCCGGAATTCGGCGGCACCGATGCAACCGCTGATTCCATCGCCTTCACCGGCGTGTTGGCCTATACGCTGCCCTACGAGTTCACGCTGTTCGGCGGCGTGCGTCAGCAGCGCGTGGGCGGCAACGTGACGCTTCAGGGCCTGGGCTATGGCCCGCTGTCAGGCTACAACGTCGATTTTCGCAACGACTGGGGCACGGGCTGGCTGGCCGGCGTGGCCTACGAGCGGCCCGAGATCGCGCTGCGAGTGGCGCTGACCTACAACTCACGAATCACCCACAAACTGCCCTCGCGCGAGCGTCTGGACACCGTCGTGGCCACGCCGGGCGGCGCGGTGCCGGTCAGTCTCGACCAGAGCTCGGTAACGAGCATCGACACCCCGGAAAGCTGGCTGCTCGAGGCCCGTACCGGCATCGCCCCGAACACGGTGGCCTTTGGCTCGGTGCGCTACGTCGAGCACGAGAAATCGCTGCTCGAGCCTGAGCTGTTCACGAATCTCGCCGGCCGTGGCCTGGTCGATTTCGACGACACCATCACCTACGAACTGGGCGTGGGCTATCGCTTCACCTCGTTCTTCTCCGGCTCCGTGTCCGGCCTGATCGAAGACGGCAACAGCGCGCCCTACACCCCGCTGCGGGTGGCCGGCGATCGCCAGGCCGTCGCGCTGGGCGGGCTGTTTCAGCTGACCGAGCGAGTCACCTTCGGCACCGGGCTGAGCTACTTCTGGCTCAACGGCTCACCGGTATCCACCAGCGGCGACCCGCTGGCCGAATTCGACGACGGCCGGTTCTGGGCATTCACCGGCAAGATCGGCGTCGCGTTCTGATCAGCTAATTATCTCCCCGGCGCGTTGGCTAGGGCGTGTTGAGGTTTCATACGAGCGCCGCGTTGGCGTCCGCAAATCGTGTCCTGCAAGGCGCGAGTCGCCGCGTCGTGGCGTGCCACGATCAAGACTCGCAACGCCGAAGGACGCCCATCTTCGATTTTTTATGGGCGGCCCAACCCTTCGGGACAAGCGCCCTAAAATTAACGACACATCGGCAATACAGCGTTCTAGCCCACTGGCGCAGAATGACTGCGCGGCGTCGGCTACGCCTCGTCTTGCCGTAAAACAGCGCTTGGCGCGGACTCGTATGAAACCTCAATACGCCCTAACCCCGGCGCCGGGTGGCATGCTCGAGCTGTCGCCGAGCACGCCCTTAAACATGCGCCCAAGCGTTTTCCGACACCGCCGAACAGTGGTCCGGTCCTGTATCGGCCTGTCGCTATTCATTATTGCGGCCACCGCCACAGGCGCGGCGAGCGACCCTGTCGAGCGCGGGCGGTATCTGGCCGCCGCGGGGAACTGTCAGTCCTGTCATACCCGCGAAGGCGGGGCGCCGTATGCCGGCGGCGTTGCCTTTGAGACGCCGTTGGGCACGCTGTATTCGACCAATATCACGCCGGATGTTCAGACCGGGCTGGGGACGTGGTCGGACGGTGATTTCCTGCGGGCCATGCACGAGGGCATTGGCGACGACGGCGAGCAGCTGTATCCGGCGTTTCCATACACCAGCTATACGAATATGTCGCGGGCGGATATCGCGGCGTTGTGGGCTTATATGCAAACGGTGCCGGCGGTTGATTACACGCCGCCGGATAACGCGCTGATCTTTCCGTTCAACCAGCGCGCGCTGATTCGTGGTTGGAAATGGCTGAACTTCGAACCGGGCGACCTGGACGCGCCGGCGCCGCGTGCTGATCGCCCGGTGGCCCGCGGCCATTATCTGGTCGAAACGCTTGGCCACTGTGGCCAGTGTCATACGCCGCGCAGTACCACATACGCGCTCGACAGCGATCGCGCCCTGACCGGTGCCAAGCTCGGCGGCTGGTATGCGCCCAATATCACGTCCCACGCCGATGGCGTTGGCGGCTGGTCGGATGCCGCACTGGACGAGTATCTGGCCACCGGCCATGTGCGCGCGCCGTCCGCGGCCGCGGTTGCTGCCGGGCCGATGGCCGAGGTGATTACCGACAGCACGCGGGTTTTGAGCGATGCCGACCGGGCCGCGATGATCGCTTATCTACGCACGGTGCCCGCCCGGGCCAGTTCGGCGCCGACGGGCTCGGCCGAGGCCGCCCAAACCAGCGCGCTCGGCGATACGCTTTACGCGCGCCACTGTGTGAGTTGTCACGTTGCGGGCGCGCCGGGCGGGCCGGCCGATGCATTCTCGCGCTATGCCACGGTCACGGGCGCCGATCCGGATAATCTGATCCGCGTGCTCTTGGACGGCGTAGCGCGTACCGGGGCCGACGGGCGCGTTTTCATGCCGGGCTATGCCAGCCGGCTGAGCGATGCCCAGATCGCGGCCCTGGTGAACACGCTGCGGGCCCGCGTGGGGGCAAGCGGTATTTCCGGCGCCGATGTCGCCGCGGCACGAAAACACTGAGGCGCGCGATGACTTATCGATTGATCGTCAACGACACGGCCCACGACATCGATGCGCCGGGCGATATGCCGCTGCTCTACGCGCTGCGCAATCATCTTGATCTCAAGGCCACGCGCTATGGCTGCGGGCTGGCCGAATGCGGGGCCTGTGCCGTGTTCGTGGGCCGCGACGTGCGCCAGAGTTGTGTGTTGCCGCTCGCCGCGGTCGATGGGCCGGTCACCACCGTGGAGGGTCTAGCCCCGGGTGACGCGCTCTCGCCCGTTCAGCAGGCTTTTATCGATGAACAGGCCGCCCAGTGCGGGTATTGCATCAGCGGGATGATGATCGCCGCCACCGCGTTGCTGGCCGACACCCCGGACCCGGACGACGCGGCCATCGCCGCCGCCTTGACCTCCAACCTTTGCGGCTGCGGCACACACGTACGCATTGTGCGGGCGATCAAGCGCGCCGCTCGCATGCAGCGTCAGGCGCGGAACGCCACGTGAGTCTCACCCGACGCGACGTGCTCAAGAGCGTGCCCGGCCTCGTGGTGGGCTTTGGTCTGTCCATGCCGGGCGTGGCCACGGCCGCGCGTTTTGTAGCTGATATGGCTGAAACCACCCGCACCGACCAACTCCGCGCCGGCGGCGTGGATGCCTGGCTGGCCATCGACGCCGCCGGCCGGGTGACGATCTATAGCGGCAAGGTCGAGCTGGGCACAGGTGTAGCCACGGCCCTGCGCCAGTTGGCGGCCGGCGGGCTGGACGTGGCCTTTGCCGACACGCGTCTGCTCCAGGCCGATACCGCCCTCACGCCGGATCTGGGCTATACCGCGGGCAGCAAGACACTACAAAGCGGCGGCACCCAACTGGCCCACGCGGCACGCCTGGCCCGGGCCGCCCTGATCGAGCGCGCCGCCGCACGTCTTGGCGTTGCCGCCGATACATTGACGAGCGCCAACGGGCACGTCGTGGGCCATGCAGCATCGAGCGCTCAACGCCTGTCCTACGCTGCGCTGATCGCCGACGGCATCGACCGGCCCCTGGCGGCCGAATTACCCGCGTTCGCGCCGGCTGTACATCGCGGGCCGGTCGGCCAATCGATCGCGCGGGAAGACATCCCCGCCAAGATCGCCGGCAGGTTTACCTACATGCAGGATCTCGTGGTGCCCGGCATGTGGCACGGCCGGGTGATCCGCCCGCCGACCACCGGCGCGTTCTCGCCCGATGCCGCGCGCCTGATCGCAATCGATGCCTCTGACCTACCCGAGGCGGCACAAGTCGTGCGCGTGGGCCGTTTCGTGGGCGTGGTCGCCCCCGATGAATGGCAGGCCATGCAGGCCGCCGAGCGACTGCGCCTTGCATGGGACACCACCATGACGGTGCCGGCCGGCGATGCGCTGTTTCCGCATCTGGAAACGCTGCCGGCCACGCGGGATGTGATACGCGACACGGGCCCGGCCGCACTGGGCAGCGATGCCCACACGGCGACCTATCACTGGCCGTTTCAAAGCCATGATTCGATCGGCCCGTCGGCGGCGATTGCTGATGTAAGCCCTGACGGCGTGCATATCTGGTCGGGCACACAAGGCGTGTATCCGCTGCGCGCCGCGCTGGTTGAGCTGCTGGGCCGCGACGATATCCGTGTGAGCTACGTCGAGGCCTCGGGCTGCTACGGCCATAACGGTGCTGATGATGCCGCAGCGGATGCGGCCCTGCTCTCGCGGGCCGTGGGCCGCCCGGTCCGCGTGCAATGGTCGCGCGCCGACGAACACGGCTGGGCGCCCTTGGGCTGTGCCATGCGTATGCGGCTTGGCGCCACGCTGGGTAACGACGGGGCGATCACTGCCTGGCAGTTCGATAACCGCACGCCCACCCATCTGAACCGCCCGGCCAAACAACTGGGTGCCGCCAGCCTGTTGGCCGGCCAGCTCGCGCGTGATCTGGTGCCCGATACGCGCCACGTTGGCGGCGACCGGAACACGATCTCGGGCTATGACCTGAAAGCAGAACATATCGTCGTCAACTGGCTGGCCAACCGGGACATGCCGCTGCGCGCATCGGCCCTGCGCACGCTGGGGGCCATTCAGAACACCTTTGCCAACGAGTCGTTCATGGACGAGCTGGCCCACGCGGCCGGGCGTGATCCGTTGGCGTTTCGCCTGGCCCACCTGCACGAACCGCGGGCCCGGCGCGTGTTGGAAACCGTGGCCCACGCCGCGGGCTGGCAAGCCGGCGAGTCCGCACCCGGCACCTGGCAGGATGACGGCGCGCGCGGGCGCGGCATGGCCCAGCTCACCTATGAAAACAACGCCGCCCGCGTGGCCGCGGTCGTGGCCGTTGTGGTGGGCACGCACGGTATTCGTGTGACCCACGCCTGGGTGGCCCACGACTGTGGGCCCGTCGTGAACCCCGACGGCCTGCGCAATCAGATCGAGGGCAACGTGATCCAGGCCATCAACCGCACGCTCAACGAGGCCATCACGTTCGACCCCTACGGCATCACCAGCCTGGAATGGAGCGCCTACCCGCTGGCCGATTTCGCGGCTCTGCCAGAAATCGACATCACCCTGATCGACCGGCCCGACCAGCCGATTCTGGGCGCAGGTGAGGCCACCTCCGCGGCCATTCCCGCCGCGATCGCCAACGCGGTTCATGCCGCCTGCGGCCTGCGTCTGCGCACGGTGCCCTTCAAGCGAGGCGCTCTAATGACTGCTCGCCGCGAACACAGCGCTTGATGAGCTGCAAGCAAGCCGTTTCGGCCTGGTTACGGCGTCGAGAACCGACGAAGTGCGTCGAGCCGGCGTCTCGTGGAGATCAGTCGTGGCCGGGTGGCGGGCCGAGCCGCTCGCCGCGTGTGGGCCGACAGGCGCGTTCGGCCAGTTGCTCGGCAGCACGTTTGATCCGCTGGGCGTCGGTATGACGGTTGTCCAGGGCGGCCGCCAATGTGCTTTGGTCGGCGGCAGCGACAGCCGGAATGCTTTTCAGATCGTAAGCCTCCAGGCGCTTGCGCGTCTTCTGGCCCACCCCGGGCAACAGATCGACCGTTAGCTGAAAGCGTGAAAGCGGAAACAGCGGCTGTAGCTCACAGTGCCGCGCGGTGAATTCAGTAAAGGCTTGGCGTTCGCCCAGCGCGTTTATCGCCACGATCTTGGTCATCGCACAGGCGTGTGACTCCACGATCTTGCGGTAAATGCCCAGGTAGCGCACATAACTGTCAACGTCGACCGGGCCGATATCGGATTGATACCGCTTGTCCAGCCTGAATCGATCGCTTGTTGGAGCCGCGCCATACGTCGTATGCAGCGATAACCAGCAGCCATCCGGCTCTTGGCCGTGGGTAGATTCCAGTTCGGGAGCACAGCAGGTATAGCGCCGTAAGCGCGATGCCGGCGTGCTTAAACACAGGGCCGGCATGAAGGCATACCCCGGGCCGGGTTCGCTTGGCCACTGTCGACATCGCACCCGCGATATAGCGCCGGCAAGCAGACGATAACCCGCGGTCATATAACGCGTATCGCGCACGAGCAGGCCGGCCAGTTGCTGGATTGCCGGCTGTGTTGCGGCCGGCTCCGGCCATTCGTCGACGGCGTGATCTGTCGATAGCACACGCGCCATGTCACTACTCCCCTCGTTAGACATTGCCGTTAATCAACGCGAATTGTGTGCTCGGGGCATTACTCGCCAGCGCCACCGTGATCGGCGGCTGCATTCTGCGAAGAAAACACCCATACAGCTCAAAGATAGAACAAATATCCTCGGCACGCGGCCCAGGGCCTGTTGCCGTTTCAGAAGAATCCGCGCCAAGCGCTCCATATTGTGACTATGGGCGGCAATATGAGGCGTAGCGCACTTGGCGCGTCATTCTGCGCAAGTGGGCTAGAACACTGCATTGCCGACGTGTAATTAATTCCCGGGCGCTTGTCTCGAAGGGTTGGGCCGCCGATAAAAGATTCGAGATGGGCGCCCTGCGCCTTTACAAGCCTTGATCGTGGCACGCCACGACGCCGCGACTCGCCCCTTGCAAGCCACACTGCGGACTCGGGGCGAAAGCGGCGCTCGTATGACACGGCAACGGGCCCTAGCATCTTCTATGCCCGCGCCGCGTGCCCAACCAACGACTAGTTCAAATAACTTCCCGCATCGATCTCCTGGGTCGGGGCGCCTTCACCCGGGAAACTGCCCAGGGCCACCAGCGGCGTGCGATGGCCTTCGGCATCGATCCAGATCCGATCCGAGAGATACAGCGCTTCGTTGTAGGCGATCTGGTTCAGCAGCAGATACTGCGCGGCATCGTTGTTCTCGTCGCGGTCGTCGGGGGCCTTGCCCGGCTCGTAGTCGTTATAGATCTCGGCCACCATCTTGATCGCCTCTTTCTGGCGCGCCATGTCCGACTGGCCATAGGCGGCCAGGGCATAGAGCATCGCCGGCAGGGCGATACCGGCCCGGCGGCCGATCTCGGCGGATTGTTGCAGCTGGGCATACGGCTGGGCGCCCTCGGGCGCATTACCCGGCACCGACAGCCACACCACGGCTTCGAGTGCCTTGGGCACGCCCCACCATTGCTGGTTGTCGATACAGTCCGAGGCCCGGCCGGCCTTGGCGGCAATGTTCTGCGGGATACCCACGCTGGAGTTGGCCTGGATATCGTTGAGCAGGCCCTGCACGCCCACCAGCACGCCGGTCAGATACACGAACTGGTCCTGATCGGTGCCCAGCTCGTTGCTCAGGTCCGGGCATTTGTCGGTGCCGATCTCGCCGTAGGCGTTCACGGTGTCCTGATAGACCTGGTAGCGGCGCAGGGCGGTCAGGCGTTCCCAGCGCTGGGCCACGATACGATTATCGCGGGCCACGTCGGTGTTCCCGTTGTGCAGGTTGCGCTGCACCTTCAGGTGGTATTTCTGGGCCTGGATCTCCGAGCAGAACGAGGCGGTGGTGTTGGTCACGATCATCAAGCGCGCCGGGCGCTTGATCACGCGTGAGAAGCTGCCGCCCAGCTGGTTCAACCCCATGCCGGTGCCGCAGGCCGCCAGATCCAGATCGCCCGAGCCCAGGGCATAGGGCACGATCTCGTCGAGGCTGTAGTGGTTCAAGGTATGGCCCACGGGTTTGTAGATCAGCCCGCAGCCGGCCAGGGCCGCGCCGGTCAGCCCGGCGATGGTCCCGACTTTCAACATCTGCATTAGATGGGATGGTTTCATGATGTCTGTTTCCCCTCTTGTGCGGCGCAATCGGCGCCGCACAACGATTTAAAAAAGATCAGTCCCGGGGTGCTTACCTGCAAAGGGAGACTCTGAAAAAAAGCCAGCAAGACCGGATATCGGGATGATCAATTCGTTGACGCCTAGCCCGGCGGCGCGCTAGAAGCGCACCCCCATGGACAGCTGATACAACACGGCCTCGAAACTGTTGGTCGAAGAAATGGTGCCCACATCCACCGGCCCGAAGGCACCGGAGACGTTGTCGGCCCGGACGCTGATATCGTTGAGCTCGGCCTTGACCTCGGCACAGCCCAGATACTGGGCCTCGGCCCCGACAAAGAATTTTTCGGTGATGTTGATATCCACACCCAGCTTGCCGGTACAGGCCCAGGGCTTGGAGAGATACAGCGTGGGCTCGTTCTGGCTGTTCAACAGCGGTTCGTTGATATCGGTGTCGTAGGTATAGAGATACATGGCCCCCACGCCGATATACGGCTGGATACGGGTGTGCACGAACGGCCGATAGACGAAGCTGATGTTCGGCGGAAAGGTCTTGAGCTGGCCGATGTTGCGATTGAGCGTGGGCACCCCGGGATCAATGGCATTGCCGGGGCCGTTGCCGCCCAACGCGTCCGGGGCCAGCGAGGACGTGGCCGCCGAGCCGTCGACCTGGAAGTCGAGCTTGATGGGTGCGGAGATCGTGACCTCGGTGGCCAGGTGATGATTGGTCCAGGGGATGAACAGCCCCAGCGTGCCCGAGGGAAAGAGCTTGTCGTTCAAGCTGCTGCCGGTGCCGTCCAGGCTGGATTCGCCGGGGCCGAACGCCTGGGCCGCCAGGCCCTGGGCGTCCTGAACCTTCAATTCCGAGCTGGTGCCGTAGTAGTCGAGATAGCCGGCGCCAAAGCGCAGATACAGGTTGTTGCCGACGAAGCTGATGGCGTCACCGATCAAGGTGTCGCCGCCGGTGGCTTCAAGATCGCGCATCTGGCCCTGGGCACTGGCGGTGCCGGCCACACACAGGGCACTCAGCCCCAGTGCCAGCCCGGCCAGACTCGCCCGGCCTATTGAATGATGATTCATTGCTCCCCCTTACGGTGCGTTGTGGTGCGAGCCGCGCTTTCCCCTGAAAGCGGGTTTGCGCACGGGTCCCCGTGGTCTGGTTCAGCCCACTCGGATCGGCTATTCGACAGGCTTTGTGAATAGCGGATTCGGCTGGGTTGCCCGGCCATGACAGGTGGTATGCGCCGCCCGGCTGCTTCTTGCGTACCGACCCGCGAGCAGGCGGGCCATGCTTTGCTATGATCTGCCCAGAACGCCTTCGCACGGGAAAACCCCATGACGCTTCTAGAACAGGCCAGTCGCTTGCCGGCGACGGAAAAATTGCGCTTGATCGAACAGCTGATCGCCGAACTCGACTTGCCCGACCCCACGGTCGAAGCCCTTTGGGCCGACGAAGCCGCGGCACGCAGCCAAGCCGTGAAAGAGGGTCGTTTACGGTCGCGCCCGCTGGCCGAAGCGATGGAAAAACACTCGCGTTGATGCAGGTCGAAATCACAGCTCTGGCCGAAGAGGAGCTGGACGAAGCGGTCACCTGGTACCGAGCGCAAGCCCCAGCCACCGAGCAACGGTTCCTGGCCGAATTTCAAGCCGCCACACGGCGGATAGCCGCGTATCCCGCGCTGTATACCGAAATACGCCCGAATGTTCGCCGCGGCCTGATGAATCATTTTCCATACAGTCTTGTCTACGAGTGCGACGGCCACGTGCTGCGTATTCTCGCTGTTGCCCATCAGCATCGCCGACCGGCGTATTGGATCGATCGGGTGCGTTAGAACAGGCGGACGCCGATCCGTTGTCAGAGTGGTCATGCGCGAACCTCACGCGGTGATCCGGTCGTTTCCGGGTGGACGCGCTCAGCCGCTTTAAAGCGCTTTACCGCCCGACTGACTGTGGCGTAGTGCACGCCAAAATGATCGGCAATCTCGCGTTGGCTATAACCACCGGCCAGATAAGCCCGGGCCATGGCCTCATGCCGCGAATGGCCCGCGCCGCTATAGGTCGTCAGTGGTCTGGGCGGTGCCCGGCGTTGCATACGCGGCACTTCGCGTAGATCGCCGCCAAGCCCCCGGTTCTGCATATCGGCAACAAAGGCTTCATCGCCCAGATACAGCTGCCCGCGTAAATGTGACCAGATCGGCTCTTGTCCCACGCCCGCACGTACGAAGTCGGCATACGCGGCAATCGCCGCCGAGCGGGTCATCCCGAACTGGCCCAACAGCCAATCGCGTTCCATCCACGAGGCAACGGCCGTGTGGCGGACCATGGCCGAGTAACTGCTCCAGGGCCACTCGCCAACCGTATCCACCATGAAGGCGCGCACCGGGTTAAGCACCACATAACGCGCAACTTCCAGCAAATAGGCTTCTTTTTCTACGAGAATAGCCTTGTAGCGCCCCTGAAACAGATGTCCGACGCGACGATAAGCTCGGTTTACATACTGGGTATAGACGCCGTTGACCTGGCGCATCCCGTGCGACAGATTGCCCTCGGGCGTTTCAATCAACAGGTGATAATGGTTCGTCATCTGACACCACGCATGACAGCGCCAGCCATAGCGTTCGCAGACCTCGCCCAGCACATCAAGCCACGCCCGGCGATCGGCATCAGCGAAATAAATCGCCCCGCGCTGATCACCACGCGCCGTGACGTGATACACGCCACCGGCTAAATCGATACGTAACGGTCTGCTCATCAGAACAACAATCCCTGGTCGTGGTATCCAATCGATCAACCCACTCGAATAAACCGCCACACAACGGCTCATTCGGCTGGGCTGAAACCCGACACGAACAACGACGCCGCACCGGGAATTTCAATTTTTACGAAATCTAGTCTCAAACTACTCAAACGTGGCAATGCAAGACCTCACGCCGCTAACTCTCCTGTGACCTAGTTCAGCCCACTCGCATCGGCCATCGAGCGATGACGGATGCGGCTGGGTTGAAGGCCCGGCACACGCCGAAGCGTGTGCCGGGGTTTTCGTTAAAGCCTGGAAGTCGAGTCTTAGTCGTCACATCTCAAAAATGTGGCAATGCAAGACCTGACCCCGTTGGCTGAGTCTTGATCGCCACACTTCACGAATGTGGCAATGCAAGACCTGATCCCGTCGGCTTCTTTACTGCACGTTCACATCTGGCGCGTCGGACATGTTCGGCTGAACCGTCAAACCGGACGGCTGTGTTGTGACGACGTTACAGCCGTCGAACGAGGCATCGAACGTAAACTGCGACGGGTCAGAGACGTCATTCAGCCCGTTAGAGAACTTAGCGGTGACATTGCCTGTGCAATCCGAGAGTAGCGGTACTTCAACCATGACGTTCTGGAAGGTAACGTCTGCGGCGGTAAGAGGCCCTTGGTTAAGTGCTTGCTGCGCTACTGAATCCGGGACAAACGCTTCCCAAGTCCCCGGGTTTTCCGGAGTCCCTGTGCGGCCCTGAGTGAAGCCGACCACGTCGATGTCTGGGCAGAACTGCTCGCTTCCGGTGACCGACCCGGAGGTGACATCGATATAGATGCCTGCCGGATCTGTTGTGTTAGACACTTCACCAGTCAAACGTAGGTCACAGGTCGAGCCCACGTTGCCCAGAAAAGTGCTTTTCGTCAGGTTGGCCTTCCCAAGAAAAGTGAACTGCCCTTCCGGCATGACGTTTGGCGCGGCCGGCTGAGCAACTGCCGCGGTGGCAGTTACCGACAACGTTGCTACGGCGATAGCGATTTTAATATTAGCCACTTTCATATCTATCTCCTCATTTTTCACAACTCGCTCGGTATGGTTCGATGCGAGGTGCCGAGCTTCACTCACGCAAACTTGTCTCTAAAACCGAATTTATCGACTAGGAAACGCTTCGCCTCCATGTATGGGCGCGCCTAGAAGTTGGAGCGCTTGTTCTCCTGCGAGGGTTGGCGCTGGCGTCGGCCCACCGGTCGCATCCGCAACGACTATGAATCTTTTAGTGTTCAAAGTGCTGATCGCCAATCGCCCGTTTTGCTGGAAGCCCACCGGACCTACGACTTGAATATTGACGTCTTGTTGCGCTACGCGAGTGGCGCTACCGTTATCCAAGTCGTCGATATAGCCGTCGGCGTTGACCGTAACCGTGAGATTCGCGACGAAGCATGGCGCATAGTTATATGGCTTCGCATAATCAGAGTCGACAGAGTCCCGGCGGGTGATGGTCCCGCTACACCGAGGAACGATGTAACCTCGCTGCGGCTGTTGCGTGGCAACTCCGTCGGCATCGATCTGATACGGGAATCTCAATATCAATCGACCGGTCACTAGCGAGAAGAACGAAAGAGACGTCCCGGTCAAGATGCCACTTGGCGGCAATTCGACGGGAATGCACGTCTTTCTCGTGTTTTCGCCAATCACCGAATTCCCGTTATTCAAGGTTAGGCCAAAGGCCTCATCGCACTCCCTGCCGAATTGCGCAGGTTTGATTCGAATCGGTCGCTCACCTCCCAAGAATGAAGCTACCGGCGGTGCTGCTGATAATGCGGTCTCGAAGATATCGGAATAAACAACATTTGGTAGTTGAGCCCGCTCTCGTCCCAGTTCGTCAGGAAATTCCGTGGTCACGTCGCCTTGGCTGCTAGTAAGCTGATCAGTAACTGTTCCATTGAAGCCGACCGGGAATTGGACGAATGAAAACAAACCATCAGGAATTGCCGTAGCTTGGACATTTCCGTTGTCGAAAAAACCGTTACCGTTGGTATCGGCTTCAGGCAACGCGCGTAGAACAGTCGCATAATCCGAGGTCGGCGCAGTCGCGGTGAACGGCATCACAATGTCGGGGCCACCACCACCGCGATAATCAGAAAAGCAGTTTGTCTCTTGTTGTGGTGCCGGCGTCGGACTATTCCCTGGGCAGGTATCGAACGCACTATTCCCACCAGCTAAAACATTTGCTTTGGTCCCAGTCGACGACAAAGGATTAGTATTTAGAGCGAATCCGCTCTGCCCTATGACTGTGGATTGCGAGCTGCAACTGCTGGCTGGACTTTGATTGTCCGGATCCAGGTTGTTTGCACTTCCGCAAACGACAACCCAGTACCGCTGCCCGGCTTGGAAGCCTGCGGCCGGCTTAAACTGAAATCCCCGTGTTAGCCCCGAATTAGGTGAAAGTTTCGCTAGGGCGCCAGGGACAACGCCTTCGCATTGCCCAGCAGACATTTTCTGGATCGCAATTGTTGCGCCATCAACGGTATTTCCCGACCCGCCAATCAAGCATCCATTGGCTAATTTGACAGATTCTGACTGGACTGCCTTGGAAAAATATCCGACTACCGGAAAATTGGAAGGAGATTTGAAGACGTCGTATACGCGCCTCGTGCTCTGAATATTTTGCACCCCTTCCAATTTCGGCGATGAGTATGTTCGGCTAGAAACAGGAGCAAACTGCTCAGCTTCGTCTGGATCGTCGCCGACGCATCGACCGGCCTGACTTCCGCCGTCCATAAAGTAATCAGCCGAATTGGACGTATCCGGCATCAGTGCGCAAGGAACACCGGGTGTCAAAGTGGTGAGAAACGGAGCGGTTTGTCGAACGGTTTCCGTGTCACTTTGCTCTAGTTGAGTGATCGAGCCATCGTCATCTCGCGGCAACACCAAGGGTTGCGTGTTGAAGTCAAAAGTGTCGCTGACGCCACCGCGCATAGATCGGTCAAGCGGATTTCCGTTTAAGTCGGTGATCCCACCGCCGAGCGACACGGTATATTTCGTGTCCGCATCGAGACGTTCAACAGGTGAGACAACGAGACTTGAACCTTCGATGCGACTGCGAACAGAGATTGTTTCACCGTCAGCGTTCATCATCTGAACCCGCGTAATGCTCGCTGGATCAACTGCTTCGGAGAACAAGAAAGCCGGGCTTGTATCTACCGATACAGCATTTGGACGCGGCTCGGGAAAATTGAACGTAGCTGTGGGGTTATCGTCGTCGCCGACGCCGGATCCAAAGATAAAGCGTTCTGCCATTAAATCCCGGCATTTCTGCTCGTTGGCCGACAGGCTCGTGGTGCCGCTTAACCCGGGCAAAACGTCGCTGGCATTGAATATGGGTGAAAACGACGCGCTGTCACTGTCGAAAGACAGCGTGTTGAATACGTAACTACAAGCCGTCGGGTACTGTGCCGTTATGAATGGCGCACCCTGGTCCGCCATGATCGTTGGCTGATCATCCGAACTAGCCGGCAACGTCAACTCTAATTCGAAGTTAGCGGCGGCCTCTGCATCACGATTCACCGAGATTGGCAATGCCCCATAGAGCACGAGGCTAATATCCCCATTGTCTTGCGGAATAGCCACACCCGAGGCCAGCACGTTCAACGCGGTCTGATTGACCACACCGTTTGAAAGCGCTTCGATCGGGCTGTTCGGACTGACCTGACCAAAAATGTTTAGGTCGAGACGCTGCGCCACCCGCGTCGGCGTCTCAACGTTGGAAAGATCATTCGCCAGCAGATACACGTCCGAATCGTTGGCGAACTGGACGTCGAGATTGTCCAGATTGACCGGCGTATCGACCACGGCCTCGCTAAAGGTGCCGTCGTCGTTGAGTTGGCTGCCAAGCGCCAAGTTGAAGTTCTGAAGCAGAAACTTCTGCCCCCGCGGCAACACCGTCGGGATCTTGCCGCCAAACCGCTGACCGTTGAAAGCCGCCAGGCGCACCTGCAGCCCGCCCTGTTCGGGGCTGGGTACGGCGGCCAGGTCATAGCTGCCGATGAGCTGGCTGGCCAGCTCGATGTTGTTGGCCGTGCGGCCGGTCAACGGGCTGGACATGCTGTCGTTGTCGTCATCGTCGTTGCCGATGACGCCGATGCGCAGGCGCTGGACCACATCGACCCGATCGCCGGTGTTGATGCTCAGCGGGGTGACGTTGAACGAATCGGTACCGGAGAGGGTTTGCCCCGAGGCGGAGACGAAGTCGTCGTCGAAGTTGACGGTGTACTGGACGCCGGCTTCGAGATCGTCGCCGTCGTACTGATCGGCGTCCTGGTTGCTGGGATCGGGGTTGATGCTGCCGGGGTCGAAGACGAAATCCTTGCCCAGCACAGAGAGGCGACCGGCGACATTGCTGCCGTCCGGGCCGGTGACGGCCACGGTGCAGTTGTCGTCGCCCAAGGATTCGCTGCCGGTACAGAGTTTGACGCTGCCTTCGTCGACCGGCTGGGAGAAACGCGCCCGCAGGGTGTTGAACTGGGTGAACGGGAAGGATTCGCCGTTGATCGGGAAGCCGGCATCGCTGCCCGTGGGGAAGTTGACGAGCGTGAAATCGGCTGACGTGGCCGCGCCGCCGGCGGCGGCCGTGCTGAAGGCGAACAGGGTGTCGCCGTCGGCGAACTCGGTGTTGTCGTCGTCGCCAATGGTGCCCTGGGCGACCACGGCATAGGTGGTGGCCGGGGCCATGCGGGCGTCGGAATCCGCCGGGTAGATATTGAAGATGCCGTTGCCGCGATCCACGACGCGGGCCGGCAGTACGTTGCCGGTCTGGGTATCGACCAGCTGCACGTCGCCGGCCGCATCGCCGTTGAAGGCGAAGGCGATGGTGGTACCGGGATAGACGTCGGTCTGGCCGTCGACGGGATAGGAGAACGCCAGGCCGGCCGGCTGGTCGGGGTTGTTGGCCCCCACGTTCGTACCGGTATCCGGGCTGCCGGCGCCGCCGTTGTCGCCGCCGTCGCCGGAGGTGCAGGCAGTGAATGTGCCGGCCAGCAGACAGCCGAGTAGTACGGCAGGCAGTGCTCTGGCAGGTGCTGCGCCTTTCAGGATGCGCCCCCGCATCGCTCGAGATCGGTGAGTCATTCTTATCCCCCTGTGCATGGTATCCCCGGCCCCCACGGCCGGCAGGAATGCTCACAGTCTTTATCAATGACTCATTTTGAAAACGCAAATTTTATATGGGGTTATACACTTACTTTCGAGGGGGAATATCAATGCAAATCACTGAATCGTAAAATCTATCGGTTCAGAAAATTTTTTTGCTGTGCTCCATTGCCGCTATTTTCAGTCGCGCAAATCGCGCGACCTCACCTTGCCGCCACCTCTTGCATATAATACGTAACTATATGATTAAAATGAATAAAATTTTATACGCCAAAAATACCGTGCTTATTATTCGGAGCGATATACCGACTCAAGCCGAGACTTCCATATCCGTTTCTCGTCTAATGGCGCGGTTTCTAATACTTAAGTCTAACTCGAATTATCCATTGCCCAAAGTGGCTCTATCGGCCGCCCTTAGGCCTTATGAATGCTTGCTTTAATCGTTTGGTCGGCCACGCTCGCTCCCCCTGTCTTATCCACGAGCGTCGTCACATCAAGTATTTCCTTTGACCGCTCTTTATATAAACAAAACAGTGTTTCAAAAAACAAACACTACCGAACGGTGCTTAGCCTCTCCGAAAAACAGATTATAAGCCTCTGTTTTTACGGGAATACATGGATTTCATGCTTTATCTGGCAACGGGCTCTGACAGCACGCGATGTTGGCACCATCGGCGAAACGCCGCTCGGCCAACCACTGGCCTGAGTGGCCGACGATCGATAAATACGAAAACTCGGGGCACGCCCAGGCAAGGAACAAACACATCAATCGGGACTGACAAACAGGCTTGGACCTGGACAGATAACCGGGGACGCGGCCTGTGTTAGCGAGTCAACCCTTCGTCGTAATACGGATTACCTAGGCCGGTGCGACAAGCCCGTGTATCCGCCATTTACGAGCGCTCAGTCTTTTTTCAGAACGCGGATCAGGCGCACGAGATAGAGTACGCCCACCAGAACCAGAAGAGCCTGGCCGACCCGCAGTGCGTTCATGCCCATCACGGCGTGTGAGAGCCAGTGGCCAGTCAGAACGAGCACACTGGCCCAGCCGGCAGACCCCACCATGGTGAACAGAAGAAACCGCGGAAACGGCATGCGGTGGAAGCCGGCCGGCAACGAGACCATGGAGCGCATGCCGGGTACCAGCCGGCCGAGGATGACGAGTGCCGCACCATGACGTGTGAACCAGCGCCCGGAGCGATCGACATCGGCCGGAGTGAGCAACAGCCAACGCCCTGGCCCCACCAGAAAGCGTTTGAAACGCGCTTCGCCGGTCAAACGCCCGGCGATGTAGATTGGCAGGGTACCCACGGTCAGGCCGAGGGTGGCCGCCAGTATAGCCCCGCCGATAGCCATGCCGTGGCGGTTAAACAGGGCTGAGGCAAACGGAATCGAGGCCTCGGCAGGCAGTGGCGGCACGAGATTGACGAGACACATGGCCAGCGCCAGATATCCATAGGCCTCGAAGTCGATCACGTGCGCTCGGGTGGTGGCATCACGTTAAGAGTGTGGCGTGTTCGATGGCCGGATGCGAACCCGCCACTCCCCAAGTGCTCAACGCCCGAACCAGTTGGTCTTGCCCAGGTCGATGACTTCGTCGCCCCGGCCGTTCATGACGGCCTTCATCATGTAGAGCGAAAAACCGCGGGCCTGCTTGGCTTCGATGCGCGGCGGCATGGAGAGTTCCTGCTTGGCCGTGTGCACGTCGATGACGGCTGGGCCGTCGTGAGCGAATGCCTTGGCCAGGGCATCGTCGAGGCCCGATGAATCCCGCACGGTCACGCCGTATATGCCCAGCGATTGAGCCAGGCCAGCGTAATCCACGCTGGGCAGGTCCGTGGTCTTGTCGATATAGCCGGCGGCCTTCATCTCCATGGCCACGAAGCCGAGCGTTTCGTTGTTATAGACGATGACCTTGACCGGCAGATTTTCCGCGGCCAGCGTGATCAGATCACCCATGAGCATGGACAGGCCACCGTCACCGGCCAGGGCCACGACCTGGCGGCCCGGGTAGGCTGCCTGCCAGCCCATGGCTGCCGGGATGGCCACGGCCATGGAGCCGTGCATCCAGGAGCCGGCCAGACGGCGCTTGCCGTTCAATTTGAGATACCGCGCGGCCCAGACGGTGGGCGTGCCGACATCGGCCGTGAATACAGCATCCTCAGCGGCCAGTTCGGAGGCACGGGCGGTCAGGTACTGCGGGTGCAGCGGCTTGCCGTCGTCGCGGGCACTGGCCAACTCGTCGAGATCCTTGCGGGCTTCGCGATAGTTGTCCTGGCTGATCTTGAGAAAACGGGTGTTGTCGTGCGTGTCCAGCCGCGGCAGGAGCGCATCCAGCGTGGGGCCGATATCGCCGATCAGGCCCATGGCGAGCTGGGATCTACGTCCCAGGTGATGCCCGCGGATATCGATCTGGATGATGTTGCCGTGGTCGGGGAAGAAATCCCGGTACGGGAAATTGGTGCCCAGCATGACCAGCAGATCGCATTTCTTGAGCGCCTCATAGCCCGAGGAGAATCCGATCAGCCCGGTCATGCCGACATCGTAGGGGTTGTCGTATTCCAGCGACTGCTTGCCGCGCAGGGCGTGCACGACCGGGGCCTTGACCTTGTCGGCCAGGGCGACGACCTGGTCGTGATAGCCGTGGCAACCATAGCCACCGAGGATCGCGATGTTATCGGCGCTGTTCAGACGCTCGGCCAGGTCATCGAGGGCCCCCTCAGGCGGCACCGTCACGCCGCGTACCGGCGGCTGCCAGCGCACGCGCTCGACGGGGGAATCGGCCAGGGCCACGTCGCCCGGCAAGACGATGACCGAAACCGAGCGGTTGACGATGGCGCTGTTCATGGCCGCTTCGAAGACCTGCGGCAACTGGGCGGCATTGGAGACCAGCTCGCAGTAGTCGCTGCATTCGGCGAACAGGTTCTGGGGATGGGTTTCCTGAAAGTAGCCCAGGCCAATCTCGGATGAAGGAATCTGGGCGGCGATGGCCACCATGGGTACGTTGGCTCGCTGGGCCTCGAACAGGCCGTTGATCAGATGCAGATTGCCTGGCCCGCAGGACCCGGCACATACCGACAGCGCATCGCGAGCCTCGGCTTCGTACGTGGCCGCCAGGGCAGCGACTTCTTCATGACGTACGCCACGCCAAGCGATTTCATAGCGTACGCGCAGTGATTCGGTAAAGCCGTTGAGCGAGTCCCCGGGCAGTCCCCAGACGTATTTCACATCGGCCTGGATGAGCAGATCGACGAGCAGATCGGCAACGGTTTTGGTCTTGGCCATGACGGTACGGCGTAGCTGATTATTGGGTGCATGGTACACCCGCGCGATGAATCAGACGCGCAGATAACCCGGTAAGCGCGCGCCGTTCACGAGACTGCTCCCGACGTGCGCCGAGCGTTATTTCTGGCGATCGATTGCGATCGCTATGCCGATAAAGGTTCCCATGCCGATCACCACCGACGCACTAAAAACGATGTATTAATCGTATTGGACTACCTCGTTGGCCTTGTTTTTCAGAGCGCTGAATACGCGGGCAATAACGCCGCTACAACACACAACGCCGGCGCCACAGCCCCATAAAATCACGACTTCATCGTTAGGGCCTGTTGCCGTTTCATACGAGCCCGCGTCAAGCGCTCCATATTGTGACTATGGGCGGCAAGACGAGGCGTAGCGCACGCCGCGCAGTCGTCGTCGCGCAGTGGGCTAGAACGATGTATTGCGGTAAGACAGCGCTTGTCCTTTCGGGTTAGCACGCCCATAAAAAATCGAAGATGGGCGCCGTGGCGCTGGCAAGCCTTGATCGTGGCACGCCACGACGCTTCTACTCGCGCCTTGCAGGACACACCGCAGCCTCTGGGCGAAAGCGGCGCTCGCATGAAACGACAACAGGCCCTAGGCTATAGCGCCTGCTTCAAGCCCCTGCCCCATGCCCCAGAACACCGGTCCGGACGATACGCCGAGCACGCGGCTTTCGGCGCGCCAGGTTTACCAAAGCATTCGCCACGACGGCGAGGAGGAGATGGCCCGCCCCCTGGGTTCGTTGTGGTGGTCGGGCATTGCCGCGGGTATCGCGATTGCCTCGTCGGTGGTGGCCAAGGGCCTGTTGCACGCCGAGCTGCCGGACTCGCCTTGGCGCACGGTGCTGGCGGATTTCGGTTACTGCGCGGGTTTTGTGCTGGTTGTACTCGGGCGCATGCAGTTGTTTACCGAGAATACGATCAGCGTGGTCCTGCCGCTCATGGCGCGTACGAGCTGGCATGCGCTGTTCTGCACGCTGCGGCTGTGGGGCGTCGTGTTCGTGGCCAATATGGTGGGGACGTTCGTGGCGGCCGCATTCGTGGTGTTGGTGGGCGAGGCCGCCACGCCGGGGCATCTGGAGGCGATGCGCTCGATTGCCGAACACGCCATTCTGGGGCGCGATTTTCTATCGATGCTGCTGCTGGCGGTGCCGGCGGGCTTTTTCGTGGCGGCGCTGGTGTGGATGCTGCCCAATGCGCGCGGCTTTGAGATCTGGGTGATCGTGTTGCCGACGTATCTGATTGCGCTTGGCGGCTTTGCGCATGTGGTGGTGGGCTCGATGGAAGTCTGGCTGTTGGTGCTGACGAACCAGTTGAGCGTGATCGACGGCCTCTGGGGCTTCGTCGTGCCGGCGCTGATCGGCAATATTCTGGGCGGCACGGTGCTGTTTTCATTGCTGGCCTATGGCCAGGTGCGCCTGGAGATCGACGACTGAATCGGGCCGGCCGCGGGTGCGGCGGCGTCGCCGATATGACGCGCGGCGGCAAGCAACACGGGCAGGCGTGGTGTTGTCTTACGGCCGTTGTTGGGCCTGTCGTCATGAAGAAAGTGGGCAGCAGGAAATCCTGCTGCCCGCACCGAGCCGGGCTGCCGGCCGTTTGGGACCGCGACAACGGCGGCCAGACCCGATGATGGGTGCCGCGACCCCATGGCCCGGCATGTCGACAAGCTAGCAGCCGCGGCCCGTGAGTCCAAGACCAAGCCTCGGCGGTGCGCGGTCAATACGCGGACGGGAATGCGCATGCCGCAACGATCCTGTCGCACAAAGACCCAGGCCAACCTGGTGCGCCCACCACGTATTTTTCGCGACCGCCCGCGCCATGCGTATGATGCCGGCGCTTCAGCTCTTTTACCGCCCCGCCCTGCCTATGTCTGACTCCTCCTCCCCCGGCCCACGTGATAATCCGGGCCTCGATCGGCTATCGATCGGCGCCTCGCTGGGTTTCGTTGTTGTCTTTCTCGTGGCCACTGCGCTGGCCGGGCCAAAGATCGCGGATTTCATTGCCGCCGGCTTCACCTGGACCGCAGTGAACCTGGGCTCGGTGTTCGAGTGGTTGTTGATCGCCACGTTCGTCATCGCCCTCGGCGTGGCCGCCGGGCCGGCGGGCAGTGCCCGTATCGGCGGGATCGAGCGCCCGGAGCTGGGCACGTTTCAGTGGCTGTCGATCATCCTGTGCACGTTGCTGGCCGGCGGCGGGGTGTTCTTTGCCGCGGGCGAGCCGGTCTATCACTACCTGAACACGCCACCGGCCTTCGACAACGCGCCCGGTACGCCCGAGGCCGTGCCGCATGCGCTGGCACAGTCGTTCATGCACTGGGGCTTTCTGGCCTGGGCGATTCTGGGCGCACTGACCGCGCTGGTGCTGGCGCGCGCGCATTATGATCTGGGCCAGCCGCTGCGCCCGCGCGCCCTGCTGATGGATACCCTGCCCAAGCGCTGGCTGGCCGGCCCGCTGGGCAGCCTCGTGGATGCGATCTGTGTGATTGCGGTGGTGGCCGGCACGGTCGGGCCGATCGGCTTTCTGGCCACGCAGGTGGGCTACGGCCTGCACGTGCTGGTCGGCACGCCGGAAGGCCTGGCGACCCAACTGGTGATCGTCGCGCTGCTGGGGCTGGTGTATGTGACGTCAGCCGTAACGGGCATCACCCGCGGCATTCAGTGGCTGAGCCGCTTCAACGTGATTCTGGCGCTGGTGATCGCGGGCGTGGTGTTCGTCTTCGGGCCCACGCGGTTCCTGATTCAGGCCTGGAGCGAGTCGTTCGGCGCGTATCTATCGGGCTTTTTCACCATGGCCACGCAGAGCACGCTGACGGCTTCGCCGGGCTGGCTGAAGTGGTGGACGATCTTCTTCTTTGCCTGGTTCATCGGCTACGGGCCGTTGATGGCGATTTTCGTCGCCCGTATCTCGCGCGGGCGCACGGTGCGTCAGATGATCGTGTCGGTGGCCGTACTGGCGCCGCTGATCACCACCGCCTGGTTCACCCTGCTGGGCGGCTCGGGCATCCACGGGCAGATGACCGGGGCATTTGATCTGACCCAGCCGTTGGCGGCCTTCAAGTTCGATGTCGCCACGTTGACCGTGGCCCAGTCGTTGCCGGGCGGCACGATCACGGCACTGGCCGTCCTGGTACTGACCGCGATCTTCGTGGCCACCACGGGGGATTC
The DNA here is from genome assembly GCF_003788585.1 of Salinisphaera japonica YTM-1. Classification (GTDB taxonomy): domain Bacteria; phylum Pseudomonadota; class Gammaproteobacteria; order Nevskiales; family Salinisphaeraceae; genus Salinisphaera; species Salinisphaera japonica. The sequence continues at coordinate 24,731 of NZ_AYKG01000011.1, read as the reverse complement.
CATGAGCTATGCCATTTCCGTGGTGGGTGCCGGCCACGACAACCCGCCGACCTGGCTGCGCGCGTTCTGGGGCATTCTGATGGCGCTGATGGCCGCGGCCTTGTTGATTCTCGGCGATGGCGGCATCGGCGTGCTGCAACAGTTCATTGTGCTGACGGCGATACCGGTATCCCTGGTGTTGTTGCCTTCACTCTGGGCCGGACCGCGGGCGGCCATGGCCATGGCACGCGACCAGAAAGCGGCCGGGTAACACGGCGATGACGCCGGCGCGGACGTGTCAGGATCGAGACGCCCGCGCCCGGTGGCTGCGCATAAAAAAAGACGGCTCGAAGGCCGTCTTGAAATCACGATTGATCAGTCCATGCCGGCATCAATGCTGGCTCGGCGTGGTGTGATCCTCGGCCGGCGCCAACGGCGTTGTGTTGCTGCCCGAGGACATCGTGTTCTCGGCCGGGGTGGGCGCGGTCTCGCGTGCCTCCGGTGCGGCCGAGGTGGTGTCGTTATCGATACTCGGCCCGGGCGACTCTGTGTCGTCGGAACCATCCTGGCCGGCAGTGTCGCCCGATGTTTCATCGGCACTATCGGCACTATCGGCACTATTGGCATCCGGGGCAGCACGGTTCGCGTCGGCGGCCGAGCGCGTGTCGTTGTCTGACATCTCATCGGCGGACGTGGCCTCCCCCGGCGCGGCGCGATTCGGCAACGGGCTGCTCGCCGACCTGTCGTTGCCGCCCGTGGCGTTGTCGGATGCCTCGCTACGATCCGTGTCGCGCCCTGACATGGCGTTGGCCGATCCAGCGTTGCTGTCGTCTGCCCGGATCTGGCCTTGCGCGGACTCACCCGGTACGTCGGCCGGGGTCAGCGTGTTGCTGGGCTGATCGGCGGCCGGGTTGGTCGTCGTCCTGGCGCCCTTGTCCGAGCCTGTGCTCAGCTGTGGCGTGTTCTGGCCGTCGTCGTCATCACTTGCCAGCGCATAGGTCACGACATAGTCACCCATCGGGGTCTGCATGAAGTGATGCCCGGTGGCCACGATGGTGACGAACTCGCGCCCGTTCACCGAGTAGACCATGGGCGTGGCCTGGCCGCCGGCCGGCAGCACGTCCGACCAAACCGTCTTGCCGGTCTCGATATCGATGGCCCGAATGAGGTTGTCCGTAGCCGCGGCAATGAACACCAGGCCGCCAGCCGTGACCGCCGGGCCGCCGTTGTTCGGCGTGCCGATGTTGATCGGCATGTAGGTGGGCAAGCCGAACGGGCCGTTGGCACGCGCCGTGCCCAGCGGTCGATCCCACAGGGTCTTGCCCGAAGACAGGCTGATGGCCCGGATATGGCCGTACGGCGGCTCGGTGCAAGGCATGTGCGTATAGGGCACGCGCCAGCCGGCGTTGACGTCGATGGCATAAGGCGTGCCCATCTGCGGGTCACCCGCACCTTCGGCGCCGCCCTTGTCGACCTTCTGCTGTTCACGCGGCACCCAGCCCAGCTCGTTGGCCCGGGCACGCGGCACGAGCCGGTTGTAGTTGGGCACGTCGTTATAGTTGGCGATGATCACGCCGCGACGTGTGTCGATGGCCAGGCTGCCCCAGTCCGAGCCGCCGTTGTAGCCGGTGTACTCGATCCACGGCTGGTTGGCCATCGGTGGTGTGTACATGCCGTCGTAGCGGGCCTGGCTGTACTGGATACGGCAATAGAGCTGGTCGAACGGCGAAATACCCCACATGTCACGATCGGTAAGCCGGGGCTGCTGGAGCGTGGCGTAGTTGGAGTAAGGCTGTGTGGCCGTGCGCAGATCGGCCTCGGCACCGCCCTGGGGTACCGGCTTTTCGGTGGCCCCGCCGCCGAGCAGTTCGCCGGTCTGGCGGTTGAAGACGAAGATACTGCCCTGCTTGGTGGGCATCATCAGCGCCGGCACCTTGTCGCCGTTGCTGTCAGGGAAATCGATCAGCGTGGGCTGGCTGCCCGGATCATAGTCCCAGACGTCCATATGCGAGGTCTGGAAATGCCACACCGGCTTGCCGGTCGAGGCATCCAGTGCCACGACGCCGGTGGCCCACTTGTTCATGGCCGGTGTACGCGAGCCCGACCAGTAATCGCCGGAGGCATTGGCCATCGGCAGATAAATCATGTCGAGCTTGTCGTCGCCCACGGCGGTGGTCCACATATCCGGCGAGCCGCGCACGTATTCGCCGTCGCCCTGCATGGGCGTGTTGACGTCCGGATTGCCCGGGTCCCAGACCCAGGCCGGCTCGCCGGTCACGGCGTCGTAGGCCTTGATGACGCCCGACGGCGCGTAGCGGCGCTGGCCGTCGATGGTCTGGTGCCCGGTGATGAGCACGCCGTTGACGATTACCGGCGCCGAGTTGATCGCAACGTAGCCGGCCGGGTTATAGCCCAGATGATCGGCGATCGAGAGCTGGCCGTTGTGGCCGAAATCCCGGCAGAGCTTGCCGGTACGGGCATCGACTTCGATCAGGCGCGCATCCTGCGTGCCGTAAACGATACGCGCCGCACAGGCCGGCTGGCCGTCAGGGCCCGTGGGCAGGCTGGCGGTCTTTGCCTGGGGCACGTTGTAATAGGTCACGCCGCGACAGGCCGCGGTATACGGAATGTTCTTCTTGGCGACCTTGGCGTCGTAGACCCAGTTCTGTTTCCCGGTGGCGGCATCCAGCGAGATGACCTTGCCCAGCGAGGTGCACAGGTACATCGAATCGCCGACCTTGAGCGGCGTGGTTTCCGCGCCCCAACGATGATCGAGCCGATCGCCGGTCTGGTACTGCCAGACCTTGCCGAGATCAGCCACGTTCTTGGCGGTGATCTGGTGGGTGGGTGAGTAGCGCGTTGCGGCCTGATCACGGCCGTAGGCCGCCCAATCGCCCTGGGCCGGATTGTTGGCGGCCTGCACGTTGCCCGTATCGGTCGCCACGTCCACTGAATTAGCGCCGGGCACCTGCCCGGGATGGGTGAAACCATAGGGCACGAAAGCCAGGCCGCCGGCCACCACGAGCGCGATGACCAGCGCGCCGCTCACGCCCCATTTGAAGCCGCGCGAGAACGGCTCACCCACACGCCGGCTCACCAGCGCCACGAGGATACCCAGCACCAGCACCACGTCGAGACGCGGCACCCAGCGCCAATAATTGAGCCCGGCTTCCCAGACCGTCCAACCCAGCGTGCCGATGAATACCAGCGCATACAGCCAGATACCGATCCGCACGCCGGCCATGATCAGCGGGCCGGCAATTAGCATGCCGATCCCTGCGACCAGGTAGTACCACGAGCCGCCCAGACCGGCCAGATAACCGCCCGCGCCCGCCAATGCGATGCCGGAGAGCAATACCAGCCCGCCGACGATGAATAACGGCAGGTCGAACCCCCGCGTATTGGTTCTCGTGTTCGCCATGAGACCACTCTTGTTTATTTTATGAATGCGATAACCCCTGCGCGTCAGGCTTTCCACTTACGTAATTGCCCGCGCGTTGCAGGTATCATACAAGCATTCATGTCTTGTCATTGCCCGGAGTCTTTTGGTGAATCACCCAGCGCCGCCCGCCGGACACCCCTGGCATATCGTGGGCTGTGGGCGCATGGGCACATTGGCCGCTTTTTATCTACAGCGGGCCGGCGCATCGGTAACGGTGATCCGCCCCGGCCGGCCGCATCAGCGGCGTGTTCATCTGCGCTTTGCCGGCGATACCCGTTCGCAAATGCTGGCGCTGCCCGTACGACCGCCCGAGCACGTGACGGCTGTGACGCGGCTGGTGGTGGCCTGCAAGACCCCGTATTCAGCCGCCCGGCTGGCACCGATCGATCTGGCGCCGGATGCCCTCGTGCTGCGGCTGCAGAACGGTATCGGCAGCCTCGATGGCCTGCTCAGGCCGTCGCAGCGGCTAATCGAGGTCGTGACAGCCAGTGCCGTGAAATCCGACACCCCGGAAACGCTCGATGTCGTTGCAGAAAACGAAACGGCCTTCGGCGGCGGCACGCCACCCGCCGACTGGCCGACGCTGGCCCGGGCCTGGCCGGGGGCGCAATGGGAGCACGCGATACGCATGCCACAGTGGCGAAAACTGGTCGTCAATGCGGTACTCAACCCGTTGACCGCGCTCTATGACGTGCGCAACGGGGCGCTCGTGGACAATACAACGCTCATGGCCCCCGCGACGGCCCTGGCCGCCGAGGCCGACACGATTCTTGCGACTCTGGACGGCGGCTGGCCGGGCGGCTCGATCGAAACGGTACGCGCTGTCGCCCACGCCACGGCCGCCAATACCTCCTCGATGCGGGCCGATCTACAAGCCGGGGCGCTGACAGAAATCGAGGCCATCAACGGGTGGCTGGTGGCTCAGGCGAAACGGCTCGGCGTGGCCGCACCAGAGCATGAAGCCATCATCGCGCGGATTCGCGCACGCCATCCGGCTTTATGACGCGGCCCGATCCCAACGCCCTGGCACAGAAACTGGCGCGCTCGCCGTTTCGTGCGCGCTTTCAGCTTGGTGCGCGGGAAAACGCGATGATCGATCGGCACGGCCAAGAACGCATCGCCGGGCACGCCGGCGATTTCATCCGTAACCGCCTGGCCCCGGCCGAGCCTTACCGCGATGGGCGCCAGACGCCGATGCGCGGCCATCCTGTATTCATCGCCCAGCACGCCACGGCCACCTGCTGTCGCGGCTGTCTGGCGAGCTGGCACGGTATTCCGGCCGGCCGGGCGTTAGACATCGAGCAGCAGCGCTATATCCGTGATGTGCTCATGAACTGGATATTGCAGCAGCACACGCCACAGCCGGCCGCCGACATCACCGCCGATCCACAGCGCCCGTTGTTCTAAAGTCCAAGCGCCGCCGGGAACGATGTCTTACACACTGCGCGGATGAGATTTTTAGTTATTCTGGCCTGTCGATGAGCCCGCCTGTAGCCGCGGCCCCATCGGGGCGTTGGCTCGCACTCGCCGTACTGGCCACCGGCATGTTGCTGGGCATGGCGCCGTGGCTGTCGGCCACGGCCGTGCTGCCCGAGCTTACGGCGGCCTGGCATCTGGCGCCCGGCTGGGGCGCGTGGCTGACCATTGCCGTGCAGCTCGGTTTCGTGGCCGGCGCGTTGATATCGGCCACGTTGAATCTGGCCGATCGGGCCAACCCACGACGCCTGATGGCGCTGGGCGCGGTCGCTGCCGGCATCGCCAACCTGGGTGTATTGATCGTGACCACGCCGACCGGCGTGATTGCGGTTCGCGTGGCTACGGGCATGTGTCTGGCGCTCGTCTATCCGCCGGCGATGAAAGCGATGGCCGCATGGTTTCACCGGGACCGCGGGCTGGCGCTTGGCGTGATGGTGGGCGCGTTGGCGCTGGGCTCGGCGTTGCCGCACTTGATCAACGGCCTGGGCGGGCTGGCCTGGGAACCGGTGATCGTGGCCAGCTCGGCGCTGTCGATTGGCGGCGGGCTGATCGTCTGGATCGCCGGGCGCGACGGGCCGTTGTCGTTTCCCAGTGCCCCGTTCGATCCGAAAAAAGCGTTCAGAGCGCTTGCCAATCGCGGCGTGCGCCTGGCCTGTATCGGCTATTGGGGGCATATGTGGGAGCTGTATGCCATGTGGGCCTGGTTCGGCCTGTTCTTTTCCCAGGCGCTGTCGCGCGCGGGTATCGCCAACAGCACGGCCTGGAGCGCGCTGGCCAGTTTTGCCTGTATCGGTATCGGCGCGCTTGGTTGCCTGGTGGCCGGGCGCGTGGCTGATGGCTGGGGCCGCTCGCGCACCACGATCGTTTGCATGAGCGTATCGGGCGCCTGCGCGGCAAGCGTTGGCTGGCTCGGCCCGCTGGGCTGGCCGGTGCTGCTCGTCGTGGGTCTGATCTGGGGAATCAGCGTGATCGCGGACTCAGCCCAGTTCTCCACGCTCGTCACCGAACTGGGCGACCAGGCCACGATCGGCAGCGCCCTGACGCTACAACTGGCGCTGGGCTTTGCCCTGACCGCGCCCTCGCTATGGCTGATCCCGTGGCTGGCCGAACGCTTCGGCTGGGGCACAGCGTTCCTGGCGCTGGCCGCGGGGCCGGCCATCGGCATCGTGGCGATGATGCGCCTGGCGCCGTTGGAGGCGCGCGCGTCGCCGTAGTCACGAGCGCACAAAAAAGAACGGGGCCCAAAGGGGCCCCGAAAATAGCCGCGGCGGTCGAAGTCACCGCGGCGCAACACCGTGTTCCAGACTAGCCAAACTGGTTCATGGTGTTGTGCTTGCCACCGGCCTTCAGCGCGTTTTCACGCGAGAAGAATTCCTTGTGGTCGTCGCCGATGTTCGAGCCTGCCATGTCCTGATGCCTGACGGTGGCAATGCCGTCGCGGATTTCGGTGCGCTGCACGTCACGGACGTAGGCCAGCATACCGTCGTCGCCGAAGTAGTTGCGGGCCAGCTCGTCGGTGGACAGCGCGGCCGTGTGATACGTCGGCAGCGTGATCAGGTGATGGAACACGCCGCATTCGCGGGCAGCATCACGCTGGAAGTTCTTGGTCCACTCGTCGGCCATGGCCGCCAGCTCGGTGTCGTCGTATTCGGTGCCCATGAGCTTGGCACGCTCGTAGTTCGATACGTCCTTGCCCTCTTCCGACCAGGCGTCATAGACCTGCTGACGGAAGTTCAGCGTCCAGTTGAACGACGGGCTGTTGTTGTAGACCAGCTTGGCATCCGGCACTTCTTCGCGGATACGGCTGACCATGCCGCCGATATGGGCGACGTTGGGCGTGGAGGTCTCGATCCAGAGCAGATCGGCGCCGTTCTTGAGGCTGGTGATGCAATCGAGCACCACGCGATCCTCGCCCGTGCCCTTCTTGAACTCGAACAAACCCGAGGACAGACGCTTGACCTTGACCAGCTTGCCGTTCTGCTTGATCACGACATCGCTGGCGTTGATGTCCGACGGATCCTTGATCTCTTCGCCGTCGAGATAGCTGTTGTACAGATCCCCCAGATCACCCGGCTCTTCCGAGACGGCGATCTGCTGCGTCAGGCCAGCGCCCAGGGAATCGGTACGCGCCACGATGATGCCGTCGTCCACGCCCATTTCCAGGAACGCATAGCGCACGGCGTTGATCTTGGCCAGGAAGCTGGCGTGCGGCACGGTGACCTTGCCGTCCTGGTGGCCGCACTGCTTGACGTCCGAGACCTGGTTTTCGATCTGGATGGCACAGGCGCCGGCCTCGATCATCTTCTTGGCCAGCAGATAAGTGGCTTCCTCGTTGCCGAAACCGGCATCGATATCGGCGATGATCGGGATGACGTGGGTCTGGAAGTTGTCGATGTTTTCCTGGGCCTTCTTGGCCGCCACTTCATCGCCGTTCTCGCGGGCTTCTTCCAGGTCACGGAAATAGTGGTTGAGCTCCCAGGCATCGGCCTGCTTCAAGAACGTGTACAGCTCCTCGATCAACATCGGCACGGTGGTCTTCTCGTGCATCGACTGGTCCGGCAGCGGGCCGAACTCGGAGCGAAGTGCGGCGACCATCCAGCCCGACAGATACAGGTACCGGCCTTTCAGCGAGCCGAAATGCTTCTTGATGGAAATGGCCTTCTGCTGGCCGATGAACCCGTGCCAGCAGCCCAGGGACTGCGTGTAATTGGCCGAGTCCTTGTCGTAGGCGGCCATGTCCTCACGCATGATCTTGGCCGTGTATCGGGCGATATCCAGACCGGTGTGGAACTGGTTCTGGGCCCGCAGGCGTGCCGCGTGCTCGGGGTTGATCGCGGCCCAGGCTTCGCCCTGCTGATCGCAGAGCTTGCTGATCTGGCTCACGTTGTCGCTGTAATTGGACATGGTCATCTCCTCGATTGATGCCAAAACGAAAAAGTCGCGCTTTCGGGGTGCCGTTTGAAAAGATAGCATTCCCGACTCGTCTTGCGAGCTATTCTATGGCGCTGTCATCAATACGAATAGAAAATGCAATCAATTCTCGATATTCACAGCATGAATACTTCGACGCGACACGACCGCGCCTCGTGTGACCGGTAGACTCCGGCCCATGATTCATCGATCGTCCTGCTGCTCATGAGCTCTGCCGATGTTCTGACCGGGCGCTGTATCGGCGTGCCCGAATCCCGCCAGCTCGATCTGTTCGCCGACATGCTCGAAAAACGCGGCGCAACGGTCGTGCGTTGCCCGCTGGTGGATATCCGTGATGCGCCCGATGCCGCGCCGGTCCGTGCCTGGGTCGATTCGGTCATCGCCCAAGGTCTGTCCGACATGATCTGGCTCACCGGCGAAGGCGTACGCCGGATCGATGCGTTCGTGCAGGCCATCGATGCGTCGACGGCCGAGCGTTTCTGGGCTGCACAAGCCCAGGCGCGACAGATCACGCGTGGCCCGAAACCCGTGCGCGAGCTGAAACCTCTGGGCATCGGCCGGGATATCGCGGCCAGCGAACCGACCACGGCCGGGGTGATTGATGCGCTTTCCAATATCGATCTGACCGGCCACCGCGTCGGCGTGCAGCTCTACGGCACCGAGCCGAACACCCCGCTACAGGACGCGTTGACCTCGGCCGGGGCCGAGGTCTGGCCGGTCGCACCTTATATCTATGCCGACGATGCCGAAGACGCCGCCGTGGCCGGCTTCATCGACCAGATCGTGACGGGTGGCGTGGATGCCGTGGCCTTTACCAGCTCGCCGCAGGTTCGCCGATTGTTCAAGGTGGCCCGCAAGACCGAGCGGCTGGCGGCACTGCAGAACGCGTTGGGCGCGCGTTGCGTGGCGGCCGTCGGCCCGTTGGTGGCCGATACCCTGGCCGAGCAAGACATCACAGTTGATCTGATGCCCGAGTCCAGCTATTTCATGAAACCTCTGGTGCGTGCTCTGACCGATCACTTCACACGCGCCGCCAACGCCGGGCCGACCCCATGACCGACACCAAACCAAAATCGCCTGCGGGCAACGGCGCGCCTGCCTTGCTGCTGGCAGCCGGCCTCGGGCTTCTGGCGCTGGTGCCCTTCGTGGCCGGCGTGTACGAGGCCTATGTCGGGACCACGCTCTTGCCCGAGCGCGTGCTGCATATCGCGCTCGTCTATCTGGCGACCATCGTGTCGTTCATCGGCGGCGTGCAGTGGGGGCTGATGCTGGCCCGTGGGCGGGCGCCCGCGCTGGATATGGTGCTGGGCGTGGTGCCTGCGCTCATCGCCTGGCCGGCCCTGCTGCTGGGCCAGGTCTGGGGCGATGCCTGGGCGTTCGGGCTGCTGCTCGTTGCACTCATCCTGGCCTGGGGTGCTGACGAACGCGGGCACCGCCAGGGCTGGCAACACACCGGCTTTCTGCAGCTGCGCCGTGTGCTGACGATCGTGGTGGCCGGCTGCGTGATCGCGATCGGCTGGCACATCGTTCGTGGCTGATATACAACACCTGACGCTGGCCGGCGCCGACGGCGGGCAGTGTCTGGTTACGGTCTGCGGGTCGGCAGGCGACGGGCCGCCGGTCGTGCTCATGCATGGCATGTTCACCGACCGGCGGTTCTGGCTGTCCGAGCGTGGCATCGGCCTGGCGGCTTATCTGGCTGAACGCGGGCACCCGGTCTATATCCTGCAGCGCCGCGGGCTATCCGATGGGCCGGATTGCGGCCGTGCACGCCTGGGCCTTGCCGAGCACATGACCCACGATATACCGGCCGTGGCGGCACTCGTGGCCGAGCGCCACGCCCAGCCGGCGCTCTGGATCGGCCATTCGTTTGGCGGCGTGACCGCGGCCCGCGGCCTGGCGCGCCATGTGGCCTCCGATGCCATCGCCGGCCTGGTGTTACTGGCCAGCCAGTATGAACAATCCAAGCGCATGCTCGATTGGCCGGGCAATCTGGTTACCCGCGGGCTGGTGCGCCTGCGTGGCCATCTGCCCGCCCGCGCCGTCGGCCTGGGCCCGGTCGATGAGCCGGCTGCCGCGGCGATCGATGCCTGCGACTGGGTCGCCCGCGGCCGGCGTTCGTCGATAATCCGCAACGATCTGGCGGGCCTGTCGTGTCCTGTCCTGGCGATCAGCGGCAGCGCCGACAAGGTTGACCCCACGCCCGGCTGCCGGGCCTTCGTCGACGCCACGCAAAGCCTTGATACGACGTTCATGGAAGCCGGCACGGCCCACGGCTATGCCCAGAATTACGATCATCCCGGCATCGTCGTGTCCAAGGACGCCCAGCGCGAGATCTGGCCGGTGATCGGGGACTGGCTGGCTGCGCGAAGTTGATTTGCCGCCTGTCAGTAGTCCGCGCCGGCCATTTTCGGGAATAAGTATTCCAGATACGCCGCGGGGAAGCCGGGGCGCACGGGGCCACGTTGGTTGTCGCTGACCAACAAGCCCTCTTTCAATAGATGTTGCAACACGTTTCTGCCCATGCGTTCCTTGTAACCGGTGCGCTGGCTTGCTTCGGCGCGCGTCAGCTCGCCTTCAATGAAGACGGCCTTCAATACGCCCTCGGCGCCCGAATCGAGCCGAGGAATACCCGGAAGCGCGCTCTGATTGGCCTGGCGAACAAGATATTCGACTCGGTGTTTGTACCCGTCGATATTCAGCAGCTCAGCCATGTAGTCCACCTGATCGATACAGCGGGCCAAGAAGTACGCGCAGAACGTATACAGCGCGCGCTGGCTACGCGGGCTGCGTCCATCAAGATCGCCTTGCCGCGGCGCGTCGGCTTCTGCCAGGTGGCGATAATACTGCTCACGGCTACGGGCCAAGCCGCGCGAAAGACTCCATATCGCCGGCTGTTCGAGAACAGAATCAATATAGACACCGCTGAACAGGCGGGCCACCCGTCCATTGCCGTCGGCGAAGGGATATAGAAATACCAGGCGATGGTGCGCGGCCGCGGCGGCAATCAATCCCTGGTCGCCGCGCAGGCTGACCCGATCGGGCCGATACTGCTCGTCGAAACGCGATAGCGCGCCGGCCAGCTGGCCGTAGGCAATGGTCACATGGCGTGCAACCTGTACATCGACTGCGCGAAAAACCCCGGGCTCGACCACGATCGTTCGATCGCCCTCGGCGGCGGTCGTTCGCCGCGCGGACTCGGGGATCTTGGAAAAGATCAGCTCATGAATATGCCGGATAAATTCAGGGGTTGTGGGACGCTCGAAAGCGGCGACCGCCTGTCGCGTGGCGATGGTTTCTTCGGCTTCTCGAAGTGCCAGCGATATCAATACGCCGGGCGTTTGCGTTTCCATGCCTGCTCGTATCGCACGATCGACGGCGACCGGGTGTGTGCTCTGGCCCTCGATGAGATTTGAGTAGTAGGTGTTGACCGTACGCAACATGCTTTGCAGCGCGGGGCGCGTCGCTGGCGGCAACGCGCTCAGCGCGGCGGATTTCTGCGCCAGCCGATGCGCTTGGCTTGCCAACACACGGTCCGGGTCGGCCGACATGTAGGGCGCAAGCCCGTAAGTCAGATCGGTTATGAGCCAGTCGGGCGAAGCTTTGTTGAAGTATGTCTGTGATAACCGACTTGCCGGTTTTTATGCCGGTATTTTAATCGGCTAACTTTTTCCATCCGTTTGATTTCGTTGGAAAAATAAATAAAAATTACATCCTGATGTCAGACAATCTATCGCTTTTCGCCGGTTTAACTGCCGATCGTAGCGCCAACCCGCGAACCGGGAACAAAAAGACCGCGATCGATGCCGCGGTCTTTTGGGTTGTAGTGCTGTGTTGTCGGATCAGGCGCCGATCAGGCTCTGGCCGCAGACACGCAGGACATTGCCCGAGCAGCCGCCGGCGCCCGGCGTGGCCAGAAAGGTGATGGTTTCGGCCACATCCCGCGGGGTGCCGCCCTGGCCCAGTGAGGACAGGCGCCGCCCGCCTTCGCGCACACCAAAGGGCATTTCGGCGGTCATGCGGGTTTCGATGAAGCCGGGTGCCACGGCGTTGAAGGTCACGCCGCGCGCAGCTTGTGCATCGGCCTGGCGCTGGACGAAGCCAATAAGACCCGCCTTGGTCGTGCCGTAGTTGGTCTGGCCGCGGTTGCCGGCGATGCCGCCGATCGAGCACAGACAGATGACGCGGCCGTGCTCGTTGATGATCTTTTCATCGGTCAGCACGCCGTCGACCGCCAGAATGGCTTCGAGGTTGATGGCCATGACCATGTCCCAGTAGTGCTCGGGCATGTTGGCCAGAGTCTTGTCGCGGGTGACACCGGCGTTGTGAACCACGATATCCACACCGCCGAATTTCTCTTTCATGAAATCGGCGATCTGGCGCGGGGCGTTGTCGTCGGTGATATCCAGCGGCAACGCGGTGCCCCCGAACTCGCCCACGGTCTGTTCCAGGGTGTCCTGATCCTGGGGAATATCCAGACAGACAACGTGCGCGCCCTCGGCGGCCAAGCGCTCGGCGGTGGCGGCACCGATGCCCCGGGCACCACCGGTGACGAGCGCGGTCTTGCCGGCCAGAGGCTGGGTGGTCGGAATCTCGGCCGGCATCTGGCCGGTGGCTTTCACGGTCAAGGCCTGGCCGTCGACGAACGTGCTGTGGTCCGAAAGGAAGAACCGGAGCGGCCCCGCGGCCCGGTCTTCGGCCCCCGGGGCCACATAGATGAGGTTGACGGTAGAGCCGAACTTGCCGATTTCCTTGGCGAACGAGCGGGTGAACCCTTCGACGGCCCGGGCAGCCGTGGCGCCGGCCAATGTTTCCATCGCGTCGGGATCACTGGCCAGCACGACCACACGGGCGTTACGCGTGAGCTGGCGAGCGATCGGGTGGAAGAATTCGTACAACGCGCGCAGATCACGGGCCGCGGTCATGCCGGTGGCATCGAAGACGAGCGCATCGTATTTGTTGTCGTCTTCGGCATTGGCCTCGACGACGTCGGCCCCGGTACCCGCCAGCGTTTGCTGGATGACGTGACGTGCGGCAGCGTTCTTGCCGGCGCCGACGACAACACGCTGCCCGTCCAGGAATTTTTCTTGGTAGGCACCTTCTGCGCGCGCCAGCTGGGTAGGCGTGGGAATGCCCATCGACTGCATGACTTTGCGCATAGCCGGCTTGGACGCCGCGTTGACGAGATAATCGCTCATCGTTGACTCCTTGTTATCTAATACTTCAATACGTGTGAATTCTGTCGTGCCACGAGCCAGTCGCGTATCCGGACATACACGGCCTCGTCGTAAAGCAGATCAAAATGATTCAGTCGATGAAAGACCTCGAGCGCGATCGCCGCGCCGGTGCGTTGCGAACGCGCATCGGCGGCACTCGAGACATTGACCAGTAGATCGCCCAGGCTCTCTCCCAGCCAGTCGTCATCGGACAGGCCCAGAGTGGCTGCAATCAGCAGATAGCCGATCTCGGGCGCCTCGTCAGCGGCCGGCCCGCCCCAGGCCACGCCGTCGCGCAGATCCTTGACCCCGGCACTGCGCGCATCGAGTATCGCGGTGAACGGGCGTGAGAATTCGCTCCAGGCCAGGCCCCGATCCAACAGGTGGCCCAGCCGAGCCAGCGGCGCGCCGTGGTGGGGCGAGCCCAGACAGACCAGCGCGTCCAGACAGCCCACCCAGCCGTGGCCCACGCCGTGGCCGTATTCGAGCGCGCGCCGGGCCACCAGGCCGCCCATGCTGTGGCCCACCAGCGTGATCGTGCGGGCCGGGCGTTCGGCGCTCAGCCAGAGCTGTTCCATGCGCTCGGCCAGTGCCTGGCCGTTGTCGGCGATGGGGCGTCCGGTGTTATAGCGCAGCCGCCAGGTGGTGGCGCCCAAGTCGGCGGCCAGACGCGCGCCCATGTCGGTGCCGCGGGCCTGCCAGTGCCGATCATTCATGCCCAGCCCGTGGATAAGCACGACCAGATGGTCGCGCCCGTCATCGCCCGGTTGCGGGGTGGCCGCGGCATCGTCCAGATCGAAGATATCGCCGCTGGCATCGACGAACGCCATATCCAGGGCCAGCACGTTGGCACGCCGGGCCAGGTAATCACCGCAAACACCGTTGAGCGCGCTTTGCAGATGCAGTGATACATCCGCCGAGCGCGCGTGCTGCGGCCAGGGTGCAAAACGCGCGCTGGGGGCCGCGCTGGCGCGCGACAAGGCAAAACTCAAGGCCCCGATATCACGCACCTGGCGATAAACCAGCTGGCGAATCGGCGCCTCGAAGCGTGCCGTCGGATTCACGGGCCGGCTGCGATCGCTGATCGTGGCATGCACGTTTTCGACCATATCCACCGTGCCGCGATAGATATCGCCGGCCAGATCAAGCCCACCGCGCAACCACAGGCCGGCCGTGGCCCAGCCCGTGGCCCGGCGTTCAACCGATTTATCGTGCGTGTCTGTCATAACCCACGCCGCCAGCCGCCGCATTCATGATTGACCTGCCCGAGCATCTTCACGAGCGGAATCAAATGCCCGCCGAGCAACGCCTTGCCGGTGGTCAACAAGCTCACACTCAGACGGCGATCCGGATCGGCCCAGCCGAAGATGTTCATGAAGCCAACATGGCCGAAAGCCGCCCCACTCATTGGCCCATACACCCCAACCGGATTCATTCCCAACATGAGGCCCTGGCTATAGCGCATGGGCAGTTTGAGCATATGATCGATGGCCAGGCGCCCGGCCGGGCGTCGCAGACGCGCGACCGTTTCGGGCGCCAGCACTTGCTGATCGCCGTAGCGACCGTCGTCGAGCATCATCTGATAGAACCGCGAGATTTCTTCAGCCGTGGCATACAGATTGCCCGAGGGGATGACGGTATCCATGAACAGCGATTCATTGGACAACGCCACGACATCCTCGAACGAGCGCGCCAGTGCCGCCTCGGCCCATTTGGACATCGGCCAGCGCACGGGCATGCCGGCCACATGATTGGCCGCCACGCGAGAGCGCGAGCGCCCGTCCAGGCCATAAGTGAAGTAACGCATGCCCAGGGGCTTGCGCAGCGTCTTGTCCAAATAAGCGGTCAGCGGCTTGTCGGTCACCCGCCGGATCACCTCGCCAAGGATATAACCGCCGGTCATGGCGTGATACGCCAGCCTTTCGCCGCCGGCATTGGCCGGGGCCCGACAGATACGCGCAATACACGCGTCCCAGTCGCGCAACACTTCGGCGTTGCCGTCTCCACGCGGGAAACACGGGAAGCCGCCGCGATGCGTCAACACCTGGGCCAGTGTGGTGTGCGTTTTTCCTTCACCGCTGAACTCGGGAATATAACGTGACACCGGCGCGTCCAAGTCGATCGCTCCGGTTTCGGCCAGCTTGTGGGTCAGCACCGCGATAACGGCCTTGGAAGCCGAGAACATACACACCGGCGTATCCGCTGCCATGGCCACGCTCTGGGGCCCTGGCGGGCAATCGGGCGCCACGCCACGCGCGTGGCCGATCGCTCGGTCGAGCACGATCTCGCCGTCGCGGCGCAGACAGAACGACAGCCCCGGATGCACGCGGCTGCGGTAGACATCTTCCACGGCCTGCCAGATACGATCGACCCGGCGCGGGGACAAGCCCACACGCCGGGCATCGATTTCGGCCGCCTTGTTGATATCGGTCACCCCCGTCAGATCGGGATCACGGATCTCGATCCGACGGGTACCGGGCCATGCCCAATCGACCATTTAGGATACCTTTCGCAGCTCCGCCTGTTCGGCGTGCTCGGCCTTGCGGCCTTCCTCGGAGTTCGGGTTAACCAGATACTCCTTGGAGAAGTCGTCGGTCAACAGCACGTCGTAGCGCAGGCGGTCGTATTCGCGGATTTTCTGAGCCTGGGTTTCGTCCAGCTTGTTGTTGGCCACGGCATCGGCCAACTGATCCTCGAGCACTTCGCCGGCGATCTCGCCCTTCTTCACGCCGCGCAGGAAGTCGCCGTAGAAAGCATCCACTTCCTGCAGCTTGTTGAAGGCACCCATCAGACGGCCGGTCGGGTCGTTCTCACCCTGGCCGATATAGATGTCGTAGCTCATGCGCTTGCCGAAGGCCGAGTCCAGGCTCATGGCCTGCATCTGGTCACAGAGCTTGGCGTTGATTTCATCCGACGGCCCGGCGAACTTGCGCCCGGTCGGCAACGCCACGGCCTTGAGCACGCCGCGCAGACCCTTGATCGGATAGTTACGCGCGAACTCAAAGAAGGCGTTCTCAATCTCGTGCAGGTGATATTCCATTGCCCACTGGGCGTGCACCTTGTCTTCCTCGGTCGGCCCGTTGACCTCAAAGGCCTTCAACGTGGCCGAGGCCATATACAGGTGCGACAGCACATCACCCAGGCGTGCCGAGGTGGATTCCTTGAGCTTCAGCGCGCCGCCCAGGCTGCCCATCGACAAGTCAGCCGAGAAGGCCAGCGCGGCCGAGAAACGCTCCATGTGCTTGTAATAATCCGACATCTCGTTATCAACCGGCGCCTTGGCCAGGCGCGAGCCGGTAATGCCCAGCGTGAACGAGCGCACCATGCGGTTCACGGTATAGCCGATATGCGAGAACAACAGCTTGTCGAAATCCTTCAGGCCTTTATCGAAGTTATCGCTATGCGCGGCTTCCATCTCTGAAAGCACATACGGATGACAACGAATGGCCCCCTGGCCGAAGATCATCAACGACCGCGTCATGACGTTGGCGCCCTCGACGGTGATGGCAACCGGCAGCGCCTGATAAGCCGCGGCCAGATAGTTGCGCGGGCCCATGATGATGCCGCGCCCACTATGGATATCCATGGCGTGATTGATGACCGTGCGCATCATCTCGGTGGAGTGATACTTGATCATCGCAGTGACCACCGACGGCGTGCAGTGATCCACCGCCGAGGCCGTCAGGTTACGCACGTTCTCCAGAATATAGGCATAGCCGCCGATCACGCCCAGGCCTTCGCGCACGCCTTCGAAATTGCCGATCTCCGTGCCGAACTGACGACGGATGCGTGAATAGGCCGAGGTGATGCCGTACATGCCCTTGCCGGTAGCCGTGGACAGCGCCGGCAGCGAAATACCACGCCCGGCCGACAGGCATTCGACCAGCATGCGCCAGCCCTTACCGGCTTTTTCCTTGCCGCCGATGATCGAATCGATCGGCACGAAGACGTCTTCACCGTGGATCGGGCCGTTCATGAAGACCGCCCCCGGGAAATGACGCCGTCCGATGTTCACGCCCGGCGTGTCCGTGGGCAGCAGCGCACAGGTGATGCCGTAGTCCACCGTGTTGGGATCCCCCAGCAGGCCGTCCGGGTCCTTGAGCTTGAAGGCGAGGCCCATGACCGTGGCAACCGGGGCCAGCGTGATGTAGCGCTTGTTGAACGTCAGCGACAGGCCCAGCACTTCTTCGCCGTCGATCTGGCGCTTGCAGACGATGCCGCGATCAGGCATCTGGGCCGCATCGGAACCGACTTCAACGCCGGTCAGCGCGAAACACGGCAATTCCTTGCCACTGGCAAGACCCGGCAACCAGCGATCCTGCTGTTCCTTGGTGCCGTAATGGGTGAGCAGCTCACCCGGGCCGAGCGAGTTGGGCACCATGACCGTCACGGCCGCGGTCAACGAGCGCGTGGCGATCTTGGCCACAACACAGGACTGGCCGTAGGCCGAAAAACCCAGGCCGCCCATGTTCTCGGGGATGAGCATCGCAAGGAAATTATTGCCGCGGATATAGTTCCAGACCTCTTCGGGCAGGTCCTTGCGCTCGAAGTTGACCTCCCAGTCATCGATCATCGAGCACAGCGTTTCGGTTTCGTTATCCAGAAACGCTTGCTCCTTCGCCGTCAGCTCGGTGAGCTTGAAGTCCAGCAGCTGGTTCCAGTTGGGCCGGCCGCGGAACATCTCGCCTTCCCACCAGACTTCGCCGGCTTCGATGGCGTCTTTTTCGGTCTGGCCCATCTCCGGAAGGATCTTGCGAAAGACCGTATACAGGCGCTTGGTCAACAGGTTGCGGCGCAGCGGCACCACGTTGAACGCGATCGCCGGGATCGCGAACAGCACGGCCACGATCGTCACGCCGACCGGGCCCAGAATACCCACGGCCCAAAGCGCAGCAATGGCCACGGCCGTCACGGCCGTAAACACAGAAAGCGATACGCCGCGATATAGCAGCGTCCAGTAAAGAGCGATGAGAACCACCGCAGCAATCAATCCAATCATGACGACCTCGTCTCGCACCGATCAGGGTTCGTATCTTTTTTGAAAAGAAATACGAAATGCCCCTTTTCAAAAAGATGGGTTTTCAGATAATACCAACCTACAGACCGTCGTCAAGCGAGAGCTCTCTAGTGACCGATTCCTCCTCCAAAGCACGTGTCGGCAGCCGGCGCCGCGGCTATCGCGGCCTGTCAGCCGAAGAGCTGCGGCGTCAGCGCCATCAGCGGCTGATCGCGGCCGGCACCGCCCTGTTCGGCGAGCGCGGTTATGCCTCGACGCCGATCGAGGCGGTATGCAGCCAGGCCAAGGTATCCACGCGGCATTTCTACGAGCAGTTCGGGGGGCGCGAATCGATCCTGCATGCCGTTTACGCCTCGCTCGTCACGGATATGGAAGACATCATCCGCAACGCGCTGACCCACGGGCGGGAGTCGCTCACCCAGCGCGTGGCCGACACCATCGAGGCCAGCGTCATGTTCCTGCTGGACGACCCGCGACGCGGGCGCATCGTTTGTATCGAGGCAGTGGGCGTGTCCGAGGCGATGGAAAAGAAACGGCGCGAAACCACGCATGCGCTGGCTGAAATCATCCGGCGCTATGCCGAACTGATGGCCGAGGCCGGCGATCTGCCGGCGCGCAACTATCGGCTGCCGGCGGTGGCCCTGGTGGGCATGTTCAATGAACTGGTCGCCGAATGGCTGACCGAAGAGACCGGGCTATCGGCTGCGGAGATGGCGCGCGAGGCCAAGATCATGTTCCGGGCCATGATCTTCGGCGCCCAACACTACGAGGCCACCGAATCCGACCCGCGTCTGCCGGGCGAGGATATCGATTCTGCTTGAATCTGCTACGGGCTGCGCAATCCGCAGCCCGTAGCCTCTAAAGCCCGTGGCTCTAAAGCGATAACGAGCCAGCATCGAGCTTGTCACGCGTGGCCTCGTCAATGGGCTGGTAGCCCGGGTCGTCGCCGGATAGCAGATAGACGGTATCGCCGGAGTCCGGCGCATAGCCGTCTTTTTTCAGATCAACCTTGCGATATTTCATCGTGCCGGTCATCTCCTGTTCGGGCTTGATGCGTGCGAATACCGGTACCGCATATATCGGTAGTTCGCGCTTCAAGTGCTGGGCCAGGCCGGCCCAGTCGAAGTGCTCGGCGTCTCCGACCGGCGTGATGGCGGCCATGCCGGCCCGACCGTCTGCCCCGGGCACTTCCACGCCGTAGACCACGGATTCCTCGACCTCGTCGAAGGCGTTGACGGCGTTTTCGACCTGCGTGGTCGCCACGTTTTCACCCTTCCAGCGAAAGGTATCGCCCAGCCGGTCGGCGAACGCGATATGACGCATGCCCTGGCGGCGCACCAGATCACCGGTATCGAAATAGCAGTCATCTTTCTTGAACACGCCGCGATAGAGCTTGGCCTCGCCCGCAGCCTCGTCGGTATAGCCTTCGAACGGCGCGAAATCGGTGACCTTGTTCAACAACAGACCGATCTCACCTTTCTCGACTTCCTGCATCCTGCCCTGGCTGTCCGTGGCCGGTTTTTCGGTGTCGGTGTCATAGGCCACGACCGCGAACGGCAACGGGCAGAAGCCGGCCGTGCGCTCCATGTTGAAGCCGTTGACGAAGATCAGGTTGCCTTCACTGGCGCCGTAGAACTCACAGATCCGCCCGATCTGGAAGCGTGCCTTGAACTCGTCCCAGATATCCGGGCGCAGGCCGTTGCCCACGACCGCACGCACACGATGTTTCTTGTCGCCCGGGCCCGGCTCGGCCGACAGCAGATAGCGACACAGCTCGCCGATATAAGAAAACACCGTGGCGTCGTGGGCCCGGATATCGTCCCAGAAGTTCGAGACCGAGAACTTGCGCGCCAGGCAGAACGTGGCCCCCGAGCACAGCACCGACGCCCAGGACACGGTCAGCGCGTTGTTGTGATACAGCGGCAGCGCGCAATAGAACCGATCATCCGCGCCGAGCCGCAGGCCCAGCAGGCCCAGCCCGGCCCCGCCGCGCAACCAGCGTCGATGGCTCATGCGCGAGGCCTTGGGCATGCCGGTGGTGCCCGAGGTGAAGATATAGAAACAGGTATCGGTGGATTCGACCTGGCCGGTGGTCTTGGGGTTTGCGTCTGACTGGCTCTTGGCGGCCGCGATCAGATCGGTGCGGCCGGTATCCGCCAGATCCAGATCATCATGCGGGTTGCCCATGCGCCAGATATGCGCCAGCCGCCCGATATCTTCGTGATCGGCGATCTCGTCGTAGGCCTCGGCCAGCTCATCGCCCACCACGATGGCCTTGGGCTCGACGGTGGTCACGCTGTGCGCCAACACGTCGCCGCGCTGCTTGGTGTTGCACATGGCCGCGGCCGCGCCAAGCTTGGCGAGTGCAGCCACCAGAATCAGGGTTTCCGGTCGATTGTCGATGAGCAGGGCCACCGTCTCGCCGCGCTTGATGCCGGCCGCAGCAAAGGCATGGGCATAGCGATTGGCCTGGCCGTTGAACGCGCTGTATGACCAGGTCTTGTCGTCGAAGGTCAGTGCCGGATGGTCGCTTTTCTTGGCAGCGTGCTGCTCGATGAGCGCGGCGATCGACAAATGCGGGTTGAAACGCGAGCGCAACATCACCGCCACCCCCTTCAACAAGGCCGGCAAGCGCTCGAACTTGTCCCACGTGGGTTTCAGCATATCCCAGGCACTGACGGTCTGTCGTTCCGTCTCGCTCATAACGCTCCTCCCTGTCACCGGTGTGCGTGCGTGCCGCCGGCGGAAAATAATTCTTTTCTATCGGTCGGATAGTGTCGCTGCGGCGACGATTTTCGTCCAGTCCTATTCGCTACGGCTCAGCGATCAGTAACGCGCTCTTTTCTTGTCGATGGCACGGGCCGCCGGATAACAGTCGCGCCAGAGCGCCTCGCCCAGATGAGACAACGTGACCGAATGCCGCAGGACGCGTGGATACCAGCGCCAACGCTCGCGCACGTCGTCCATGACCTCACGCACGCCGGGATCCGCCAGCAACAGCTCGTAGTCGGCCTCCAGGCGCGTATCGGCATCGCCCACGCGCAGCAGGCCGAGCGTGAGCAGGTGATGCATGTATTGCGGGGTGCATTCACGCAACAACACGCCGGCCTCCTGGCCCACGGCGCTGGCGTTTTCCAGGCGCAGCGACGAGACCGGCCCGGCCGGCAGACGACTGGCCCCGATATGACACAACGTGGCAACGCCGCGCTGGGCGATCACGCGCAGGATCGCGACCTCGTCAGGCACGAGCTGTCGCAGCACCTGGCGATACAGATCGCGCCGGGCGCGATCGGGATCCACGCTGCGCTCGCGCTGCAACAGATCGGCCAACAGCCATTCCGGCGGCGGCTGTTCATCCACGCCGGCGGCGTCTTCAGCCTCGGCCGGCCGTGCCGCGGGTTGATCCAGCGCATCAAGACGCGCCTTGAGCTCGGCCAACGCGCGGTCTTCGGCTGCATGGGCGGCGTGCCAGGCCTGGCCGGCCAGCGGCCAGTGCTCGGCATCGCGCCAGGTCCGGCGCAACCAGCCCAGGGGCTTGCCGGCGGCGGCAGGCGAAAACGGTTTGTCTTGGCTCATGAACGACCCCAGGCGTTAAAACAACGCGCCGAAACGCGCCACGAAGACATCGGAGAACACCACGACAAGCTGGAACCAGCCCACCGCCAGGCCCAACGCTGCACCCACGGCCACGAGGATCCATTCGTCTTCCTCGAAGGCCGGGCGCAGCATGGCCTCGAAGGCCCGTGGGTTCAGTGCGCTCAGGCGTTCGGTCAGCGTTTCACGGATACGCAGCGCGCGCTGGAAATACGGCTCGGCATCGGCCAGAACGCGTGGCATGCGGGCCACGGTCTCTTCTCCGGCCCGGGTCTTGAGCGCGGCATAATCAGCCTCACCCAGCGCCCAGCCAATCAAGGGGCGCATCCGCGACAGGGCTTCATCCACCGCGGTGGCGACCTCATGCCGCACGATCGCATTCAGTTTGTCGGCATAAGGCCCGTAAAGGATCTCATCGACCAGCGCGCGCGGCGTGAGCACCCGCTCGGCCACGAGTCGGCCATAGTCTTCGGCCACCTCGTTCTGACGCCGGAAGAACAGCCCCTGCACGCGCCACGGGCCGATACGCACCGGCCGGCGCGGGGCAAAGATCATCTTCAGCGCCAGCCAGTTGGTGGCAAAGCCCACGATCAGGCCGAAGACGGGCAGCAGCCACCAGCCGTCGAAAGCCAGCCAGATCAGCATCTGTATCAGGCCGAATAACCCGCCCAGCACCAGCCCCGAGCGCGCGATGAATTTGAACTCACGGTGCCCGGTCTGCAGAAAGATGTCGTTGAGCAGCGATTTATCGCGCACGAGCGCCTTGACGATCATGCCGTCGAGATCGAACAAATACGACAGATTGGCCCGCATGTCGGCATTGACCGCAGCCACGATATGCTGCGCCCGCGCACGCAGTCGGCGCTTGATCTCATCGCGCACGGCCGTGGGCAGCCGGGCCCAGAGCGCCGGGTGCTGCTCCTGCATGATCTGCTCGGCGATCAGCCCGGTTTCGCGGCGCATGGGGCCTTCAAGCACCGCAGCCAGGGCATCGGCATCGATCCGGCCGAAGATCTCGTCCTCGTCGATGAGCGAATCGGTCAGCGTATCCACGGCCACGCCGGTCATCTTCGAGGCCTTGCGCGGCACGATGCCCTGCCAGCCCAGATAAGGCCGGCAGACCCCGCGGAATTCCAGCGGGTAGAACATCATCTTGAGCGCGACCACGTTGGTCACATAACCCACCAGCGCGCTGAACACCGGAATCGAGATGTATTTCCAGACCGTGGCCGAGAACCAGAACGCATCCATCGCCGAATCAGCCGCAGGGGCCCGCGTGTGATCGATCAGTACACAACATAAAAGGATTCGTGGCCGGGCCGTGGGGCGAGCATATCAGCCACGGATGTCACGACCGGCTCAATCATCATCCAGCGTGCGGATCAGCTCGCGGGTCTGGGCCCGCGCGGTGGTCACGAAGGCCCGCATATCGGCCAGGCGCTCGTGGGCGGCGACATGATCGTCGCCGATTTCACGCTCGGCCGTGGCCAGCGACTCGCCGAGCGCGCCCATGCGCTGTACATAGCCTTCCAGCACGCGTACGTAGTGGCGCGGCGCCAACTGATAATAATCCTGGCGATCGCCGGGTACCGACGTGGCATCCAGCACGCCCAGATCACGCAGCATGCGGGCATTGGTACTGATCGAGGCGCGCGAGACCGACAGTGACGCTGCCAGCGTCGACAGACTCGTCGGCCCGCCGTGCACGATGAAATAACCCAGTATTCGCCCGGCGATTCGCGGCAGGCCGTCGCCCTGGGCCGACAGGCCCATACGTTCGATGAACCCGGAAATCGCGGTCTCGTCGTCTGGCACTTGCTCGGTCATACGTGCCCCCGTGGTTTCAGAACGTTCAATCGTAACTGTTTCCAAGCAACGCGCGTGGCCCTGCCGTAAGATTTTGCTGCACGCCACACCGATCAAAGCCATGCCCGACACGCCGGATCTCGACAAATCGACGCCCGACGCCTCGTTTCTATCCGTGCCCAACGGCGAGCGCGCGAATGCCGAAACACGGCTGAGCCAACTCACCGGTTATCTCACGCCGATTCATGCCTTCTACGTGCGCAATCACAGCCCTACACCGATCATCGACGCCGGCACCTGGCGCCTGCGCCTGGAAGGCGACGGGCTGGCACGAGAGGTGTCGCTCGGCCTGGCGGATCTGGCCGCCTTGCCGCGCATCACGCGCATCCGAGCGATCGAATGTGCCGGTAATGCACGCACGTTCTTCGAGCGCGACTATGGCCGCCAGGCCGGTAACGCTCAGTGGCAGCGCGGGGCCATCGGCGTGGCCGAATGGACCGGCGTGCGTCTGGCCGATGTGCTGGCACGGGCCGGCGTGCGCGAGGACGCCGTCGACGTGTTGCCCGAAGGCCTGGACGCCGATCGGTTTTCACGCCCCCTGCCGATCGAAAAAGCCCTGGCCGACGACACGCTCATCGCCTTGTCCATGAACGGTGAGCCCTTGCCGGCCGACCACGGCGCGCCGGCGCGTCTGGTGGTCAGCGGTTGGCTGGGGGCCGCCAGCGTGAAATGGCTGGGGCGGATCAAGGTCGCACGTCGGCGGCTTTATACCCATTGGAACACCCAGGACTACACCCTGGCCGGCCCGGATTATCCGGCCCAGGCCCCGGCAGACGGTGTTCCCGTAACCGTCATGCCGGTGATGAGTTTCATCGATCTGGACTGGCCGGGACGTATGCCGGCCGGCGCCACGCGCCTGCACGGGCGGGCGTTTTCCGGTGAAGGCCGGGTGGCCCACGTGGAGGTATCCATCGACGACGGCCCCTGGCAGGCCGCAGACCTTGGCGATATCAACCAGCCGGCGGCCTGGGTGTGCTGGTCATTGGCCTGGCAGGCCACCGTCGGCGCCCACGAGATCCGTGTGCGCGCCACCGACGAGCAAGGCAACTGCCAGCCCGAGTCGGTGCCCTGGAACGACCACGGCGTGCTCTATAACGCGATCCTGGCGCATCCGGTCGAGATCGCCTGAGCCAGGCGGGCCTAGGGCGTGTCGTCATAAGATAAGCCGGCGCACCGGTGGCCAAGCCGCGGCAAGACAAGGCATCGCGAT
>NZ_AYKG01000010.1 GCF_003788585.1 Salinisphaera japonica YTM-1 | reverse complement strand
GTGGGGTCTCCCCATGTGAGAGTAGGTCACCGCCAGGCTCTAATCGAAAAACCCCAGCCCATCCGGCTGGGGTTTTTTTATGCACGGCGTCTGCAGATGCAGGGCTCTTGGCAACAGGACGATTCCTGTGTCATGCGCCGGGCGTCTCCCACACGCCATGCGAATATCTAATCAAACAGAGGCCGCCGGGCGAGCCGAGATTCGTTCATGCCAATCGATCAAACGGGCATGTTTGTCCGGATCCAGCCGCATCTTGATGACACGCGCAAAATCGATCGACACCACAGCGGTAATATCCGCCACTGAGAATTGACGACCGGCAATGTAGTCGTTGTCGGCCAGGTGGTCATTGAGGAAATCGAACATGCGCTGGGCGCTCTGGCCGCAGTCGCTGCCGTAGTCAGGAAAGACGTTTTCTCGATCAGAAAAATGGCCTGTCGTATGTCGAAAAGCCATGGCGACTGGCAATAACAAATTGAACTCCATGCGCCGGTTCCACATCTCGATCGTGGCTTGTTCGATTACCGACTGCCCGAGAAGCGCGGGCTCCGGGTGGTTACCCTCGAAATAGCGACAGATCGCCATCGTCTCCGACAGCGCCGTGCCGTCGTCGAGTTCGAGTACTGGCACCGTGCCCATCGGATTCATCTGACGAAATTCGGCCGCGCGATTTTCTCCGCCGCCGATATCGATCTGAATACGCTCAATGCTGGCGAGATCGATGCCTTTTTCCGCGATGAAGAATCGAACACGCCGCGGGTTGGGCGCACGTTCGAATTCGTAGAGTTTCATGGGCCAGCTCCTATGCTGTGTGTGTCGCGCTTGCGACCCGGGGTGGGTATTGTCGTATGCTGATTATCTGACAACACGCCATTTCAGATGATGAGTCAAGATAAATCGCCCGATCAAAGCGTTAAACGTATCGCAATCACGGGCGCCGGTAGTGGCCTCGGCCGGGCGATTGCCCTGCGTTATGTACGCGCAGGCTGGCACGTCGCCGTCACGGATCTACAGACCACGCGGGCACAAAGCGTGGCCGAAGAGATCGAGCAGGCTGGCGGCACGGCCCTCGTTCAAACACTGGATACGCGGCGTGAAGCCGACTTCGACCAGCTCATGTCGCGTCTGCAGACCGAGTGGGGCGGTATTGATGTCTTCGTGAACAATGCCGGTGTCGCAAGTGCGGGCACGGCGGCCGAAACCAGCCTTGAAGACTGGCAGTGGCTGCTGGATATCAACCTGATGGGCGTGATTCGCGGCACACGGGCCGCTATACCGCTACTACGCGAGTCCCGCGGGCACTTGATCAATATCGCATCGTTCGCCGCGATTGCGAGTGCGCCGGGCATGGCCAGCTACAACGTGGCCAAGGCGGGGGTGCTGTCGCTGTCGGAGACCGTACGCGGCGAGGAGTATCGCTTCGGTGTCGGGGTGACAGTTGCCTGTCCGGCTTTCTTCGCCACTAATCTCATGGATAATTTCCGCGGCGCGGAACCGCAGCAGAAAGACATGGTACAGAAACTCATGTCGCGCTCGAGCGTGACCGCGGACACGGTCGCCGACGATATTTTCGAGGCTGCCGCCGCGGAGCGGTTTCTCGTCATATCCCATCGCGAGTCTCGCTGGCAGTATCGCCTGAAGCGCCTACAGCCCGAGATGTTCTTTCAGGCTGTTCGTAAAGCCACCCGCTCGTTCGTCGAACGCAAGGACAAAGCATGAGTCAGGCCCCAACGCATGATCGACTGATGATCTACGGCGCCTACGGCTACACCGGCGAGCTGATCGCGCGTGAAGCGGTTGCCCGTGGCATGGCGCCGGTCCTGGCCGGGCGCAACGAGCAGAAGACCGGCGCGCTGGCCCAGGAATTGAGCGTTGAGGCGCGGGTGTTTGATCTGGATAAGGACGCGATCAGCGGGCAACTGGCCGATATTGACGTCGTGATCCACTGTGCCGGGCCGTTTTCGGCCACGGCACCGCCCATGATCGCAGCGTGTCTGGCCAGCCAGACGCATTATCTGGATATCACCGGCGAGATCGAGGTCTTCGAGCATTTGTTCGCCCAGCATGAGGCAGCGGTTGCTGCCGGTGTCGTACTCTGCTCGGGCGCGGGCTTCGATGTGGTGCCCACCGATTGTGTCGCGGCGCGCCTGGTGGAAGAAATGCCCGAGGCACAACACCTCGCACTCGGGTTCGATACCCGCTCGGGGTTGTCGCCGGGCACGGCCAAGACCACCGTCGAAGGCCTGGCCGGCGGTGGCAAGATACGTCGTGACGGACGAATCGAAACCGTGAAGCTGGCCGCCCAGACGCGCCGAATCGATTTCGGCGACGGTGAAAAAGCCGCCATGACGATTCCCTGGGGCGACGTGGCCACGGCCTATCACTCCACCGGCATTCCGAATATCTCGGTTTTCATGCCGATGTCGCCCAAACGGATCACCCAGGTTCAGCGGTTGAACCTGATTCGCCCGGTGCTCGGGTTTGGCCCGGTACAGAATTTTTTGAAAAAACGAGCGGGTCAGGTGCAGGGCCCGGATCAATCGACCCGCGAAAAACGCCCGACCCATGTCTGGGGCGAGGCCACCGATGCCAACGGGGGCACGTGCACGGCCCGTATCAAGGTGGCCAATGGCTACACGGTGACGCGGGATGCCAGCCTGGCTCTGGCCCAGCGCCTGCTTGAACAAGCCCCTGCCGGCGGAGCCTATACGCCGTCCAGGCTCGCCGGCTGGCGTTTCGTGGAATCCCTGCCGGGCAGCCAGCCGATGACGATCAGCCGCGTCTAGGCGCTGGCCCGCGGGCTGCGATGTCCGGCCGGAGCACGAGGCGCGGTATCGAAATCAAAACCGGTGGCCATCAGATCGTAGAGGCCGGGCAGGGCACGGGCCAGTTCCGGGCCGCGTTGAAAAAACGCCTCTGCCGCAGCGCCGACGAAATGGGGCAGGTCGGCGCTGTCATCGATCTGGCGTAACAGCCGGCGAGAGGTCGGGCGTGGATCGCGCACCCAGCGGTCGAACGCAGCCTCGTAGGCCGCAATCCAGCTGGCGTGGCGATCATGATGGGCCACGATCTGTCGCATGCGCCATATCGCCAATCGCCGGACCAGCGGGTTGTCCGCGCTGCCGCCGGCCGCGGCTTCGATATTGTGCCACGACACCGCCAGGCGTTGGGCCGCCCAGGTTTCGCCGATCGCCAGCTCGCCGAAATCCTCGATCATATCGCTGGGCAGCGCGGCATCCTGATCCTCGACCGGACCGGCGTACAGCATGACCTCATCCGGCAACCAGTGCGGGTCGATATCCGGCGCCAGGCTGGCGATCGCGATATGCGCCAGCACGGCCAGACGCTGACTCTCGCTGGGCGTGAAGCCATCGCCGGGCACCAGCGTCACGTCATGCTCCAGCCGCACGACCTGGTCGAGCAGCCGCTGACGCCGCCGCCCGTCGAGCTTGTCCCACCAGGGCAGGTGTCGCACCACCATACGACGCTGGCGCGGCACGAGCGTGCCTTGGCGTGTGAGGCGCTCGGGGCGGATCACCAGCCAGGCGATGACCGCGATAGTTGCAAGCACCACCAGGGCGCTGGTTAGAAGATTCATGGCAGTCTTATCAGGTTATCGGCGATCATGCGTTGAACTATTTCGATATTGTCCGTTTGCATCGTGATTTCAACGCTTCTTTCAATGCTTCAGGCCATTGTCTCGACGGTTTTGTCGTTCGTGCTGTGGTCCGGCGTGGTCTACGGCTTTTTCGTGCTGCGCAACATGACGCTCGAACACAAGCTCAAGCGTCTGATCCGCCCCGAGCGTACCGACCCCGAAGAAGACCGCGTCCACGTCATCTGTGCCAACGGTACCGATGTACGCGTGACCATTCGTGATGTGCGCTTGATCACCGAGGACGATACCCACGTCAGCATGACCTATATCGGCGATACGGGCGACGTGATTCACCCGCGCCGTCGTAATGACGTGATCGCCCGGCGCCGCAATATATTGACCAATCGGCATCAGAAAGCCGGTCTCATCGAGCGCGATTTCGTCGAACTGCCGGCCCAGACCGCCGGGCTCTGGGCCCTGACGAGCGACCTGGTCGATGACAGCGCCTGGCAGTTCGCCCAGTGTATTCTCGTGATCGACTACCCCACGCTGCTGAACACGCGCCGGCTGATGATGGTGCACGTGAACGACACGATCCTCGCGGATCTCAACCGTGATTTTCGTGACTACATCACCAACCGCCGTCTTGATCCCAACGACGACAGCCGCCGGCTGGGGCCAAACGCTCACACGTCAGACACATCCGCCTGATCGACCGGCTCGTTGGCGATGCCGTGGGGCACGTGCCCGGCCGCGACCATTTCGGCCGCCGAGCCGACGTGCGTGGCCTGGTCGTCGAAAAAGATATCGGCGCCAAAGGCACGCAGAAACCGCGCCTTGGTCATGCCGCCCAGAAACAGCGCCTCGTCGATCCGGATATGCCAGGCCCGCAGGGTGCGGATGACCCGCTCATGCGCCGGGGCGCTGCGTGAGGTGACAAGCGCGGTACGGATCGGGCAGGTGGCCGGGTCGTATTCCCCCTGAATCCGGGTCAGCGCCTCGAGAAACCCCTTGAACGGCCCGCCGGGCAGCGGGCGGCTGGCGTCCTTGGTTTCGGCAGCCGCGAAGGCCGCCAGGCCGTGCTGTTTGAAGATACGCTCGGCCTCGTCGGAAAAGATCACCGCATCGCCGTCGAAGGCGATCTTCAAACAGGCCTCGGCCGCCGGCAGGGAATGGCCGGGCACGATGGTCGCTGCCGCGCAGCCCGCGGCCAGTGCCGCGCGCACGTCATCGGCATCGGCCGAAAGAAAAAGATCGGTGCCAAAGGCCGCGACATAGCGCCAGGGCGAATCCCCGCTGGTGAAGGCCGCGCGGGTGATCGGCAGCCCGTGGTGGCTGATCGAGTTGAACACCCGCAGGCCGGTGTCGGCGCTGTTGCGCGACAGCAGAATCACCTCGACCCGCTCGTGGGTTTCGTCATTGAGGGCCAAAAGCTTCTTGACCAGCCCGAAGGCGACGCCCGGCTCGAGCACGTCCTCCTCGTGGTCGATCTGGTACTGGCAATACGCCTCGCGCCCCTGGGTCTCGAAGACCCGGTGGCTGTCTTCCAGATCGAACAGCGCCCGAGACGAGATGCCGATGACGAGTTTGTCGCGTTCTTGTTGCATGGGAGCAGTCTATAACCTGCCCACGCCCGGCACGAGTGGGCGGCAACCCGGCCGGCGTCGGTGTTTTTCTATCCGCGGGTCACAGCGCGTATCATCAACGATCGTACATCGTGTCCAAAGAGCGCCATGAGCCAGAAAAAGAAATCGTCCCAATCATCCAAGGACGACGAATCGGCGAACAAGAACGAACGCTCGCGCGCCATCGAGTGCTGGTTGACCGACATGGACGGCGTGCTGGTCCATGAAGACGAGGCATTGCCGGGCGCGGCGGATCTCATCGGCCATTGGCGCGACAACGACACGCCGTTTCTGGTGTTGACCAACAACTCGATGTATACCCCGCGCGATCTGGCGGCCAAGCTGTCTCGCGGCGGGCTCGAGGTGGCCGAGGAACAGATCTGGACATCGGCCCTGGCCACCGCCGCTTTTCTGGCCGATCAGTCGCCCGAGGGCTCGGCGTTCGTCATCGGCGAAACCGGGCTGACCACGGCCATGCATGAGGCCGGCTTCGTGATGAGCGATGCCCGCCCGGATTTCGTCGTGCTGGGCGAGACCCGCACCTACTCCTTCGAGGCCATCACTCGGGCCATTCGGCTGATCAACGACGGCGCGCGCTTCATCGCCACCAACCCCGATGTCACCGGCCCCTCGGCCGAAGGTGCGCTGCCGGCCACCGGGGCCGTGGCAGCCTTGATCACCGCGGCCACCAAGCGCGAGCCGTATTACGTGGGCAAGCCCAATCCCATGATGTTTCGTTCGGCCATGAACAAGCTGGGTGCCCACTCCGAGCGTACCGGCATGATCGGCGATCGCATGGACACCGATATCGTGGCCGGTATCGAGGCCGGGCTGCACAGCGTGTTGGTGCTTTCCGGCATCTCGGGCAAGGATGATCTGGCGCAATACCCGTTTCGCCCGGCGGCCATCCATGACTCTGTGGCGGATCTGCTCAAACAGCTCAAAGACTGATCTCGATGCAACGACCGACCCGCGTATTCGATTTCGCCTGTGAGGCCGCCGGCGTATTCGGCCTGATGGCCACGTTCATGTTCTGCCTGCTGGCGTTTGCCGGTGTATCGGGCCTGTTGTTCTGGGTCGTGGCGGCTGCGGCCGCCCTGGGCTCGTTGGTCTATGTGGTCTATCAACTGGTCAGCTGGGCGACCGGCGCACAGACCTATAGTGGCCGCCAGCTGGTGCTGGCGCTTCTGGTGCCCGTCATGGCACTGGCGGTAACAGTCGTTGTGGGCGGCGAGCGTGCGGGCCTGTTCTTCATGCCCTTCGGGCATCGTGATGTGAAGGCCCAGCGCGAGATCATCTCGGTGGACAAGAACGCCGACGGCACGGTATCAACACAAACGCGTCCGGCCGAGCCCGGGGATACGTCGGGCAATTAATCGCTCATCGCCCGGGTGAAGGTTTCACGAAACGTATCCATCCCGCGGGCCGGCAGGTCATCGGCCGGCACCAGCCCGGGCTGCCAATAGCGTGCATCAAGGCGCTCGAGCAGGGCCGGCCTGTCGGTGACGATCGTGATCGGCACGCGATAATCATCACGAGAGCCGGTAATCACCGGGGCCGGCTGATGATCGCCGACGATCACGAAGATCGTGTCATCGCCGTAGCGCGTCATGTAGTCGCCCAGGGTGGCCCAGACATAGTCGATGCTCTTGAGATACTGCGCGCGTACGCGGGTTCTGTCTGACCAGACCGCCTGGGGCGAGTCACCGGCCAGCGCCTGGGCATCAAAGATATGGCCGTCGTCGATGGCGTCCCAGGCCACCGGATGCGGAATCGGCGTCCAGGGGGCATGGCTGGAGATCAACGACACCTCGACCATCGCCGGCTGTTCCAGGCGGCCCACGATCTGGCGCACGCGGTTCAGCGTGAACTGATCGGGCATGGTCACCCAGTTGAAGCGCCGGCCGCGATAGCCCAGCCCGTGGGCGTCATAGATCGTGTCAAAGCCGAAATAAGCCGCCTCGGGCCAGTCCTGCATGATGGCCGGCACCGCCGCGATCGTGGTCCAGCCGGCCTGGCGGAACAGCCGGTTGAGCGAGGCGCGATCACTATCAATCATCGCGTCGTAGCGTTTCTGGTTATCCGTCCATAGCCCCGAGAGCAGGGCGCCGTGGGCCAGCCAGCTCATGCCGCCATACGTGGGCGAGACCAGCCAACCCGAGCGCGCGGCCATCTGCCCTTCGGCCAGGGCTGCGCCCACCGCGGCCAGGCGTTTTTTAACCGTGGGCCCGTAACGCGCATCATAAAGCGTGGCGCGGCCATAGGATTCGACGAACCAGACCATCACATCCTGGCCGGCCAACGCCGAGAACCGCGTCTCGGGGCCAAGATCCGCCAACGGATCGCGGGCCAGCTGGGCATCGAAGGCCTGTAGCCGTGCATGGGTTTGTCGCGCCTGGCTGATATGCGCGGCGACACGCTCAAGCGCCGGCGCGCCGATCGGCAGGCCAAGCCCGGTCGTTCGGGCCAGCCCCAGCGCGCCGGCCAGCACGAGCGTGGCCGCAAGCCACAGCCGCCGCGGCCGGGTGCCCAGGTGACGCGCCCCGCCCAGCGCCCAGAACAACAGGCCAAGCAGTGCAACGAGCCCGGCCAGCAGGCCGAGCAGGATGAGCGCGGCCGGCATCAGGCCCAGCGTGCCCCGCGCCAGCTGCCACGCGGCCGGCAACAGCCCCATGTCCACCAGCGGATCAAAGGCCCGCCCGTAGGCCCGCCCCGCCCCGTAGTCTGCGATCCTGAGCAGCGCGAACAGCGCCACCACCACCATCACCACAAGGCGGGCGAGTTGAAACAGACGACCCGGCACCACCGACAGGCCCGCCACGATCGCCGGCGCAGAGATCGCGATCACCGGCGTCCAGCCGCGGCCGGCCTCGGGCAGGATCGCGATCACGCCGAGAATCAGCGCGGCCAGCACACAACGAACGCTCGGATGATTCATGGCGTAGGCCTCGGGCGGTTGCAATGACAAAGCGCATGACCATGGGCATCACCATATTTCGCCACCCGCTCACCCGGATCGCCATCACGTTGGCCTTGCTCGGCGGGCTGTGGGCGGTGATTGATACGGGCCATCTCGGGCGCCTGATGGCAGATATCCGCTGGCCGTGGGTACTGGTGGGCCTGGGGCTCGTGCAGTGCCAGATCGTGGCCTCGGCGCTGCGCTGGCAGTTCACCGCGGCCTGTCTGGGCGAGCGGTTTTCGCGCAGCCACGCCGTGCGGGAATACTATCTGGCCTCGTTGCTCAACCAGATTCTGCCGGGCGGTGTCGCCGGGGATATCATCCGTGCCGGGCGCGGGGTGGCCGCGCGTGGCTCGACGGCCTGGCAGACCGGGGTGGCGGCCATTGTGCTGGAACGCCTGGCCGGCCAGATCATGTTGTTCGTGATCGCCTTCATGGGGCTGAGCGTCTCGTTCCTGCTCGGCCAGCCGGTCGTGCCGGCGGCCTGGGCCAGCTGGGCGGCCGTGGCGCTGGTGTTCGTCGCCGGGTTTGGCCTGGTGGCGGTACTGATGCGGGTGCCGGCCGGCGCGGCGCGCCTGCATAGAGCCGGGCAGGCCATGCAAAAAGCCTGGTTCACCCGGCGTGTCGCGGTGGTTCAGCTGGCTTATTCCGGGGTCATCGTGGCGGCGTATCTGGCAGCGTTCGCCCTGGCCTCGCAGGCCATCGGCGCGCCGCTGTCGGGCCTGGCCATCGTCACGCTGATCCCGATCACGCTCTTGACCATGTTGTTGCCGGTCTCGATCGCCGGCTGGGGCCTGCGCGAGGCCGCCGCCGCCGCCCTCTGGCCGCTGGCCGGGGCCAGTGCCGCCGACGGCGTGGCGGCCAGCCTGGTCTACGGGCTCATCAGCCTGGTCGGCGCCGCGCCGGGGGCGCTGGTGTGGTGGCTGCGACCGCGCACGCCTCATGGGGCATCGCGCCGGGCGTAGATATCAATGCCGCAGCCCGCGGCCGGCAACGCCCGAATCACCCTCTGCATGTCGGTGGCGCCAAGCCAGTCACGGCGCGCCCAGCGATGCTGCTCGCCAATCACCCAGTTATAGCGGTAATCATCGGCCAGCGCCTCGAGCCGGTCGATACAGGCCAGGCCGATCTCGCGGGCCGCGGGCAGGCATTCGAAGGCCACAAGCGCCAGGGCCTGGTCCAGGCCGGCCAGAATATCGGCCTCCAGGCCCTCGACATCGATCTTGCAGAACGCCGGGACACCGTGGCGCGCGATCAGCGCGGCCAGCGTGGTCTGTGCCACATCGACCTGCGAGGCCCAGCGCACATGCCGAAAGCCCGGGCTCTGGCCCACGGTATTCACCCAGGCACGACTGGCCGTGGACACGGTGGGGTGACGAGCCGATATCTGTAGCGTGACCGTCGTGCATGTCGCCCCCACGGCCACACGTTCCAGCGTGATGTGGTCATCCACCACGCGACGCGATAAGAAATCGGCGAACAGCGGCTGTGGCTCCACCGCGATCACCCGGGCGCCGGCGCGTGCCATCGCCCGGCTGCGATGGCCCACATGCGCACCGATATCAAAGACCCGGTCGCCGGGGCGGATCAAGCGATCATGAAACCGGCGCAGCGCAATGGTGCGCCACGGCTGGCCGTAATAGACCACGAGTGACCGCCAGAGCCCGAGCTGCGCCGAGTAAGACTTGCCACGGCTGGCCCCCTGACGCCACAGGCGGATCAGGTCTGCGGTGAACGAACCGGTCAGCGCCAGGAGTGCGGCGCCGGCCAGCCCGGCCGCCCACGGGCGGGGCACGACCGGCGCCAGACAGGCCACGAGCACGATGCCCTGCACGCCACACACGATACGTCGACGTTGGCTGGGGGCCAGATCCGTGGCGGCCAGCCGTGGCCAGGCCAGCCGCACGAGCGCAAAGCCATAACGCATCACACCCAGCGCCAATGCCCATGTGCCGAGCTTGTCGATGGCCACCAACAGCCCGGCCAGCAGCGCGATCAACAGGGCATCGATCTCCATGTCGAAGCGGGCGCCAAAGCGGGAGGTCTGGCCGGCGCGGCGGGCGATCGGCCCGTCCAGGGCGTCCAGTGCCAGGGCCAGCCCGGCGACACCGGTGGCCAGCCAGGCCAGTGCCGACGACTGGGCCACGATATCGGCTTCCACGATCAGCGTACCCAGCAATGCCGCCAGGCCGGCGCGTATCGTGGTCAGCGTGTTGGCCAGGCCGAAACGCGGATGGGGGTGGGCCGGTAGAGCGATCATCACCCCGGCGGCCAGCACGGCAAAGCCCAGCGGGGCGACCAGCGCGCTGACCGGCCCGGCGACGCCGGCCAGCGCCAGCCCCAGCGTGGCCAGGCCGAGCAGGGCCGCGGTGAGCACAATCACAATGCCGGCCTCGGCCGTCGAGCGAATCGGTGCCGCGGACAGGCCGGTCTGGGTCGGCATGCTCATGCTGACCGCATCGGCCGACGACACCAGAAACACGCTTTCATGAAACAACCGTCCAGACACACACCATATGAATTATATGTGACAAGGCGTGTGTCTGGAGGCAGGCCGGCGCGCCGGCCTGGGTCAGGCCTCGGGCTCGTAGCCCAGGTTCGGGCCGACCCATTTCTCGGCTGTCTCCACGTCCCAGCCCTTGCGCTCGGCGTAGTCGCGCACCTGGTCCTTGGCCACGCGGCCGACCACGAAATAACGCGATTCCGGGTGGCTGAAATACCAGCCCGACACGGCGGCCCCCGGCCACATGGCCCGCGATTCGGTCAGCTGGATACCGGTATTGGCCTCGACGTTGGCCATGTCCCAGAGCGTGTCCTTGCCGGTGTGTTCCGGGCAGGCGGGATAACCGGGGGCCGGGCGGATGCCCTGATATTTCTCGGCGATCAGCTCATCGTTGGACAAGCCCTCGTCGGGCACGTGGCCCCAGATCTCGGTGCGCACGTGCTTGTGCAGCCACTCGGCGAACGACTCGGCCAGCCGGTCGGCCAGGGCCTCGACCATGATGGCGTTGTAGTCGTCGTTGGCCTGCTTGAACTGTTCCACCAACTCGGGCGCGCCCAGGCCCGTGGTCACGGCGAAACAGCCGATCCAGTCGTCGCGGCCCGAATCCGCCGGGGCCACGAAATCGGACAGGCACCGGTTGGGCACGCCTTCGCGGTGCTCGGCCTGCTGGCGCAGCTGATGGATCACCGACACGACCTCGGAGCGATCATCCGAGAGCACCTCGATATCGTCGAGGTTGTCGGCCGTGCGCGCCGGGCAGATGCCCACCACGCCGCGCGCCGTCAGCCAGTGCTCATCGACGATCTGTTTAAGCATCGCCTGGGCATCATCAAAGAGCTTGCGGGCTTCCTTGCCCTTGTGCGGATCGTTCAGGATATCGGGATAACGCCCCTTCATCTCCCAGGACATGAAGAACGGCGTCCAGTCGATGGTCTCGATCAGTTCACTGATCGGGAAATCATCGAGCACATACAGCCCGGATACCGCGTCGTCGCCGGCGTCCTGGTCGGCATGCGGCAAGGGCTGGCGCTTGGCATAGGCCGTCTCGGCCGGCAGCTTGGGCGCCGGCGGGGTGTAGTCGGCCCAGTCCAGCTGCACCCGATTGGCGCGGGCGTCTTCTAACGTCAGGAACTTGGTCTGGCGCTTGGCGGCATGACGCTCGCGCATCTTGTCGTAGTCCTCGCGCAGCTCTTCGACGAGCTTTTCGCGGGCTTCCTTGCTCACCATCTTCGAGGCCACGGGCACCGATCTTGAGGCGTCCTTGACCCACATCACGGCCCCGTCATAGGCCGGGTCGATCTTGACCGCGGTATGGGCACGCGACGTGGTGGCCCCGCCGATCAAAAGCGGGGTGGTCATCTTGCGGCGCTGCATTTCCGCGGCCACGTTGACCATCTCATCGAGGCTGGGCGTGATCAGCCCGGACAGGCCGATGACGTCCGCGTTGTGTTTCTCGGCGGCGTCGAGAATATCGTTCATGGGCTGCATCACGCCGAGATCGATGACCTCGAAGTTGTTGCACTGCAAGACCACCGAGACGATGTTCTTACCGATATCGTGTACGTCGCCCTTCACGGTGGCCATGATGATGGTGCCGTTGTTCTTGGAGGCGTCGCCGGATTTCTTCTTCTCTTCCTCGATATAAGGGATGAGATGGCCCACGGCTTTCTTCATCACGCGGGCGGATTTCACCACCTGCGGCAGGAACATCTTGCCGGCCCCGAACAGATCACCCACGACGTTCATGCCGTCCATGAGCGGGCCTTCGATCACCTCCAGTGGCTTGTCGGCCTTCTGGCGGGCTTCTTCGGTGTCGTCGACGGCATAGGTGTCGATGCCCTTGACCAGGGCATGCTCCAGGCGGTCGGTGACTTCCCATTCACGCCAGGCCAGATCCTCCTTGGATTCGGCTTTCTTGCCGCCGCCCTTGTACTGCTCGGCCAGCTCGAGCAGGCGCTCGGTGGCGTCATCGCGACGGTTGAGGACCACGTCCTCGCAGGCATCGCGCAGCTCGGCCGGAATATCGTCGTAGACCTCCAGCTGACCGGCGTTGACGATGGCCATGTCCAGGCCGGCCGGAATGGCGTGATAGAGAAACACCGAGTGCATGGCCTGGCGTACCCGCTCGTTGCCACGGAAGGAAAACGAGACGTTCGACAGCCCGCCCGAAACGTGGACATGCGGCATGGCCTGGCGCACGCGACGCGTGGCCTCGATGAAATCCACGCCGTAGTTGTTGTGTTCCTCGATGCCGGTGGCGATGGCGAAGATATTCAGATCGAAGATGATGTCTTCGGGCGGAAAATCGAGTTTCTCGCGCAGCAGGTCATAGGCCCGCTGGGCAATGCGTACCCGCTCGTCCTCGTTATCGGCCTGGCCCTCTTCGTCAAAGGCCATGACCACCACGGCCGCGCCGTAGTCCAGGCACGCCTGGGCCTTGTCCAGAAACGCGTCTTCGCCTTCCTTGAGCGAGATGGAATTGACCATCCCCTTGCCCTGGATGCACTGCAGGCCGGCCTCGATGACCTCCCATTTGGAGGAATCCACCATGATCGGCACACGGGCGATATCCGGCTCGCCGGCGATGAGATTCAGGAACTTCCGCATCGCGGCCTCCGAATCCAGCATCCCCTCGTCCATGTTGATATCGATCACCTGGGCCCCGTTTTCCACCTGTGCCCGGGCCACATCGAGCGCCGTGTCGTACTGCTCTTCCTTGATCAGACGCATGAAGCGCTTGGACCCGGTGACGTTGGTCCGTTCGCCGATGTTGATGAAGTTCGCTGCTGAGGTCATAAGATATTTATCCGCAGATGAACGCAGATGGCCGCAGATTAAAGCGGATGAAGAATGTCATGGACGTGAGCGTACGAGTCGTCGATATTCCAAGCGCGTCTGCCCGAAATTGATCAACAGTGCGCGTTCGTAACCCGTGGCCTTCAGATAATTCAGTACCTGTGCCTGCTCGTTCGTCGTCAGTCGATCGAGTGCCTTGGTTTCGACGATAATATCGTCAAAACAAACAAAATCCGCACGATAAGGGCAGTTCAAGCGGCGGCCCTTGTAGGCCACGAATAACGACGCCTCGCGCTGAAACGATACGTCTCGAACCTCGAACTCGGCCGCCAAGGCTTCCTGATACACCGCTTCCAAAAATCCACTGCCCAAGACCCGGTGAACCTCCATGGCCGCGCCGATCACCGCATACGTCTGTGGATCGTGATCCGTCTTTTTGTCTTTATCTACGGCCATCGGCGTCTATCGGCGGATTGTCTTGTTTTACGCGACGTCCTCGTCGGTCTCGTCGGCCCCGGCCGCTGCGAACGGCTCCAGCCCGGACAGGCGCATGACCCGTTTGATGTCCGGGCGCTGGCGTGGCGTCTTGCCGGCCACGGCCTTGGCGATCGCGCCGATATGCGCTGGGGTGGAGCCACAGCAGCCGCCGGCCATGTTGAGCAGGCCCGAGTCGGCCCATTCGCCGATATGCTCGGCCATTTCGTCGGGCTGTAGATCGTACTCGCCGAACTCGTTGGGCAGGCCGGCGTTGGGATAGGCATGCACATAGCAGGGCGTTATACGTGACATCTCGGCCACGTACTGGCGCAACGCATCCGGGCCCAGCGCACAGTTCAGGCCCATGGTCAGCGGGCGGGCATGGGCCACCGAGTTATAGAAGGCTTCGGTGGTCTGGCCCGACAGCGTGCGGCCCGAGGCATCGGTGATCGTGCCCGAGATCATCAACGGAATCGTCACCCCGCGCTCGCGCATGAGCCGGCGTACGGCATAGATCGCGGCCTTGGCGTTCAAGGTGTCGAAGATGGTTTCCATCAGGATGATATCGACGCCGCCTTCGAGCAGGGCCCGTGCGGCAGCACCATAAGCCTCGGCCAGCTCGTCGAAACTCGTGTTGCGCTTGCCCGGGTCGTTCACGTCCGGCGAGATCGAGGCCGTGCGGTTGGTCGGCCCGATCACGCCCGCCACGAACATCGGGTTCTCGTCGGTCTCGAACTCCTCGGCGACCTCGCGCGCGAGCTTGGCCGCTTCGAGGTTCAACTCGTCGGCCAGCTCCTCCATGTGGTAGTCGGCCTGGGCGATCGTGGTCGAGGAGAACGTATTGGTCGTGATGATCTGGGCGCCGGCCTCGGCGTATTCGCGGTGGATGCCGCGGATCAGATCCGGTGCGGTCAGCGTGAGCAGATCGTTGTTGCCCTGCAGGTCCGATTCCCAATCGGCAAAGCGCGCACCGCGGTATTCGGCTTCCGAGGGGCCGTGGTTCTGGATCATCGTGCCCATGGCGCCGTCGATGACCAGAATCTTGTCGGCCAGCACGTCTTCGATCATCTCAAGTGTCTTTTCCATACGACGACTCGTTGCGCAATCACAAATCACAGCGTCGGATTATATCCGCTTATCCGGATAGGCGAAAATCACGCCGATGCCCGTGGCCGCGTGTTCCAGCCGTGCACGGCATTTCTCGAGCGTTGCGCCACACCCGGCACGCGCCTACGATGCGCTCGTCGCAGGTGCCGCTCGTTGTACGGGCGGTTAAACGGGAAGTCGGTGCGTCGAGAACTCGACAAGGCCGACACTGCCTCCGCAACGGTAAGCAGACAGCCTCGCCCCACGGTGAGCCTGACTATCGATTCGCCACTGATGCCAAGCCGCATTGGGAAGGCCGATAGCCGAGTCCGGGCCTCAAGCCCGGCGCTCGGTCTGCCAGTCCGGATACCGGCCGCGACAAGGTGCCCGGCAACGGGTCGGATCACGGGCCGCGGATGGGCGTGCCCGCCAGCCAGACAACACGACATGACAATACGACTCACCGCCGGCCTGGCCGCAGCACTCGGGGCCAGCAGCGCCTGGGCGGCGCCCCCGGTCGCAGCACCCGCCGAAGATTTAAACGATGTGGTGGTCACCGCCACCCGCAGCCCGCAGCGCACCCGCGAGACCCTGGCCGCCACCTCGGTGATCACCCGGGCCGATATCGTGCGCCGCCAGGCCAATTCCTTGGCCGATCTGTTGGTCGATATCCCCAGCATCACCCAGACCAACAACGGCGGCCTGGGCAAACAGACCTCGATCAACCTGCGCGGCACCGACAGCAATCAGGTACTGGTGCTGGTCGACGGCGTGCGCTACGGCGCGGCCTCGACCGGGCTGGCCGCACTGGCTGATTTCCCGGTCTCCCAGATCGAGCGCATCGAGATCGTGCGTGGCCCGCGCTCGTCGCTCTACGGGGCCGATGCCGTGGGCGGGGTGATCCAGATCTTCACCCGCGACGGCCAGGGCGCGGGCGCCGGCGCACGGCCCTATGGCTCGGTTTCGGCCGGCACCTACAAGACCTACGAAGGCAATCTCGGCGTGCAGGGCGCAACCCAGCGCAGCCATTACAACGTCAGCCTCTCCGGGCTGACCAGCGACGGCTTTGATGCCTGCACCGGCCGGCCGTTTGGCGCGCCGGGCGGCGGGGCCGGGTGTTTTGCCGACCAGCCGGATGACGACGGCTATAACCGCTACGCCGGCTCGGCGCGGGCCGGTTATCGCTTCGATAACGGCTGGCAATTGTCCGGGCATTATCTACGCGCCGACGGCGACAACGAGTACGACGGCACCACCACCGACCAGTCGGATTCTATCCAGGAAGTCTACGGCCTGGATCTGGACGCGCCGCTCACCGATTTCTGGACGGCCTCGCTGGCACTGGCACGCAGCCGGGATCTATCGACCAATCATCTGGGCGACGTGTTCGCCAGCCGTTTCGATACCGAGCGCGATACGGTCAGCTTCCAGAATGATTTCCGGCTGGCCGACAATCAGACTGCCATCATCGGCGTGGATCATCGCCAGGACGAGGTCACAAGCTCGGTCGATTTCAAGGAGAACAAGCGCGCCAACACCGGCGTGTTCGGCCAGTACCAGGGCCGCTACGGGCGCCACGCTCTCCAGCTGGCCGCCCGCGGCGACGAGAACCAGGCCTACGGGTCCAACGTCACCGGCTCGGCCACTTATGGCTACGATATCGATGCGGCACATACCGTCACGGCCTCATACGGCAACGCCTTCAACGCGCCTACCTTCAACGATCTCTACTATCCCGACACACCGGGCTTTCCGCCGGCCTCCAACCCCGATCTCGACCCGGAAGAATCGCGTACCGCCGAGCTGGGCCTGAAGGCCGCGCGTGACTGGGGGCGCTGGTCGGTGCACGTCTATGAAACCCGTATCGACGATGAGATCGTGCTGGATGCCAACTTCACGCCGCAGAACGTCGACAGCGTGCGGATTAGGGGCATCGAGGGCGAGACCACGGCCTATCTCGGGCGCTGGCGGGTCCATTCCGCCGCTCACTGGCTCGAGGCCAAGAACGAATCCCAGGATGCCAACGCCGGCAATGATCTGGCGCGCCGGCCGCAGTACGCGGCCTCGCTGGCCGTGGACCGGGATCTGTTCACCCGTTTTGCCGCCGGGGCCACGGCGCGCGTGATGGGCCGCCGCTATAACGATCTGGCCAACACCAACGAGCTTGGCGGCTATGCCCTGTTCGGCCTGCGCGGCTCGATGGATCTGGCCGATGACTGGCAAGTCCAGGCCAAGATCGACAACCTGCTGGATCGCGACTACAAGACCGTGGCCTTCTATAACCAGCCCGGCCGCACGGCCACGCTGACCCTGCGCTATGCGCCGGGCGAACTCTGATTTTCGAGGACTTCATGACCGATCAAACCAAAAGCGATGCGCGCCACAAGGCAGCCATGCAGAAACAGAAAGAAAAGGTCGACTCGGCCATCGCCGCGGCCGACACCGAGCGCGGCGTGTTCGTGTTCATCACCGGCAAGGGCAAGGGCAAATCCTCCTCGGCCTTCGGCATGGTCATGCGCGCACTCGGCCACGGCCAGAAAGTCGGCGTGGTGCAGTTCATCAAGGGCGTGCAGCTCTCCGGCGAAGAGATCTATATCCGCGACCACTGCCCGCAGGTCACTTTTTACCAGATGGGCACGGGATTCACGTGGAACACCCAGGATCGCTCGGGCGATATCGAAGCCGCCGAGCGCACCTGGGCCCAGGTCGAGCCGATGCTGGCCGACCCGTCCTATGACCTTGTCGTCATCGACGAGCTGACCTACATGCTCGGCTATAAATACCTCGACGACGACCGCGTGCTGTCCGCTATCGCCAACCGGCCCTACGAACAATCCGTCATCGTCACCGGCCGCGGCGGCGGCTCCGCCCTGCGCGAAGCGGCCGATACCGTCTCCGAAGTCGACAACGTCAAACACGCCTTCAAAGCCGGCATCAAAGCGCGTGCCGGGGTGGATTACTAGGCCCCCTAGCTTCGTTCTGGTTTGCGGGCTGGTTTTTTTTTAACGGTCCGCAAATGGACGCGAATAAGCGCGAATGAAAAGAAAGACAATCCGCAGATATACGCCGATTAACGCCGATTAAGACGGGATGAAAGCAATGGAAAATCGCTTGCCCGGACATGCGGTTAATCATGCGAGCAGCGATGACATGGCGGTTTCTGGCCCCACGAAAGTCATCTGCGTTACATCTGCGTCTATCTGCGGATAAACCTGTCTGTATTCATTCGCGTTTATTCGCGTTCATTTGCGGACACTCATCAGGGAACAAAGCCCGAAACGAGAAAGTCCACCCAACCACCAAGGCCTGCGTAAAACCACGTCAATACATTCGCTTTCATTAGCGTCTATTTGCGGATAAACAAAAGAGAACGAAGCCGAATGCCAGCCAGAACGCTCACGCGAGTGATTTTTAATTTGCTTTCATCTTGTCTTTAATCTGCGTTAATCGGCGTACATCTGCGGATTGTCTTCTTTCCATTTGCTTTCATTAGCGTCATTTGCGGACT
The DNA here is from genome assembly GCF_003788585.1 of Salinisphaera japonica YTM-1. Lineage (GTDB taxonomy): Bacteria > Pseudomonadota > Gammaproteobacteria > Nevskiales > Salinisphaeraceae > Salinisphaera > Salinisphaera japonica. The sequence continues at coordinate 45,184 of NZ_AYKG01000010.1, read as the reverse complement.
AAAAAGAGAACGAAGCCCAATGCCAGGCAGAACGCTCATGATCCAGGGCACGACATCGGACGCCGGCAAGTCGACGCTGGTGGCGGGGCTGTGTCGGGCGTGGGCACGCCGGGGCGTGGCGGTCGCACCCTTCAAGCCTCAGAACATGGCGCTTAACAGCGCGGTGACCGTGGACGGCGGGGAGATCGGGCGCTCGCAGTATTTGCAGGCCCAGGCGGCTGGGGTGCCAGCCACGACCGATCTCAACCCGGTGCTGTTGAAACCCTCCAGCGATATCGGCGCTCAAGTCATCGTCCACGGCCATGCGATTGCAGCGATGAATGCGGCCGATTATCACCACTACAAGCGCGAAGCGATGACGGCCGTACTGGCCTCGCACGGCCGCCTGTCCGCGCAATATGCCCGGGTGCTGGTCGAGGGGGCGGGCAGCCCGGCAGAGATCAACCTGCGCGAGGGCGATATCGCTAATATGGGCTTTGCCGAGGCGGTGGATTGCCCGGTGATTCTGGTCGCCGATATCGACAAGGGTGGGGTGTTCGCGCATCTGGTTGGCACGCTCGAACTGCTGGCCGACAGCGAGGCCGCCCGCGTGGCCGGTTTTGTGATCAATCGGTTTCGGGGCGATATCGCGTTGTTGCAGCCGGGACTGGACTGGCTGGAGGCGCGCACCGGCAAGCCAGTACTGGGTGTGCTGCCGTATTTAACCGGGCTGCATCTGGACGCCGAGGACGCGTTGGAGACCGGCCAGCAGGCCGGGGCGGACGCGCTCGTCGTTCAGGTCCCGGTCACCCCGCGAATCAGCAACCACACCGATTTCGATGCGCTGCGCGCGCATCCCGGCGTGGATCTGCAATTCATCGGCCCCGGCCAGACGCCCGGCCCAGCGGATCTGATCGTGCTGGCCGGCTCCAAGAATACCCGCGCGGACTGCGACTGGCTCAAGGCCGCCGGTTGGGAGGCGCGGCTCAAGCGCCATCTGCGCTACGGCGGCAAGGTGCTGGGCATCTGTGGTGGTTATCAGATGCTGGGCCGGGAAATCGCCGACCCCGACGGCATCGAGGACGTGCCCGGCACCACGGCCGGCTTCGGCCTGTTCGATCTGGCCACGCGCCTGGATGCCAACAAGCGCTTGCAGAACAGGGCCGGGCGCTTGGCCAGTGGTGCGGCGGTAACCGGCTATCGTATCCATTGCGGCGTCACCACGGGCGCGGATTGCGGTCGGCCGTTCGTGGAACTGGAAGACGGCCCGGACGGCGCGCTCTCCGCCGACGGCCAGCTCGCCGGCACCTATCTACACGGTCTGTTCGATACCGCGACCGGCTGTGACGCGATTCTGGCCTGGGCGGGGCACGCCGATGGCGGCGCGGTGGATCAGAACACCCGGCGCGAGGCCAGCCTGGACCGTCTGGCCGATGCCATCGAGGCCGCGATGGATATCGAGGCGTTGCCGTGAAGCCCGCGGCGTTGTTCGGCGTGCTCGCGATCGCCTTGTGCGCGGTCTTCATCGCCGAACTGGCGCTGGGCCCGGTGCCCATCGCCCCGGGCGAGGTATGGGCCGCGCTATGTCCGGGGGCCGCCGCCGCTGATCAGAATGCCCTGATCATTACGGCCATTCGCCTGCCGCGCGCGGTGCTCGCCGCGCTGGTCGGCGCGATACTGGCGATCAGTGGCGCGGCCATGCAGGGCCTGTTTCGTAACCCGCTGGCTGATCCATCGTTGATCGGTGTGACGGCCGGGGCCTCACTGGGGGCCAGTCTGGCCATCGTGTTCGGCGGCGCATTGGCCGGCGCGCTGGGGCTCACGATCGTCTCCATCGGCGCCTTCATCGGCGCGGTGCTCGCCGTGTTGCTGGTCTATGCCCTGGCCACGCGGGGCGCGCGCACCTCGGTCACGACCATGCTATTGGCCGGTATCGCCATCGGCGCGCTCGCCGGCTCGGCCACCTCATTGCTCGAGTTTTCAGCCAGCAACGAAATGCTGCGCCGGATCAGCCTGTGGCAGATGGGCGGGCTCGACGGGGCGACCTGGGCCCGCGCGGGTCTGCTGGCCGGTGTGGCCGTGCCGGTAGTCGCCGGGCTGATCCTGCTTGCCCCGGCGCTGAACGCGCTGTTGCTGGGTGAGTCCGAGGCCCGGCATCTCGGGTTTGCCGTGGATACGATCAAGACCGCGCTGATCGGGCTGGTCGCCCTCGGCGTGGGGGTCTCGGTGGCGCTGGCCGGGGCCATCGTCTTTGTGGGGCTGGTGGTGCCGCATATCGTGCGGCTGGTCATCGGCCCGGATCATCGGCTTGTGTTGCCCGGCGCGGCTCTGGCCGGGGCAGTGTTGTTGTTGGGCGCAGACGTTGCCGCCCGGCTGCTGGTCGCCCCGGCCGAGCTGCCCGTGGGCCTGCTCACGGCACTCGTCGGCGCACCGTTTTTCATACTGCTACTGCGCGGCTCGCGCGACTACGCGCTATGAGCCTGGCCGTACGGGATCTTTACGTGCCGGATCGCCTGCACGGCGTGGATCTGGCCGTGGCCGCCGGCCAGCGCCTGGGCGTAATCGGGGCCAACGGCGCGGGCAAGTCCACGCTGCTGGGCGCGATCACCGGCGACGTTGCCGCCCGCGGCGACGTGCGGTTCGCCGACCGGCGGCTGGCCGATCTGGGCCGTATCGAGCGCGCGCGCCGGGTGGCCTGTCTGGCCCAGCAACAATCGTTGGCTTTTCCTTTCACCGCGCGCCAGGTCGTGGCCCTGGCCCGCAGCCCGCACGCCACCGGCCGCGCGGTCGATACGGCCATCATCGCCGAGGCTGCGGCCGCGATGGATATCACGCATCTCTTGGCCCGGGCCTATACACGCCTGTCGGGCGGCGAGCGTCAACGGGTACAGCTTGCCCGCGTGCTGGCCCAGATCTGGCGGGCCGAAGACGCCGGCACGCGCCTGCTCTTGCTGGACGAGCCGGTGGCCGCGCTGGATATTGGCCACCAGAGCCAAGTGATGGCCACGCTGGCCCGGCTGGCCGCCGACGGCGTGGCCGTGGTCTTCGTCATGCACGACGTCAGCCTGGCCGCCGCCTACGCCGATCGGCTCATCGCCCTGCGCGCCGGGCAGGTAGTCGCCAGCGGCACGCCGGCCGAGGTCGTCACCGAGGCCGTGATGGCTGATGTATTCGCCGCACGCACGCGCGTCATTACCCACCCCGATACCGGCCGCCCGGTGGTGCTGCATGGCTGATCATCATCTGATTCTGGGCGGCACCCGCAGCGGCAAGAGCGGCTACGCCGAACGCTGCGGGCTGGCCGATGACAACGCGCGCCGGCATGTCTATATCGCTACCGGTCAGGCCCACGACGCGGCCATGGCCGCGCGTATCGCTCGTCACCGCGCCGATCGCGATGCGCGCTGGCACACGGTGGAGGCCCCACTCGGCCTGGCGCAGGTATTAGAAGCGGAAAACAAGCCGGGCACGGTGATCCTGGTCGACTGCCTCACCCTGTGGCTGTCCAACGCCCTGGCCGCCGACTGCTGGGCCAGCGAGCGCGACGCGCTGCTGGCGGCGCTCCCGGCCTGCCAGGCCCGCGTGCTCATGGTCTCCAACGAGGTCGGCTCCGGCATCGTGCCGCTGGGCGAACTGTCGCGAAGCTTCGCCGACGAGGCCGGCCGCCTGCATCAAGCCCTGGCCACGCGCTGCGCGCGGGTCGATCTCGTCGTGGCCGGCCTGCCCCTGAACCTGAAACCGAGCCAGCGATGACACAGTTCACCCAAACGCCCGACCTGGCCTGGCTGCATGTGCCGGTCGCCCAAGTGGATACCAACGCCCGCGCGGCCGCCGAGGCCCGCCAGGCCCAACTCACCAAACCGCCGGGTTCACTCGGCCGGCTGGAGCAGGTCGCCGTCGACTTCGCTGGCTGGCAGGGCCGCAGCGTGCCCGCGATCGATCGCATCGGCCTGGCCGTCTTCGCCGCCGACCACGGCGTGGCCGCCCAGGGCGTATCGGCGTTTCCGCAAAGCGTCACCGCTCAAATGGTCGCCAACTTCGCCGCCGGCGGGGCCGCCGTCGCCGTACTGGCCCGGCGCGCCGGTGCCAACATGACCGTCGTCAATCTCGGCACCGTCAGCGCCACCGCGCACGTGCCCGGCGTCATCAATCACGATCTGGCCGCGGGCACGGCAGACTTCACCGAGGCACCGGCCATGTCACAAGCCACGCTGGCCAAAGCCCTGGCCGCTGGGGCACACCATGTCGCGCCGAACCTATCCCTGTTCGTCGGCGGTGAGATGGGCATCGCCAACACCACCAGTGCCGCGGCCGTCTATGCCGCACTCGCGGGCCGCGAGGCCGCCACCGTCGTCGGCCGCGGCACCGGCGTAAATGATACCGGCCTCTCCGCCAAACAAACCGCCGTCGAGCGCGGCCTCACCCGTCACGCCCCCGCCTGGGCCGGCCAAGACCAGGCCAACGGCACACAAACAATTCTGCGCTGCCTCGGCGGCCTGGAGATTGCCGCACTCACCGGCGCCTATATTGCCGCCGCCCAACGCAGCGTGCCCGTCGTAGTCGACGGCTTCATCGCAAGCGTCGCCGCCCTGGCCGCCGTACGTATCAACCCAGGTGTCGCCGACTGGCTCGTCTACGGCCACCGCTCCGCCGAGGCTGGGCACGCCCAAGTGCTCGCCGACCTGAACGCCCACCCCCTGCTCGATCTAGACATGCGCCTGGGCGAGGGCAGCGGCGCCATGATGGCCGTGCCTGTTATCCAGAACGCTTTAGCACTACATGCCGAAATGGCCACGTTCGCCGAGGCCGGGTTTGCTTGATTCGAAAGTGGTCAGGGCGGATCAATACGTTCGGTCACGCGAGAGTGTCGAGAGCCTTAACTTATTCCCGGGTGGCAAAAAGTAATCCTTTGGATTACCCTGGTCATATGCAGACCGTGGCCGAAACGCCGGAGTTCGCGCGGAAAATTCGCAAGCTCGTCGGCGATGCCGACTACCGAGCACTGATCGCGTATCTAGCTGAACACCCTCAGGCGGGCGATATCATGCGAGGCACGGGTGGTATACGAAAATTGCGATGGGCGCGCGATGGCGCCGGAAAAAGTGGCGGCGTTCGTGTCATCTACTACGTCCACGATGAGCGCATACCGCTTTACCTGCTACGGTTTTCGGAAAAAACGAGAAAGCCAATATCTCTCAAGCTGAACGCAATACACTTGCCCAGCTTGTCGCACTGCTCACCAAGGCAGCAGGAGTTTGAACATGAGTGACGCGTTTGAAAGCATCAAGGCCGGCCTCGAGCAAGCGATCGCGCATCAAGCCAGCGAACCAAGCCAAGTAGTCGTCCATGAAATGGCCGCCGCAGACGTAAAGGCCGTGCGCGCCAAGACCGGCATGACCCAGCGTCAGTTCGCCGCCTCATTCGGCATCAGTCTTGGCACGCTACGACACTGGGAGCGAGGCGACCGTCAACCGCACGGCCCGGCCCGTGTTTTACTCAACGTACTGGATCGTCGTCCGGATGCTGTGCTTGGGGCGCTTTCGGAGCACGATGCTATCGCCGACATTCGCGATCCAAGACCCGACGCGAATTAGGCTGTTGCTTTGCACAAGATGCGCAAGGGGAGCGGGGCCATGATGGCTGTGCCTGTTATCCAGAACGCTTTAGCACACTACATGCCGAAATGGTCACGTTTGCCGAGGCCGGACTCGCTTGAAGGGTAAGGTCGGCTGATAGCCCGGTTAGCTGAGGGGATAGAAACCGCGGTCTGTTCCCGAGGGTTAAGATCGGCGCAAGATCTGTTTGCAGAGCTTCCACCGCCACAAGCCACGCCAATACGAAAAAGCCCGTAGCGACCATGAGTCAGTGCGGGCTGCTCGATGGATGCACGCGGTGGGACTGGAAGTCCCCACAAAGCGCTCGTACCCGCATAGGGCAGGCGCGGTCTCCAGATTCACCGCGTCGCGCGTGCCGTTTAAGCCTACAAGATATTGGTTTGCACAGACAGAGCAAACCAACGCATACTCACTGCCCAACGGCAGGAGATTGTTATGTCTTCGAAGCCAGCGTCCAAGGGCGGACAGCTTCTAGAAACTGCGATCAACTATTATTGGTCCGCAGAAGTTGGTCGCGCAAACGACATTCAACGTCAGCGCGCCTTAAATACGATCGATAAGCTTCTTGGTAGCGTCCCCGGTGATCCTGAGGGGCTGATGGCTCGCGGGATTTTCATGTGTGCTGACGATGATATCTCGGCAATCCGCACGATCGAGGACGCGGTTGCGCGCCTTCCTTACGAGCCGGCCGCGCGTTTAAACCTGATCACGGCGTTGATGCATTTCGGTTTTCTTGATCGCGCCTTAAGCCAAGCGCGGCACGTTTGGGATATGTCCGAGAAAAGTTCGCATTTGTTGGAGCGATTAATTCGATACTCGCTCATGTCCGGCCAGATCGCGGCGGCGTCTGCTTTGATTGATCAGTGGGAACGCATGTTTCCCGATCGCGATATGTCTGAGTCCGTTCTCGACCAGCGCGATATCATTCAATTGGCACTCGATGATCATCCGAGAGCAGAACCTGAAGCGATCGGCGATGCGATCGCGTTAGCAACTCAGCTCGGACGCGACCACGGATATGCGCCTCGTATCTCGCAATTCGAAATGCTCCGCGATGAGAGCGCTACTTGGCTTCGCGTATCGATCAGCGTCAAGACGGACGCTGAGTCGTTGGTCGATCTTGATGAAGAGCTAATCGATCGGCTTGCTCATACAGATCTATCGCAACGTCTAGCGGGCACTCTCGTCATTGAGTTTTGCGATCAGCGTTCAGCGCCGATAGAAGTAGTGGCGGCATGAGCGTGGTCGCCGCCGATTTGTACCGGCTTGGCTCTGAATTGATGACGAGCGATGACGAGGTGAAGCTACGCTGTGCAATTGGGCGTTTCTATTACGCTTGTTTCCACATCTGCGAACAATTTCGCGTTGAGCTATCGCGCCCACTGCCGACGGATTGCGGCTCGCATGAGGCTGTCGGCGAAGCCTTGCGATCACATAAATCCGCCACGCCGCAGGATCAGATTGTGACCTTGAATAGGATCGCGGCGCGTCTGGATAGCCTTCGAACGATTCGACATAGAGCTGATTACAGAATCGGCGCAGATGTTGACCAGAAAGATCGAGTTGCCGCGCCGAGATTGGCTCGGTCGATTTTTAACGACGTTGCGATGTTTAGCAGACAGAACGCTCTCGAAAGATGTGCGACCGCCGCACGGCTCTAGCGGCTCCTGACGGCCGGCGGAACGCCAAGCGCCATGATCGTCCGGGTTCCGGTGACAGCGTGCCCGATGTGTTGAGACGCGGCGCGGTTCGCCAACTTGAGACCGCTCAGCTGCCTCGGCCATTGCTTCTGTGGACAGCTTCAACTTGTAGCAGGAGCTCGCTTAAGAATCGTTTCCGAGTCGCTGCAAGTTAAGAGGGTCCAGTTGCGTGTCGTATCGGTCTACCGATTGCAATGAGCTTGACCCAGACTCGTATCGCTAAAAGAGCTCGATATGGCCCGGATAGCGCGCCACGATGCGATCGCTGGTGCAGAGGGTGAGGTCTTCGACCTGGGCTTGTGCTATTAGAATTCGATCAAACGGGTCTTTGTGAATATCCGGCAAATTGGCGATGGCGGCGGCGTGTCGCCCGCTGATTGGCAGTTCGTCGTAACCGTTCTCGAACAAGGCGCGACGGAATCTTCCGGCGGATATCTTGAAGTCGGGCCGATTGAGCCCGGCCTTGATCGCTACTTCCCATAGGCTGGCCGCACTGAACAGTAACTGGTTTGTCTCGTTCTGAATGAGATCGGCCGCTCTTGGGGGAAGCTTATTTGAACCGGCGGCTGCCCATAGCAGCAGGTGTGTATCTAGCAGGACGATCACGATTGGCCGTAGAAGGCGTCGTCGATCGCGTCTGCGCCCAGCGTGTCGAAGTCGTCGGGCACGTCGAACTCGCCGGCCATGAAGCCGATGCGTGACGGTTGCTTATCGTCGGCTGTGGTTATTGCGCTGACTTTCACCAACGGCTTGCCGGCCTTGGCAATGATGAAGGGCTCGCCGTTGGCGGCGTCTTCGATCAGGCGCGAGAGATGTGTCTTGGCTTCGTGGATATTGAATGTGTTCATGCGGCGATCAAGTTGAACTAAGTGGGTTTAGTTTAATTCGAGGCGACTTGCCGGACAAGGCGCCGGTCAGCCCTGCGACGGTCTAGCAGCGAGTTGGCTCGAGCGTGTGGTCGCAGACGTGGCGGTAGTGTCGCGAGGGAACAGGACCCGTGCCGAGGCATTTGCTGATGACGTGCCACGACGACGCTTGGGCACGGCATCGCCGAAGCCGCATATATGAAGCGGCTGGCAGTCGTTACTTGCGGCTCAGGCTAAACAACGGGTTTTTAATCGAGTGACAGGAATGACCGAGGGGCCCCGGCGTTCGTGATTGCTTCTGCGTTAACCTTCGCGCCTAGTCATTCAGATACACAGCCGCCAGCGGCTGTTCATCGAGGGAAGCGCGCATGGCCGAGTTCAATATGCCCACCACGCAGGTCGATATCCTGCGCCACGCCGAATGCGAGGGGGGCTCGATCTTTCGGGGCTCGACCGATGTGGCGTTGTCTGATGACGGTTGGGCGCGGTTGAAGCGGGTGACGGGGGCATTGTCCGGTTGGGACCGGATCGTGACGTCGCCGTTGACGCGGTGTCGGTCGTTTGCGGATTGGCTGGGGCATGAGCGTGATTTGCCGGTGACGGTTGATGCGCGTTTTCGCGAGATGAATTTCGGCGACTGGGAAGGTCGGCCGATTCAAGAGATCTGGGATAACCATTTCGAGGCCGCGCGGGCCTGGTATACCGATCCGGGCAATCACGCGCCGCCCAACGCCGAGGCGTTGACCGATATCCGGGCGCGCGTGGGCGCGGCCTGGGAGAATCTGGTCAGTGCCTATACCGGCCAGCATGTGTTGCTGGTCTGTCATGGCGGGGTGATTCGGAATCTGATCAGCCACGTGCTGGATTTGCCGCTGGGCGCCACCAATCGCTTCGGTATGCCATATGGCTGCCGGGCGCGGATTGATGTCACGCATGCCCCGGATGGCCCGAGCGAGCACCGGATGGCACGGCTGATGGGCTACAACCTCGATAACGCGGTATGACACAGCGCCTGCGCCCGCTATGGCTGGCGATGGTGTTGTTGACCACGCTGCCGGTCGGCCGCTGGATCGGCCCGGAGATGACGGCCCGCGATCAGGGCCGCTCGGTGGCCTGGTATCCGTGGGTCGGCGCGTTGATCGGGCTGGTGCTCTGGCTGGTGATGCTGCTGACGAGCGCCGCGCCGGCGATGGTGCAGGCGATTCTCGTGCTCGTGGCATGGGCGGCGCTAACCGGCGGGCTGCATCTCGACGGCTTGGCTGACTGTGTCGACGGTGCTTTCGCCGGCCATGGCGATACGACACGCACGCTGGCGGTCATGCGCGAGCCCACGGCCGGGCCGATGGCGATCATCGCGTTGGTGCTGATGCTGCTGGCGAAGTTCGCGGCTCTGGCTGCCATTCTGAAGACCGCCACGCTGCCGCTTGCCCTGTGGTGTGCCGTGCCGCTGGCGGCCCGCGGCGCCGCGGCGGCGTTGATGATGACGACGGCCTATGTCCGGCGCGACGGGATCGCGGCCGATCAGGCTGCCTGGGCCTCACGGGCGGCAATTGGGGGCTCGCTGGCCTTGGCGTACGTTGGTATCGCGCTGACCACCTCGCTGATCGGCGCGCTGGTTCTGGCGGTACTTACGCTGGCCGTCACTTGGCTCTGGCGCCGGCTCTGGCAGCAACGCATCGGTGGCTATACCGGCGATATCGTCGGCGCGCTGATTGAGTGGGTGGAGGCGGTGCTGCTGATGACGATCGCCTGGGCCGGGCCGGCGTTATGGGCCTGATATTCGCAGTGCTGGCCGGACTTGTCGCCGATGCGCGCTTCGGCGAGCCATCGCGCGGGCATCCGCTGGTCATCTTTGGCGGCTGGGCCGACCGGCTGGAGGCCAGGGCCAACGATGGCACGGTGGCCGCGGGCGCGCGTGCGGCCGGGGGCCTCATCGGCGGGCCGGTGCTGGCGATCACGTTGGTGACGCTTTGGCTGCCGAGCCTGTTGGGCTGGTTGGTGGTGGCGGGCCTGGTGGCCGTGTCGATCGGTCGCCGTGCGCTGGCTGATCATGCCCGGCCGGTGGCCCAGGCGCTGGCCGACAATGACATCGTGCGGGCGCGCGCTGCCACCGGCCGACTGGTGTCGCGCGATACCGAAAATATGGACGCACAGGCCATGCGCCGGGCGACCATCGAATCCGTTCTGGAAAACAGCAGTGATGCCATCGTGGCACCACTGGTCTGGGCCGCGATCGGCAGCCTGGCCGGGCCGCCCGGCGCGGCGGCGGGTGTGGTGTTGCATCGCCTGGCCAATACGCTGGATGCGATGTGGGGCTATCGCACGCCGCGCTTTGAGGCTTTTGGCCGGGCTGCGGCACGGCTGGATGATGCGCTGAACTGGCCGGCCGCGCGGCTGACCGCGGGAGCCTTCGTGGTCTTCGGCGGTCGGGCCGCCTGGCGCTGCTGGCAGGGCCAGGCCGGCAAATGTGCCAGCCCCAACGCCGGGCCGGTGATGTGTGCCGGGGCCGGGGCGCTGGGGATCACGTTGGGCGGGCCGGCCTCGTATCACGGCCAGTGGCAGACCAAGCCTGAGATCGGGCAGGGCCGCCCGCCCGTGGCCGGGGATATCGAGCGCGCGCTGGGGCTGGTTGACCGGAGTGTGGCGCTCGTGGCGAGCGTCATCGCCGGCTGGGCCCTGCTATGAGCGAGGCAGGCAACACGTTGCACGGCGGCCGGCTGCTCGATGCGGCCGAAACGTGGCAGATCCCGCGGGCCGACTGGCTGGATGTCTCGACCGGTATCGCGCCTTGGTCGTGGCCGGTGGGCGACGTGCCGGGCGAGGTCTGGGCCCGCCTGCCGGAGGCCGATGACGGGCTGATGCCGGTGGCCGCCGCGTACTACGGCGTATCCCCCGAGCGGCTTGTCGCGGTGCCGGGTAGCCAATTCGCGATTCAGACCCTGCCGGCCTTGCGGCGCCCGGGGCGGGTCGGCGTGCCGTCTGTCGGGTATCGCGAACATGCCCGGGCCTGGGCGCGGGCCGGGCATACGCTTGTGTATTACGACACGCCGGCCGCGTTGGTCGACCAGGTCGCACAGCTTGATCATGCCGTGGTGCTGGCACCGAACAACCCGCTCGGTGACATGCCCGATACCGATCAGCTACGGGCACTGGCGGCCACGCTCGGCCCGGGCCGGCTGATCGTGGATGCGGCGTTCATGGATTGTGTCGACGCGCCGCCGGCGTTACCGGCCTCGGCCATCGTGCTGCGCTCGGTGGGCAAGTTCTTTGGCCTGGCCGGTATTCGGCTGGGCTTTGTTTGTGGGCCGCCCGATGCCCTGGCCCCGCTGGACGAGGCGGTGCAGCCCTGGGGCGTCGCGCATCCAGCGCGTTGGATCGGGCGCCGGGCCCTGGCGGATACGGCCTGGCAGATCGACCAACGCGCGCGTATTCATGACGGCCAGGCGTGGCTGCGTGATGTGCTGGCCGCGGCGCAGGGCGCACGGATCGTCTCCGGCGGGCTGTTCGTCACGGCCTTGTTCCAGAACGAGACGCCTGCCCCGCGCTGGCATGCTGCACTCGCCCGCCAGGGTATTCTGACCCGGCTGGGCGATGATAATCGTTGGCTGCGTGTCGGGCTGGCACCCCACGCGGCCCGGGCCCGGCTGCTCGCCGGGGTACAGCGCGCCGGCGTTTATCCACAGGGGCGATAAGTTATGCACAGATTTGTCCCATGCCGGGTCGCGATAATGCCGCGGGCCGTTGGCATCGTTGTGCCGCTCGTCGCTGCGCTGGTGGGGGTGGCAATGCTTGCCGGGCCCGCATTTGCGGCGGTTTCGGCGGTAGATGCTACCGGCCACCGGGTCACGCTTGATCAGCCGGCCGAGCGGGTCGTGGCGTTGACCCCTCATCTTGTGGAAAACCTGTTCACGGCGGGTCTCGGCGGCGCCGTGGTGGGCGCGGTGCGATATAGCGATTATCCGCCTGCGGCCACCTCAATACCGCGGGTTGGCGGGTATCGCTCCGTCAGCCTTGAAGCCATCCTGGCGCGCCGGCCCGATCTGGTCGTGGCCTGGGCGCCGGCCAGCGAGGGCGATCTGGTCGCCCGCCTGCGCGCGCTGGGAATCCCGGTGTATGTCGATGATCCGACCGCGTTTGATGATATCGCCGCCACGCTGCGTGATCTGGGCCGCCTCGGCGGGCAGGCGAAGACAGGTGAAGACGCCGCGGCCCGTTTTATCGCGCGTATGCAGGCCCTCAAAGACCAATACAGCGCGCGTGCGCCGGTCTCGGTGTTCTACGCCGTGGCCACCGAGCCGCTGATCACCATCGGCGGCGCCAGCATGATCGGGGCGGCCATTCGGCTGTGCGGCGGGCGCAATGTTTTCGAGGACGCCGATGTGGCGGCACCGCGGGTGGGGGTGGAATCGCTGATCGCCCGCGACCCGGCGGCTATCGTGACGACCCGCAGCGGCGATGAGGACACCGCCGACGATGTGTTCTGGCGCCGCTACGACACCCTGTCAGCCGTGCGCCATGATCGGTTCATCCGCCTGGCGCGCGATGAAATCAGCCGGCCGACGGTGCGCATGGCGGATGCCACCGAGGCGTTGTGTACCGGGCTGGACCGGGTGAGACAGGCCGTCAGCCCAGCGCCAGCCACAGCCCCACGGCCATGATCAGCGTGCCGGCGATACGATTGAGCAGACGGACATTGGCCTGTTGTTCGAGCAGCCGGCGCGCGGCCGAGCCGCCGGTGGCATAGAGCAGCAGACACGCTGTTTCCATCGACAGGATCATCGCCAGCAGCAGGGCAAGCTGGGGCGCCAGCGGGGCGTCGAAATCCAGAAACGGCGGCAACAGGGCGATGAAGAACGCCCAGCCTTTCGGGTTGGCGATCGCCGTGACCAGGCCCTGAAGCGCCAGCCGCCCGCGGGGCGGGGCCGGGGCGTGCTGGTCGGCGTCCTGGGCAATCTCGGGGATGGCCAGGCTGCCACGCGAGCGCCACATCTCGATGCCGAGCCAGACGAGATAGGCCCCGCCGACCCATTTGAAGACCGTGAAAAGCGCGGGTACCTGCAATAGCACACCGGCCACGCCGATCACGGACAGCACGGCCACCGTGCCCACGCCAATCAGCTCGCCGATCATCATCCAGGCGGCGCGTTTGACGCCCACGGTCATGCCCAGGCTCAGGGCCAGCGTCATGCACAGGCCCGGCGTGAGCGAGACGAGAAAGAAGGTCGGCAAGAACACCGACAGCGTGGCAAGGCTCATGACAACGACCGCCGCGACGAAAATCGGCCGCCACTATAGGCCGTCGGCATCAAAGCGCCAATCCCGGTCCGTTCACACGGATCAAGCCGGGATCGACGAGCCGATCAGTCCTCGGCGGTCACGGCCGCGAAATCGTCCTTGCGGATCAGCCCGTGCACGCCCTTGGTGGCATCCACGACCTGTGAAACCTCGAAATCGGTGGCCACCGAGAGATACGCCAACGCCGTGGCCTGATCGATGCCGTAGTAGTCGTGCAGAAAACGAATGGATTCGCGCGTGGCGTCTTTCATTGCCTCGTCCAGGCTCGGGTCGAGCCCCACGGTCACCCAGTGCGTATCGGTCTCGCCGAGCATGCGATTGATCTGGCCGCCGGGGATTTCCGGCGAGCCGGCCTCCAGCAGCGTCAGACGAAACGTCGCTCGCATGGAGCCTTCCAGTGCGGTGAGGGCAACTTCGCCGTCGCCCTGGGCAAAGTGCCCGTCGCCGGTATAGAACAAGGCACCTGGCACCTTGACCGGGTAATAGATCGTCGCGGCCTCACCCAGCTCGTTGATATCAGCGTTACCGCCCACGGCCAGCGGCGGCACCGAGCTGGGGGATTCATCCGTGTTCGGCGCCACGCCCATCAGGCCCATGAACGGGTTGAGCGGGAACTCGACCGGTGCATCGTTCGGGCCAGACATCAGGCCCACCCAGCCGTCGTCGGTTTCCTTGATCGGGGTATAGATCGAGACATTGCCGTAGCGCTCGGGATGCTCGGCCGAGGCGCCGTCTTGTGCCGGGGTTATGGGATATTCGCCGGGCAGCGCGCCCTTGCCGTGACGATTGGAGACCACGCCATAAGGCACGCGCGGAGCCAGATCCAGGACCTCGACCTTGAGCACGTCCCCCGGCTCGGCGTCGGCCACGGCCACGGGGCCGGTCACCACGTGCGGGCCGTCGTGCTTGAAATCGTGCTTGATATCGGAATCGGTGAGTGCGATGGCATCGCTCAAGACCTGCTCGCGTGCCACGCCGTGTTCACCGAACCACGCCACCGGGTCACGCCCCTGGTCTTCGAGAATACCTTCGTGCGAGATCGTATCGATGACCACAGTGGCCCCGGAAGGCACAGTCAACACCGGCTCGGCCTGGCGGTTGGGCAGATGGCCCCAGCGGCTCGTGTTCACCGTGGCCGGCACGTAATAACGCCCGGCCGCGGTCTCGCCGGACAGGGCGCCGGGCGTCTGGGTGATCGGCTGCAGAATCTCGAAGTTATCGGCAGGCACACCATCCACGGCCGGGGCCGAGAGGCTGGTCAGTGCCAGGCCGGCGAAAGTGAAAGCACACAGTGAGCGTTGCATAGAGGCGTTCGATCAGAATGATTGCGAACATCCAGCAAGAGTCGCGCCAGTTGACGGATCAGCCCACCAGCCAGTCGATCGCCGCGCGATAGCCGTAAGCGCCCAACCCGGCCAGCACCGCATCGGCGCGCGCCGAGATATATGAGTGGTGTCGAAATGACTCGCGCTTGTGAATGTTGGACAGATGCACCTCGACCACGCGGCCTTCGAAGGCGTTCAACGCGTCGAGCAGGGCGATCGAGGTATGGGACCACGCCGCCGGATTGATGATGATGGCATCCATCACGCCGCGTGAGGCGTGTATGCGATCGATCATCTCGCCTTCGTGATTGGTCTGTAGTGTTGCAAGCGTTGCACCGAACTGGTGCGCATGGGCCTGTGCCGCAGTTTCGATATCGGCCAGCGTGTCGTGACCGTAGAGATGCGGCTCCCGCGTGCCGAGCAGGTTCAGATTCGGGCCGTTGAGCAGCAAGAGATTCATCACAGTTCCGGTCGGCGAAAACGAGCCGTCATCATACGAGGCTCGGCGGCCTGTCGAAACGCAACCAAGCGGGCATACCCCTCAATTTTCTTGACGAGCAAGCCGCGCCGCGGCCATGCCAGCCGGGCGCGAGACGCGGCGAACGCGATGGCAACGATCATGGTCTATTGTGCACAAATATGTGTACCATGAATCATTCAACTCGCTTAAGGGAGCTTTTACATGGCATCCATCACGTTTGCGGCGTCAGAATTTGCCCCGGTTGCGCTCGGCTTTTTCGGTCTGGGCACGGGGTACATCATTCTGGGGCCACAGGAGCTGTTCGGCTGGCCGAAAGACGGCGGCCGAGCTCTGGCGCGATCCAACGGGGTCTGGGGATTCTTCATGCCGGGGCTGTGTCAGGCGCTGGTCGGCCTGTATCTTTTCGTCGGCCTGACCTGGTTCGAATCCTTCAAGGAAGCCCAACTCTATACCGCGGCCGTGGCGTTTTCGGTATTCGGTATCCACTGGCTGGCCATGGGGATCATCAAGTTCGTTGAAGGCGATGCCCGGCCAAACGGGTTCATGTCGATCGCCTTCTTTTTAGTTTCGGTGCTCGGCGTGATTTCGTTCGCGACCGGCGGCGATGCACCGGCAGCCGTTCTGTTCGTCGGCCTGGCCGCGGTCTATTTCTTCGAGTTCTTTGCCAGTTTCGGTATCGCCGTGCCGGCCACCGAAAAACTGCTCGGCCTGGCACATACCGTGACCGGCTTTTACTTGATGTACCTGACCTACGGCATCGTGCTGTCGACGGCGAATGACGTGAATATTTTGTTTTAGCCATCCATGACCCGCTGTGAACCAGAACCCGGCGCGTGCTACGCGGTCGGGTTTTTCATTGGGATTCTATTGAGAGCGGACCGTCGACAGGATTACTTGGCTGGCTATATGCATATGATGCATACTCGATAAATGGACGTTGAGTTTGACCCGAACAAGGCGGCTGCAAATTTTAAAAAGCATCGCGTGAGCTTTGCTCATGCCGAACAAGCGCTCCGGGACTTGTCGGCGTTGACGATCGAAGATCCAGATGCGGCGGGTGAGCCACGTTTCGTCACTCTGGGAATGGATGCGCTTGGCCGGGTTCTCGTTATCGTTCATACCCAACGCGCAGAGCGGACGCGTCTTATTTCCGCTCGTAAGGCAAGCCCTAGCGAGGCAAGGCAATATCATGCGTAAAGACTACGATTTTAGTGGCGCTAAACGTGGCCCCGTTGTCAAATCACCGGGCAAGAAACGAATCACCATCATGCTTGACGATGACGTGATCGAAGCGTTTCGAAAGAAAGCTGAAGCGAAAGGCACGGGCTATCAAACGGCGATCAATCAAGCGCTTCGAGACGCGCTTTTCGCCGAAGCGCCGCTGACCGCGGACACGTTGCGCACGATCCTGCGACAGGAATTACACGAAGTTTGACGGTGCTGACCCAACCGGGTTGATCCAAGGAGTCGGCGGATAAGCCTCGACAACCCAGCATTATCAGTCCACCGCCCGGCGCGTGTGCCTACTGTGCTTACAGGCTTAGGCGCCGCGTTTCAAAAGACTGCGCACATGCACGGCCGCCGATGCCGCCAGAGCATCCAGGGCATAACCGCCTTCGAGCATGCTGACCACACGGCCGCCGCAGTGAGTTTCGGCCACATCTAGAATACGCTCGGTCACCCAGGCGAAATCCTCGGCCTCGAGGTTGAGATCAGCCAGCGGATCGGATCGGTGGGCGTCGAAACCGGCGGATACCAAAATGAGCTGGGGCTTTTGTTCGTGCAGGGCGGGTATCCAGTCGCGCTCGATGGCGTCGCGGAACACACGCGCCGCGGTGCCGCCTCGAAGCGGCGTCTTGATGAGCTTGCCGGGGATGCTGGCGTCGTCGGTATGCGGGAACAGCGGGTTCTGGTAGCTGGAGCAGAACAGCACACGCGGCTCGTCGCGCATGACGTCTTCGGTGCCGTTGCCGTGGTGAACATCGAAATCCACGATCGCCACGCGTTCGAGCCCGTGGTGATCGATCGCGTAGCGGGCCGCGATGGCGATGTTGTTGAAAAAACAAAAGCCCATCGCTTTTGAATATTCGGCGTGATGCCCGGGCGGGCGTATGGCACAGAACGCATTGGCGATGTCCCCGGCCATGACCGCATCCACCGCGGCCACGCCGGCCCCGGCGCCATAACGGGCCGCGGCCAGGGTGTCGGGGGTCAGCAGCGTGTCTTCGTCCAGCGGAATACGGCCGTGGCGCGGGGCCATGTCATAGAGCTGGTCGATATGCAGCGGGTCGTGGACGCGCTTGACCAGTGCCGTATCGGCCGGGGGCGCGCTGCGCCGATCCAGCCGATCGGCGATGCCGACGACGTCCAGGCCTTTTTCGATCGCGATCAGCCGGCCGGGCTGTTCGGGATGGCCCTCGCCCATGTCGTGGGCGCGACAGATCGCATCGGCGGTGTAGTACGCCGTCGTCATGCGGGCCGGCTAGCCGGTCTTGAGCGCGGCGATGCGATCGACCAAGTTGGCGGATGCCTCGGTGTCGTACAGCGCGCTGTAGTTATTCTGCATCCAGGCGCCGAACTGGTTCGGGTTTTCGCCCAGCAGCTCGGCCAACGAGGCCACGTGCTCGCCGCCGCCCTGGGCGGATTCGCGCGCCAGGGCCACTGCTTCGCTGTCGGCGAAGTCGCGGGCCTTAACCAGATCGTTATCGTCCTTGCCGACGATATAAGCCGTGGTGGCGGCCGTGCTGGCGGTGGTGGTGAAATCTTCCTTGTCCAGGGCCTGGGCCATGCCGGGCAAGACCAGGGCGCCGGTCGCCAGGCTGGCGATGAGAGCTGTCTTTTTCATGTCGGTGTCCTTGGTGGTTTATTTGTAAAGCTCGTGGCCGCCGTCACGGAACTCTTCGGCTTTTTCGGCCAGCCCGGCGTCGATGGCGTCCTGTGGCGTATGAATACCACGCTCGTGGGCGAATTCGCGCACTTCCTGGGAGATGCGCATCGAGCAGAACTTCGGCCCGCACATGCTGCAGAAATGCGCGACCTTCGCGCTGTCCTTGGGCAGGGTCTCGTCGTGGAAGCCGCGGGCTTTTTCCGGGTCCAGGCCGAGATTGAACTGGTCGTCCCAGCGGAATTCGAAGCGCGCCTTGGACAGGGCATTATCCCGAATTTGGGCACCGGGATGGCCCTTGGCCAGATCGGCCGCGTGGGCGGCGATCTTGTAGGTGATGATGCCCTCGCGCACGTCATCCTTGTCAGGCAGGCCCAAGTGTTCCTTGGGCGTCACGTAACAGAGCATGGCCGTGCCGTACCAGCCGATCTGTGCGGCACCAATGGCCGAGGTGATGTGGTCATAGCCGGGGCCGATATCGGTGGTCAGCGGGCCCAGGGTATAGAAGGGCGCTTCGTGGCAATCAGCCAGCTCGGCGTCCATGTTTTCCTTGATGCGCTGCATGGGCACATGGCCCGGGCCTTCGATCATCACCTGGATATCGTGTTCCCAGGCGATCTTCGTCAGCTCGCCGAGGGTGCGCAATTCGGCCATCTGGGCTTCGTCGTTGGCATCCGCGATCGCGCCCGGGCGCAGGCCGTCGCCCAGGCTGAAGGCCACGTCATAGGCCTTCATGATCTCGCAAATATCCTCGAAGTGCGTATAGAGGAAGCTTTCGGTGTGGTGGGCCAGACACCACTTCGCCATGATCGAGCCGCCACGAGAGACGATGCCGGTCACGCGGTTGACCGTCATGGGCACGAACGGCAGGCGCACGCCGGCATGGATGGTGAAATAATCCACGCCCTGCTCGGCCTGCTCGATCAGCGTGTCGCGAAACATCTCCCAGGTCAGGTCTTCGGCCTTGCCGTCGACTTTTTCCAGCGCCTGATAGATGGGCACCGTGCCGACCGGTACCGGCGCGTTGCGGATGATCCATTCCCGGGTTTCGTGGATATGCTTGCCCGTGGACAGATCCATGATCGTGTCGCCGCCCCAGCGGGTGGCCCAGACCATCTTTTCCACTTCCTCGGCGATGGAGCTGCTCACCGCCGACGTGCCCATGTTGGCGTTGATCTTCACCCGGAAATTACGCCCGATGATCATCGGCTCGGATTCGGGGTGATTGATGTTGTTGGGAATGATCGCGCGCCCGGTCGCGATCTCGTCGCGCACGAACTCGGGCGTGACGTATTCCGGGATGTTGGCGCCGTAGCTCTCGCCGGGATGGCGGCGCAGCAGGCGCGAGTCCTTGATTTCGTCGATACGCGCGTTCTCGCGGATCGCCACGAACTCCATCTCGGGCGTCACGATGCCCTGGCGGGCATAGTGCATCTGCGACACGTTGGCCCCGGCGCGCGCCTTGCGCGGCGTGCGCACATCGGGAAAACGCAGATGCCCTGTGGCGGTATCAGCCGCGCGGTCGCGCCCGAACTGCGACGACAGGCCGGATAGCGCCTCGGTATCGCCGCGCTCGTCGATCCAGCCCGCGCGCAGCGGTGCCAGGCCCATGGTCAGATCGATGGCTGCGTCAGGGTCGGTATACGGCCCCGAGCAGTCATAGACCGTGATCGGCGGGTTCTTCTCCACGCCGAAGGTCGCCGGGGTATTGGACTGGGAGACTTCGCGCATGGGCACGCGGATATCGGGCCGTGAGCCTTCGACATAGACGCGCGATGAGCCGGCGAACGGCACGCGCATGGCATCGTCGAGCCGTGCGCCGACGGCCAGATCCTTCGGAACAGCACTCATGGCAGACCACCAAGGGTTTAAAGACAGGCAAGTAACGGCAATCTAGCAAGCCCGGGCGGCAAACAAAACATGCGTGCCTGTGTTCGGGCTCGCGGGATGTTCTTTTTTATCCGCAGATGGCCGCCGATGAGCGCCGATGTGGGTTGGGCGAGATGACTGGATCATGGGCGTGAGTTAACGGCACGCGGGCGGCAGCGGCTTTATTTATCCGCAGATGACGCAGATTTCACAGATTTCGGGTGCGCGGGAACGTCAGGCTCCGGCGTTTTGTGCGTTGCCATTGCAGAGACCAGAGCACAGCAATAATCCTGGTCTTCACCCAAAAATCCTTCGCCCCTGCCAAGGCTTTGCGCGTGCCATGATTCTTGCGCGCTACCAGGCCCACATCTGCGCAATCTGCGTTATTTGCGGATAAAAAACACTCGAACCGCCCGGCGAGCCACGACGACTCCCGCGAAAACTAGCCCAGAACCATGTCATGGGTAACGACGACCGCACCGGCGGCGCGCATGGCTTCGATGGCGGCCTCGGTATCGCCGGGGGCCATGTCCACGCCGCGGATACCGTCGACGATGAGGGTCACGGTAAAGCCCTCGGCCAGCGCATCGAGCACGGTGTATTTCACGCAGACATCCGCGGCCAGGCCCATGACGTGGATATGACGCGTGCCGCGGGCGGCCAGGCGCTGGCCAAGCCCGGTGGCGCGCTCGTGGTGGTTGTCATAGAACGCCGAGTAGCTGTCCAGCCGTGGGTTGTCGCCCTTGCGCACCACGTCATGGATACCGGCAATATCCAGATCGCTGGCAAAAGCCGCGCCCGGCGTGCCCTGCACACAGTGGGTGGGCCAGAGGATCTGCTCGCGCCCGGCGAGCTGGCCGATGTCGAACGCACGGGCCCCGGCGTGGTGTTCGGCAAACGAGCCATGATCGGCCGGATGCCAATCCTGGCTGGCCACGACGTGGGCAAACGCCGGCATCAAGGCATTGGCGATCGGGATGATTTCATCGCCGCCCGGCACGGCCAGCGCGCCGCCGGGCAGGAAATCGTGCTGGATATCGACCAGTAGCAGCGTATCGGGCATCAGTGCTGGTTCCGGTGACGATCGGCCAGCCAGTCGCGCAGGTCGTCGGTGGCTTGATCCAGATAATGATCGACAAGCGCGGGATAATCAGGCCGGGCGGTGAACAGCGCGAACTGCGCGCCGGCATGGTCGCGGCTGTCGGCAAGCGTGGGCGGCGCGGCCAGGCGCTTACCGGCCGCGACCGCCGGCTGTAGCAGGTCGACATGCGCGTCGTCGGCGCCAAAGCACTGTTCGTGCTCGGCGACACCGCCGGCCCAGGCCGTGGCGGGGGCGGCCTCGTCGAAGAGCAGATCCGCGCGGGGGGTGTCGCCGTCCATGAAGCGCCGGACCTGTTGCACGCCGGGACGGGTCTGCTTGCCGGGCGTGTCGCTCATCTTCATGCGATACGACCAGCGCCCGGCATCGTTTTTCAGCGCGGCCAGCTTGTAGACGCCGTCGAGCGCGGCATCCGGCTGGGCGGTGGTCAGCTTGGTGCCCACACCCCACAGCACGATGGGCACCCCGCGGGCTTTCAGGTCGGCGATCACGGCTTCATCCAGGCTGGAGCTGGCCGCGATCTTGGTCTGGTGGAAACCGGCCGCGTCCAGGCGCCGACGCGCCCGGCGCGCCAGCTGGGCCAGATCGCCCGAGTCCAGGCGGATACCGGCCATCTCGTAGCCGCGCCCGCGCAGTTTCTCGCCGGCACGGATCGCGTTTTCGATGCCTTCGACCGTGTTGTAGGTATCCACCAGAAACACACAGTTGTTGGGCAAGGCCGCGGCATAGGCATCAAAGGCATCCAGCTCGTCGTCAAAGGCCATGACCCAGCCGTGGGCATGGGTACCCGAGACCGGCACACCGAACAGCCGCCCGGCCAGCACGTTGGAAGTGGCCGCACAGCCGCCGATATAGGCCGCACGGGCGGCGGTCACACCGCCGTCAATGCCCTGGGCTTTTCTAAGGCCGAAATCCAGCACCGGGTCAGGTGCTGCGGCATGGGCAATCCGCGCGGCCTTGGTGGCCACCAGCGTGGGGAAATTGACCAGATTGAGCAGGGCGGTTTCCAAGAGCTGGGCCTCGATGATCGGCCCGCGCACGCGCAGCATCGGCTGGTGCGGGAAGATCGCCGTGCCCTCGGCCACGGCGTGTACCTCCCCGGAGAAGCCGAAATCGGCCAGATAATCGAGAAAGCCGGGGGCGAACAGGCGCTCGCCGGCGTTATCGGTCAGCGTGGCCAGATAGGCGATGTCCTCATCGGAAAACCGCATCTGGGTGATGTAGTCGATCGCGGTCTGGATGCCGGCGGCAATGGCAAAGCCGTTGGCATACGGGGCCGAGCGAAAGAACAGATGAAATACCGCCTCGCGCTGGCCGGTGCCGTTGTGCCAGTGGGCGTAGGCCATGGTCAGCTGGTAGAGGTCGGTCAGCAGGGCCGGTGCCTGGCCGTAGAGTTTTTCGATTGCAGACATCGCATGGGCTGGGTCGTGCCGATCCACGGCGCATCGCGCCTGTGATCGGTTAAGCTGTATAGCGAATGTTTTCGCGTCGGGACGCGAGATGCTCGCCGCTCGCGGGCGTCGTGATGGGTGGCGCCCGGCGCTGCCAGTCTACCGACATCGCCTGCTGGGAACAGGCCGCACCATGAGTCAATCGCGCGAGTATCAACAAAAGACCGGACGTACGCCGCTCTCACGGCGCCAGCGCCTGCTGGTGGCCGTGGCCACGCCGCTGCTGCATCTATTGGCCCGGCTGCTCATGGCCACCCGGCGCAGTGTCTCGGTCGAGGGCCTGGGGCATCTACAGGGCCTGATCGAGGCCGAGCGCTCGGCCCTGCTGTGCTGTTGGCATCAACGCCTGCCATACTGCGTGGGTTGGTTGCTGGAAACACCCCGAGCCGGGTTTGCGCCGGGCTTTCTGGTCTCGCCCTCGCGCGACGGCGAGCTGGTGGCGGCCCTGGTGGGCCGCATGGGGGCCCGCGTGTTGCGCGGCTCGGCCAACCGGACCGGCGCCAAGGCGTTTCGCGATACGTATGCCACGCTCCAGTCGGGGGTGTCGCCGATCATCGCGGTGGACGGGCCACATGGCCCGGCGCTGCAGGTCAAACCCGGTACGCTGATGCTGGCCCAGATGACGAAAGCGCCGGTGCTGCCGATCACCTTCGCCGCGGACCGGTACTGGCAATTGGGCTCTTGGGACAAGATGATGATTCCCAAGCCGTTCGCGCGCGTGGCCCTGTGTATCGGCGAGCCGCTTGAGGTGGCCCGCGGCGAGGCGCCCTCTGTCGTGGCCGAAACGCTGGCCGAGCGGCTGAACGCGCTTAGCGGCCTCGCCGAGACGCGTGTGGGGGCGTCTTAAGCGCGCGGCCATAATCGGGCTCGTAGGCTGGTGGTCGTGGATGAATTCGGTCCGCGATCCCCCGTAGAGGTCATGCGATGGTGCCGTCAGACCCACCCCCCGGCCGTGCCAAGCGCCGCTCCGAGAACAAACGCCGCCGTCTGCATCAACGGGTTCTGACGGCCCTGGCCGAATGGGTGCTGTCGCGCTATATCTGGCTGCTGTGTCTGACCTGTCGGATCCGGGTGGTGCACGGCGGGGCCGATCTTGACGCGGTGCTGGCGGCCGGTCGGGCCGACGAGCGCCCGGTCGTGCCCTGTGCCTGGCACCAGAGCCTGGTCTCCAGCGCGATATTCATGCGCGCCCAGCGACGGCGCGGCCTGCAGGTCGGGTTTCTGATCAGCCCGTCGCGCGAAGGGCGTTTCATGTCCGGTGTGGCCCACGCCCACAGGATGACGGCCATACGCGGCTCGTCCAGCCGGACCGGCAAGGCGGCGATGGCGGCCCTCACCGAGGCGGTGCGCGGCGGTATCTCGCCCATGATGTATGGCGACGGCCCGCGCGGCCCGGCCCAGGTGTTCAAGCCCGGTGCCGTGGTGCTCGCCAGCCGCAGCGGCGCGCCGTTGCTGCTGGTGGGGGCCGTGGCCAGCCGCTACCTGCAGCTACGCTCCTGGGACGCCTGTCATATCCCCATGCCGTTCTGTCGGCTGGATGTCGCCATCGGCAGGCCCTGGTCGGTCGGCGCGCTGGACGGCCCGGACCACGCCCAGACGCTGGCCGGCGAGCTTGGCCAGCGGCTCAAGACGCTGAACCGGATCGCCGCCGACGGCGGCGTGCCCCAGGCCGGCGGGGCGGCCTGAGGCAGGCCCGCCGGCGCCCGGTCAATCGGTCGTGTCGAGCACTTCGGCCAGGTCGTTGATGGTGGGATAGTCGAACAGATCGGTGACCTCGAGCCGGCCCGGCCATTGGGCTTCGATGCCTTCATGGATCTGGGCCAGTTCCAGCGACGACAGGCCGACCTCGAAGAGATTGTCGTCGGCCCCGATCTGCTTGTCCGGGGCCACCTCGGCACAGATGCCGGCCAATAGCGTGGCCGCCGACGGGGCATTCGTGTCTGGCGCCGGTACGGCCGGGGCCTCGCCCGCGGTCATCAGGGCCGCCAGCGTGGCCAGGCGCTCGCCGTAGGCGCCTTCGGTATAGGCCCGGGCCAGGTCGGTGCGTTGCAGCTTGCCGCTGGTAGTCTTGGGCATGCGCTCGATGGGGACGACCTGATCGACGACCAGCCCGGTCTGCTGATTCACGTACTGGGCCACGTTGCGCGCGATGGGCACGAAGTCGTCGTCGCGGCCTTTGAAGACCACGAACAGCACCAGCGCGTCGGCCTCGGCCCCCTCGCTGCGTACGCCGGCGGCCGCGATCTTGCCGAGCTCGATCTGCGGCGCACCCGCGGCCACGGCCTCGATATCCTGGGGATAAAAGTTCGCCCCGTGGACGAAGATGATGTCTTTCGCGCGGCCGGTGATGAACAGGTTGCCCGCGTGAATGAAACCCAGATCACCGGTGGCCAGCCAGCCGTCGCCGCGCTGGGCGGCCGCGTCGGCCTCGGCGTTGTCGTGATAGCCGGCGGTGACGTTGGCCCCGCGGATCCAGACATGCCCGACGTGATCGGCAGCCAGCGGTGCCTCGCTATCGTCGACGATACGAATAGCCCCGTTTTTAACCGGCTGGCCCAGGTCGACCAGCTCGATGGCCTGAGGGGCCTCGCTGGGCTGTATCACATCACCCACGCCCAGCGTGGTCGCGGCCACGCGGATACTGGCCAGCCCCCGCCCGGCCGGCGGAAAACTGGCCGCCAGGCTCGCCTCGGCCATGCCATAGACACAGAACATGACGTTGTCGGCCAGCCCGCAGGGCGCAAGCCGGGCAGCGAACTCGCGCGCCAGTGGCGCCGAGATCGGCTCGGCGCCGTTATAGATCAGGCGCACGCGCGATAGATCCAGGCCGTCGGGCAGGCCGCGGGCGCTGATCGCGCGTAGGGTGTGGCGATAGCCGAAGTTCGGCGAGCAGAGCAGAGTGGCGCCTTTTTCGCTGGCTTTTTCCAGCCACAGGAGTGGCCGCCGGGCAAACAGATCCGGCGTCATCAGATAATGCGTGAACGCCGAATACACGAGCGTCAGATGAAAGCCGATCAGGCCCATGTCGTGGGTCAGCGGCATCCACGAGAGCGCGATTTCATGCGCGCCCAGATCCGAGCCGGCACTGATGGCATCCACGTTGGCCAGCACGTTGGCATGGGTGAGCACCACGCCCTTGGGATCCCCGGTGGAGCCGGAGGAAAATTGGATGAACGCCGTCTGTTCCGGGCGCACGAGGGCCGGTTCGGCCGGTGTTTCCACGGCCGAGGGCTCGTCGGAGATCGCCCGCGCGGCCAGCCGCTCGGCGCTTTCGCTATCGCCGGCGGCTTCCAGATGTTCGCGTACGCGCGCCAAGTGTTTGGTATCGATGACCAGCCGGGGCTCGCCCATGTGGCGCCACACGCGCACCAGCTTGTCCAGATGGGCGCGCGTGGCCCCCGCGGCGATCGGTACCGGCACCAGCCCGCCATAGAGCCCGGCCCAGAAGAACTGCAGAAACCGCAGTGTGTCGGGTACGTAGAGGATCAACGGCTCGCCGGCGCTTGCCCCGCGAGCCTGCAGCACGGCCAGCATGCGCTCGGCGGCGCGCCTGAGCAGGCGATACCCAAGCCGGCGTTCGTCGTTGGCGCCGTCGATAAAGCCGATCTCGCCCGGGGTCTCGGCGGCGGCGTCCAGCATCTGTGTGAGCGTGTCGTAACGGGTCATAAGCGTGGTATGTTCGAGGCGCGCCGCAGCCGGGTCGCGCAGCGGATTCGTCGTTATCGAACCCGTAATTGTAGCGGTATTCCGTCGGCCGGCCGCAGATTGATCGCCGATACCACGCCAGGCGCGCGCGCCCCGCGCCAGATCGGTGTAAAACGAGCCAGCAGCGTGACCAGATGCACGCGCATCTCGGTCCAGGCCAGATGTTCCCCGATACAGTGGCGCGGCCCGGCAGCAAACGGAATATAAGCCATGCGCTGCGCGGGTCGACGCGTGCCCAGAAAACGATCCGGATCGAAGACATCCGGCTCGGGCCAGTAGGTCGGGTGACGATGCAACAGCCACGGGCAGATGAAGACCTGGGTACCGGCGGTGATCGGATAACCGCCCAGCGCATGATCGGTGGCGGCGCGGCGAGACAGCAGCCAGCCCGGCGGATACAGGCGCAGCGTTTCAGCGATCACCCGATCGGTCAACGCCAGGTTCGGGTCATCGTGGCCGCCGGTACGCGCCAGCTGATCCGGATCACAAGCATCGGCCTCGGCCTGAAGGCGCGTGCAAATCTCGGTGTGCGTGGCCACGAGAACCCAGGCAAAGGCGAGGGCGCTGGCCGTGGTTTCGTGGCCGGCCACGATCAGCGTCATCACTTCGTCGATCAGCGCAGCGCGATTCATCGCGTGGCCATCGCGCGTGCGGGCCGCCAAAAGCTGGCCCAGGAAGTCATAAGCCGTAACCGGACGGGCCAGGCGGGCTTCAATGATCCGGCCCACGGTCTTCTTGAGGGTATGAAAACGCGCGGCGAATTTGAGATCCCGGGCCGGCTCTTCGGTGAGGATGGCAAAAGGGTTGGCGCCGTCGGCCACCAACGTGTCGTAGTCCGCCCCGAAGATAGAGCGCAGCACGATGATCAATATCAGCTCGCTGACCGCGGCCTCGGCCTCGACGGGCTGGCCGGCCTCGGCGGCGGCCTGCCACGTGTCCGCCAGGCGCTGATTCTCGGCAACGATCATCGTGTTGTAGTCGGCCAGCCGGGTCGGGCGGAAGGCCGGCTGCATGAGCCGGCGCTGGCGTGTCCAGAAATCGCCCTCGCTGACCATGATGCCGTTACCCAGCAGGACCTTGACCCGGTCCAGGCCCATGCCTTTGGTGTAATCGCCCGCGCGCCGCACGAGCACCTGCTGGACCAGCTCAGGGTCGTTGACTACCCAGTGATGCGCGCCGGTCCTGGGGTCGGGCACGGTGAACAGATCGCCGTGGCGGGCCTGTAGCTCGGCCAGCGCGCGCCGCGTGGCGTCATCCGGGGCCAGCGCAAACGGGCGTGTCGCGCTGACGGGCGTATCCCGTTGATCGACGGAATCAGAAGCAATCGAGATCGTCACGTGGCCAAACCGGGCATCATCTGCGGTACAGCAGACGGTCATCTTTCAGTAATGCGAGTATTTTGCACTCGAATAACGCAGGCGGAATCCGTATTTGCCACGAGGGCGATCAATCGGTTGCCGCCGGCCGCGCGTCATCGGGTGGCGGGCATGCAGGATCGCCGCGCGCAGGCGCAGACAATCGCCGGGCTGTTGTTGTTACGCCATGCCCTGGCTGACGACGCCTGCTGGTGGCGGCTGGGCCGCTCTGCCACGGGCCGCCCGGAAATCGCCGGCGGGCCGTCGTTTTCGATCTCGCACTCCAAGGATCGGGTGGCCTGCGCGATCGCCGATGTCGGCCCGATCGGCCTGGATATCGAGGCCCGCCGCGATGATGTCTCGCCTAGACTGATCGCCCGTATCGCCACCGCCGAGCACGAGTTCTTTGCCGCCTGGTGCGCGCGCGAGGCCACCGTCAAGGCCAGCGGCCGCGTGGGCCTGGCCCGTGTGCGCGCGATCGAGCTGGGCAGCGCCCATGCCCGGCTCGACAACGCCGACTGGCCCCTGCGCTGGCTGGACCTGGCACCCGGCTATGCGGCCTGCCTGGCCGTAGCTCCCGACGCCGCGGCGTCACTCGAAGACGTTAGCTGCGAAGAAATCGACGGCCGGGCGCTGGTCGCAGAAGAAAATCGTGCGCGAATGAGCGCCAACAAACGCGAATAAAAGAAAGACAATCCGCCGATACACGCCGATTTACGCCGATGAAAGACGATGAATCAGATCTTGCAAGATGCGTTGTCGCGGCATGCGTCCGGCTGAGACGAGTCGATCCACCCAAGCAATCTGCGTCTAATCTGCGTTCATCTGCGGATAAATGCCTGTATTCATTTGCGCTTATTCGCGTTCATTTGCGGATAACAAATCAAACCAGATCAGGCCGGCAGCGGATGAAGTACAGCCCGGTATAGACCTTGGGATCGACCGGCACGCCGGCGGCTTCGCGCTCGGCCAGCCAGGCATCGACGTCGGATAGCGCCACGGTGTGCACGGTGATGTCTTCGCTGTCGTCGCCGCCACCGGCATCGATCCGGGTGAGTGCGAGCGCGCGATAGAACCACAGCGTTTCGCCGGACAGGCCCGCGCTTGGCGGCCCGCCGGTCAGATACACCATGCGGCCCGGCCGCCAGCCGGTTTCTTCTTCCAGCTCGCGCGCGGCCGCGGTGGCCCGGTCTTCGTCCTCGGCGCCGACAATGTCGCCGACCAGCCCGGCCGGCAGCTCGATGACCGGCCCGCCGAGCGCCGGCCGAGGCTGCTCGACCAGCAGCAGGGCATCATCGGGCGTCACGGCCACGATCACGGCGGCCCCGCGGGCATTGACGCGCTGCACGTATTCCCAGGTTCCGGTTCGACACAGGCGCAGATAGTCGCCTTCATACAGCGTGTGTTGCTCGCTCATGATTGGGGTTGGTTGGAAAAGGGTCGCGCTCAGTCTAGGCTTTGCAGCCCCTGGCTTTCCACGCGCCCCACACCATGACCGTTTCTTCTCATCGTCTTCTGATCGTCGGCAACGGCGGGCGCGAGCATGCCCTGGCCTGGAAACTGGCCGCCTCGCCGCGCGTGGCCGATATTTACGTGGCCCCGGGCAACGCCGGGACGCACGGTATGGATCATGTCAGCAATGTGGCGATCGCCGCCGATGATATCGACGGCTTGCTGGCGTTCGCCCGGGACAATGCCATCACGCTGACCGTGGTCGGCCCGGAAGCACCGCTGGCCGCGGGCATCGTGGATGTGTTCGAGGCCGCGGGCCTGGCCTGTTTCGGCCCGAAGCGATCGGCGGCGGCGCTGGAGGCCAGCAAGACGTTTTCCAAGGATTTTCTGGCCCATCACGCGATTCCCACGGCCGCCTATGCCAATTTTGCGGATTACGAGGCCGCGGCCGCCTATATTCGCGCCCAGGGCACGCCGATCGTGATCAAGGCCGACGGCCTGGCCGCGGGCAAGGGCGTGACCCTGGCCCACACCGAGGCCGAGGCCCTGGCCGCGGCCCGCGAGATGCTCGAGGACAATCGCTTTGGCGATGCCGGTGCCCGGATCGTGGTCGAGGAATTTCTGGTCGGCGAAGAGGCCAGTTTCATCGCGCTGGTCGATGGCAGGAACATCCTGCCCATGGCCAGCTCCCAGGATCACAAGGCGGCATTCGACGGCGATACCGGGCCCAATACCGGCGGCATGGGCGCCTACTCGCCGGCGCCGGTGGTCACCGACGAGATCGCGGCGCGTGCGATGGCCGAGATCATCGAGCCCACGGTGGCCGCCCTGGCCGAAGAAGGCCGGGCGTTCACGGGCTTTCTCTATGCCGGGCTGATGATCGACGCGACCGGCAGCGCCAGGGTGCTGGAGTTCAACGTGCGTCTGGGGGATCCCGAAACCCAGCCGATCCTCATGCGTCTTGAGTCCGATCTGCTGGCACTCATCGAGGCCGCCCTGGCCGGTACGCTCGATCAAACCGAGGCGCGCTGGCGCGATGAGGCCGCACTTGGCGTCGTGCTGACGGCCGGCGGTTATCCCGGCGCTTATGACAAGGGCGACAGGATCGCCGGGCTACAGGCCATCGGCCAAACGGATTGCGTGGTGTTTCATGCCGGCACACAGCTCGACGCAGCCGGGGACGTCATCACCGACGGCGGGCGGGTCTTGAGCGTCTGTGCGTCGGGCACGGATGTGGCCGCGGCCCAGCAGCGCGCTTATTCAGGCGTTGCCGTCATCGACTGGCCCGGTATGACCTATCGCCGCGATATTGGTCATCGAGCCATCGATCGCAACCTCGCAGACGAATAACGACACGATAACGCCAGGCAAAAAAAGAGCACGCCGCGGCGTGCTCTTTTCGTTTCAGGCTTTGACGATTGATCTAGTCGATCACGTCGGCGCTGAAGTAGTAGGCCAGCGCCAGGTTGAAGCGCGGATGCCAGTCGCCGTCGTTGGGCCCGGTGAAGGCCATGGCAGCGTTGCGGCCATAGATCATGTCGGCCCAGACATAGAACGGGCCCGCATTGGCATAGGCGCCGACCGTGGCCAGTTGCACGTTGCCGGTTTCACCCATGTTGCCGTTGACCGGCAGGCCGCTGCTGTAGGTGCCGTCCGAGGTGCCCACATCCAGATAGCCGTACTCGGCATAGACGTTGAAGTTGTTGAACGTCCAACGATCCACGGTGAAGCTGTGGCCGATATCGGCGGTGTAGAGATTGCCCTCGGCCGGAATCTGATACCGGAAACCGTAGTTCTGGATCGTGACCGAGTCGGTGGGCAGATCGTTGCCGCCGGCGGTGCGACCGTCGGGCACGTTGTACTTGTAGGTCGTGAACTGGCCGTCGAGCGTCCAGTCATTGAGCACCGCGTGGGTGGCCGCAGCGACCGCCCAGTGGCTGCCGTAATCGCTGGTCGTGCCTTCGCCCGGTGCGCCGTCGCCCACTTCAAGCTCGCCCCCGCGCGCCGACAGCGACACGTTGACCGATTTGTCGCCGCCCTGGTTGAAGGTATAACCCAGGCGCCCGTTGCCGCCGTTGACCTGGTCATAGCCATCGACCGGGTTGGCACCGTAGGTGCTGGGCTGGTTGAGCGTGGCGTTCTTGAAGAAATCCACGTCGACCTGCCACGGGCCGTTGGTGTAGCGATAGCCCGCGCCGCCGGCCTGGTTGTCGTTGAAGCCGGTATAGAAACCCAGGTTGCCCCAGAACGACTGATAGCCGATCGGGATATTGCCGAAAGGCCGCTGGAAGTAACCCACCTTCAACTGATGATGGTCGTTGAAGTCGTAGGCACCCCAACCATAGTGCAGATAGCTCGAGTCGCCGAAGTTGACTTCCGAGAAGCGCTGCTCGGCGGCATAAGTGAGCTTGCCGTACTGGCCGGAGAAGTTCACCGCGAAATAGTTGAAGTTCAGGTTGCCGCCGTCGCGCTGGTTGGGCACGTCGTCGCCGCGAACCTGATAGTTGGCCGCCACGGCGCCGCCCACGGCCAGTTTCTTGACCGGGCCTTTCTCGGCTTTTTCGATGTCTTTTTTCGACTCGCGATCGTCCACGCCGTCCTGGCTGGCGACCTGCTCGGTCTGGTTCTCTTCGTCGCCGATTTCCGCGGTCTGGGTCTCCGCGCCCGGGTTCTCCTCGACGCCGACATCGCCGGCGGCGTTCTGCAGCGCCGTGGACTCGGTGCCTGCGTTGTCCGGATACGGCGAGTTCGTGTTCCTGGCCTGTTGCTGCTGCAGGGTCTGTACCTGCTGTTGCAGCATCTGGATCTGTTCCTGGAGCTGCTTGAGCGTCGCGCTGTCGGCGCCCTGGGCCATGACCGGTGCTGATGCCACCAGCGTGCCGGCCGCGATGATCAGTCCCAGCGCTCGTGCTTGTTGTTTGCGCATGATCCTTGTCTGACTCCCTGAGCTGGTGCGACGACGCGTGATGAGTGCGGCCGTTGCAAGCGTTTGGTGACACGCTTCGCCGTGCCCAAACCGTGATACACGGGATCACACACACCGGCCATACGCGGTTGGGCGCAGTCTGCGCACGCGTATTTTCAGCGTTGGGTGCGAAAGATCCCCCTTCAGATCGTGCGGACCCCGAATCCGCGGCGCGAACATACCACTCTATTCGTTACGACTGAAACGTTGTTTGCGCCAATACGGCCCGTGTGCCGAGGCTTTTGGGCCCCGCATCGATCGAATCGATTGATATGCAATACTCGGGCCGAGTCGTGCACCGGTCGGGGGCGATGGGTCGGCCTCGCGCCTGATATCGTGTCACTGCGCACTGCAAGATATGAGGCACGCCATGTTGATCGAGCCCCGGGACAACGGTCTGTACTGCGCGGCCGGCGATTTCTATATCGACCCATGGCGGCCGGTCGAGCGGGCGCTGATCACCCATGCCCATGCCGATCATGCCCGCGCCGGACACGGCCACTACTGGGCCGAGAACTCGGGCGTGGCGCTGTTGCAACAACGCCTGGGCGCGGATATATCGATCACCGGCGTGGCTTATGGTCAGGCGCTGACGTTCGGCGATACCACCGTGTCGTTTCACCCGGCCGGGCATGTGCTGGGCTCGAGCCAGATTCGCGTGGCCGATGACAACAAGGTCTGGGTGGCCTCGGGCGACTACAAGCGCGATGCCGACCCCACCTGCGAGGATTTTGAGGTGGTGCCCTGTGACACCTTCATCACCGAGGCCACCTTCGCGCTGCCCGTCTATCGCTGGGCACCGTGTCGCGAGGTGGCCGCCGATCTGGTGGCCTGGTGGGCCGATAATGCCGCGGCCGGGCGGGCCAGCGTGGTGTTCTCTTACAGTCTGGGCAAGGCCCAGCGCCTGCTGGCCGAGATCGGTGCCCTGACCACCGGCACCGCCTATCTGCACGGGGCAATGGTCCCGATCACGCGGCTCTATCGGGAGGCCGGTGTCAATATGCTGGATACCTGCCCGGTCAGCGAGACCGACAAGGATCACGATTTCTCGCGCGACCTGATCATGGCGCCGCCGTCGGCGGCCGGCTCGCGCTGGATGCGGCGTTTCGGCGAGCATCGCACCGGCTTTGCCTCGGGCTGGATGCGTATTCGCGGCAACCGGCGTCGCCGTGGCTACGACCGCGGATTCGTGCTGTCCGACCACGCCGACTGGCCGGGGCTGATCGATACCATCCGAGCGACCGGGGCCCGTCGCGTGCTGGCCACCCACGGGCGCACCGATGTACTCGTGAATTATCTGGGGAGCGTTGGCATCGATGCCGCCCCGCTGATCACCGATTATGCCGATGGCCCGGAAGGCGAGGAGGACTGAACGGTGAAACCGTGCCACGAGGCCGCACTTGCCCCCGTGTTTCCCGTCGCAGGCCGGCCATGTCCGCGCGCCTGAGCGACGAGGCCGAAGAGCGCGGCCGCCTGGCGCTGCAACGCATGGAGCGCTCGCTCGTGCGGGCGCATCGTGCGCGGCCGGGCAAGCTGTCGACGACCGGCTATGCCGGTTTGCGCTATGCGCTGGGCCTGGCCCGGCTGCATGTGCTGCCCCGCGACGGGCACGAGACGATCGAGCTGTCGCGAGCCCCGATTCGCAGCCTGCGCGACTGGCTGCTCAATCATCTGCACGATGCCCTGCGCAGCCCGGCGACCGACGACGAGAAACTGGCTTATGCCAGCGATGCCGCCGGCCAGGCCACGGCCCGGGCGCGTGAGGCACGGGCGGCGCTGCTGGCCGCCCACACGGATCAGTTTTCGTCGGCCATGCTGGATCACGAGATCGCCCACCGGGCGCTGGTGATCGTGGCCGGCGGCGGCGGCGGGGCCGGCTACGTCTATGCCGGGGCCTTTGCCTGTCTGGACGATGCCGGGCTGGTGCCGGATTACATCGTGGGCAACTCCATGGGCGCGATTCTTGGGCTCATGCGCGCCGAGAAACGTCACGCCGGCCTGAACGATCACGTCACGTTCGCGGCCAAGCTGCGCAATCGTGATCTGTTCTCCGTGGCCCGGCGCCGGGCCGAGTTCGGCATGCCGGGGCTTTTGCATCTGCATCTGTCGGCCTTGCATCAACGCCTGTCGGTGGGCGAGTTCAAACGCCCGCTGCGCCTGGACGAAATGGAGATTCCGTTGGACCTGGTGGTGGCCGGCTTGAAGCAGGAGCCCTACGAACGGCTCGTGCCGACCACCATGGGCCACGAAGGCACGGCCGCGCGGTTCTTGCCGTTGCCGGTACGTGTGGCCGCTCGGCTGTCACGGCTGACGACATTCTTTCGCTCGGACATGGTCGAGCCGATCGTGCTGGGCCGATCCGCGCGCACCCGCGCGGTGCATGCCGTGGATGCGGCCGGTTTTTCCGCCGCGGTGCCCTCGATACTGCAGTACGAGCCCAGCCCCCGTGCCGGGGTGACGCGCGAGATATTCGCCGAGCTGATGCACGATCATCGCCTGGCCGCGCTGGTCGACGGCGGCATCGCCGATAACGTGCCGGCTCGTGCGGCCTGGCGCGGCGTGGCGGCGGGCCGGGCGATTACGCGCAACGCGTATTATCTGGCCTTCGACTGTTTTCTACCGCATCTGGACCCGAAAAACGCCTGGCTATGGCCGATCACCCAGCTCGTGCAGGGCCAGATGCGCACCAACCGGGTGTATGCGGATACGATGGTGCGCTTCAACCGGGCGCTGTCACCGGTCAATCTTGTGCCCGGTGTCGATGGTTTGCGCCTGGCGGTGGAATGGGGGTATCAGACCATGCAGGATCATCTGGCCGAGGTGTCGGCCATGCTCGAGCCCGTCGATCTTGAAGCCGCCGGTGTCACTCCGTGAGTGATAATCGCGGCGGGACCGGCGGCGGCCCGGATCCGCTGGCCGTGCTGGATACCGATCGCTCGAAGACCGAGCGGGCACTGCTGGCCTGGGATCTGGCGATGATCGGGCTGGTCTCGATCAACCTGGGTCTGATCCTCATCGACATGCTCTATTCGCTGGGCTTTGTCGAAAACGCGCTGCATGCCGCCACGCCGGGCCTGGCAGGCTGGTACGACGCGAGCATCCACGCGCATTTTCTGACCATCGATCTGGTCTTCGTGGCCCTGTTCGTCACCGACGTGCTGGCCGGCTGGGCGCTGGCGATCTATCAGCAGCGGTATCTGCGCTGGTATTTCTACCCGTTCGCGCACTGGTATGACGTGCTGGGCTGTATTCCGGTCGCCGGCCTGCGCGTGCTGCGTGTGCTGCGCGTGATCTCGATCCTCATGCGTCTGCAACGTCTGGAGGTCATCGAGATACGCGACTGGTGGCTCTATCGCCAGGCCATGATCTATGCCGACATCGTGGTCGAGGAGATCTCGGATCGCGTGGTCACCAAGGTGCTCACCGGGGTCCAGGACGAAATGCGCTCGGGCGGCCAGACGCTGTCCCGGCGCGTGGTCCACGATGTGATCGCCCCGCGACGGGCGCAACTGACCACAGCCATCAGCAGCCAGGCCGAGAATGCGATCGCCGCGGCCTATGGCGACAACCGCGAGCAGATGCAGTCCTACGTGGCCGACGTGGTCAATCGCGCAGTGGATCAGAACCCCGCGCTCAGGAACCTCGAACGCGTGCCCATGCTGGGTGCTTTCGTCTCCGAGGCACTGGACGGCGCGATCCAGGACACGGTCAACAACGTGCTCGACGAGGCCGTGGCCGGGCTGAGCTCGCGCGAGTTCGATGCGCTGGTGGGCAATATCGTGGATAGTGTGATCGAGCGCCTGCTGGCCGAAAACGTCGGCGAGGCCACGCCCGAGATACAGGATGCGTTGGTCGAGGTGCTCGAACTGGTCAAGGATCAGGTCGCCGTCAAACGCTGGCGCGGCCATTTCGAATAGAGGAACCCGGGATGGACATCACGACCTGGCGCCCGGCACGACGGGCTTATCGGCACGGGCTGGCCGTTGTGCTGCTCGGGCTCGTTGTCGTGGCGCTGGCCGGCTGTGATATCGACTGGCTGGATGTGTTCGATCCCGATGACGATAACAACAGCCAGGGCAGCGATACGACCGCGCCGGTGGCCGACACCGATATCCCCGGTTTGAATCTGGCGGTCTCGGACTTCGACGTCGACAGCACGTTCAATAGCCTGACCGACAATATCGACAGCCGCCTCCCGTTTCGGCGTTTCACCGTCGATTTTCAGAACCGGGCCGACACGGGCGGCCCCGATATCCGCCCGACCCGCGTGGTGTTCTATTACGACGCGGGTCGCGTGAGCCCGCTGATCGCGGCCGACCCACGCGCCGGGCTGGATCTGCCGCCGGCCGTGCTGGTCTACCAGACCGATGACAACGACACCACGCTGACCCCGGACACCGATACCGGGCTGGGTGCGACCACGCCGACGAGCGCTGATGATGCCAACGTCGGCATCGCCTACAACGCCGCCGACTATCTGGCCGCGCGTTATGACCTGGACGCGGTCGACGACGCGCTCGATGCCTACGAGGATGATCTGTCGCGCCTGGCAGCCAATACGGCCGGTAATAGCGTGTCCGTGACCGGAGCCACGGACGGGATCACCGAGGGCGAGGGTATCGCCGAGCAGAACAGCGACAACGATTTCCAGGCCACCGTCAACAACCTCACCCAGGCCATCGACGGGCGCGCCGATGTTGTTTTACTGGCCCAGTTCGATCACCGGGCGGCGGCCCAGTCGGTCGGTGCCATGCTGACCGACAACAACGACCCGGCGATCCTGTTCGTGATTGATGCCACCGATATCGTCAGCCGCTTGATCGCCGGCGGCCAGACCGTGGCCGTGGATCTGCCGATCCGCGTGCTGGTCTCGCGGAACGAGGCCGGCGACGTGACGATCTATCACGACACGGCCGACTACCTGGCCGACCGCCACGACCTGAGCGACGTCGACGGCGCCACCGACGACCTGCGCGAGCTGCTGGACGATCTGGTGGATCAGGCAGCCGGCACGAACGCCAGCTCTGGTATCGCACCCGGCATTGGCCTTGGCAACGGCGCGAGCAACGGCCCAGGCATCAGCCCGGGCATCGATTCCAGTATCACCCCGGGCGCCGGCTCAGGCGTCGGGGCCGGCTTTAGCTCGGGCATCGCGTCTGGTATCAGCCCGGGCGTATCGTCTTAGCAACGACCATTTTATAGCCGGCGGCCGGCCGCGCGACGACGCGGCCCGGCGCTACCAGCGCACCGCCACGCCGCGTACATCGGTATGCACGAACGGCCCGTGGGCCGCGTTGGCCGGATAAGCCGACAAGCCGCCCGCAAAGCGCGGGTGGGCACCGTCTATGCCGGCGATCAGGTCGGCCAGCCAGCGGGCATCTTCGATATCCACCTGCCCGTCGCCGTTGAGATCATCCATCCGGCCATCGTCGTTGGTATCGACGAAGATATCGGCCGCGCCGCCGTAGAGATGCCGGCTGTACGAGGTCGTGTTGCCGATATCGCGATTGTACTGCGGCGTGCGATAGCCGCTCATGACAGTCAACGTGTCGGCCTTGATGCCACGTTCGCCCAGCGCGGCCCGTACGGCCTCGAGCTTGGCCACGAGCCGCGGACGCACGCGCACATACTTCGGCCAGTGATCGGCCTGCTGATGACACAGGAACTGGCCGATCGTGAAATGGGGCGACAGCCGGGCGTCGATCGTTTGCCGCGTGACCGGCATCAACGCCTCGGGCGGGGCATAGATCGCGCGGCCGCGCAGTGCCTTGGCCTCGTAGTGACCGATGCGATACCCGTTCAGCTCGGCCCGGTCCGGGTCGAAGGGCGTCATCACGAACAGATTGATACGCCGGCCCGAGCCGGTCTCGGCGTTGGCGATCTTGATCGGGTAGACGCCCGGCTGCTTCGGCGCAGCGACCTGCCAGGCGTTCTTGCCGGTGGCCGTGATGGCCAGATCCGCGGTGCTGGTCAAGCGCATCACAGCATTCTTTGGCAGATCGCGCGCCGCGATACGGATGGCCCCGGCCGGCACCACGAACGCACTGGTCACGTGGCGATCCAGTAGGCCGTCGCCCACGCGCAGCGCGAAATCCGCGTCAGTCTTGTCGGCTGCCAGGCTGGGTGTGGCAAGGCCCGCGGCCAGGCTGACCGCTACCGTGGCAGCGGCCAGCAATCGCTTGCCTGGGGTCATAGCGAAACAGCGGATTTGGCCTTCAGGGCGTTGTCGAGCTTGTCGTCCTGGTCATACAGATCGGCACGGAAATTGATCGTGTCGTCCTCGACGAAGGCGGTCCAATAGAGCATGTAGACCGGGATCGAGGCCGGCAGATCCACGCGCTTGCGCCCGCCGGAGTGCATGGCCCGGTCGATATCGGCCCGGCTCCATTCCGGATCGCCGTTGAGGGCGAACGTGGCCAGGGCGACCGGATTCTCGACGCGCACACAGCCGTGCGAGAGATCGCGCTCGGTCTTGTCGAACAGCTGGGTGGCGGCGGTGCTGTGCAGGTAGATCGCCATGTCGTTGGGGAAGATGAACTTCACCAGCCCCAAGGCGTTGTTCGGCCCGCCGGCCTGGCGCACCAGTAGATCGCCCTGTGCCACGGCGTTCACGTTGGCCGGCGTGACGGCCAACGGCTCGGCGTTGGGCCCGAAACTGCGCACGATCTGATAGTGCTTCGAGGCCATGTAGTTTGGGTTCTTGCGCTGCTCGGGCACGATCTCGTCGGCGGCGATCGAGGGCGGCACGTTCCAGAACGGCCGAAAGACCAGATACTGCATGGAATCACCAAAGATCGGTGTTTCCTTGTCGTTATAGCTGCCGCCCACGATGACCTTCATCGACAGATCGTTGCCATCGGCATCATGGGCATCGAGCTCGAAGGCCGGCACGTTGACCGCGATATAACGCTTGCCGAAGCTCGCCGGCATCCAGCGCCAGCGCTCCATGTTGAGCTTGATGTCATCCACACGCTCGTCGGCGGTCACGTTCAGGGCATCGCGCGTGGACGGGCCCAGCAGACCGTCGACCTTCAGCCCGTTGCGGGTCTGGAAGTGCTTCATGGCCGACATGATGGTCGAATCATAGGTCTTGGGCGCCGGCGTATTGTCCGGGGCATCGCCGGTGACCTGCAGGCGCTGCCAGAGCGTGGCGATACGCGGATCCTTCATGTCTTCGCGCAGAACCTCGCCCTCGGGGATCTGGGGCCAGCCGCCCTGATCGGCGATATCCTGATAGCGCGCCAAGGCCTTGACCAGGGCTTGGTACGCCGGCTGTTGCGGGGCCAGATCGGCGAGCTTGCCGGCCGCGTTGCCCTGGCTGGCCGCCATGAGCGCGCTCTTGAAATCCAGCGGCTGCTTGGGCTCTTGCCACTGCACGTGGATTGCGGGGTCATCGATCACGCCGCTGTGCAGATCATGCGCCAGGGCGATGAAACGCTCGGACAGATCGACATCCAGATCGGCGAGCTGGTCGGGCGAGCCCGGCCGACGATTGTCGGTGAAAACCTGGCCCAGCCGGTCATCGCGATAGGTTGCCGGGTTCAGGCCCTGATCGCTCACGCGATCGATCGCCTGCCAGAAATCGCGTGCGTTATCGGTGGGTGCCCCGTCCTTGTCGAACCAGGCCAGAGCATAGGCATTGCCCTGGTAGAACGCCTTGATCGCCTTGATCTGCTCGTTATCGGTTGTCAGACCGTCCAGGCGACGGGCCACGGCCTTGGCCATCTTGCCCTTGGCCTCGGGCGGCGTGTTCAACGGCTGGCCGGGCTGGTTATCGGCGTTGTTGCCGGGGGTCTCACTAGCGGTTTGATTTCCATCCTGGGCCAATACGGCCGGCGCGCCGGCGAGCAGGGCCAGACCGGTCAGGCTGGTGACCAGGCCAGCGGCCAGGCGCGGGGCAAACACGCCGCGGCGGGCGCTTGGGAATAAGCTCATGCAGTGTCCTCGTTGATTCATTCGGCGCGGCGGCCGGTGTTCTCGATCTCGATCATGGGGCGGATACGCTGTAAGCGCTCGGCCGGATCGTCCATGGCGAGAAGTTCGTGTTTGGTGGCGGCATCGAAAGGCAGCAGCTCGGTCAGCCGGGCCGACAGCCAGGCCGCGGATTCATAGCGTCGCTCGGCCTCGGGATAGGGCAGGCCGGTCTGGTCGATCAGGGCGGCGGCGATCTGCTTGAGTTGTGTGAATTCGATCGGGCAGGGCGCATCGTCGGCCTCGATCTGTGAGCGCATGCGTGCCCACCACAGCCCGTCTGCCGCGCAGCGGGCGTTGTCCAGGGCCACGCGGGCCTGGCCTTGCACGGTGATGCCCAGCGCGCCGTCGTCCAGCCGGTCGAAATCGATGATGCGCACCTCGGTGCCCATCGCCCTGGGGGCAGCGAACCCGCCGTCCTCGACGGCCTGGGCTGCACAGATCACGAACGAGCTGGCCTCGCGCATGCAGTGCGAGACCATATCCAGATAACGCGGCTCGAAGATACGCATGGGCAGCACGCCACCGGGAAAGACCACGGTGGATAACGGAAAGACCGGATGCTCGGCAGAGCTTGGCGCCACGACGATTCCGAGGCTGAGAATACTGGCCCCAGCATACGTTCATTCAGAATTCGTTGCCGGGCGCACATGACAGCGTCAGGCGCACGGGCTACGGTGTCATCAATGGATGACACTATCGACAAGACCGATCCGGCCGTGCGCGCCGAGATCGCCCGGCGCTTTGCCGCCGCGATCCCGCACAACGCCGCGATCGGCCTGGTGCTGGAAGACGCCGCCACGGATACCGTGCGCATGCGCCTGGGCTATCAAGCCGCGTTTATCGGCAACGTGGAGGCCGGGCTCTGGCACACCGGTATTGCCTTCACTGCCGCGGATTCGGCCTGCGGGCTGGCGGTATTTCTGGCTCTGCCCGGCCTGGAGGCCATCGCCACACTGGATCTGCGCATGGATCATCTGCGCCCGGCTCTGGCCGGGGCGGATCTGGTCATCGAGGCCACGTGTCATCACGTGACCGAGCGCATGGCTTTCGTCAACGCCGATCTGCATCAGGATGACCCGGCCCGCTGCGTGGCTCGGGCCACGGCAACCTTCACGCGCACCGGCAAGTCGGTGCTGGCATGAGCACGCGGGCCAATGCGTTGACTGCCGCGCTGGCGGGCGCGGATTACCCGGCACTCGTACAGGCGGTGCCGTACGCGACTTATCTGGGCCTGGCCGTCGAGCTGGCCGAGGACGGCAGCCGGCGGTACGTGATGGATTTTCGCGATGATCTGATCGGCAACGCCAGCCTGCCGGCCCTGCACGGCGGAACCGTGGCCTCGTTGTTGTCGCTGGCCATGCAGTTCGAAGCGCTTATCGATATGCCGGCCCCGCGCCTGCCCGATCCGGTGGATGTGACCATCGACTACTGGCGCTCGGCGGGCCCGGTGCGCTGTACGGCCACCGCGCGCCTGATCCGCTCGGGCCGCCACGTGGCCCAGGCCCAGGCCGTGTGCTACCAGGAACACGTCGATCGGCCGATCGCCTTCGGGCGTTCGGCGTTCGTGCTGCGTAACGTATGAGCGTTGCGGTCGAAGCGCTCGTGCCAAGCGGCAACAGCCCCTAAACTTGGGCGTTGTCATACCGGGCTAACGCAGGAAAGTGCATGAAATCGTCTCGTCAACTGGTGGCCGATCTGCTGGCCCAGCTGGACCTGGAAGTGCTCGAGGATCGGCTGTTTAGAGGCAGCTCGCGCGATATCGGCGGCAAGAGCGTTTTCGGCGGCCAGGTCGCCGGCCAGGCGCTGGTCGCGGCGACGCGTACGGTCGACCCCGGTCAGCTGGCGCACTCGCTGCACGGTTATTTTCTGCGCCCGGGCGATATGGCCAAGCCTATCGTCTACGAGGTGGATGCCATTCGCGACGGGCGCAGTTTCGCGACGCGACGGGTCCAGGCCATCCAGCACGGCCGGCCGATCTTTTCCATGCTGGCCTCGTTTCATGTCGCCGAAACCGGCTATACCCATCAGATGGATATGCCTGACGTGCCCGGCCCGGAAGAACTGGCCAGCCACGACGAGCTGCGTCACGCCTGGGTCGGCGAGCTGGATCGTGTGCCGGACTCGCTCAAGGAGGCCGTCGGGCGCGAGATCGCCATCGATATGCGCCCGGTCGAGCCCTGGAACCTGCTGGCGCCGGACAAGCGCGCGCCCAAGCAATATGTCTGGTTTCGTGCCAAGGACGCCGTGCCCAAGGATCAGGCGGTACACCGTGCGGTGCTCACCTATGCCAGTGATTTCAATCTGTTGACCACCTCACAGATGCCGCACGGCGTATCGTTTTTCACACCGGGCATGCAGATGGCCAGCATCGATCACGCGCTGTGGTTCCACGGGGATCTGGCAGTTGACGACTGGCTGTTGTATTGCATGGACAGCCCCGGCGCCCAGGATTCCCGCGGCTTGTCGCGCGGGCTGATCTTCGCCCGTGACGGGCGGTTGGTGGCCTCAGTGGCCCAGGAGGGCCTGATCCGTCAACGCGATTGATCCGGCGCGTGAAGGCTGTCTTCAGGCGAGCTTGATTGTTCGTTGATCAGTGTTGTCTGATGCCGCGCGATGATGACGTAGATTCGTGTTTTTCAACGTCGAGACCCTGCATGCGCGATCAAAAGGCTTATCGTCAGACGCCGCCGTTCTGGAAACGTCTGGCCGCCCGACGGCTGAGCCCGCGCCAGTGGGGGGTCTGGGCCGCGGCCCTGGCGGTGCTGATTCTGGCCGAGCCGGATGTCGAAACCTTTATCGTCGGCTGTATCTTCGTGGCCGCGGGCCTGGCCTTGCGGGCCTGGACCTTCGGTCATCTGGAAAAGAATCATCGGCTGGCCACGACCGGGCCGTATGCCCATTCGCGCAATCCGGCCTATCTCGGTTCGTTGGCTATTCTGGTGGGCATCGCCATCGCCGCCGGCAACAACGACGGCGCGGCCGGTATCACCCTGTGGGTGGCCGGCGCCATTGGCATCGGCGTGTTCTTTCTGGGCTATCTGCCGCGCAAGTTTTCACGCGAGCATGCCCGTATGGCCGAAATCTTTCCCGACGATGCCCCGCGCCATGCCGCGCACGTGCCGGCTTTCTGGCCGCGCCTGACGCCGTGGGCCAGCGGCGACACCCAACGCTTTTCGCTGACCCGCTTGCAGGCCAACCATGAAATCGTCTGGCCGGCGGCCTGTGTCATCGGTCTGGCCGCGATGTGGATCTAGATGTGATCTAGATCACCCGCGCAGCCGGTCCTGCCAGGCCGGCGCCAGCCCGTCGTAGCTGACCATAAACGCGATCTCCTCGCGCATCTGTGCGTCCGGCTCGCGGGTGTTTTTCAACGCCCATAGCCGAGCCAGGGTGATGCCGTGTTCGGCGACCGCCACGCGGGTAAGCGTATCGCCGGGCGCGATGTCGCCGGTTTCCAGCACGCGATAGAACCATCCGGCCCGCCCGTGTTCGATGAGTTCACGGGCCATGGGTTTGATCGCCAGCCGGTCGCCGGGCTTCCAGCAGGGCCAGCGGGGCTGGCTGAGCTGTAGCCGCGTGGTGCCCAGCGTGAAGATATCGCCGGCGTGCACATCGGCCTCGGTGAGCCCGGCGATCGAGAGATTCTCGCCGAACACGCCGGGCACGAACGGTTCGGCCGAGTTC
Source organism: Salinisphaera japonica YTM-1 (assembly GCF_003788585.1). GTDB lineage: Bacteria > Pseudomonadota > Gammaproteobacteria > Nevskiales > Salinisphaeraceae > Salinisphaera > Salinisphaera japonica. The sequence continues at coordinate 1,485 of NZ_AYKG01000010.1, read as the reverse complement.
AGTCGGGCCTGCCAGAAGTCATAATGCTCGGCCGGGTAATGATGCACTGCCCGCTCCGGCCCGCCGTGGTTATCAGGATCCGCCTGGGCATCGCCGGCCAAACCGGCGTGCTCGACGGCGATGCGGCGGGCCACGTCGTGTTTGTAGATTGCACTGGGCGAGCCTTCCGGTAGCGCCTGGGGCGTGCCGATGAAGATCTGGTCGAGCGTATAGCCGGTCATGACAGGGCAAACAGGATCAAACAAGGTTCATCGTATCGGTTTTTGGCTGTAGGCTGCAGCTTCGCCGAGAACACCGAGAGACGAGATGGCGGTTTCTGCCACACGACTGGGCCTGGCCGGGGGCATCGCCACGCTGTTGGGCATCGGCATGGCGCGCTTTGCCTATACGCCGCTGATTCCGGCCCTGGTCGAGGCCGACTGGTTCAGTATTCATGGCGCCAATTATCTGGGGGCCATCAACCTGCTGGGCTATCTCATCGGTGCCGCCGGCGCGCATCCGGCCACGCGCGGGTTCGGTGCACGGGCCGTGCTGGCCGCGGCACTCGGTGTCACCGTAGCCAGCTTCTATGCCTGTGCGCTTGATTGGGGCGTGGTCTGGTACGGCGTCTGGCGCCTGGCCTGCGGGGCAAGCGGGGCCGCGCTCGTCGTGGTCGGCGTGCCGGCCGCGCTGTCACGGGTGGCCCCGGCCGAGCGGCCGACCACTGGCGCCCTGGTCTTTTCCGGCATCGGTCTGGGTATCGCGGCCAGCGGTACCCTCGTACCGTGGCTGGCCGAGCACGGCGTGGCCGTCACCTGGTTGGCCATGGCTCTCCTGGCCACCGGGCTGGCCGCCTGGGCCTGGCTCGATCAGTTCCGAAATCTCGTTCCTCTGGCCCACGAACAGACCGACGCGCACCGCGACCCGCGCCTGCCCGTAGCCGCGATCGCTCTGGTGATGATCGCTTATGGCCTGGATGCGGCCGGCTTCGTGCCGCATACCCTGTTCTGGGTGGATTATATCGCCCGCGAGCTGGATCGTGGCCTGGCGGCCGGCAGCCGGTACTGGATCGTGTTCGGCGTGGGTGCGGCCTGCGGGCCGTGGGTCGCCGGGGCCTTGGCCCGTCGGCTGGGCTTTCGCGTGGCGCTTGCCATCGCCCTGGCTGTGAAGACCGCCGCCGTGGCGCTGGTGCTTGTCAGCCAGGCGCCGATCGCGCTCGTCGTATCGTCTTATCTCGTCGGCATGCTCGTGCCCGGCGTGGTTACGCTCACCTCCGGCTCGATCGCAGCACTCACCCCTGCCCATCGCCAACAACAGCTCTGGGGCTGGGCCACACTGTCGTTCGCCCTGCTACAGGCCATCGCGGCCTATGGCATGTCCTGGGCCTACACCCCGCTGGGCAGCTATCTGCCCCTGTTCGGCGCGGCGGCCGTGGCGCTGGCGCTGGCGACACTGGCCGCGATCGTCGCCATACGTGCAAGCGATCAGTGAGACCCGGATCAAACA
>NZ_AYKG01000009.1 GCF_003788585.1 Salinisphaera japonica YTM-1 | reverse complement strand
TCGCGCCCTGCGGCGTTGCGAGTCTTGATCGTGGCACACCACGACGCTGCGACTCGCGCCTGGCAGGACACGATTTGCGGTCTCCAACGCGGGCTCGCATGAAACGGCAACAGGCCCTTGCGCGGGTCGATGCGCGGCGGCAAGCGCCGTCAGACCGGCACGGCCCGGTAGCGTTCATGCGGAATCTGTTACTTTTCAGGAAATCGATCAATACAAGAGATTCCGCGATGCGTCATTTTCTTTCGACAACCGGTGTACTGTTCAGCGTTGCCCTGATCGGCCTGGCCGGCTGTTCGCAGTCGCCCCAAGAGCAGTACGACGCGGCCGTGGAATCGGTCAACGAGGCCCAGAGCGCGATCAAGGACGCCCAGAAGAAGGTCGACAAGACCGATGAGAAGATCGCCGAGGCCCGCAAGGATCATCAAAAAGCCCAGCAGGCCCTGAACGACAAACAGGACACCCTGCGCGAGGCCCGTACCAAGGCTCAGAAACAGGCCAGTGACGAGATCCTGTTTCGCGTGCTCCAGCGCGATGTGCTCACCAAGGACGCCTTCGAGAAATCCGCGATCTCGGTCAGCGTCGATCAACGCGTGGTCACCCTGAGCGGCTCGGTACCGGATGCCGATACGCGTGACGAGGCCGTCAAACTCGTGCGCAACCAGCCGGGCGTGGCCAACGTGCGGGATCAGCTCGAGCTGGAAAACGACCAGCAGACGGCCCAGAAGAACAGCCAGAAGAACAACAACAACACATCGGATAAGCAGAACAACGGCTGATCCGGACGCGCGTCAGCAGCCGGCACGTGCATGAGGCGCACCGGCGCTGTCGCTGATCGGCGACAGTTGACACGAACCTTCAGGACGGATTCAGGCCGGAAGCGGTAATTTCGGGTTCTCTCCGCGAGGCCTGTTATGCCGCTTTTCTTTTCTTCGCCGATATCGATGGCTGGCACGGCGCACGGCCCGGCTCATCGCGGCCTGCGCTGCTGCCAACACGCGCTGCAACGCGCTTGGCACGACGGCGTAGCGGTTTGGCGTGTCTTTTACCGGGCACGCCATGTCTTGATGGGTATTGGTGATTACGTGTCAGATCACCGCCCCGCCGGTCACGGCGCGAGATGCGCTGGCCGTTTGGCTACAGCCATGATCGGCCTGGTCATCGTGCTCAGTGCGCCGATACCGGCACGCGCCGCGCACGGTTTTTCCGGGCTGGATAACGACACGCTGGAAACACTCAGGCGTTCGGATCAGCGGCCCAAAAACGATGGCGCCCGCCCCGGACACGGCGCAGACGACATGCGACGACATGGCGCGCCCACGGTATCCTCCAGCCAGGCAGCACGTATTGCGCGTGGGCGCGAAGGCGGCAAGGTACTCAACGTGGTACTGGAACACAGCCCGAGTGGGCCGTACTATCGAGTCAAGATACTGGAACACGGTCGGGTACAGGAAGTGCACGTGGATGCACGCTGATTGCCGCGGCAAAGGGATCGAGCGACATGCGAGCACTGGTCATCGAGGATGACGTCGAACTTCGGGAACAGGTCTGTGAGCGCCTGCGCAACGAAGGTTATGCCGTGGACTCCACCGGCGAGGGCGAAGAAGGCCTGTTCTATGCCAAGGAGTACCCGATCGATATCGCGATCGTGGATCTCGGCCTGCCCGGCCCGACCGGCCTGGATATCATCACCGAGGTGCGCGAGGCCGGCCTGGATTATCCGATTCTTATCCTCACCGCGCGCAGCCGCTGGCAGGACAAGGTCGAAGGCCTGGAAGCCGGGGCCGATGATTATGTCGTCAAGCCCTTCCAGCCGGAAGAGCTGTCTGCGCGTATTCAGGCCCTGGTGCGCCGCTCGCGCGGCTGGGCTCAGCCGCGCCTGGAGTCCGGCGATATCGTGCTCGATACCTCACGCCAGGAAGTCTTCGTCGGCGAGGATTCGATCGATCTGACGGCCTATGAATACCGCGTGCTGGAGTATCTGATGCTCCATGCCGGCGAGGTGATCTCCAAGACCGCGCTGACCGAGCATATCTACGAAGAAAACGCCGAGCGCGACTCGAACGTGATCGAGGTCTTCGTACGCCGGCTGCGCGCCAAGCTCGACCCCGACGGCACCCGCAAGCCGATCGAGACCCTGCGCGGGCGTGGCTATCGCCTGGCCCGGGATGACCGGCCGCGTAACGCGGCAGCCGTCGAGCACTCATGATCAACTCACTGCGGGCGCGGCTACTGGCAGCGACCGCGGTTCTTCTTCTGGCCTTCACCGTGCTGACAGGCCTGGCCCTGCAGACCGCCGTGCGCGAGCGCGCCGATCAGGCCGAGCATGACCGCCTGCAAGGGCTGTCGTATGCCCTGCTGGGCAGTGCCGATATCACCGACGCCGGCGGCTTCAATCTGGCCCCGCGCGTGCTGCCCGAATCTGATCTCACCCGACCGGATTCCGGCCTGTATGCCGCGGTACTCGACGGCCAGGGCCGCATGATCTGGCATTCGCCGTCGCTGCTGGGCGATATCGATGTACCCGACCTGCCCGCGGTCGGCCAATGGCAACAGATGCGTATCCAGGCACCGGGCAACGGCGAGCTGATCTCGTTGTCGTTCGGGTTTCGCTGGGTGACCGAACAAGGCGACGATTATCGCTATACGCTGGTCGTGGCTGAAAACGCCCAGGCGTTTGTGAAACAGATGACACGCTTTCGCAGCGTCTTGTGGACGCTGTTATCGGTGTCGGCGATATCGCTGCTGATCGTCGAACTGCTGATTCTGCGCTGGGGACTGGCCCCGCTGCGTCGCCTGGCCCGTAATCTTGCGGATCTGGAATCCGACCGGGATCGACGCCTGGAAGGCAACTATCCCGACGAAATCCAGCCGCTGGTGTCCAACCTGAACACCATGCTGGCCAACGATCAGGCCCGGCTCACCCGGTATCGAAACGCCCTGGGGGATCTGGCACACAGCCTGAAAACACCCATGGCCATACTGCGCGGCATGGCCGAGGACAAGAACCTGGCCGCGGAAACCCGTGATCCGCTGCGCAGCCAGCTGGCGCGAATGAACGATATCCTCGACTACCAGCTACAAAAAGCCGCGGCGGCCGGCAAACGCACGCTGGCCCGGCCACTGGCCCTACGCCCGATCGCCGAACGTCTGGGCCGCGCCCTGACCAAGGTCTACGCCGAGCAGGCAACAACGTTCGATATCGCGATCGATACACGGCTGCGGGCGCCGCTCGACGAGGGCGACATCACCGAGCTGCTGGGCACGCTCATGGACAATGCCGCCAAATACGGCCGAGACCACGTGATCGTGGATGCGCGCATCATCGATCGCGCGCTCGAGCTCTGGGTCGACGATAACGGCGCCGGCTTTGCCGACTCGGCCCCGCAGCGCCTGCTCGAGCGCGGCGTACGGGCCGACAGCAGCCACGAGGGCCAGGGCCTGGGCCTGGCCGTGGCGGCAGAAATCGTGCGCAGCTACACCGGCACGATCGAGCTGGGCAGCGCCAATAACGGCGGTGCCCGAGTGATCGTGCGGATTCCGTTAAGCTAGTCGCCTGTTCAAAGAACGCGATTGCCATGTCTGAAAACAACAGCACGGTCGATCCCGACCAGCTCGACCCCAACGCCCTGCCGCCCCATGTCTATCACCGCACCGTCGGCCCCGCGCTCGAGATCGTGGCCGATATCGCGGCCAAGCGCGGGCACAAGCATCTATTCGACGACATGCCAGCCATGCTGGCGCTGGTGGATATCGTCACGCGGCTGGCCGATAGCTATCAGACCTTTCACCCGGACATGCCGGACAGCCATCGGCCATTGCTCGAAGGCGCGGCCACCGCGGCGTGTGTGATGGTCTTTCAGCAGGCCAAACTCGAGCCCGAGACCACGCGACAGCTGTTATCCGCCCTGGAGGCCGCCTACAAGCGCCTGCATGAAGAAGACGTGATCGACGGCGCGGCGCGCTTTTCGGCCATGGCTGCCTCGTATCTGGACCAGGATGATCGCGAACAGGCCAAGCACTGTCTGAAACAGGCCAGCCAGCAGGTCATCGCCTCGATCGAGGCCTGGCAGGAAACCAGCCACTGATGTCGGCCTATCGAATCCAGCGCCGGCTCTTGGCATTCACCGTCGCCCTTGCCGTCGTGTCGGCACTGGCCGGCTGCATCACCGTGAATGCCCCGCTGTCCAGCGCCGGTGATCCCGGCCTGCACGAAACCACGATCTCCGGCGGCGGGGCCGACAAGATCCTGTGGCTGCCGGTGACCGGCTTCATTGCCTCGCACCCGCAGTCGAGCGCGTTTGGCCTGGTGCATAACGACTCGGCGCTGACCCAGATCGAGCGCAGCCTCGACAAGGCCGCAGACGACGACGCGATCAAGGCGGTCATCCTGCGTATCGACAGTCCCGGCGGCACGGTCGCCGCCAGCGACGAGATCTATCACCGGATCACCGCGTTTCATCAGGCCACCGGCAAGCCCGTGATCGCCAGCCTGGGCGGCGTTGCGGCCTCGGGCGGCTACTATATCGCCATGGCGGCCGATGAAGTCATCGCCCAGCCCACGACGATTACCGGCTCGATCGGCGTGATCATCGTCAACGTCAACGCTGCCGGGCTGCTCGACAAACTGGGCCTGCGTGATGCCAGCGTGACCTCGGGCGTACACAAGGATCTGCTCTCGCCGCTACGCCCGCCCCGTCCTGACGAGCAGGCGATCGTTGACGATGTGGTCGATGCGCTGTTTCAACGCTTCGTGGGCGTGGTCCGCACCAGCCGCGGCGCCCGCTTGGACCGCGATCAGCTGGCGACCATCACCGACGGACGTATCTTTTCAGCCACCGCCGCCCAGCGGCTGGGACTCGTCGATGCCATCGCCCATCGGGATGAAGTCGTCACCCGCGCCGAGCGCCGTATCGGCGCGAGCGATGCCCGGCTCGTGCGTTATTACCGTGGCAAGCGGGCCCCGGACACGCTTTCGGCCGGGGCCGCTGCGGGCACCCACGGCGCCTCGGCCAGCCTTGTCTCCCAGCTGGCCGAAAGCACGCTGACCGACGCCACCACGCCGTTGTATCTCTGGCGCGGGCTGGCGCGCTAGCCTGGCCGTGGCTTGGCCGTGGCCTAGCCGCGGCGCCCACGGCGAGCCGTGAGCACCGCCGTCAGAATGGCTGAGACGAACACGATGATCGCGCCGATGAATACCAGATTGCCCGGCGCATCATCGCGCGCGATCGAGCCGATGGCCATCAAGGCAAAACCAATGCCCGTGCCCAACCGTGTCCAGGCCAATCGATCGCCGCGCCGATAACAAACCACCGCCGCCCCGAGATAAAACAGGCTGGCCACGACGAACAGGATGATGAAAAGCAGGGAAGTAATCGGCACGGGGTAAAAGCTCGGTTGAAAGCGATCAGATCGTGAAAGACTGCCACGGGCCGCGGTGAACGTCGATTCCCGTTGCTGTGGCGTCGCCGGCCGGGGTATTCATTCTGGCTTTTTTAGAACTATTGTCCGCAAATAAACGCGAATATGGGCTGAGAAGTACGGCGGGATCGAAGTCGCTTCCAGGCCTAATTCGCGATGAACGCAAATGACTGATGCGTGATCCCGGAATCGCAAATGGCCCGTCTTTATTCACGGACGAACAACAAGCGCAAATCCACCATCGCGCAGACACAACAACACCGCACCCAGCCACAGCATTTGCGTTCTTCGCCACAAGGACCGCGCGGATTCAGCCCACAAGTGCGACAAGAAAACGGTCCGCGGCCCACGCGCGCCTTCTCAGACGCCGCGGTGAAGGGCACCGCCAAGCCGCGCTACGACGCTGCGCCAGCCGCCCCGGAACACCCACATTCGCATGTATTGGCGTTTATTTGCGGACGATCACAGAAAGAACGAAGCCGCAAAGCCAGCTCCCCTCAAGTAAGCGCATTACTCGGCGCTCCGTCCTCAAGGCGCGATAACGAGGTCAGGTGAGCGATCGACTGGCGAATATCCGAACCCAGCAGACGCAGGGCATGCTCGGCCAGATGGCGCAGTTCGGCGTCGATATGCAGCGTGCTGCCTTCGCGGCGCAACAGGCCGACCCGCACCAGGGTTTCCACGTGGTTGCGAAACAGCCGCGCGTCGAAGAACTCGGGGCTGTTACGCCCGGTCAGCAGCGCCATGCGTTCGGCCATGAGCTGACACTGGCGCTCGAAGCGCGCGCGTTCGACGGTGCCGGTATCCAGGTTATGCGACAACAGCGTGGCGGTCATGGCATAGCGCTCGAGCGACTCGCGCATGATACGGGCCAAGCTGTTCAGAGCCGCGAAACCGTCGCTGCCAGCTTTGGGACGCTTGAGCGTGCCTTTTTCGGTACGCGTCAGGAGTCCGCAGCTGATCAGCCCGTTGACGGTTTCGACCAGCGCATCGCGACAGTCATCGACCGGCCAGCGCAGGAAAAGCTCGGAGGCCAATAGCGGATACAGCTCCACGGCGTCGGCCAGCAGGGCTTTTTCGTTGCGCTGCTCGAAGTGGGCAAAGAAATTGGCGATCAACGAGGGCAACGCGAACAGATGCATTACGTTGTTACGGGTATAGGTCAGCAGCACGCTCTGGCGTGAATCCACGGTCAGGATATCGCCCCAGGCATGCGGCGCCCGGATCAGGCGCATCAACGGCTCGGCCTCGGCCAGAATCGCGGCGCCATCGGGCTCGGGGGCGCTGGCATCCTTTGAATACGGGCAGGCTCGGGCCACTTCGGCCAGCAGGCCGAGCGTGCGTACCATTTCGTCCTCGGCCACCGATTTCTGGGGCGCGGCCAGCAGCACGAGCGAGGCCAGGCCGGTGGCGTTGAGGGTGGCGGTGGCGTTGATGCCGCACATGACTTCGGTGGCCAGGGTATCGACAAAGCCCTGCAGCCACTTCGGGCGCGCATCCAGCGACAAGTCGGCCATGCGGGCGCGCCAGTCCGGCAGATGCTTATCCGCAAACGCCTGCAGTTCGATCGGCTCGCCGAACGAGACAAACACCCGGCCATACTTGCGCGAGAGCACCTTGGTCGAGCCGCGAACGAGATCGCCCATGGTCTCGCCTTTTTTCACGCGCGTGCCGCTCAATTCGTCGAAATAGCCCTTGACCTCCATCACGCGGTCATAGCCGATATAGACGGGCACCACCGAGACCGGTGCATCGCGGCTGGCCGAAAGCGCGCTGGCCACGGTCATCTGCAGCATGCCGGTCTTGGGTACCAGCAGCCGCCCGGTCCGGCTGCGCCCGCCCTCGGGATAGAATTTCATGGGCTGGCCACGGGCGACCAGCGTTTCGACATAGGCCCGAAAGACCGCCGTGTACAGCCGATCGCCCTTGAAGCTGCGACGCAGATAGAAGGCACCGCAGCGACGCAACAAGCCGCCCACCGGCCAGAAATTCAGGTTCACGCCGGCGGCGATCTGGGGCAGCGCCAGGCCTTCCTGATACAGGATGTAGGACAACAGCAGATAATCCATATGCGAGCGATGGCTCGGCAGATAGATGATCTCGCGATTGTCATGCGCCGCACTACGCAGGCGTGGCAGATGCTTGACGTCGATGCCGTCGTAGATGCGATTCCATAGCCAGGTCAACACGCGCAGCATGAAGCCGATGGCGATATTGGAATGATCGGCGGCGATCTCGTCAGCGTACTCACGGGCACGAGCACGCAACACGGCCACGTTTTTCTTCTCGCGGCGTGCGCCTTCGGTGATCGCGTGGGCCACTTCGGGATCGGCGATCAACGTATCGATGAGCTGGCTGCGCCGGGACACGCCCGGCCCGAGCGTGGCGGCCCGCTGGCGGCGGAAATGCACGCGCAGTACGCGTACCAGCTTGCGCACCAGCACCCCCGGCGTGGCCGGCTGGCCCATGACGGTGTGGTAATCCACGGGCTGGCCGAAATGCACCAGCGTGTTGCGGCCGTTGATCGCCACGATCAACAGCTTGCGCAGCCGGCTGGAACGATCCGAATCGGCGAACAGGATCCGCGTGATCGAGGTTTCCTGAACCGGGTTACGCCCCCAGAAGACCGACACGGGTACCATCTGCACATCAAACGAGTGATCGTGCAGCGTACGGGTGACGATACGCTGTAGCTCGGTGCGATGACGCGAGCGCCCGACCGGCACAGCCAGCACCACGGCGCGGCGTACCGTGGGCGGGCGATTGCCGGCCAGATATGGCCGCGGCAGCCCACGCGCCACACACACCGCCTCCAGGGCCAGCCAGTCGAGCACGCTGGCCGCCGGCAGCACGTAGCAGACAGGCTTATCCAGATCCAGATCCAGCTCGTCGAGATCGGTCGGCGTGACCTTGGTACGGATCCAGGCCCGTAGCGGCCAACGCACGAGCGGCATGAAGATCAGCAGAAGTCGAACCAGCAGACGCGTCATCGAAAACCTTGAAAATCAGTCGCGGGTCGCGAAATGCCGGGTGGCACGCCGGATGGTTTCGCCGGCCGACCGGGCCAGTCGCTCGAAGCGTCCCCGATGGGCCATGGCCTGTTTCTCGGCCAAGCTGACCAGATGCGGGGCATGTCGCGCCCGCAGTTTGACCAGCGCGCTGTTGTCGGCAGCCATAAACCGAGTGAACACCCAGTTCCAGACCAGATTCCAGGCCGAGCCGCGTTTCACGCGGGCCACGAAATCCACGATATAAGGCCGATCGTTGTCGTCGACCAGAAAATTACCGCCGCCGCGCAGATCGCCGTGGGCGATACCCGCGCGATGGATCGTTGCCAGCAGATCCGCCAGGCGGCCATACGCGGCCTCACTCGGCTTGGCCTGGCCCCAGGGCACCCCCGGGCAATACTCGATGAGCAACCCACGGCGATCGACCCGGCGCACCAGCTGCGGCACGCCGGCGACGTGCTGCAGATGCACCAGCCCCGAGGCTTCGCGCGCGATCAGGATCGGGGCGATGATGCGCGCGAACCAGCCGCGCGCCCGGCCATAATCCTTGAACACCAGCCGTGTATCGCCGTGTTCAACGAGCGCCACCTCGGGCTCGGTCGGCCCGGCGGTCTTGAAATACTGCCGGGCCGCGGCGTGCAGTTCATGACGGGTCATGCAAAGCAGCGCCGCCCGGTCGGCCGCAGGCGACATGATCAGATCAGTCGGCCGTATCGTCGGTGGCGTTGGCCGTCGGGAAGTCGGCCGTGTCGTTGGGCGCGGTCAGCTCCGGGGGCACGTCGCCGTCGTAGACTTTCTTCAGCCGGTTCTCGAGATAATAGCTGCGCACGAACGCGTACGGATCAAACTGCTGTGCCAGCGTCTGGTCAAAGCCAAGCAGGCTGGCCCGCAGGTTGACGCCCTGCACACCACGCAGCACCCAGGGCACCCACGGGTAGTCGTCGTCGATCTCGTCGAACTCGTTGATGTAGTTGATGGGGTTGGCGAACTGGTCGCCCAGGCTGCCCACCAGTTCACGCCCGCTGGACGGGCCCAGCAGCGGCAGATACAGATACGGCCCGGCACCCAGCCCCCAGAAACCCAGCGTCTGGCCCAGATCCTCGTCCGGATGCGGCACGTTCAGGTTTGTGGCCACGTCAAACAACCCGCCCACGCCGGCGGTCGTGTTGATCATGAACCGGCCCAGCGACTGGTTGAACTTGCCCCATTTGAGCTGAAGCAGGCTGTTGGCCATGGTGATCGGCTGGCTGGCGTTATCGAAGAAGTTCGACACGCTGGCCTGTACCGGGTCGGGCACGATCGTGTCGTAGCCCTTGGCCACCGGGCGCAGAATATAGGTGTCGGCCTTGTCGTTGACCTTGTAGTTGAAACGGTTGACCGGCTCTAACGGATCCCAGGGATCCGACGGCGGGCTGTGCACGCACCCGGCCAGGACCAGCATGGCCATCAGGCCGCCCAGCGGAGCGAATAGACGTGTAAGCGTTGGCATGAAGGCTAGACCTCGAAAGAGCCCACAAACGGGTTCTTATTTACGGGCGCGGTAGTCCGCGAACAGACTCTCCAGCGCATAATTCGGCTGGAAATCGAAGGTACGCGCAAATAGGGAACCATCCACGATGACCGCGTACTTGAAGAAATCGACCAGATAGGCCGGCGGCGCCAGACGACCCAGCGCACGCATCGATCGTCTGGCAAGCCCTGGCGGCACCGAGGGCAGAAACAGACGACGACAGCCGGCCGCGACCAGCGCGTCCTGATAGGTTACATAATCATTCGGCGCAACATTATATACGCCGGGATGGTTTTGCTCGAATGCCATGCACACCGCGCGCGACATATCGGCCACGTGGATGAACTGCATCAGCGGGGAAAAGCCGACCAGGCACGGGGCGACACGCTGAGCCAGCATGCGACTGATCTCGTTGTTGATGCCGGGGCCGGCGATATTGCACGGCCGCAGGATCACGATATTCAGCTCGGGGTGTTTATAGAGCTGGATATTAAACAGGTTCTCCAGCTCGACCGCATCGACCACCTCGGGCATGAGGTTGGCCGCGCGCATCGGATACTCCTCGTCGATCAGGCTGGGATTGGCCGGATCCGCGCCGTAGACATGGTAGGTCGATAGTGCGAGGACCTTGGTCACGCCGTACTTGCGCGCCAGACGCAGCAGGCGCGATGTGCCCACGACGTTAGCCGAGTACCGCCGGCCGCGAGTGGACTGGGTGAACCGGATACGCCCCAGATGCACGATGCCCACGAAATCGTGCTCGCGAAAGACATCCTCGAACGGGCGCTGATTGAAATCCACGACATAATCGACCGTATCGGGATAATCATCGCCCAGGCCGCGGAATTCGATGCCCACCACCTCGTAATCGGCCTCGACCAGATCGGCGATGACGTGCTGGGCCAGCGCCCCGGCCGCGCCGGTGACCATGACCTTGCCACGGCTGCCGTGGCCGATACCGTCCGACCGAGTGCGGGGCATCGCGTGCGCTGTGGCGGCTGTCATCAGATCAAATCCCGTCGTTGGGCGATGCCCTGGTCGATCAGATCGCGGATGGCGTCCTTGACCGTCTCGACCCGCTGCGCGACCTCGGCCTCGCTACCGGGCTCACCGCCGAAATACAGGGGCGCGCCGAAATTCAGCACCACCCGCGCCGGCAACACCGCCGGCAGCGCGAGCGGTAGATACGGCAGGCCCAGCATCCGGGCCAGCGGGCGCATGTTGCCCAGCGATGGCATGGTCTCTTCACAGCCGACGATACCGACCGGCACGATCGGCGTGTCGTGCTCCATGGCCAGATGCATGAAGCCGTGGCCGAACCGCTGGAGCTGATAGCGCAGCCGATACGGCTTGCCCGAGCCACGAATGCCTTCGGGAAACACCACCAGCGCCTCGTCGCGCTCAAGCATCTTGGCGCAGTTCTTCGGGTCACCGATCACGCCGCCGACCGAGCTCATCCAATTACCCAGAAACGGCACCGAGGGAAACCAGCGCTCGATCATCGAGCGCGGCAGGCGCGCGCCCGATCCGCGGCTGGCCACGGCATAGGAGACCAGCACACCGTCCAGCGGCAGCTGGCCGCCGTGGTTGCCCACCAACAGGACACGCCCGCTTGCGGGTACGTTGTCCAGCCCGTGGGCCACGACCCGGAAATAACGCTCGTAGAGCCAGCGCACCACGGTGAAGGTCATCTTTGTGGTGTCGGGGTTCAGCCCCCAGGGGTCATAGCCAGTCGAGCCGGTATGGCCGAGCCGCAGGCCGTCGACGATCGCTTCGACGTCACGCGGCACCAGCCGTGATTTGAGATATCTGCGGGTACGCATAGTCAGGACTTGATCCTCCCCCGGCTCGGGCCGAACCTCGATCAAGCACGAATGTTTACACTCGCACCGACGTAGATCGAGTTTAGCACGGGGCAAACGCCTGTTGATGACCACTGAAAATGCCAAAATGCCCCGCGCGACCGGGGCCGCGGCGGACAGCGCGGCAAACACCACGACAAACACAATCGTCGCCCTGCCCATCGAGTGGATCAAGCGCGATCGTGACCAGGCGCGTACGCACTTCGACGCGGCGAGCCTGGCCGAACTGGCCGACTCGATCGCCACGGCCGGCGTTGTCCAGCCGGTGGTGGTGAGCGGCGACGAAACCCAGGGTTATACGCTGATCGCCGGCGAGCGTCGCTGGCGCGCGGCCCAGCGTGCGGGCCTGGCCGAGCTGCCGGCGATCGTGCGAAACGATCTGTCGCCCGCGGATGCCGGCGTTCTCGGATTGATCGAAAACCTGCAACGCGAATCGCTGGGCGTGATGGACACCGCCAACGGCCTGGCGCGCCTGGGGGGCGCCCACGGCCTGACGCACGAAGCCATCGCCCAGCGCATCGGCAAATCGCGCGTGTATGTCACCAACTACCTGCGGCTGCGCCAGCTGGCGCCCAGCGTGCAGAGTCTGCTGGATGCACACCGGCTATCGCTCGGGCATGCCAAGGTTCTGGCCGGGCTGGCCCCGCTGCGCCAGATCGAGCTGGCGCAGCGGGCGGCCAAAGCCGGCGCCTCCGTGCGTCAACTCGAGCAGTGGGCCAAGGACGACACGCCCGAGGCAGCCGGCCCGCCGGCCCCGGATACCGACACCGGCGCCGATCTGGGCGCGATGGAACGCGCACTGGCCGAACACCTGGGCAATACGGTATCGATCCGTTTCATGCCCGATACCCGCAAGGGCGAACTACGAATCGCTTTTCACGACCTCGACGAATTCGACGGGCTGCTGGCCAAGCTCGGCTATCAGCGCCAGGACTAAGCCCTGACTAGCGCCGACGCTCGGTGTTGTTCGGCCCGCGGGCGTTATCCGGGTTATCGCGGCCGATGCCCGCCTTGCGGGCCGCGCCCATCAATCCCAGGCCGAACAGTACGGCCACGCCGATGCCGATCCACATCGGGTCGACCCCGAGCGCAAACGCGCCGTAGCCCATCGCGCCGATGGCGACGATCACACCCAGCATATAAATCGTGAAGTTCGTCATTGTGTTACTCCCTGGTCGTTGTCCACTCGGGCGCCAGCATGTTCGGGCATGCGCGCCAGCGGCGACGATTGTTGGTGATAATAGATGGCCAGTGCCTGAATCTCGGCGTCGGTAAAGCCGCGCATCTGGCCGTTCATGATCGCGTTGTCACGACGGCCCTCGCGATAAGCGGTCATCGCCTGCACCAGATACTCGGTCGGCTGGCCGGCGATCGTCGGGAAATTCGGCGCCTGGGCGATACCGGTCTTGCCGTGACAGGCCGCACACGCCGCACGTCGACCGGCCAGCGCCTGGCCGTCGACGTCGGGCGTATTGTCCGAGCTGCAGGCGCCAAGCAGGCCAAGCAGCAATAAAGCCAATGTCGCAGGCCGCCGCGCCGTCATTGTGTGTGTCCGTGGCCGGCCAGATAGGCCGCGATATCGGCCATGTCCTGATCCGACAGGCTCGCCGCCTGCGCCTGCATCGTCGGGTGATTGCGCTTGCCCGCGCGATAGGCTTTCAAGGCATCCACGATATAGTCCGGCTGCTGGCCGGCAACCCGCGGCACCGGATAATTCGGATAGGCGTTGCGATAACCGTCGATGGCATGACAGCCACGACAGGTCTCGAACAGCACCTGCCCATGATCAGCATTACCCGGGATCGGCGCGGCCGTCGCCGCGCTTAGGCCCAGTCCGGCCAGCACGAGCAACAGCCACACGCGGCGGCTGCGATGACCTATGCCCGGCACCCGCTCAGTCGAGATCGTCGTCGGCGTGCGCGCTAACCGGCTCGATGAGCTCGCCGATCGTCAGGTTCAGACTGAACCGCTCGTCGCGTGGCTTGTCCGTGCCCGGTGCCAGGTCACGGTCGTCAAACTGCACCATTGCCAAGCGTGCGACACCGCCCAGCGCCCCGCCGGCCGGCCCGGACCAGATCCCCACACGGGGCGCGCCCTGAATGAGCCGTGGCAAGGCATCACCGTAGCGCGCCTTGAGCGCGGCCGGCATGAGCGCGGCCGCGCCCGCATCCAGCGGCGCGGTACTGATCTGCATATCCAGCCAGCGCTGGTGGCGCTGCTCGGCCAGGCGCCGCATGATCGGGCGCGGCACGTACTCCAACCCGCGGCGGGCCGCGTTGGCCGCCAGGGTCTTGCCGTGACGCGCCAGCGCCCGACGACGTCCGCCGCTGTCTTTACCTGAATCGTGCGCCAGTGCCGTGCGATCGGCCGGGGCCGCCGGCGCGTGAAAACAGCTATCGATATGGGCGCGGACACGCACCGTATCGCCCTGGGTCGCCGGCGTGCTGGATAGCGCCAGCGTGGCCGTGACCCACGGCTTGCCGCCGTACGGGTTGGGCAATCTGAATTGCAGATGGGTCTGACGTGCCCGACGCGTGCCGGGCACGTTCTCGGACCGGCTCGATGTAAAGACCTGGGTCAATTCCTGCCACATGCGCGTGCCTCCGAGCATGTATAATTCACGGCTCGCCCTGAGTATACGCCTTTAAGCATGTCCGAAACCCGCTATTTCCGTGTCACGGGCACCGTTCAGGGCGTGGGCTTTCGGGCCGCGACACAGGCCGAGGCGCGACGCCTGGATCTGGCGGGCTGGGTCGCCAACCGCCCGGACGGCGATGTCGAGGTCACGGCCGCCGGCCCGGCAGAGGCACTCGATACGCTGGCTCGCTGGCTGGGACACGGGCCAGCCGGTGCGGTGGTGCGCGAAATCGCCGAAACAGGCGTTGCAGATACACAAACGGTATTGCAGCAGCCGTTCGAGATTCGCTGAGACCAGACAAAAAGAGGCCCGGATCGGGAGGGCATCCGACCCGGGCCAGCTTAACCGTGCCGCCAGGGGGCGGACGACACGGAGGAAGCAGCCACCGGACTCGGGTAAGAGGCGGCTGCATCCGCAGAGTCGGTGAAGGGGGAACACCGGTTCTGCTGTAGCAACGGAATTGCTCCGTTGCGTTCGATTAAGACTATAGTCGGATCGTTTTTAATCCGCTAATTGTTTCTGCCTGTATTGCATATAGCACTGCACTATACATTTATTAAACCGAGTCCAGTCAGATAGATACGATCGACCGGTCGTATCTACGGAGTTTCAAATGAATCAGCCCGAAGCGGTTGCCGATGCCGCGACTGCGCAGGAAGCCGATCTGCGCCGCACGTTCGCCATCATTTCTCATCCGGACGCCGGCAAAACCACGCTGACAGAAAAGCTGCTGCTGTTCGGCGGTGCGATCCAGCTGGCTGGCACGGTCAAGGGCCGCAAGGCCTCACGGCACGCCACCTCCGACTGGATGGCCATGGAGCAATCGCGTGGTATTTCGGTGACCACGTCGGTGATGCAGTTCCCTTACAACGAGCGCATCGTCAACCTGCTGGACACACCGGGCCACGAAGACTTCTCCGAAGACACATACCGCACGCTGACAGCCGTCGACTCGGCCCTGATGGTCATCGATATCGCCCGGGGTGTGGAGCCCCGGACCATCAAACTGATGGAGGTCTGTCGGCTGCGTACCACGCCGATCTTCACCTTCATCAACAAGATGGACCGCGACGGGCGCCCGCCGATCGAGGTGCTCGACGAGATCGAGGATATCCTGAAGATCGAGTGCGCGCCGATCACTTGGCCGATCGGCATGGGCCGGGCGTTCAAGGGCGTGTATCACCTGCTCGAAGACAAGGTGCATCTCTACGAAGGCAGCGACAACGAGGCCGGCGGGCGCACGATCACGCTCGACGGGCTGGCGGATGATCGCCTGAAAGAGATCGCCGGCGATTACTACGACGATCTGCTCGAGGAGATCGAGCTGGTGCGCGAGGCCGGCTCTGGCTTCGACCTGGAACGCTATCGGGCCGGCGAAGTCACCCCCGTGTTCTTTGGCTCGGCGGTCAATAATTTCGGCATCCGGCCCCTGCTGGATTCGTTCGTGGAATGGGCCCCGGCCCCACAGGCGCACGAGACCGTCTCGCGCGAGGTCACGCCGACCGAAAAACCGTTATCCGGCTTCGTGTTCAAGATCCAGGCCAACATGGATCCACAGCATCGCGACCGTATCGCCTTCATGCGGATCTGCTCCGGGCATTATCAGAAAGGCATGAAGATGCGCCATCTGCGCGCGGGCAAGGATATCCGCGTGGGTGATGCCATCACCTTCATGGCCAATCGGCGCGAGCACGCCGACACCGCCTGGCCGGGCGATATCATCGGCATCCACAACCACGGCACGATCGCCATCGGCGATTGTTTTTCCGAGGGCGAGGAGCTGGCCTTCACCGGTATCCCGAATTTCGCGCCCGAACTGTTCCAGCGCGTGGTGCTGCGTGACCCGCTCAAGGCCAAGGCGCTGCACAAGGGCCTTGACCAGCTGTGCGAAGAAGGCGCGACGCAGGTCTTTCGCCCGCTGCATAACAACGACGTGATTCTGGGCGCGGTCGGCACGCTCCAGTTCGACGTGGTGGCCGAACGCCTGCGCACGGAATACAACGTGAATGCCGGCTTCGAAGGCATCGAGGTCTTCACCGCCCGCTGGATCTACGGCGAACCACGCGAGATCGATCGGTTTCGCAACAAGATGGATACCGGCATCGCCGAGGATCACGCCGGCGCCCTGGTCTATCTGGCCCCCTCGCGCGTGAAACTCCAGCTCACCGAAGAACGCTGGCCGGACATCAGCTTTGCCGCCGTGCGCGAGTTCAATACCGGCCACACGCGCTGACCCGAGGCATCAGTCGGGCCGCCGCGGGCCGCGCTAGCCTGTCGTCTCGGGCGGCTCGGCCTCGGCGAATGTCTCGACCGACAGCTCAAAGCCGGCCTTGGCCAGGCGCGCGACTTCGGCATCCAGATCGGCACGGGCCAACGGTCGATCGGCAAGCCACTCGGCATCGAGCGTGAGCACGATACGTGATTGCGCTATCGCGACCCGCGCCTGTGGCCGATTGGCGGGATTACGCGCCCGGTGCAAAATCACCGCCAGGCGCAGCATGAGCGCGGCCCGTAGCAGGCGGGCCCGCCAAAGCTCGGGCACATCGTCCAGCAATTCGGTGCGCAGCCGGCCTCGATGCAGGCGCACAAGCAACGACAGGCGATGCTGATCCGCCTGTGAAAACCCGCGCAGATCAGCGTGTGCCAGCAGATAGGCCCCGTGCTTGTGGTAGCCGCGATGCGCGATCGCCAGGCCGATCTCGTGCAGCATGCCGGCCCAGCCCAGGGTCTGGCGCATGGCGTGGTCGGCCGCGCTTTCATCGGCGGCGTTCTCCGGGCGGTCGCTGGCCCACAGCCGCTCGGCGGTCGCCGCGACCCGCATGCCGTGGGCCATATCCACATGGAAACGCTCGGCGGCCTCTTCCACGCCGTCGTCGCGTGAATCATGCGCGGCCAGGCGGTCCAGCAGATCGCTGATCACCCCTTCGCGCAGGGCCTTGTCCGACACGCTCATGCGCTCAACGCCCAGGCTTTCGAAGACCGCCACCAGAACCGCCAGGCCGCCGGCGAAGATCGCCTGGCGGTCATCGGCCAGCCCGGGCAGTGACAGCTTCTGGATCTGGCCGGTCTTTCGAACCTGGCGCGCCAGATCCTTGAGTGCGTCGGGCGTGATCACGCCCATGGGATCCTCCACGCCGGTGGCCCGCAGGATGGATTTGATACTGCCCGAGGCACCGATGGCGTGCGTCCAGCCGGCCTGGCGATAGGTATAGGCCAAAGGCTCGAGAACCACGCGTGCAGCCATGACCGCGGCCTGCCAGCGTGATTTGCTGATCTTGCCGTCGCCGAAGAACTCGCGCGTGAAGGTCACGGCCCCGAGGGCCACGCTTTCGACGTGTCGTGTGTGATGGCCCTGGCCGATCACCAGCTCGGTCGACCCCCCGCCGATATCCACAACCAGACGCTGCTCGTGGGTATCACCCAGATCTTCACAGACGCCAGCGTAGATCAGGCGGGCCTCTTCGGCGCCGTAGATGATCTCGATGGGATGACCGAGAGCGGCCTCTGCCTGAGCCAGGAAGTCCGCAGCCTGGCGGGCCTGGCGCAGCGTGTTGGTACCCACCACGCGCACCTGGAGGGCCGGCAGCTGGGCCAGCCGCTGGCCGAACCGTGATAGACAGGCCAGCGCCCGCTCGCGGGTCGCGCTATCCAACGAGCCGTCGGGATTCAGCCCCCCGGCCAGGCGCACGGACTCTTTCAGCCGATCCACGATGCGTTGCTGGCCGCCCTCGACCTGCACCACGATCATATGAAAACTGTTGGAGCCGAGATCCACCGCGGCCAGGGTCAACGCCGTGTTTTCGGCCGCAGGGGTTTTCAAAGCGCTCGTCATCACACTATCTTAGGCCCTGTTGAACCGGCGTGCGAGCGCCATGCGCGCATCGTCGATCATCTTTTCGTGGCCGTTGGGCACCGTGTCGTGGTTGATCCACGAACATTTGGCCCGCACCCGCAGGGTATGATCGGTTAGCGGCGGGTTGGCAGAGGGCTATTTGCCAATCC
Organism: Salinisphaera japonica YTM-1; assembly: GCF_003788585.1. Lineage (GTDB taxonomy): Bacteria > Pseudomonadota > Gammaproteobacteria > Nevskiales > Salinisphaeraceae > Salinisphaera > Salinisphaera japonica. The sequence continues at coordinate 47,148 of NZ_AYKG01000009.1, read as the reverse complement.
GCAGGCGGTATCAACCCACTCACCACCCATGACCGGGCGAGTGGGCAGGCAGGAACACTATCAATACGACCGGGCGGGGCACCTGCATCGTGGCGAATACGCTTTTGATTTCGACGGCGCGCGTTATCTCGCGCTCACACATGGCCTATCGACAGCACCTGTTGATGATGTGTCTGATCACGCTGCTGGTTTCCGGCTGTGCCGGTACGGCACGTGTTGGCGGCGGGCCGGATGCCGCCGGCGCAGGCGGCGGGCATCAACGCCAGACAGCTTCGGCCGATGACGAGCAGTCCTGGCTCGAGGCCGGCGCGAGCGGGCTGGCCGCCGCGCGCGACAAGCTGCGCGCTGCACTCCACGGCGTGTATGACAGCTGGGCCGGCACGCCCTATCGCTACGGCGGCGAGTCCAAGCACGGCGTGGACTGCTCGAGCTTTGTTCAACAGACCCTCGACCAGGTGGAATCCTTCGAGCTGCCACGGACCACCGTGCAACAGGCCCGCATCGGGCTATCGGTACCCAAGACCGATCTGCGCACCGGGGATCTCGTCTTCTTCAAGACCGGGCATCTGTCGCGACACGTGGGCATCTATATGGGCCAGGGGCGCTTCATGCACGCCTCGAGCAGCGCCGGCGTGACGATCTCGCGCCTGGACAACGTCTATTGGCGGCATCACTACTGGCAGTCCCGACGCGTGCTTGCCAATCGCGGCCCCGGCACGGGTGACCCGAGCAATCTTTGATGCACTGACCGCCGCCGCCTGGCAGCAGTCACGCCTGCCACTGCCCGGCGTCGTATCGTTTACCCTGAGACATGACCTTACGCCAGATCGGTCGGGATGAACGATAAAAACGAGATGAGCGGGCTGCGCCAGGAACTGTGGCGCATCATCTTCGGCACCGACACGCGCGGCGGCTGGACGTTCGACGTCATTCTGCTGGTCGTGATCGTGGCCAGCGTCGTCAACCTGATGCTGCTCTCGGTCGCCGCGATTCGAGATCAGATCGGCGGCCTGCTCAACATTCTCGAGTGGGTCTTCACGGGCCTTTTCACCGTTGAATACGTCGTGCGTATCTATGCCGCGCGGCGTCGGCTGGCCTATATCCGCAGTTTCTATGGCCTGGTTGATCTGGCCTCGATCCTACCGATGTATATCGCACTCGTCGTGCCCAGCTCGCATTTCTTCATCGCTATTCGCGTGCTGCGCATCATGCGTATCTTTCGCGTACTCAAGCTCGTGGAATACGCCAACGATCTGCAGCTGCTGCAACGCTCGCTGCGACAGGCCCAGCGCAAGCTGCAGATCTTTCTCGGCGCGCTGGCGCTGTTCGTGACCGTTCTGGGCGCCGTCATGTACGTGGTCGAGGGCCCGGCCACGGGATTCACGAGCATTCCCCGCTCGATCTACTGGGCCATTGTCACCATCACGACCGTTGGCTACGGCGATATATCCCCGGCTACGCCGGTCGGCCAGACCATTGCCGGCATCGCTATTCTGATCGGCTACTCGGTGCTTGCCGTGACCACCGGCGTGATCACCGCCGAACTGACCAACGAAATCCGCAATAATCGCCAGAAGATCATGTGTCCGCACTGCGAACGCAGTGGCCACGAGGGCGACGCCCACTATTGCAAATACTGCGGCGGCGACCTGGAAGAGGATCCCGAAGACGAAGAAGTGGACGACGAAGAACAGGCCAAGGCACGCGACAAGCTCGACTGATCGGGCTGGCTCTTGTAGCGCTGCGTTTCGGGCCTACACCAGCGCTCTTTTGTCCGTAGATGGACGCCAATAAACACGAATAAGAAAGCAGATAAAAAGAAGACAATCCGCAGATTGCACAGATGACACAGATTGGCTGACGGGCGCGACGGCTCACGAGTCATCATGACTCACCGGCGGAGGTTTTTCATCCCGGGTTTTAATCCGTGAAATTGGCGTCTATTCGCGCTCATTTGCGCACCGTGTCAAAAAGCCCCCCCGGGGCCCTAATCTGTGAAATCTGCGGATGATTTTTCGAGAACGCCCTCGCAGCCGCAACAGGCTATAAGCCGACGGGCTAGGCTACTCGTCTCGACGCTACCCCTACGCGCTTTTCAATCGACCCCATCGGCGGGTGCGCGCTGAAAACGCGGCCTCCGAACATAAAAAAGCCCGCCCTCCGAAGAGAGCGGGCTTTGTCGCTCGTTAGAGCGGATTTTCTAGCCGTCGATCAGGCAGCCGCTTGGCGCTCGTCACGAGCAGCCTGTTCAATCAGGCGCTCGGAGACCGAGCGTCGCAGCATGGCCTGTGCCCGCTCGATGGCCCGATCAAGCCCTTCGTGCTGGATCTTGAACTGCTTCTGTGCACGCGTCTTGAGCTCGTCGGCGCTCGGCAGATCCGGCAGCTCCAGCTCGGCCACATAAGCCTCGGCAGCACTCCACTTGTCACGGGCATGACCGCGCAGGTCATCCATGATGTGGCTGCCTTCCCAGCGCGTGCGCAGGTTGGCGGTGATGCGGTCGGCCGAGAAACCCTCGGCGATATACACCGCGCACTTGTCGATGATCTTCTGCGTGGGCGCTTTCTCATTGGCCAGAATGGTCTTGGGCGGCTGACGCAGATCCCAGACCAGGCCAACCTTCGACAGGCCCAGCAGCATGTAATAGGTCACATCGATTTCCCACCAGAAGAACCCGTTACGTGCAGTCGCCGGATAATAGTGATGGTTGTTGTGCCAGCCTTCGCCCAGCGACAGGATCGCCAGGAACCAGTTGTTGCGCGAGTCGTCGCCAGTCAAATAACGCTGACGACCGATCATGTGGTTCAGCGAGTTGATCGTGAACGTGGCGTGATAAACCAGGATCGTGGAGAGCATGAAGCCCACCAAGAAGCCTGACCAGCCGCCGACCAGACCACAGAAGATGGCCGTCAGGATACCCGGCATGTATTGATGCCGTTCGACCCAGCGCAGTTCCGGATACTTCGAGAAGTCCTTCATCAGGTCCATGTCGGGGTTGGACCGCGCTTCGCGATAGATCCAGCCGACGTGGGCATCGAAGAAACCGTACTGGCGCGGGCTGTGCCCGTCATTGGGTTCGTCGGTGTCGCGATGATGCTCGCGATGCTTGGCCGACCACCAGAGCGGGCCTTTCTGCATCGCGGTCGCGCCCAGAAACGCCATGACGAACTGGAATACACGGCTGGTCTTGTAGCCGCGGTGGGAGAAATATCGGTGATAGCCGCCCGTGATACCGAACACACGGAGGATATATAGACCCACGCACAGCGCGACCGAGGTCACGGTGAAGCCGGTCCAGAAAATACCGATGAGGCTTAGGTGCATCAGGCCCATGGGAATGAAGTTCCACCAGTCGAAGTGGTCATCCATGTGCTGATTGCCCGGGAAACGTCTTTCGCTCATTGCAGGCGAACCTCGTCAGACACTAGAAAATCGTTGGTGTGCACAACCGTACACACATGCATTAAGTATGCGGCGGCTGAGAATGGTTTTCAAGAAATATGCGCTTACGGGCTCCGTATCATTTCGGATTCCGGCTATTGCCCAGCGCTATCGAAGAAATACCGCGTTGAGGTTCAGGCTATCAAAACACGGCTAAACCATTGCGACCGGCGATTCAGTCTGCGGTCAGCCCGGCGAAATCGAACAGGTCACGATCGGCCATCTGCGAGGGCGCGATGCGCGTCATCGAACGAAAGATGCGCTCCGAGCGCCCCGGATCGGCGGTTTCCCACTCGGCGAGCATGGCCTTGACGTTCTGGCGCGCCAGATTCTCTTGTGAGCCACACAGGTTGCAGGGAATGATCGGGTGTTGTGACAGACGCGAGAATTTCTCGATGTCTTTCTCAGCACAGTAAGACAACGGCCGAATCACCACGTTATCGCCATCGTCGGAGAGCAGCTTGGGCGGCATGGCGGCCATGCGCCCGCCGTAAAACATGTTGAGAAACATGGTCTCGACGATGTCATCACGATGATGCCCCAGGGCGATGCGGTTGAAGCCCTGCTCGCGCGCGTAGCGATACAGAATGCCGCGCCTGAGCCGCGAGCACAGCCCGCACATGGTCGCCCCGGGCGCAATCTTTTCGGTCACGACCGAATAGGTATCGCGCTCGATGACCTCATAGTCCACGCCGAGCTCGGCCAGATAGTTCGGCAGAATATGCTCGGGGAAACCCGGCTGTTTCTGGTCCAGATTGACCGCGCGGATGGTGAAGTCGATGGGGGCCACGCGCTGCAGGTATAACAAGGTGTCCAGCAGGGTATAACTGTCCTTGCCGCCGGACAGACATACCATCACGCGATCGCCGTCGCGAATCATGTCGTAATCCACAATGGCCTGGCCGGTCAGCCGGCGGATGCGCTTGGTCAGCTTCTTGGCCGCGACACCGCCCGGGCTCAGGCCGGCGGGTGGGCGCGTGTCCAGTACGGGAATATCGCTCATGATGGGCCCATCGCAAAGAAAATCGTCGCCCACGAGCTGGTCGTGCGACTTGCGTGCGGCGTGTTGTTAACACAGCCGCCCCCGCCGCGCCAAATATCAGGCCATGGCCACAAGTTGACGCATGATGCGCTGGCTGGGCGCGACGTAACCGCTACCGAACAGCCGCGCGTGGTTGAGCAGATGATACAGCTGATACAGCGGGCGGCGGATTTCGCGGTATTCGGCGCGCATCGGCCAGCTGGCCCAGTAGGCCTCGTAGAAGGCCGGGCCGAACCCGCCGAACAGCTCGGTCATGGCCAGATCGGTTTCGCGATCCCCGTAATACACCGCCGGATCATAGATGACCGGGCGCCCGGTTTCGTCCATCGCCATGTTGCCGGACCAGAGATCACCGTGGAGCAATGAGGGCTCCGGCGCATGGCCGGCCAGCAGTGTGGGCAGCACCGAAAGCAGACGATCCCCGTCACGGGCCAGCGCCGGCTCATCGGCGGCCAGCGCGTCGAGCATCACCGCCAGGCGGTTTTCACGCCAGAACTCCAGCCAGTCGCCGTGGGGGGTGTTGTATTGGTGTGTCGCCCCCAGCAGGTTGTCGTGGTGCCAGCCATGACGCGGGGCGACAATGCCGTGCAGCTCGGCGAGGGCTTCGCCAAAATGAATCAGACAGGCGCGATCAGCCCGGCGCAGACCGACATGCTCGATCACGAGATAAGCCCGGCCTTGCGTGTGGCCGACCGCGATTACCGCGGGCACACGAATCGTGCGCGACTGGGCCAGCTCTTCCAGGCCGGCGGCCTCGGCGGCCAACAAGGGCTCGGCCGCGGCGTGGTCGAGCTTGACGAAAAACCGCCGGCCATCGTCACCGGTGAGCACGCTCGCCTGGCTGGCGTCACCGCCCAGCGCGCGCTGCTGGCCCTGCAACGAGAACGCCCGGCCGGTGGCCGTGGTGATGATGCCGGCCAGCGCCTGGCTGATCGTCTCGTCGCTCAAGCCGTGGCCACACTCAGCTTCTTGCGCAGGCCGCGGCCGGCGCCCACGCGCTCACACAGATCAACCAGGGCTTGATCGTCAACCGGGCCGCGCTCGACGACACGCGCCGCACTCGATAGATCAATATCGGTGACGATCGTGGCCAGCCGTTTGGATAGCCGGGCCTGGGCCTGGCCGGCGGCCAGCTTCTCGGCCAGCCCTTTCGCCCCGCGCAGATCGGCGCCGGCAAGCCCGTCGAGATCATCCAGAAGCGCGTCAAGCGTGGCCCAGCGGGCCAGCAGTGTCGCGGCCCGTTTGGCCCCGATACCAGCTACGCCGGGAATATTGTCGACCGTGTCGCCCACCAGTGCCAGATAATCCGGTATCTGCTCGCAGCGCACGCCGAATTTGGCCTGAATGGCCTGGCGGTCGTAGCGCACATCGCGGCCGAAATCCCAGAGCGTATCGTTGTGATCGTCGCGCAGCAGCTGGGCCAGATCCTTGTCGGAACTGGCGATCGTGACCGGGCCCTCGTGGCCCTGCATCAGCGTGCCGATGAGATCGTCGGCCTCGTAGATCGGACTCGAGACCGTGGCCACGCCCAGCGCCTGGCTCAGATCACGACATGCCTGAATCTGGGCAACGAGTGCCTCGGGTGGCGTCTCGCGGGTGGCCTTGTAATCGCTATAAAGCGCGTTACGAAACGACGAGGTCAACGACTCATCGAAGCAGGCGACCACCGACCGGCGGGCTGCGTCATCGGCCAGTAGCTGCAGCAGGCAGTCGGCGTAGCCGTGCAGTGCGTTCAGCGCCTGGCCGTCGCGGCCCTTGATACTCGACGGCAGGGCATGGAACGCCCGGAAGATATAGACACTGGCATCGATCAGAAGCATCGGCATAGTCTAGGGCGTGTTGAGGTTTCATACGAGTCCGCGTCCAGCGCCGCCCGATGCCGGATACACCAAGGAGTTTTCAGATGACACGATTTTCCAAGCGGCTGGCCGCGACCACGGCGCTGGCCTGCGGACTGGCCGGGCTTGTCGGCGCGGGCAACGCGCAGGCTGATACCACGCTGACCTATGTCGGTGCCTCAGGCACGTATGATGTCGCGATCACGCCCGAGGCCATACGCATCGACGGCGAAGGCCGCGAGTGGCAGCTTTATCGCGCCGATGATCCGGCCATTCTTTCGGTCGAGCCCGGCCAGAGCCGCTATACGCGCCTGGATCGCACGAGTGCGGCGCGCATCCGCAGCCAGATGGACCAGATGCGTGCCCGTATGGAACAGCGCCTGTCCCAGTTGCCCGACGGCAAGCGCACGGCAGCGCGCGTGGCCATGGCCGATGAGATCCCCGGCATGGGCGGCACCGGACGCGTGGGCCTCGAGGCCACCGGCGCGCGCGACACCGTCAACGGTGTGCCCTGCAAGATCTATCAGGTGATTCGCAACGGCGAGGCCGCCGATACCATGTGCGTGGCAAGCGCCGGTGCGCTGGGGCTTTCCGGCACGAGCTACAAGACCGTGCAATCGATGTTCGCCCTGCTCCAGGAAATGCTCGAAGGCACGGGCCTGGAAGGCATCGGCCTGCCCTATCAAAACCTCGACGGCATGCCGATCCGCTTCATCGACAGCGTATCCGGCGAGCAGCGCACGCTATCGGGTATTTCTCACAAAACCCTCCCCGATAGCCGCTTTGATGTGCCGCGTACCTACGTCGAGGAACAGCCACAGCGGCCCACGGCCGGCTGATCGTCCAAACCGGCCGCGCTCGCTATTGTCCGGATATTATGGTTAGACTCGGGGTTGCTTGAAACACGCCGATGCCGGGGGATCAGGCCTGTCACGTACAGACCGGAACAAGGTATCGGCGCTTTTTCGTACCATCACGCCGAGAATAACTATGACCGTATCGATCTCTGTTGCGAGAGAGACCGCCGCCGGAGAAAAACGGGTCGCCATGGTGCCCAAGGTGGCCAAGAAACTCACCAAGCTCGACGTCGATCTGCTGATCGCCAAGGGCGCCGGGGACGCCAGCCGGATTCCCGACGATGCCTTTGAAGACGACGTGAACTTTTCCGACGACAGCTCGGAACTGTTCGGCCGCGATATCGTGCTGGCCGTCAACGCGCCGTCCACCGATGACATCGCCAAAATGAAACAGGGCTCGGTGCTGGTCAGCTTCGTGCAGGGCCACAACAATCCCGACGTCGTCGAAGCACTGAAAAAACAGCAGGTCACCTGCTTCGCCATGGAGCTGATCCCGCGTATCACCCGCGCCCAGTCCATGGACGCACTGTCTTCGCAGGCCGCGGCCGCCGGCTACAAGGCCGCCCTGATGGCGGCCAACGCGCTCGAGCGTTTCCTGCCCATGCTGACTACCGCCGCCGGCACGATCCGCCCGGCCAAGGTGCTGGTCATCGGTGCCGGCGTGGCGGGCCTGCAGGCCATCGCCACGGCCGGACGCTTGGGCGCCAAGGTCTATGGCTATGACGTGCGCACCGACACCAAGGAACAGGTCGAGTCCCTGGGCGCCGAGTTCTTGGTTGCCGAAGGCGTGAAGGCCGAAGGCGACGGCGGCTATGCCCGTGAACTGACCGCGGAAGAGAAACAGAAGCAGCAGGACATGCTGGCCAAGAGCATGGCCGATGCCGATGCCGTGATCACCACGGCGGCCGTGCCCGGCAAGCCGGCGCCCAAGATCGTGTCCAAGGCCATGGTCGAGGGCATGAAGCCCGGTGCCGTATTGATCGATCTGGGCGCCTCTGGCGGCGGTAACTGCGAGCTGACAAAGCCCGATGAAACCGTCAGCCACGGGGCAGTGACCATCCACGGGCCCTCCAACGTGCCGGCCCTTCTGGCCGAGCACGCCAGCGAGATGTATGCCCAGAACCTGCTCAACTTCATCCAGCTGTTCGTGGTCGAAGAAGACGGCCAAGACGAGGCCAAGCCCGACGAAAAGACCTACAAGATCGATTTCAACTGGGACGACGAGATCCTAGCCAAGTCCGTGCTCACCCGCGACGGCGAGCTGGTCAATGAATCGGTCAAGAAAGCACTGGAAAGTGCCTGATCGCCACGCCAGCGCCCCGCGAATTCCCAGGGAGATAACCTCATGATTACCGGCTTTGTCGCACTCTATATCTTCATGCTCGCTGCCTTTACCGGCTACGAGATCATCGGTCGGGTTCCGACCATCCTGCATACCCCGCTCATGTCGGGTTCCAACTTCGTCCACGGCATCGTGCTCGTGGGCGCGATGGTGGCCCTGGGCAACGCAGACGGCTTCTGGGAGACGCTGATCGGCTTCGTCGGCACGATCCTGGCCGCCGGTAACGCGGTCGGCGGCTATGTCGTGACCGAGCGCATGCTCGAGATGTTCAAGTCCTCCAAGGACTGAACGGCCGCCACCACATAACGAATTAGGGGAACCTGTACATGAGTTTCTGGGATTTCATCGTCAACGCGAGTTATTTCGTCGCGGCCGTTCTGTTCATCTACGGCCTCAAGCAGATGGGCTCGCCGCGCACGGCCAAGAAAGGCATCAAGCTCGCCGGTATCGGCATGCTCGTGGCCGTCGTCTTCACCTTCTTCCACCCGGCCATCGAGGGCGGGTTCTGGCATTACCTGTTGATGCTGATCGCCATCGGTATCGGTGGCGGCGCGGCTTACAAGACCGGCAAGACGGTGCAGATGACCGCCATGCCGCAGATGGTCGCGCTCTATAACGGCATGGGCGGCGGCGCGGCCGCGGCCATCGCCCTGGTCGAGATGTACTCGCACGCGGCCTTCGAGCACGGCTTTGCCTTGATCATCATGGCCGTGGTCGGCGCGCTGATCGGTGGCGTGTCGTTCTCGGGCTCGCTGATTGCCTGGGCCAAGCTTGAAGGCAAGCTCGACAAGAGCTTCCGCGTGCCGGGCCAACAGATCATCAATGGCGCGCTCGCCGTGCTGATCGTGATCCTGGGCTGGTCCATCGTGGGCTCGGATGACGGCGCGCCGGTACTGGTCACGCTGTTCTTCCTGGCCAGCCTGATCTTCGGCGTGCTGCTCACGATTCCGATCGGCGGCGCCGACATGCCGGTGGTCATCTCCATGTACAACGCCTTCACCGGCCTGGCCGTGGCGTTTGAAGGCTATGTGATCGACAACCCGGCCATGATCATCGCCGGTATGGTCGTCGGTGCCGCGGGGTCGCTGCTGACCTGGCTGATGGCTGTGGGCATGAACCGCTCGATCACCAACGTGCTGTTCGCCGGTTTCGGCGTGGACGACGGCGCCGAGGCCAGCGGTCCGGAAGGCGAGATGAAATCGGTCGAAGGCTTCGACGCCGCCGCCTCCATGGCCTATGCCGATTCCTTGATCATCGTGCCCGGCTACGGCCTGGCCGTGGCCCAGGCCCAGCATAAACTCTGGGAGTTCGTGCAGGCGCTGCAGAAGGATCACGGCGTGGACGTCAAGTTCGCTATCCACCCGGTGGCCGGGCGTATGCCCGGGCATATGAACGTGCTGCTGGCCGAGGCCGGCGTGCCCTACGACATGATCTACGACATCGACGAGATCAACCCGGAGTTCCCGACCGCGGACGCGGCCCTGGTCATCGGCGCCAACGACGTGGTCAATCCGGCCGCCAAGGACGATGAGTCCAGCCCGATCTACGGCATGCCGATCCTGAACGTCGACGCCGCCCAAGAGGTCTACGTGATCAAGCGTGGCAAGGGCACCGGCTTCTCCGGCGTCCAGAACGCGCTGTTCTTCGGCGACAACACGCGCATGGTCTTCGGCGATGCCAAACAGGTCTGTTCTGACCTGACGAGCGGGTTGAAGCAGATCTAGCCTGCTCGCCTCGCTCGCTTGAAAAAGCCGTCCTTCGGGGCGGCTTTTTTGTGTCTGAAAGAAATAGTTATCCGCAAATAGACGCGAATAAGCGCAAATGAATACAGACGGTTATCCGCCGATGCACACCGATTGCCGCCGATAAAAACAAGAGATGAAAGACATACCCGTCCGCGAATGAACGCGAATGAATACAGGTAGTTACTCGTCAGTTCACGCTGATTACTGTCAATAAACACGAGAGATAAAAGACGCTCTTGCCGGAGGCGTTGTTGGCAGCGGCGTCGGCTATGTCGGCTATCGACCCAGCCATCTGTGTTTCATCTGCGTCCATCTGCGGATAGAAATGTCTGTATTCATTCGCGCGAATTCGCGTTTATTTGCGGATTATCAGAAGGAACGTGGCCGGGTGTCATAAGGCAATTCAGCGCCGGGCGAGCGCCGACAGGCGCTAGACTGTCGGCATGCATGAACTCGCTCCGATCATATCGGCCCTGTCGGGCCATCGAGCCCGGCGCCATCCGGCGCGGCGCTGGCTCAAGCGCGCGGCGGTCGCGCTGGTACTGCGCGAATCCGATCAGGGCGCACAGGTTCTGGTCATCGAGCGGGCCAAGCGCGTGGGGGATCCCTGGTCGGGGCATCTTGGGTTTCCCGGCGGTCGTCTTGAAACAGGCGATGCCCGTAGCGGCTCGACCGCCGCGATCCGCGAAACCCGGGAAGAACTGGGGCTCACGCTGTCAGCCGAAGACGCCATCACACGCCTGTCGGATATCCGTACGCTGGATCACAGCCGCCGTGCGCCGCTGATTCTGTCCCCGTTCGTCTATCGCTGGCCCCAGCCGGCCCAGGCACTGGCGCCCAATCACGAAGTGGCCGGCTGGCAATGGATCACGCTGGGCTGGCTGGATGAGCCCATGCACCGGAAAACCACCCGCTATCGCCGCCGCGGAGTCACGCTGAACCTGCCCTGTTATCACTGTGCCGGCCAGACCCTGCTCTGGGGCTTGAGTCTGTTGGTCGTCGACGAGCTGCTGGCTGCCATCCGACGCTCTCGCCCGCCGTCTCCCCCGCTCAAATGACTGATTCGCGGCGGAAAAATAAAGATTTCCACATCAAATGGCGGTTGTGCACAACAAGACCCGGCGCCCTGCGCCCGTCGCCAGAGAGTCTTAACCTATTGTTTTTAAATGATATTTATTTTCCCACACAGAATCTCTTAACCGTTAGTTCGCTTCTATGAGCGATTTCTCCAGAAAGTTTCCACCAACTTATCCACAGGATAGGCCATGACGGACCCGGTGCCCGATCGTGTCATCCGTGTGGCTGTGCCGGTCCCGTTGCCGGGGCTGTTCGATTATCTGGTGCCATCGGATGTGGCCGTCGCCGTGGGCGCACGCGTTCTGCTGCAGTTCGGCCGGCGGCCGCTGGTGGGCGTGATACTGGCCTGTGATACCGAGCCGGCCATCGAGCGTAAGCGGCTGCGACGCATCACCCGCTGTCTGGACATCGAGCCGCTCTTCGACGGCCCGCTCCTGCGGCTGCTGCGCTGGACCGCGCGTTATTATCATCACCCGATCGGCGAGACGATCGCCACGGCCTTGCCGGTGGCCCTGCGCCGCGCGGACAAGGCTGATACCGATTCGCGGCATCGCGGCTGGCAGATCGTGGATGCCGACAGCCCGCCGCCGACTGATCTGGCCCGTGCCCCGCGCCAGCGCGAGATTCTGGCCGCCCTTGCCGAGGCCGGTCAGGCCGTGGCCCACGGCACGCTGCTAGCGCGTTTTCCCACCGCGGCCCGACCGCTGAAAGCACTGGCCGAGCGTGGCTTGATCGAGACCGTGGACCTGCCCGGCGGGCTCGAGCACGGCCAGGCGGGCACGCCGCTCGCACTGACCGAGGATCAGCAAACCGCACTGGATGCCCTGCGAACCACCAACGGGTTTGCCCCCGCGCTGGTCGAGGGTGTGACCGGCTCTGGCAAGACCGAGCTGTATCTGCAACGCATGGCCGATATCCTGGCCGCCGGACAGCAATGTCTGTTCCTGGCGCCGGAAATCGGGCTCACCCCCCAGCTGATCGCGCGTATCCGGGCACGCTTTGATATGGCCATTGGCGTGTTGCACTCGGCGCGCTCGGACGGCGAACGGGCGGATGTCTGGCGGGCCGCGGCCACGGGTGATGCCGATATCGTCATCGGTACGCGCTCGGCGATTTTCACGCCCATGCCGCGGCTGGGGCTGATCGTGATCGACGAAGAGCACGACGGCTCGTATAAACAGGGCGACGGCCTGCGCTATCACGCCCGCGATGTAGCCACCAAGCGCGCCCACGATGCCGGTATCCCGGTCGTTTTCGGCTCGGCGACACCGGCACTCGAGACACTGTATAACGCCCGCCAGAAACGCTTTGCACATGTTCGCCTGGCCCGCCGGGCCACCGGCGCCGCCATGCCGCGGATTAAGATCATCGATATCCGCAGCCGCCCGCTTGCCGGCGGGCTGTCGCCACCGCTGATCGAGCGTATCCGCCCGCATATCGAGGCCGGCAACCAAGTGATGCTGTTCATCAATCGGCGGGGGTTCTCCCCGGCGCTGGCCTGTCACGATTGTGGCTGGATCGCGCCCTGCACGCGCTGTGATGCGCCCATGACAGCCCACGCCGGGGCCGCACGGCTGGTGTGTCATCACTGCGGGGCCGCCCACGCGGCCCCGGATCGCTGCGAGGCCTGCGACGGCACCACGCTCGTGGCCCTGGGCGCCGGCACCCAGCGCGTGGCCGGCGCCCTGCGCAGCCATTTCCCGGACGTGGCGATCGCCCGGTTTGATCGTGACGCCATGGCGCGCAAGGGCCGGCTGGAATCCCAGCTCGCCGATGCCGCGGCCGGCACCACGCAGCTGCTTGTCGGCACGCAGATGCTGGCCAAGGGCCATGACTTCGCCCGCCTGACCTGTGTCGGCGTGCTGGATATCGACGGCGGGCTGTTCTCGGCCGATTTTCGCGCCGCCGAGCACATGGCCCAGATCGTGACACAGGTCGCCGGCCGGGCCGGCCGCGCCGAGCGCCCCGGCGAGGTCTGGCTCCAAACCCGCAACCCCGAGCATCCGTTGTTGCAACGCTTGCTCACCCAGGGCTACGACGGCTTTGCCGAGGCCGCACTGGCCGAGCGCGAGGCCACGGCTCTGCCGCCCTACGGCCATCTGGCGCTGCTGCGCGCCGAGGCCCATGAGCCCGACCCGCCGCATGCGTTTCTGGCCGAGGCCGCCCGGCTGGTGCCTCAGGGCGAGGCACTGGCCTGCTGGGGCCCGGTGCCGGCGCCCATGGCCCGGCGGGCCGGGCGCTATCGCGCCCAGCTGCTCTTGCACGGAGCAACGCGCGCGCTTTTGCACCCCGTGCTCGATCACTGGCAGCAGGCCCTGCCCGAGCTGCCCCAGGGGCGCCGTGTACGCTGGTCGATCGACGTGGACCCGCAGGATCTTTTGTAAACCAACAAGCGATACGCGCAAACATGGTCTGTGTGCAGTACCCACGTTAGACTTCTGCCCTTGTCTCCCACGCGATCCTAGAGCCGACTTGAAAGCACTCGTTCAAGGCCTTCTGGCCGATGCCGCTGCCCGTGCCCTGCCGGACATCGAGATTCCTGCCAACGTGCACGTCGAGCGCACGAAAGACGCCGCGCACGGCGATTTCGCCTCGAACCTGGCCATGCAGCTGACCAAGGCCGCCCGGCGCAACCCGCGCGAGATCGCCCAGGCCATCGTCGACGCCATGCCGGCCGATGACACCATCGCGCGTGTTGAAATCGCGGGCCCCGGCTTTCTGAACTTCTTCCTGAACCCGAACGCGTTCCGACGCACCATTGAGACCGTGCTGGACAGCGGTTCGGCCTACGGGCGGTCAGATATCGGCGGCGGTGACAAGGTGCTCATCGAGTTCGTCTCGGCCAACCCGACCGGCCCGCTGCACGTCGGCCACGGGCGCGGGGCCGCCGTGGGCGACGTGCTGGCCCGTCTGTACGATGCCTCGGGCTGGTCGGTCACGCGGGAGTTCTACTACAACGATGCCGGCGTACAGATCGACAACCTGACCACCTCGGTGGCCGCGCGTTGTGCCGGGCTTACCCCGGCCGATGCCGACTGGCCGGAGGCCGGCTATCGCGGCGAGTACCTGGCCGACGTGGCCGCGGCCTATCTGGCCGGCGAGACCGTGACCGCCGACGACCGCGAAGTCACGGCCACCGCTGATGCGACCGATCACGGGGCGATCCGTGAATTTGCCGTGGCCTATCTGCGCCGCGAGCAGGACGAGGATCTGCGTGCCTTCGGTGTCGTGTTCGACAACTATGCCCTGGAATCGGCGCTGTACGCCGATGGCCGGGTCGAGGCCACGGTCGAGGCCCTGGTGGCCGCCGGCCATACCTATGAAGCTGACGGCGCGCTGTGGCTGAAAACCACGGACTATGACGACGACAAGGATCGCGTCATGCGCAAGGCCGAAGGCGGCTATACCTATTTCGTGCCCGATCTGGCCTATCACCGGGCCAAGTGGGAGCGCGGCTTCGGCCGGGCCATCAACGAACAGGGGGCGGATCACCACGGCACCATCGCCCGCGTGCGCGCCGGCCTGCAGGCCCTGGATATCGGTATCCCCGCCGGCTGGCCGGACTATATTCTGCACCAGATGGTCACCGTCATGCGGGCCGGTGAAGAGGTCAAACTTTCCAAGCGGGCTGGCTCCTACGTCACCCTGCGCGACCTGATCGACGAGGTCGGGCGCGATGCGACGCGGTATTTCCTGGTCGCCCGCAAACCGGATTCACAGCAGACCTTTGATATCGACCTGGCCCGCAGCCAGTCCGAAGACAACCCGGTCTATTACATCCAGTACGCCCATGCCCGGATCTGTGCGGTGTTTCGCCAGGCCGATGAACAGGATCTCGCCTGGCAGCGCGACGATGCCGATCTGACGCAGCTGACCAGCGAGCACGAACAGCGCCTGATCACTACCCTGTCGCGCTACCCGGAAGTCGTGGCCGCTGCTGCCGAGGAATCGGCCGTGCAGGCGATTCCGCACTATCTACGCGATCTGGCCGATGCGTTTCATAGCTACTACAACGCCCAGAAATTCCTCGACGGCGATACGGGCCTGCGCAACGCCCGCCTGACGCTGGTGGCCGCCACCCGGCAAGTGCTGGCCAACGGGCTCATCGATCTGCTGGGCATCTCGGCCCCGGAGCGCATGTGACTTTGCAGGCACGACACTAGCCATGGCACGGGATTATTCATCGCGCCACAACGGCGATGCGCCGAAGAACACGCGGGCCAAGACCAACCGGCGCAACCCGCCCGCGCGCCCGGCAAAAACGAAAAACCCCGCGCGGGCGAAGAACACCGCAACGAGCAACCGCGCCCCGCGCGGCCGCACGCCGGGCTGGGTCTGGGGCCTGTCCGGGCTGTTCGTGGGTATCGTGCTGATTTCCGGCTACTATATCTTCGCGCGCCCGGCCGGCACGCCCGGCGGTACGGCCGAAATGAATATCGCCCTGCCCACCGAAAACACATCGAATACGGCCAGCCAATCGAGCGCCGACGACCAGGCCGCGCAACAAGCCAAGACACCGGAGAAAACCACCCAACCCGAGGAAAAACCGCGGTTTTCGTTCTACAAGATGTTGCCGAATTATCACGTCGATGTTTCCGAGGGCGCGCATAAGAGCCGAGCCGAGGCACCGGCGGGCCACGAGCCACACGAGGCCGAGCCGGCAACGCCTGCGCCAACATCACGCCCGGCCGAGCCCAAGCGCCCGGCCCCGTCGGCCAACGGCCGCGCTTACGTCATTCAGGCCGGGGCATTTTCGACCCCCGCCGACGCAGACCGGCGCAAGGCCCAGCTGGCCCTGCTGGGGGTAACCGCCGACGTCACCTCGGTCAACACCAGCTCGGGCAAGACCATCTATCGCGTTCAGTCCACGCGCGTGGACTCGGCCGGGCGCGCCCAGGAGCTCTCCCAGCGGCTTAAATCCAACGGCATCGAGACCATGATCCGCCAGGCAGATTAGGCGCTGACACAGGGCCCGCGTTGGGCGATGGCCACGGCCTTATGCCCCGCGACAGCCGGCGGTGATATCCCGCCGCGGATCGTAGTCCTCGGCGTCCACCCCCATAAGCCCCAACACGCTGGCAAACAGATCATCCTGGCTGGCGGGCTGTTGGGCACGGTTGACCAGACACCCTGCCCTGATCCCGGTATCGGCACGCAACCCTGGCGACAGCCACATGATCATCGGAATACGGGTCTGCTCCTCGGGCGCCAGCAGATACGGAAAGCCGTGCAGATAGATCCCGTTCTCGCCGAGCGATTCACCGTGATCGGAGAGATAGATCAAACCCGTGTCGGCCTGGATACCCGGGGCTGACAACGCATCGATCAGGCCGGCGAGCATATGATCGGTATAGCGCACGGTATTGTCGTAGCTGTTGATCAACGCCTGGCGCGAGCAGTCCTGGGGCCGGTTGGAATCACAGACCGGTGTAAAGACACGAAACGCTGGCGGATAGCGGTCGGTATAGTCCGGGCCGTGGCTGCCCATGGTATGCAGCACGATGACGGTATCGCCCGAGGTATTGGCGATACGCTGTTTTAGATCATCACGAAATATCTCGTCGCGGCACTGCCCGTTGTCGCAGATGCCGGCCACGTTCAGCACGTTGACGTGGGTGGTGGGCACCCGCGCACAGACGCCCTTGCAACCGCCGGGCTGGTTTTCTTCCCAACGCACCGTGATACCGGCCCGCTGGAGCACATCGAGCAGGTTTTCGGTATAGCCGGCGCGATCGGTATCAAAAGCCTGGCGTGGCTTGTCCGAGAACATGCACGGCACGGATACCGCGGTCGATGTGCCACAGGATGTGGCCTGCGCGAAGTTGACGATATCGCGGCGCGCGGCAAGTTCGGGCGTGGTGGGTCGGGCATAGCCCGACAGCCCCCAGTTGGCGGCGCGCGTGGTCTCGCCCACCACCACGACAAGAATCCTGCGATGCACGCTGTGGGCACCCACCCGATGCGCGTTCGGCGCGATCGGCACCAGCGTATGGTGTATCGCCTTGCCTTCGCCCTTGGCCAGCTTCACCGCGGCGTAGATCGCATACGTGGGGTTGATATACATCCGCAGCGCGCGATGCTCGCGCAGGGTCAGGGAGAACGATTTGTAATGACTGGCCAGCGCGCCGCCGGCCACCACCGCCAACAGCAGCCCAAAGCCGATGCGTATCAGCGCCTGGCGCCACCACACAGCCCGCCGTATCTTTACCCAGACCACCAACAGGCTCGGCAACACGCCATAAAGCAGGATATGCACGACCAGTGCCGCGTTGGCCAGGCTCTGGGCCTCGTGGGTATCGGTATCCAGCGTGTTGCGGATCATGTTGTCGTCGATCACCACGCCATAGGTCTGCATGAAGTAGCCGATGACGCTCGCCAACAGCAGTACGACGACAAGAA
The DNA here is from genome assembly GCF_003788585.1 of Salinisphaera japonica YTM-1. Lineage (GTDB taxonomy): Bacteria > Pseudomonadota > Gammaproteobacteria > Nevskiales > Salinisphaeraceae > Salinisphaera > Salinisphaera japonica. The sequence continues at coordinate 29,407 of NZ_AYKG01000009.1, read as the reverse complement.
ACGGCTTGTAGACCCAACGAAACGCAAAGACCGAGAAGATCAACGCCATGGCCGCTGTGAGAAACGCCCCCATGGCCAGGGTAAAACCCAGCCCGGCCATCTGGCCGATATGCGATACGTCCGCCAGCTCGTGCCAGAGCGCCCTATTGTCAACGCCAACAATGAACAGCGCGACAAGACAGGTCAGCAGCGGAACACCCAGCTGTGGGCGGGCAGGTATCGCGTGGCCGCGAGACGACGGGGGATCAGGCAGGCTCATGGCACACCGTGCAGACAGCAAAGCGATCGCTGGAGTCTGCGGCGCGCCGTGTAAGACAGATGTTAGACGCGCCCTAGATCACACAGCCCCGTCCAGCCGTATATCGAAGGTGGTGCCGACCTGCTCACGGCTGGTCAGCGCGATCGACCAGCCCTGTCGTTCACAGATGCGATACACCAGATACAGGCCCAACCCCAGGCCCGGGCTATTAGCGCTGCGGTAGCGTCGGGCAAAGACATGGGCCTGGGTCTCGGCCGACATGCCGCTGCCGGTATCACGAATACGGATCCGCTCGGGCGATACCTGCACGAACAGCTGGCCGTCGCGGGTATGACGGATCGCGTTCTCGATCAGGTTGTGCAGCACGCTGTAGATCACACCGTCGGGCACGGCTAGCGGGGTCGCCTCGGTCTCAACGACAGCCTCGATCCGCCGCTCGGCCAGGGCCGCCTGCTGGTAGGACAACACATCACCAACCACCCGGGCGGCATCGCTGTGATCGCTGGCCCCGCCGCCCTGCTCGCGCGCCAGAAACAGTAACGCACTGATCAAGCGCGCCATGCGCGCACAGCCCTCTTGCGCCCGGGCCACGCGCTGCTGCGCGCGTGTATCCAGGTTGTCCATGCCGGCCAGAAGCTCCACGGCCCCCGCGGTCACCGCCAGCGGGGTACGCAACTCGTGGCTGGCGTCCTCGGTGAATGCTTTCTCACGGGCGATAGCGGCGTCAAAGCGGGCCACCAGGGCATCGAAGCTACGCGCGATACGGGCTAGATCCTTATCGGCATAACCGGCAGAAATCGGCGTATGAGCCTGCCCGGGCTGGGTGGCCGTCAGCCTGTCCGCCAGCCGATGAACCGGGCGCAGAATCACCGACGAAAAAACGAAAGCAAGCAGCAGTGCCAGCACGATAGTAGCGGCCAACGTCATCCATCCCAGCTGGATCAGCCGATACTTCAGCGCAGCGACTGTGTCGATATTGATCATCAGAAAAATACTGCCCCGGACGGTATCGATACGGCTGGCAGAAAACGTGTGCCCATGCAGGCGAACAGTGCGGTAATGCCCTTGATTGATCTTATCCAGAACCGGCGGCAACGCCGGATCGTGATCCGGATGCGCACTGACATACACACGCCGGCTGGCCAGTGTCTGGGTCACGAGCGTCATGCCCGCGCGCTGCTGGGCGGCCAGCATGTCCAGTTCGCGGGCTAGTGTCTCGCGCATGATTTTATCCTGGATGACATCCACGACCTCATGCGTGGCAACGGCGAAAGCCGTGCAGGCAATGAACGTGGCCAACAGGAATCCCAACGACAAGCGCGTGCGCAGGCTCGATAGACGCTGCCAAGACAACCAACGTGACCTCACGGGATATCGAGCAGGCGGTAACCCATGCCGTGCACCGTCTGGATCACGTCGGTGCCGATACAGGCGGCCAGCGTTTCGCGCAGACGATGCACATGCCCACGCAGGGCTGCATCCGAGTTGGGCGGCTCATCATCCCAGATACGGGTCTCGAAATCGGCGCGCGACACCAACGCCGGATAAGCGCTCATCAAGGTTTCGAGCATCACGAAACCAATCGGCGACAGATCGATGATCCGCTGCCGATAATATACACAGCGCTCCTGGGGCTTGAGTTCCAGCTCGCCGATCACGAGCGGGCTCTGGATCACCGGACGATGCCGCCGCACGATAGCCTGCAGACGCAGATCCATCTCGCGTAGCGAGAACGGCTTGACCAGATAATCATCGGCCCCCGCTTCGAGCCCCTCGATACGATCATCGAGCGTATCGCGTGCGGTGAGCATCAAAATAGCCGGACACACCTGACACTGCGCGCGCAGACGCCGACACACGCTCACGCCGTCGAGCACCGGCAATCGTAAATCCAGAATCAGGGCGTCATAAGGCTGACTGATGGCAAGCGCCAATCCGATCCGTCCGTCGCTGGCAAAATCCGGCTCGTGGCCGCGCTCCTCCAGGTAGTCGCCCAAATTGGCGGCCAGCGTGGCGTCGTCCTCGACGATCAGCACACGAAGCCGGCCGTTCATGCGTGGCTAGGCCGCAGGGCTCGGTTTGATCGCCACGAGCGACTCGAAGTTGTACCAGCGAAAAAACGCATCGATCCGCTCGAAGCCACAGCGCAAGAGCAATGTCCGGTTTTCATCGCTTCGATACGGGACGAGTACATTCTCCAGCGCCTCGCGCTTGTTGCGGATCTCGGTGTCGCTGTAGCCGTGCGTGCGCTTGTAATCATAGTAGAACTCGATGTACAGCCGGTTGAGCAAAGACTCGGCCACCAGAATCTTTTCTGACAGAAACAGTACCCCACCGGGCTTCAAGGCCGATGCCACACGCCGTACCAACGCCTCTCGCGCCACCGGGCGCACGAACTGGAGCGTCCAGTTCATGATGACCATGTCACACCCGGCCAGCGCCAGGCTCTCATCCAGCTCGCCCGGCGACAGCTCGATGCGCTCATCAAGACCAGCCTCCGCGATCTTGGCCCGGCCGCGTGACAGCATGTCCGGCGCGTTGTCGATACCCACGAACGAGGCACCAGCCGGGCACGCCGGATGTGCAGCCATGTTGATGAGGGTGGTGGCCGTCGAACAGCCCAGATCATAGACCCGGCTCGGGCCGGCCGGCAGCAGGCTGACCGCCAATTCGGTCTGCATGCGCTGGACCTCGTGGTAGAACGGCACGCTGCGCGACACCATGTCATCGAACACACGCGCGACACCGGCATCGAAGGCGAAATCGGCCGGGTGCCAGTCGGTATCAAAAACCTGATCGATCGTTTCAATCATGCACGACTCACGCGTTTGCGTCCCGGCTTGAGACGTCGGCTTTTTTTGAGAAATCGCGCCACGGCCCAGCCCGCCGCGGCCAGTAACAGCACAGCGACCAGCGCCGGGGCCATGGCCATCAGCCGGTCGGCCTCGAGTGCTCGAACAGCGACCAGTGCGCCCGCGATCAACACCGTGGTGAACAACGTGCCGTACTCGCGTAGCACCACGGCTGCCCAGTCAAACCGATGCCCGCCGGCCACCTGCAACAACGCCACAGGCGCGGGAATCCAGCGCGGCACGTCGCGACAGTAATCAAGATAGGCCTCACCAAACTGCCGGATAAGAAAGCCCTCTTCGGCAGCGATGATGGCGCGATAGACAAACCCGCCCATCAGCGCGCCAACGACGACGCCGGCCGGGTTACCGGTCAGCAGGAAAAATCCCAGCACCATGAGCACGTTGCCGGTGTACATCGGGTTGCGACATAGCGCGAAGACGCCGCCGGTGACCAACCGCTCGGCATGGATACGCCCGTCACGCCCGCCGCGCTGGATGTAGTCCAGCCCGATCGTCACCACCCGCAGCCCTTGGCCGGCCAACAGGACAAGCAACCCGCCAATCAGCCACGGCGCCCCCGCCCGGTCCAGCGGCACGGGCAAGAACACGCCACAAACGATAACCAGCAACAACGGAAACAACCCGTTGCGGGTACGAAAAAACAGATGGCCGAGGCGAGAAAGCACGTGGCGTACGGGTATCGAGAGTCGAAACAGACCGACAAAGCGTAAGCAGGCCCGCGTTACACGTTCGTAAGCACGGCGAACAACTATCGAACACGGCCTGGAACAGGCTTGCCGGTATGGTTTCAGCCCGGTCGTCACATGTCTTTTTCGTCAGGCCCACCCGACAAACAGGCGGTTGGCAGGCCAATCTATCCAGATAAACAGGCCATACAGAACGCACGCCTTGTTACGCGTTTGAAGGCGCGCCGGCTTACGCCGCGGCTTTTTCTGGTCTATAGCGCATCACTGGCCCTGTTGGTGCTGGCATGTCCTTGGCTGCCGGCGTTCAGCGGCGGTGCCCTACTCTGCGCGAGCGGGCTGGGCCTTCGAATCTGGAGCTTCGGGCACTTGCGCAAGAACCAGCACCTGGTGACCACCGGGCCCTATGCACACACACGCAATCCGGCCTATCTCGGCTCGGCGCTGGTGATGACGGGGTTGTTTCTGGCTGCAGGCAACCCGTATAACACGCCGGGTATTGCCCTGTGGGCCGCCGGCGCTTTGGGGCTTCTGATCTTTTTCGGCGGCTACCTCCCGCGCAAGTATCGCCGCGAATACGGCCAGTTACGCCGGTTTTTCGGCCCGGCGCTGGACCGCCACGCGGCCCACGTTCCAAATTTCTGGCCGCGGCTCATGCCGTGGCATAGCGGCGATACGCAACGCTTCAGCTGGCGCTGCGTGAGCGCCAACCACGAGTGGGTCTGGCCGGCGGCCGTGACCCTGGCTCTGGCGCTGATGTGGGTCTAGGTGTGATCTATCAGTAGGTTGTTCATCCGGGCCACGGGCCCGAGGTTGATGGGTATCGAATCCGTTAAACCACAGGGGCAACCCGGATGAACACACACAAGAATGCGCGTTTGACCTTTCATGGTCGAGCCTTGCTGGTCCGTCGTATTGTTGAAGATGGCCTGCGTCCGATCGAGGCAGCTCAGGCAATGGGTGTGAGCGCACGCACCGCCTACAAGTGGCTACGCCGCTACCGGGATCAAGGCGATCAGGGGTTGACCGAGCGCAGTTCGCGCCCCAAGCGTTGTCCGCATCGATTGCCCGAGGCCAAGCGACAGAGGATCGCGGCGCTGCGGCGCGAACGTCGTATCTATCGCGATATCAGTCGTGACGTAGGCACCCCGGTTGCGACAGTTGCTCATGTGCTTCAACGCGCTGGCCTGAATCGCTTGAGCGCCCTCGACCCAGCGCCGCCGATTCAGCGTTACGAACACGACGCGCCCGGAGATTTGCTGCATTTGGACATCAAGAAACTCGGCCGCTTCGACAGGCCGGGCCATCGGGTGACCGGCAGCCGCCAGGCCGGGGCGTCTCGCGGGGCCGGCTGGGAGTACGTGCATGTCGCCATCGACGATCACAGCCGAATCAGCTGGGCGACCATCAAGCCCGATGAGACGGGCGCCAGCGCCTGGCGCGCGCTAATCGCGGCTGTGCGCTATTACGCCCGTCTGGGCGTGCGTATCACGCGCGTGCTCACGGACAACGGGCCCTGTTACAAATCGCGTGTTTTCGCCAAGGCCTGCCGGCGACTGGGCATCCGCCATCGCCGCACGAAGGCCTATTGCCCCCGGACCAACGGCAAGGCCGAGCGCCTGATCCAGACGGCACTACACGAATGGGCTTATGCGCGATCCTACGCGCATTCGGATCAGCGCGCCGCCCATCTGCCGCACTGGGTGCATCACTATAATTGGCACCGGCCGCATGCCAGCCTCGACTACAACACACCAATCAGCCGGCTCGGCTTGGACGTGAACAACCTGGTGGGTTTACACATTTAGGGGTTAGACCGGATCCAGCTTGGCATAGCCGGCGATCAACCATTTGGCGCCCACGGCGTCGAAGTTGACCTGAATGCGGGCACGGGCGCCGTCGCCTTCGAAGGCCAGCACCGTGCCTTCGCCGAATTTCTTGTGCGCGACCCGCATGCCCAGTTTCAGGCCCCCGGCCTGGGTTTCGTTCTGGCCGATACGCCCGGGGCGGAACACCGGCTGCTTGATCCCGGCCTGGGGCCGGGTCTCGCGCAGGTATTCCGCCGGTACTTCGCGCAGGAACCGCGACGGCGCACACAGGTTCTCGCTGCCGTGGATACGCCGTACTTCGGCGTGCGAGAGATAGAGTTTTTCCATGGCCCGTGTCATACCGACATAGGCCAGGCGGCGTTCTTCTTCCAGCCCGTTCTCGTCCTCCGCACTGCGCTGATGCGGGAAAAGCCCCTCCTCCATGCCCACCATGAAAACCAGCGGAAACTCCAGGCCCTTGGCCGAGTGCAGGGTCATGAGCTGGACCGAGTCATCCCATTCGCCCGCCTGGTTCTCGCCCGCTTCTAGCGAGGCATAGGCCAGAAACTGGGTGATCTCGTCCATGGTTTCGTCGTCGTCGGGCGTATAGGCCCGGGCGGCCGAGACCAGTTCGTCGAGGTTGTCCTTACGGGATTCGGCTTTCTCGTCGCCGCCCTTGCCGTGGTGGGTTTTCAGGTCGGTGGCCCGGATCACGGTCTCGGCGGCTTCGTGCAGCGCCATGCCCTCGAGGGTGTTGTCCAACTCGTCGATGAGCTGGATGAAGTTGTTCACAGCCTTGGCCGCACGCCCGGAAAGCGTGCCGTCTGCCAGGTCGGCCGCGGCCTGCCAGAGGTTCATCATCTCGCCGCGGGCATGCGCGCGGATCTTGTCGAGCGTGGTGTTACCGATGCCGCGGGTGGGCGTGTTGACGATCCGCTCGAAGGCCGCGTCGTCGGATCGGGACTGGGTCAGGCGCAGATAGGCCAGCGCGTCCTTGATCTCGGCGCGCTCGAAGAATTTCTGCCCGCCGTAGATGCGATACGGAATCTCGGCGGCGATCAAGCGTTCTTCCAGCACCCGCGACTGGGCGTTGGAGCGATAGAGGATCGCGGCATCCGAGCGCGTGCCGCCACCAGCGATCCAGTTCTGGATCTGGGTGATGACGTGCTGCGCCTCGTCGTACTCGTTGAAAGCGCCGTAGACATCGATCGGCTCGCCGTCGACCCCGGCGGTCCACAACTCCTTGCCAAGCCGGGTGAGGTTGTGCCCGATCAGCCCGTTGGCCGCGCCCAGAATCGTGCCGGTCGAACGATAGTTCTGTTCCAGGCGCACGGTGTGCGTGTCGGGATAATCGTTTTCGAACGACAGGATGTTGTCGACCCGCGCGCCGCGCCAGGAATAGATCGACTGGTCATCGTCACCCACGATGAACACCTTGCCGGTATCTCCGGCCAGCAGGCGTACCCAGGCATATTGCAGCGCGTTGGTGTCTTGGAACTCGTCGACCATGAGGTGCGAGAACCGCTTGCGATAATGCGCCAAGAGGCTGGCGTCATCGCGACAGATTTCATAGGCGCGTAGCAAAAGCTCGGGGAAATCCACCAGCCCGGCCGCCTCGCGCGCGGTTTCATAAGCCTTGTAGATGGCGATCATCTGAGTACGGGCATAGTCGCCGTTATCGGCCAGATTACCGGGGCGCTCGGCGGCGTCCTTGCAGCTGTTGATGAAGCCGGCCATCTGCTTGGGCGGCCAGCGCTGCTCGTCCACGCCCAAGCCGCGCATGGCGCGCTTGACCAGGCGCAGCTGATCGTCCGAATCCAGGATCTGAAACGCCTGGGGCAGCCCGGCCTCCTTGAAATGCATGCGCAACAGGCGATGCGCGATGCCGTGGAACGTGCCCACCCACAGGCTGCGCGCCGGAATCCGCAGCATCGGCTCGAGCCGGCCCCGCATCTCGCCGGCGGCCTTGTTGGTGAACGTCACCGCCAGAATCGACTGGGGCGAGACGCCCTCCACGCCGATCAGCCAGGCGATGCGATGAATCAGTACGCGGGTCTTGCCCGAGCCGGCCCCGGCCAGCACGCGCATGTGCGTCGGCGGCGCGCCGACCGCCTCGCGCTGGGCATCATTGAGACCGTCGAGAATTTCAGAGACATCATCCATGGCCGTGATTGTACCCAAAGCACGCTGCCAACCGTTCAGGTCAGCCTGCTAGCCTATACATCAATCAAATCCGTCCCGACGTCTCGTAGGCAATAACGATGAAACGCGTCATCCTGCTTTGTATGGCCTCGCTCGTGCTCGCCGGCTGTGCCACCTCGCCGACAGGTCGCAATCAACTGGCTTTTTTCGGCAACGAGCGCATGGCCGCCATGGGCGAACAAAGCTTTGCCCAGATCAAGAAAGAGACCCCGACCGATGCTTCGGCCGCCGATAACCGCTTTGTCGAGTGCGTGGCCAACAACATCACGAGCGTGCCCGGCCTCGACCAGGCCGCTGATACCGGCCGCTGGGATGTCGTGGTCTTCGAATCCGAGCAGGTCAACGCCTTTGCCCTGCCCGGCGGGCATATCGGTGTCTATACCGGCCTGCTGGGCGTGGCCGAGAACGGCGACCAGCTGGCCGCCGTCATCGGTCACGAGGTCGGCCACGTCATCGCCGATCATCCCAACGAGCGCATGTCGCAACAATATGCCACCCAGGGCGGGCTGACCGCCCTGTCGGCGTTTCTGGGCGGCGGTGGCGGCGGCGCCGGCAGCCAGGCCATCATGTCCGCACTGGGCGTGGGTGCCCAGGTCGGCATCCTGCTGCCGTTCTCGCGCGCCCAGGAAAGCGAGGCCGATACCATCGGCCTGGAGTTGATGGCCCGGGCCGGCTTTGACCCACGGGCCGCGGTCCAGCTGTGGCAAAACATGAGCCAGGCCTCCAACGGGGAAAAACCCAGCGAGTTCATGTCGACCCACCCCTCGAACGAGCACCGTATCCAGGCGCTGCAATCGCATATGGATCAAGCGCTGGCGATCTATCAACAGACCTCGAACCGGCCGAGCTGCCGGCATCCGTAGGCGCTGATGACCGTTCGTCCGATACGCCTATCGGGCGTCTTGCGGGGGCTTGCCAATCGGGTAGACTCAATGTAGGGCGGCTGGCCTCAGCCGTGTTCCGTTGGTCTTAGTTCTGGTGTCATTGACGGGTCCGGACGGTTTTACAAGTAATGACACGTCTTTTATGAGCTGAGATCAGTCGTGACGAATATTTACGTTGGCAACCTGTCGTGGAGCTCCACGGACGACGACCTGCGCAGCGCCTTCGAGGCGTTCGGCGAAGTCACCTCCGCCAAGGTGATCATGGATCGCGAAACCGGCCGCTCCCGCGGTTTCGGCTTCGTCGAAATGCCGAACGACAACGAAGCGCGTGAAGCGATCGACGGTATGAACCAGAAAGACCTGCAGGGCCGCTCCCTGCGCGTGAACGAAGCCCGTGAGCGCGAAGAACGCCCCCGCGGCCCGCGTCGGTTTTAACACCACGCGATAGCGGCCCTCGGGCCGACGTTTCCAAAAAGCCGGCCCTATTTTCGTGGCCGGTTTTTTTGGTCCGCGAATAAACGCCAATAAGCGCGAAAGAATACAGGCGGTTTTTATCCGCCGATGGACGCCGATGTAGCGCAGATGACTTCTATGGCGTGCACGCCACCGCGTCGTCGTCGCTCGCGCAGGCCCGTGAAGGCCCGCAAGATGAATTTTAGTGGCGTTTCATCTTGTCTTTTCATCTGCGTCAATCGGCGTTCATCGGCGGATTGTCGTCCTGCCATTCGCGTTCATCCGCGGACGATATGAACAGAACGCGCCTCACGACCCGGCCGTGAACACCGAAGCGGGCAGGCGAAGATCGGTATCCGGCAGCCGCAGCCGCCGATACAGCACATAGACAAACAATAACGGGTTGGTGGCACGGATATCGGCAAGCGGCGCCCGGTCGGCGCTGTCGATCAGGCCACGATCAACCAACCCGTCCAGGCGCACGCGTTCGGCCACGATCGATTCGGGGTAGCCGCTGCCATAAACCAGGTGATCGTAGAACTGTGGGTGTTGTAGCAGGCCCACGAGCAGATCTCGCCCGTCGTCGGTCACGATCAACCCGCCCAGGTTGATCGTGAGATCGGCCCGCCCGCGGTACTGGCGCAGCAGGGCGACCAGTTCGGGCATCAAGACCTGCCCGGCCGGACCCAATGATTCGCCCAGGCGCAGCTCCACGGGCACATCGTGATCCAGCAGCGCGGCCACGCTGGCCGGGGCAATCCAGGTTCGTTTGCCCAGCCGGTCGGTAACGGCGCCTACGGTCAAGGATACGGTCATGCCGGTGTCGGCCAGCACAGGCGTGATCGCACGCAAGGCCGGGCCGGCGGGGTCGATATGCTGTGGCCCCGGCCACCAGGCCAGACGGCGGATACCGTCATCGGCCCAACGCGCCAGCCGCTGCGGCGCCTGGGGCGCGCCGGGATGAATCGACACGGCGGCCGCCAGCGCACGCGGGCGTTGTGCGGCCAGCCAGGCGACATAAGCATTGTCGATGATCTGGCCGTTTGTCTTGGCCAGGCGATGGCCCGCGGTGTCATAGCCCGCGTCACGCCCGGCGATCACGCCGCGATAAGCGCCCGGCATGGCCGTGATCTGGCGCAGCAGATAAGACACATAGCGCGCCTCCAGCGCGCCTGCCTTATCCGGCGCGCCGCTGATACGGGCGGCGCGGTCCACGAGCGCGCGATCCAGGCGTGCCAGTGGCCCGGTCGGGGCCAGCCGCCGGCTGTTGTTGGCCGGTGCGCGCGGCAGTTGCCCGCCAACAGAGATCAACGCCACGTCGTGATCGACGACCGACGCCTCGTCCAGATCGGCAAACGCCGCGGCGATCATCTGCCGGGCGGCCGGCGCGCGCACCCAGGTCGCATCCTCGGGGGCCAGCGTGGCCGCCACGGCATAACGCTCGATCAGCCGGTCGCCGATACACAGCATGGCCAGCACAAGCACCGCCGCCAGCCCGCTTGCCAATACAAGACGTCTCAGGCGCCGGCCACCGGCCATGCCTCAGGCAGACCGATCGAGCGTGCCGGCCGCGATGGCTTCGGCGTGGTGACAGGCAACGCTCGAGCCCCCAAGCGCCCGCCATTCCGGCACCCGCGCCCCGCAGTCGGCCTGTGCCCAGGGGCAGCGGGTACGAAACACACAGCCGCTCGGCGGGTCCGCGGCCGAGGGCAGCTCGCCGTGCAGGCGTATCCGTCGCCGCGCACGCTCGGCCGCCAGATCCGGCCGCGGCACGGCGGATAACAGCGCCTTGGTATAGGGGTGTTTGGGCTGATCAAACAAGGCGGCCGCCGGCGCCTCTTCCATCGGCGCGCCCAGATACATCACCCGCACGCGATCGCTGATCTGGCGCACCACGGCCAGATCATGGGCAATGAACAGGATCGCGATATCCATCTCGCGCTGCAGCTCGGCCAGCAAATCGAGAATCCGGGCCTGAATCGAGACATCCAGCGCCGAAACCGGCTCATCACAGATCAATACCCGCGGCTCGACCACAAGCGCCCGAGCGATGCCCACACGCTGACACTGCCCGCCCGAAAACTCGTGCGGATAACGCCCCATCTGGGCCCGGGTCAGCCCGACCCGCTCCAGCATGGCGATGACGCGGCGCCGACGCTCGGCCTTGTCGATATCGCCACGCAATATGGCCAACGGCTCGGCCACAATCTGGGCGATCGTCATCCGCGGGTCGAGACTGGCCAGCGGATCCTGAAAGATCATCTGCACATCACGCCGGAGCGCGCGTGTCGCGGCTCGACGATCGAAGCGCATCGTCTGCCCGTCGAGACGGACCTGCCCGCCCGTCACCGGCGCCAGGCCCGTCAACGCGCGCGCCAACGATGACTTGCCACAGCCGGATTCGCCCACCAGCCCCAGCGTTTCGCCGGCCGTCAACGACAGGCTGGCCTTATGCACCGCCCGCAGGCGCCCGGCGCGCTGCCACGGCCAGTCCGGCGTGATCGGATAATCGACCGATACCGCATCGGCCGTCAGAACGCTACTGTGAGTCATCGCAACAAGCGCCTCGGCAATCGGCAAAGTGTCATAGTACGCTGCGCGGCCCCGCCACGAACACGCCTATACGTCGTACCCGGCGTATGCAATTTTGCTGCCGAGAGACGTCTGAATGACCGCCCCCCAGAACGACACCCCCCTGCGGGTGTTGAGTTTCAACATGCAGGTCGGCATCGGCACCCGCCGCTATCGCGAATATCTCACCCGCGGCTGGCGTCATCTGCTGCCCAGCCAGGGCGTGCGCGACAACCTCGACCGCATCGGCCGCCTGATCGCCGACTACGACATCATAGGCCTGCAGGAAATCGATGCCGGCAGCCGGCGCTCGCGCTATCAGAACCAGATCGAGGCCGTGGCCCGTGAGGCCGGCCTGGCCTACTGGTATGTCCAGGTCAATCGCGACATGGGCCGCGTGGCCCAGCACGGCCTGGGGCTGATCAGCCGCTACAAACCGTTCAACGTCGAAGAACACAAACTCCCCGGCCGCGTGCCCGGTCGCGGTGCGCTCATCGCCCGCTTCGGCACCCCGGCCAACGCCCTCACCGTCGTCGTCACCCACCTGTCACTGGGGGCCGCCAGCCGTGCCCAACAACTGGCCGCCATCTGCGATCTCGTCGCCCACGACGAACACGTCATCCTCATGGGCGACACCAATTGCACCACCCGCGAACTCATCGCCGACCCGGCCCTGGCCGCCTCGAGCCTGCGGGTCTACGACCGCCTGCTGCCCACCTTCCCCGCCTGGCGGCCGCGGCGTGGCATCGACCATATCCTGCGCTCGGACACGCTCGACATCACCGACGCCCGCGTGGTGGATGCCGTACTCTCGGATCATCGGCCGGTGGCGATGGACGTTCGACTGCCCGATACACTCATCAAGGATATGCAGACACCGCGCGGCGCTGTGAGCGACTGACCGCGCAGGACACAGCGCCGACAGGCGCCCAAGGAGCATCATGTTCACCGGACTGAGCGCATTTCCCTTGAGCCCGTTGGGCCACGACGGCATTGACGAACCTGCTTTTATCGGCTTGATGGCGCGACTGGTCGCGGCCCGGGTCGACTCGATCTGTGCGCTGGGCTCAACCGGCAACTATGCGTATCTGCGCGCTGATCAGCGCAGACGCATCACACAGCTGGCCGTCGCGCATGCCGGCGATATTCCGGTCGTGATCGGCATCGGCGCGTTGACTACCGACGATGTGCTGGCCTATGCCGAGCACGCACAGCACGCCGGCGCCGACGGACTGCTGTTACCACCGATGTCGTATCAGCCGTTACAGGCCGAGGAAGTCTTCGCGCTGTACGAGAGCGTGTCGCGCATGGTCGATATCCCGATCTGTGTCTACGACAACCCAACGACGACGCACTTCGAGTTTTCGGACGAGCTGCACGCCGCAATCGCCCGTCTGCCGAATATCGGCTCGATCAAGATTCCCGGCGTACCGGCCGATCACGACGCAGCCACCAACCGGGTCAAGGATTTGAAAGCCCGATTACCCTCGGGCGTGACCGTCGGCGTGAGCGGCGACGCCTTTGCCGCGCGCGGGCTCAACGCCGGCTGCGATGCCTGGTATTCGGTTGTGGGCGGACTGTTCCCCGAGGCCGCCCAGGCGATTACACAGGCCGCACGGGCCGGCCAGGCCGGCCTGGCCACAAAACGCTGCGATGCGCTGTCCCCCCTCTGGCAGCTCTACGGCCGGCACGGCGGCAGTCTCCGGGTCATCGCGACCGCGGCCGAACAGCTCGGCCTGGTAAGTCCCGAGTGTCTACCGCGCCCGCTACAAACACTCGATGACGCCGGCCGGCGCGCGCTTGCCGACGTATTGGAAACGCTGGCGCTGAACTGACGGCCGATTTTTCATTTTTTCAATAGCTATATTTTTATCGGTACACCGCACGTCTGTGACCGATCCGAACTACGAGCACGATTAATGTTTCCTCGCGTATCTCGCAGATGATTCGATAATCGCCGACCCGGTAGCGCCAGAGGCCAGCCAATTCGCCTTTTAGCGGGTCGCCAATCTCGCGCGGGTCGGTCAGGGCAGCGACGCGATGTTCGAGAAAGTCTTTGATTCGCTGCCGGGTCGGCGGGTCCATTTTACGAACGGCTTTCGTGACGGAGCGCGCGTATTCAATCGTCCAGTTCACGCCAGAACGTCTCCGCGCTAACGATTGCCTCCTCACCGCGACGGATACGTTCCGCGGTTTGCTCCGCCAGATAAATATCCTCTAGATCATCGAGGTGTGTCTCGATGGCTTCTCTTATGTAATACGTGGCCGTACGCCCGGTACGCCCCGCTAGCGCTTGAAGCCGTTCGTAGGTCTCGTCGGGGAGCCTTAAGGCCGTTTGCTTGCTCATCGCCATCACCAATCGGGGTGCATGTATCCCAATATACGCCAGGCGCGTTTATGTGTACGCGACTATGCGCATTAGCAGGCTCTGATCGCGGCTTGGAGTCCGTGGGTATTGCTACGGTTCGGTCGAATACGAGTCGTCGTCAAAAATACGGCGAAAACAACCAAAAGAACGAATCCCGCAGCCGCGCGGGAAAGCTGCGGGCGGCGAGTTGGGCCTGGGTGTATTCGTGAGCTTGGCCGATCAGGCCGTCGACGTGGGCGAGCAGGGTTTCGACGGTGGTGCTGTCGTAGATTTCCACGGCCAGTTCGAAGTTCAGGCGCAGCGAGCGCGGGTCGATGTTGGGTGAGCCGACGAGCGCATAGTCGTCGTCGATGATGAAGAGTTTGCTGTGGGCAAACGGCGGCGGCTGGAAGTAGACACGCGCGCCGCAGGACAGCAGTTCATCCAGGCCGTGGCGGGCGGCCCAGGCCACGAAAGGCAGGTTGTTGCGTCCGGGCATGACGATGGAGACATCCAGCCCGCGCAGGGCCGCAGATTGGAGCGCGCCGACGAGTGCCTGGCCGGGCAGGAAATACGGGGTGACGATGGTCACGCGGCGGTGGGCGCTGGATACGGCGGTGAGCAGCAGCGTGGACAGGGTTTCGAAATCCCGCGTGGGCCCGTTTTCGATGCTGCGACAGCCGGCGGCCCCCAGCGATGGCAGATGCCGGCCCGACACGCGCGATTGTTCGCCGGTGGCAAACGCCCAGTCGGAGAGAAACACGGCCTCGATCTGGCGCACGATGGGCCCGGCCAGGCGAAAATGCATATCCGCGACGCCGCCTTTTTCCTGGGCCATGTGTCGATCGCCGATGTTCATGCCGCCGGTGAAGGCGATACCGTTATCGGTGACCAGTATCTTGCGGTGGTTGCGCAGGTTCAGCCGCAGGGCCGGCGGCCAGAGCCGCGGCGGCAGAAACCGTGCGGTGCGCACGCCCGCGGCCGCCAGCAACGCGACCGGGCGCTTGCCGGGCAAGGCATACCACTCGCCCACGCCGTCGATGAGCACGCGCACATCCACCCCGCGAGCCGTGGCCCGGGCCAGTGCGTCGATGAAGCGCTTGCCGATACGATTGGTTTCGAAGATATAGGTCGTCAAATAGACGAACCCGTGGGCTTCGTCGATGGCGTCGAGCATCGGCGGATAGGCTTTCTCGCCGTTATTGAGCACGTCGACCTGGTTGCCGGCGACCACCGGCCAGGCCGATAGGCGATCGCCGGCGGCCGCCAACCCGCGGCGCCGGGCCTTGATGAACCCGCGATAATCACGCAGCTCGGCCGTGGGGCCGGGCCGATGCGCGCCCAGACCGTGGCGCGAGGCCCGGTCCAGCCGGCGGGCGCGAATCCGCACGCGGTTCACGCCAAAAGCGTAATACAACAGCGGGCCGACCGGCGGAAAGAGCAGCGATACGCCGATCCAGCCGAAGGCACTGGCCGGCGTCTCGCGGGTGAGCAGCGCGTGCCCGGCCGCGGCCACGGCGCTGCCGACCACGATGATCACCGGGCCCCAGAACTGCAGCAGATCGAGCCATTCGTGCCAGGTCATCGGGCCAGTCTACAGGCGTGGAATCGCGGCGAGCAGGTCTTGGGTGTAGGTTGCAGCGGGTTGTTCGAAGATACGCTCGGTCGCGCCCTGCTCCACCACCTGACCGTTCTGCATCACGATGGTGCGTGCGCACTGGCCGGCGACCACGCCCAGATCATGTGTGATGAGCAACAGCGCGGTATTTGTGGCCGCGCGCAGTTCGGCGATGGTTTCCAGAATCTCGTCCTGTACGGTCACATCGAGTGCGGTGGTGGGCTCGTCGGCGATGAGCAGCTCGGGCTCACAGGCAAGCGCCATGGCGATCATCACCCGCTGGCGCATGCCGCCGGAAAACTGATGCGGATAAGCCCGCATGCGACGCGCGGCCTGCGGTATGCGCACGGCCTCGAGCATGGCCACCGCGCGTTCGGTGGCCTCTCTTTTTGATACGCCCAGATGCGTGCGCACCAGCTCGGTCATCTGTGTGGCGATACGCAGATGCGGGTTGAGCGCGGTCATGGGGTCTTGAAAGATCATGGCGATGCGGGCCCCGCGTACGCGCCGCAGCACCCGTGCCCGGGCCCCGATCAGTTCGACCGGGGCGGCGTCGTCCGGCCCGGCCAGCCGCGCCGAGCCGGCCACACGCGCGTTGTCGGCCACAAGACCCATCAGTGCCAGCACGCTCTGACTCTTGCCCGAGCCGGACTCGCCCACGATGCCCACGGACTCGCCGTGATCGGTCGCGAAGCTCAAATCGCGCACGGCCGGCACAGTGCCGCTGTAGGTCGCGAACTCGATGGCCAGGTTATCCACGCGCAACAACACGGCCTAGCGATCCTTCGGGTCGAGCGCATCGCGCAGCCCGTCGCCGATGAAGTTGAAGCAGAACAACGTAACGGCCAGGAATATCGACGGGATCAACACCAGCCAGGGGGCGACACTCATCTCCCCCGTACCGTCGTTGATGAGCGCCCCCCAGGACGTCGCTGGCGGCTGCACGCCGAGCCCCAGATAGCTCAGGAAGGATTCAAACAGAATCACCTGCGGGATGGTCAGCGTGACATAGACCACCACGATGCCCGCCAGGTTGGGCACCACATGACGGGCGATGATGCGCGCGGTTCCCGCACCGGCCATACGCGCGGCCTCGATATAAGGCTGGCTCTTGATGGCCAGCGTCTGCCCGCGAACGATACGCGCCATATCCAGCCAGCTCACCGCGCCGATGGCGGCGAACAACAAGAACAGATTCCGCCCGAAAAACACCACCAGCAGAATCACGAAGAACATGAACGGCAGCGAATAGAGAATATCCACGGCTCGCATCATCAAGGAATCGGTCTTGCCGCCGATAAAACCGGCCACCGCGCCATACGTCACGCCGATCACCAGGCTGACCAGCGTGGTCACGATGCCCACCATGAGCGATATTCGCCCGCCGGTCAGCGTGCGGGCAAACAGATCGCGCCCGACTTGGTCGGTGCCGAACCAGTGCCCGGTCGCCAGGCTCGGGGCCTGCCAGATCGCGTCATAATCCTGGGAGAAGTAATCATAAGATGTCAGCCACGGGCCGATGATCACGGCCAGCGTGATGCTCACCAGCACGCCGAGCGACGTCATCGCGGCCCGGTTGGCCGACAGCCGGCGCCAGGCGTCACGCCCGAGGCTGTTGCCGGCGGCCGCGCGGTCCAGGGCCTGTTGCTTGCGCCAGCCCCCGGCCTGTTTTGTCACCGCCCGGCTCATCGGTATGTCACCCGCGGATCAAGCCAGCCATAAAGCACGTCGACCACCAGGTTGAAGGCGATGATGATGATGCCGTAGAACAGCGTGATGCCCAGCACCAGCGTGTAATCGCGATTGAGCGCGGCGGTGACGAAAAAACGCCCCAGCCCCGGTATGCCAAAGATCTGCTCGACCACGACCGAGCCGGTGAGGATCGCGGCCGCCCCCGGGCCCAGGAACGAGATGACCGGCAGGAGTGCTGCCGGCAACACGTGCACCACGAACACCCGGGTCTCGGACAACCCCTTGGCACGGGCCGTACGGATGAACGGCGCGCGCAGCACCTCGATGGTCGCTGCCCGCATCAGGCGGGTGACATAGGCCAGATACATGGTGCCCAGCGCGATCACCGGCATCACATAGTGCTGCCAGCCGCCCAGGCCGCCGGCCGGCAGCCAGTCGTTATACACGGCAAAGGCCAGAATCATGAGCGGGCCGAGCACGAAATTGGGCACCGAGATACCGGCCAATGAGGCCCCCATCGCCCCGTAATCCGCCGGCATGTTCTGGCGCACAGCCGCCAGAATCCCCAGCGGGATGCCGAGCACCAATGCAAAGAGCAGGGAAAAGCCGCCTACCGCCAAGGAGACCGGAAACCCGGTGGCGATCAGATCGTTCACCGAGGTGTCCTTGTATTGATAGGACGCCCCGAAATCCAGTTGCGCGGTATTCGCCAGATAACGCCCGTACTGCTGAATAAGCGGCTCGTCGAGATGATATTTCGCCTCGAGATTGGCCCGGATCTCGGCCGGCATCGGCCGGTCACCGTCCAGCGGGCTGCCGGGCGCCAGGTGCACGAGCAGAAACGTGGCCGTGAGCAGGATGAACAACGTGGGCACCACGCCAGCCAGGCGTTTGAGGGTATAGGCCAGCATCAGTGCCCGCCTGCCCCGCCGTCGGCGTCTTGGCCCGGTCGGATATCGAAGTTCTTGCTGTAATAATTACCGAGCGCGCTGGGCTGATAGCTCGTCACATAAGGCTTGACGAGCTGATGATAGGTATACACCCAGACCGGAATGATCGGCGCGTCGTGCAGTAGCGTGGCCTCGGCCTTGTGCATCAAGGCCGTGCGTTTGGCCCCGGTTGGCGTATGGCTGGAGCGCTCCTGGGCCGTGTCATAGGCCGGGCTGTCGTAGCCGGTATAGTTGAGCGCAGCTTTGGAATTGAAGATCGAGAAAAACGTGTTCGGGTCGTCGTAGTCGCCGATCCAGCCGCCCCAGAAGATCTGGGTGTCATAGCCTTCGCGGGCGGTCTGTAGAAAGACCTTCCATTCCTGGTTGATCGGCGTGATGTCGGCGCCCAGCACCTCGCGCCACATGGCCACGGCCACCAGCCCCAGGGTCTTGCCCACCCCGCCCGAGGGATAGAGATATTCGGCCTGTAGCGGGTGTTCTGCCGAGTAGCCGGCTTCGTGATAAAGCCGGCGCGCGCGGGCCTTGCGCTTGTCGTCGGGCCAGTCCTGCCAGTCGTATTCGACCGGCGTATAGCCGCGCACGGTATCCGGCACCGCGCTATAGAGCGTGGGCTGGCCGCCGCGCAGGATCTTGTCGGTGATCACATCGCGGTCCAGTGCCATTGAGAGTGCCAGGCGCAGCTTGCGGTTATCGGCAAACGGGGCATGGCGCATGTTCAGGCCCAGATACGCGATGCCGATGGTCGGCACGGCATGATATTGATCCGGGATATGCCGCTTGATCCGCGCCGTGGCCGCCGGCGGTACCGTGGCCGCCCAATCCAGCCCGCCGGCCTGGTAACGCGACAGCTCGGAGTTGCCGTCCTCGATGGGATAGAACTCGACCCGGTCGATGGCGGTATTGGCGTTATCCCAGTAGTACGGGTTGCGCTTGACGCGTATGCGCTCGTTCACCCGCCAGGCGTCCATCGTGTAGGCGCCGTTGGTCACGGCATGGCCGGGCTGGGTGAAGCTATCGCCCCATTGTTCGACCGCCGGGCGATAGACGGGATCGCTGCTGGGATGCGTGAGTGTCTGCAGAAAGAACGGCGTGGGCTCTTTCAGCCGGATGACCAGCGTGTGCGCATCGGGGGCGGCAACGCCCAGTGTCTCCGGCGGCTTGTCATTGTTGATGATCGCGGTGGCGTTCTTGATCGGCGCGTGGATATCGGCATAGGACGAAGCCGTGGTCGGGGCCACCGCACGGCGCAGGCTGTAGACGAAATCCTGGGCGGTGACGGGCTTGCCGTTGGACCAGCGGGCATCACTGCGCAGTTTGAAGGTATAGGTCAGCCGGTCGTCGCTGATTGTCCACGACTCAGCCACGCCGGGAATGATCTTGTCGTCAGCGCCCGTGATGACCAGCCCCTCATAGAGATCGCGCAGCACGTTGGCCGCCGGCACGCCCGAGGCCTGATGCGGGTCCAGGGTGCCGGGCTCGGTCTGGTTGCCGTAGCGCAGGGTTTTGGTGCCGTCAGCGGCGACGGCCGGGGCGAGACGATTGGCAAAGCCGGATTCGTCGCCCCCGCAGCCGGTCAGTACGGCCACCAGAGTCAGCCCCGCAGCGATTGATAGGCCGGTTCGCGCCAAGATGCCCCCGTGACGATTCAAACCATTCAAGCCATATCCGAGAGCACGGATCATGCCATGTTCAGCGCAGAGCCGCCGGCCCGACACATCAGCCGGCCTTGGCCAGACGCTCGCCCGATTTCTTCAGGTGCACCAGCAACAGCGAGATCGCGGCCGGCGTCATGCCGGGAATACGCGAGGCCTGGCCGATGGTGGCCGGGTGCACCGCGCCCAGCTTGGCCCGTAGCTCGTTGGACAGGCCGGTGACGCTGGCATAGTCCATATCCACCGGCAGCCGCGTGGCCTCATGGGCTGCCGCCCGGTCGATCTCGTCGCGCTGACGGGCGATATAACCGGCGTACTTGGCCTGAATCTCGACCTGTTCCCCGACCGCCGTGGCGGCCTCGACAGACAAACCGTGGCAGGCCGCGGGGCCGATAGCGGCCACGCCGGTCAGTGCCCCGTGGGTCACGCCCGGACGCTTGAGCAGATCGGCCGCACTCTGCGCCTGGGCCAGCGGGCTGCCCAACAGCGCCTGGCCGTGATCATCGCCCAGATCCGCCGGTTTGATCACGAGTGCAGCCAGCCGCACCTGTTCGGCGGCCACGGCCTCGCGACGCGCGGTGAACGCATCCCAACGCGCGGTATCGACCAGGCCCATGTCACGCCCGACGGGCGTCAGGCGGGCATCGGCGTTGTCCTCGCGCAGCAGCAGGCGATGCTCGGCGCGCGAGGTGAACATGCGGTACGGCTCGATCGTGCCGCGGGTGACCAGATCATCCACAAGCACGCCCAGATAAGCCTCATCACGGCGCGGGCACCAGGCCGGCTCGCCGCGTGTGGCCCGCGCGGCGTTGATACCGGCCAGCAGGCCCTGGGCCGCGGCTTCTTCATAGCCGGTGGTGCCGTTGATCTGGCCGGCGAAATACAGCCCGCCGATGGCCTGGGTCTCCAGCGCGTGATTCAGCGCTCTCGGGTCGAAATAATCGTATTCAATGGCATAGCCGGGGCGCGTGATATGGGCATTCTCGAAGCCCTCGATCGAGCGCACGAGCGCCAGCTGGGTCTCGAACGACAGGCTGGTCGAGATGCCGTTGGGATAAACCTCGTTCGAGTGCAGCCCCTCGGGCTCGATGAAGATCTGGTGGCTGTCCTTGTCGGCAAAGCGCACGATCTTGTCCTCGATGGACGGGCAATAACGCGGCCCGGCGGAATCGATGGCCCCGGAATAGATCGCGGATTCGTGCAGACGCCCGCGGATGATGTCGTGGGTGGCCTGATTGGTATACGTGATATGACAAGGCACCTGGCGCGGGTGCTCGGCGCGGGTGCCCATGAACGAAAACACCGGGGCCGGGTCATCGCCCGGCTGCTCGGCCAGGCGCGAATAATCGATCGAGCGGGCATCGATACGCGGCGGCGTGCCGGTCTTGAGCCGGCCGACCGGCAGGTCCAGCCCGCGCAGGCGCTCGGCCAGCGCGTTGGAGGGGCTATCACCGGCGCGCCCGCCGCCAAAGCGCTTGTCGCCGATATGGATCGTGCCGCCCAGAAACGTGCCGACCGTAAGCACGACCGCGCGCGCCCGAAAGGCCAGGCCCATGCCGGTCATCACGCCGGCGACATGGCCGTCCTCGACGATCAGATCGGCCACGCTCTGCTGAAACAGGGCCAGATTGGGCTCGCCCTCGACGAGATCGCGCACGGCGGCCTTGTACAACGCGCGATCGGCCTGGGCACGGGTAGCGCGCACGGCCGGGCCCTTGCGGGCATTGAGCGTACGAAACTGGATGCCGCCACGATCGGCCGCGCGGCCCATCACGCCGCCCAGGGCATCGATTTCCTTGACCAGATGGCCCTTGCCGATCCCGCCGATGGCCGGATTGCACGACATCTGGCCGATGGTCTCGATGTTGTCGGTCAGAAGCAGCGTCCTGGCGCCGCTGCGCGCGGCGGCGGTGGCGCTTTCCGTGCCGGCATGGCCACCGCCGACGACGATGACATCAAAGACATCCGGGGCCTGGTTCAAGGCCGTGCCGGCGGATTCGTGATCGAAAGACATGCGATAACTCCGGCGTCGGCGTATCGACGCTCGAAAGACATGGGGTGCGGCCGTCAGAAACAGGTTTGACCGTCAATGTGGGCATGATAACGCCTGCACCCGCGTGATCTAAAATCAGGCTCCAATCAGCCCTTCAGTCAGGCATGGCCTGTCAGAGCCCCGGGGCCGCGGCCTGGAGCTGCTGGGCGATCGAGCGCCATTCGGGCCGGGGGCGGCCATTGATGATCAAACGTCCGTCCTGGAACCGAGCCCGGCTGGCGTAGCGCGCCGGCCCATCGCGAACGATCAGCGCGCGTGCTACCAGCTGCTCGATCATACGATCGATGACCCGCTCGGTATCGTCGATCGGCGCGGGTGGCCGGGCTCGTGCGGCCAGCCGGCGCAGCCAGTGTTGTGACAGGCCAGCACGGGCTTGCAGGTCCAGCGCCGAGAGCACATCGACCGCGTTGGTCGGCCCGCCCAGATCGGGCGGTGCGGCCAGTATGAGCCGTGCGGACAGACGCTCATCGCCGGCCACGAGAGACATTTGTGCTTCCAGATCCGCCGCGGCCAATGCCTCGGCGACCGTCTCGTCATAGAAACCGGATTGATTGAGCGCGCCGCCGGCCAGCCCGCCTCGGGCACGCCAACCGGCTGCGATACGTGGCCCGGCGACAAACACGGCCCGATTGCCGACGGCCTCAAGCGTCAGGGCCGCATTTTGATTATCCGGCAACAGGATCCGGTCAGCGTCTACGGCCAATCGCTGGCGCCCGGCATCGGCTGGCGCCAGCGAGGCAGCAAGATCACGGATTCGCGTGGCCCGGCCCTGGCCGTCATCAGCCACGACGCGTTGCAGGTGCATGCTCAGCGTCTGTGCCTGTATATCGCCACGCGCTGTCAGCCCGCGCACACCGATCTGCCCGGCCGTGGCCCCAGCACGTACCAGGCGCGGCATCTCGACACGCCAGACGCCCAGCCGACGGCCGAAGTCACTGAATGCCAGATCGGCGTGGCTGGCCGCGCCGGCCAGGCGCGGCGTGCGAGCCTCGATGGCCGTGTCGGATGCTCGGATGATCGCGGTCTCGAAGGCCGGGGCGCTGATCGTCACACGGCCGGTGCCCAGCAGATCGGCAGTCGCAGCCACGCGAAGCGCCGGCAGGCCGGGCAGCGCGGGGCCGTTATGACCGGCTTCGCGCGAGAGCCGGCCCGTCAGCCGCGCTAGGCCGAGATCAACCCCCGTGCGCCCGGCCCAGAGCGGGCCATGCACGAGCCGCCCGCTGAAACGAGCGGCCGTGCAGGCACTAATACATGTATCGGCCACCAGGCGTGCTTCGACGTCGCTGGCCCGCAGGCCGCGCTTCAGCCGCCAATCGGCGAGCCGCAGGCCGGCGTTGTGCGCGCCCTGCTCGAGCGAGTCGTGCAGCCGGGCCTCGAGTTGCTGGCCCACCAGCCAGGGCAGGCCCACGAACACGACGGCCAGGGCCAGTCCACCGGCCAACACGGTGCGTGCAAGCGTGCCGATCAGGGAGCGGCGCTGGCGCGGCGCGCCGAGAGGTCGCGTAGAGCCCATGCTAGGCGTACACCACGGCAGGCCGCACGGTCACGACATCGCCTCGCGATTCAGGCCTGGCCAGCGACCTGGTATGTATCTTGTTTGCTGATTGGGTGCCATGGATGAATCCCCTTTCGACCCGCAACAGGATAGATCACGCATGAGCGATGTTGTTTCAAACAGCCTGGCGGCCACGCCGACACAGCAGGATCTGGTCGAATGGCTCGTGCCGCTCTACGGCGACGGGCCGGCCCGCGAATGCGTGGAGGCCGCTCAGGATGCGGCACGCCGTCATGGCTTGCCGCGCACGGTATCGCTGGCCGTGGATGCCTCACTGAACCTCATGATCACCTATCCCGATATCGTTCAGCGCCCCGGCGAGGCCCCGCTGGCCACCCTGCGTGACTTCGTGGCCGATCATCTGGCCGATGCCGTCAGCGCGGTTCATATCCTGCCCTTCTACCCGGCCAGCTCCGACGGCGGTTTTTCGGTCAAGGATTATCGTGCGGTCAACGCCGACTACGGCGGTTGGGCAGACATCAACGATCTGTCCGACGACAAACCGCTGATGTTCGATCTGATCCTCAACCATGCCTCGCGCCGCGGCGTGTGGTTTGCCCATTATCTGGCCAACGCCGACCCGGGCCGGGATTATTTCATCGAGATGGACCCGAAAACCGATCTGCGCTCGGTCACTCGACCACGGCCCACCCCGCTTCTGACCGAGGTGGCCACCGCCCGCGGCCCGCGTCATCTATGGACCACGTTCTCGGATGACCAGATCGATCTGGATTTCTCCAACCCGCAGGTCCTGCGCGAGTTCATCGATATCATTCTGGAATACATCGCCCGCGGGGCCGCCCTGGTGCGCCTGGATGCCGTGGGCTTTTTGTGGAAGGAAGTCGGCACGAGCTGTATTCATCTGCCGCAGACCCATCGGGTGATCAAGTTCCTGCGGGCACTCATCGATCGTTATGCCCCGGGCGCGCTGCTGATCACCGAAACCAACGTGCCGCACGCCGAGAACATCTCGTATCTCACCGATGGCGACGAGGCCCACGTGGCTTATCAGTTCGTGCTGCCGCCGCTGATCGCCCATACGCTGCTGGGCGGCGATGCCCGCCAGCTTTCGGCCTGGGCAGCGAGCCTGCCGCCCTTGCCGGCCGGTTGTCATTTTCTCAACTTCACCGCCAGCCACGACGGCATCGGCGTGCGCTCGGTGGAATCGATTCTTGACGAGGACGAGCTGACGGCACTGGTTGAGAGCACGCGCGCCCGCGGCGGCTTCGTCTCCACCCGATCAATGAGCGACGGCAGCACACGGCCCTACGAGCTGAACATCAGCTACTACGACCTGCTGGCCGCGCCCGAGGCGCGCGATACGCCGGCGCATATCGATCGCTTCGTGGTCAGCCAGGCGATCACCATGGCGCTGGCCGGCATCCCCGCGCTGTATTTTCATAGCCTGGTGGCCACCCACAACGATCGGGGCGGCGTCGAGGCCACCGGCATGAGCCGGGCCATCAACCGGCGTCGATACGACGCCGGCGAACTGGATCGCACCCTGGCGCAAGACTCCGCGCCGGCCACCGTACTGGCCCGCCTCAAGCACCTGCTCGCCGTACGCGCCGCGCAGCCGGCCTTTCATCCCGACGCGGACCAAAGCGTCGTCGATCTCGGCCCCGGCCTGTTCGCCCTGGAACGCAAGGCCAGCGGCCAGACCCTGCTGGCGATCCATAACGTCAGCGATACTGCGATCGATATCCCGACCCATCACCTGCCCGACGCCACCACCTGGCATAACGTCGTCACCGGCGCCGAGATCGAGGACGGGCGCCGGATGCTGAATATAGCGGCTTATGAAGTAGCCTGGATCAGCGATTGATTGCAGGTGATGGTGATGGTGATGACACACGAGACGTTAACGAGGCCCACCCCGCGTGATTCCCGCTGGGACGATTGGTTCGATGGCCCGGGGGTGAGCGCTGATTTCATGAGCACGCGCGATCAGCCGGCGAACCCGCCGGAGCCGCCGTTGTTCAACGAAACAGATACGCCCCCAGAAAACGGCGCTGATCGCGGGCCGGCTCGCCGAGCCAGGTGATCGTGGATCGGGCCGGGCCCAGACCCTGATCGCCGGTATTGGCGACGAGCGCGCCGACGGCCTCACCCTGTGCCGTGTTGCTGCCCGGCAGCAGGACAACAAGGTTTTCGTTGGCACAGTCGTGCGGCTTGCAGCTGGACAGCACGGCGTAGTCGGTGCCGCCGAACGAGACCTCGGTCACCGGTGTCTGGGTGCCGCCCTTTCCGATCCAGGCATGTTCGCTGGCCACGGGTTTGACGACGTTCTGATACTGCTTGGCCTGGGCCGGTTTGGCCTTGAGCAGATCCCGCGGGTAGATCACATCATCCGGGTTGTTCGGGGCCGCCAGCGCCGGCGCGGCGACAAAACAGGCCGCTAGAGCCAACGAGATGGTGCCACGGAAAAGATGAGTCGAGCGCATGGGTGTTCCTTGTAGGTTGTAGGCGACAAACCGGGCCAGCGGTATCAGCCGCAGACCCGCTCACGGCGATCGGCCTCGACGGCCTCGTAGAAATCGTCGAGCAGGTCCGGGCAGGCCGAGCGCACGCGGTTCCAGGTCGGCATGAAAGGCACTTCCATCGGATTGGCCACGTATTCATCGCCGGCCTTGATGACGGACTCGACGAACACCTCGACGGTTTTCTCCTCGGTGTGTCGATCGAGCGTCAGGCCGTTGATCTGGGCATCGAAATAGAAGCGTTCGACCGCATCGAGCGCGTTTCGCAAGTATACGGCCTTGATGGTACGGATCGTCTCGGGGGTGAGCGTTACGCCGTAGGTGGCCAGCTTGCGATACAGGGCCTTGGCGATATCCAGGCTCATCTTGGCCAGGCCCGTATTGGCTGAATGATTCGCCACGGCCTGGTGCTTGTGGTCGTAATGATCCGCAATATCGACCTGGCAACAGGCGTTGCCGCCATAGGTGCGGTGCACCTCGGCCAGGATGCCGACCTCCAGGCCCCAGTCGCTGGGAATCCGGATGGATTCGGCGACCGAATCGCTCATCGCACACTCGCCGGACAGCGGATACCGAAAGCTGTCCATGAAATCCAGATAATCCATCGAGCCGACGACGGTATCCAGCGCGCGAATCAACGGCGTCATGAACAGCCGCACGACGCGGCCGTTGATATGGCCATCGGCCACGCGGGCGTAATAGCCCTTGGAGAACTTGAAGGCGAAGTTCGGGTGCACCATCGGGTAGTACAGCCGGGCCAGCATGTCGCGGCTGTAGGTGGTGATGTCACAGTCGTGCATGGCCAGCACGCGCCCCCGGCCGCTGGCCAGGAAATAACCCATGCAGTTCCAGACGTTGGCACCCTTGCCCGGCCGGTCAGGGGCCAGGCGCTCGGCCTTCAGGCGCTCGAGAATCGCCTGCACGCGCGGCCCGTCGTTCCAGATCAGGCGGTGGCGAGGTGCCAGCGGGGCAAAGAATTCATAAGCGTGGTCGTATTGCGCGGCATTCGCGCCGTCGAGCCCGATGATGATCTCGGACAGATACGAGACCTGCGACAGCGCATCCACGATTTTCGGCAGCGCCGTGCCTTCCAGCTCGGAATACAGACACGGCAGGATCAGCGACATGGGCCGGCGGCGTGAATACCGGGCCAACTCGGCCTCGAGATCCTCGATCGGGCGCTCGGCCAGCCGGTGGAGCGTGGTGATGTTGCCGTTCTGATAGAAGTCCGCCATCGCGTTTTTCCCCTTGTTTGTTCTGCTTATAGCTCGGCGCGGTCGATCAAGGCATTGATCGCCGCCGCCCAGCCGGCCGGACCGATGCCCGGCGCATGACGAATCGTGCCCGTGGCCGGGGCGTAATAACGGCCGTCGGTACGGGCCACCCAGTAACCGATATCGGCCGCGGCCAGCATGGCCCGGTCGTTTTCTGAATCCCCAAGGGCAATAGCAAGAATCGCACCACGCGCCTCGTAGCGCACGCGCAACCAGGCCAGCGCATCCGCCTTGTCGGCATGGCCCAGCACGTGCAGAAAACGCCCGCCGCGTCGCGTCATGGCCCCGGCCGCCTCGATCTCTCGACTGAATGCGGCGGCGGCCTGATCGCTGTCCTGCCAGAGCAGCGGCTCGGAGGCCTGGCGCTGCGCGGCCCGTGCGGCGGCGTGGCGGCCCAGCCCCGTCGCCGCGCCAATATCGGCGATCGACATTTCAGCAAACCCGGTGAAACGATAGCCGCGCTGTTCACGCAGGCGATAAGCCAGCGCACAGAGTGCTTCGCGTGGCTTGCCAAGCGTCGTCGTCTGCCACTCGGCATCCGTCGTGGGCGGGCATGACTCGAAATAGCCGGCAGGCACCGCCACCACGCCGCCGTTCTCACTGGCAAACGGCGTGTGCAGGCCCAGGCGCGCCTGCCAGTCGCGCACTTCGGCCACGGTTTTGCTGGTGCACAGACATACCGGGATATCTCGCTCGGCCAGAGCCGCCAGCGCCCCCGCGGCCGGCGCCCAGTCGTAGGTGTCGTGATCGAGCAGGGTGGCGTCCATATCGGTGAAGATCACGGCGTTCCTGATGTTTTTCGTCATAGCACCCTGTCGCCTCCCCGCCCCGATAAAAAACCCACTCGGCTAGTGTCCTGTAACCCAAATTCGTACTATTGGTCTTAGACTTCAACACGGGTGTATGCGATGCCCCGCGGACGTTTTCTACCGCCGATTTCATTGTCATCGACCGAAGCCGACGAACTCAGGTCGCTGGCGCGCTCACGCAGCTATCCATTCAGTATCGTGCAGCGCGCCCAGATCGTGTTGGCATGCGCCGAAGGACAGACCAATAAGGCAGTGGCTGCCCGGCTGGCCGTGACGCCCCGGTCAGTGGGTAAATGGCGTCAACGCTTTGTGGCCCAGGGCGTGGCCGGATTACATGACGCCACACGGCCCGGTCGGCCTCGCGAGATTGGCGATGAGCGTGTCATGGCGTTGCTCAACCACACGCTGCAACGCACGCCAGACGATGCGACGCACTGGAGTACCCGTCGTATGGCCCGAGAAGCGGGCCTATCGCATATGACAGTGCAACGGATATGGTCTGCGTTTGCGATCGCCCCGCATCGTCAGCGTCATTTCAAACTGTCCACCGATCCGTACTTTGCGGAGAAAGTTCGTGATGTCGTCGGGCTGTATCTCAACCCGCCGGACAAGGCATTGGTGCTCTGCGTGGATGAGAAAAGCCAGGTGCAGGCGCTGGATCGCACTCAGCCCATGCTGCCGCTGGGACTGGGCTACGTCGAGGGCGTCACCCATGACTATGTACGCCACGGCACGACGACATTATTCGCCGCGTTGAATATCGCGACCGGCGAGGTCATGGCGCAATGCCAACACCGACATCGTCACCAGGAGTTTCTGCGTTTTCTCAAGCACATCGAGCGCCAAGTGCCGACGGGTCTGGACGTGCACCTCGTGCTTGATAACTATGCGACCCACAAACATCCGAAGGTGCGCGCCTGGTTGGCGCAGCGACCGCGCTTTAAGCTTCATTTCACGCCGACCTACGCCTCGTGGCTCAATCAGGTCGAGCGATGGTTCGGGCATATCACCGAGCGCGCCATCCGGCGGGGTTCGTTCACCAGCGTTAAAGATCTGGTGTCTCGGATCGAGCGATTTGTCGAACAACACAACGCGCAATGCGCACCCTTTGTCTGGTACGCCACAGCCGATTCCATACTTCGCAAAATCGAACGACTATGCGAACGAATTTCTGTTACAGGACACTAGGGGCTGTTGCCGTTTCGTACGAGTCCGCGCCAAGCGCTCCATAAAATCGACTATGG
>NZ_AYKG01000008.1 GCF_003788585.1 Salinisphaera japonica YTM-1 | reverse complement strand
CGTCTTGCCGCAAAACAGCGCTTGGCGCGGGCCCGCATGAAACGGCAACAGGCCCTAAGGCTCACCCCGCGACCGAGCCGACGGCCTTCCGGCCGTCGGCTTTGTCTAGCTTGACTTGTGCTCCGAATTCACGGGTTTGGCCGCCTGTGCCGCCAGACGCCGCTCCTGATCCTGGATCTGGGCGTTCAACTGGCCGATTTCATCACGCAGGCCGCGTATTTCGTGGTACAGCGCCCGCGTCATCTCACGCTGGGCCCGGGCCTCACGGGCATCGCGCTCGCTGTCGTCCTTGACGAACATCGAGCTGATATACGCCGCGAAACTGCCGAACAGCCCCACCCCGCAGATCATCAAGACCACCGCGACCACGCGGCCCAGCGTGGTGATCGGATAGAAATCGCCATAGCCCACGGTCGTCACCGTCACCACCGACCACCACAGCGCCTGCTCGGCCGTGTCGATCGGGCTATCCGGGTTGGGCGCCTCGACCAGCAGCATGGCAATCGCCGAAAACGCGACCAACAGCACCGTCATCGTCGCCGCCGAGGCGAACACGCTTTCTGCGCGGTTGCGCCAGAAGATCTTCCAGATCAACGACATCGACTTGGCGGCCCGCAGCACGATGAGCACGCGCACCACCCGAAACAACCGGGCGCCCTGAAACAGACCCGCCGGGATACAGGCCAGCAGATCGATCCAGCCCCAGCGCATGTACGCCAACTTGCTCTCGGCGCGATAGAACCGCTGACAAAAGTCGGCAAAGAAAAAGAGACAGACGATGCTGTCCATGTACTGCATCAAGCGTGAAACCTCGTGCGGCAAAGGCACGAACACGTCGACGACCATGGCCCCGATCACATAGATCGACAGCACCAGGATGAACAACTGAAACGGTGTGATGCGTTCTTGCACGTCGGCCTTGATGGTGTGTACCCCCAGGCCAGCATAGCGCGCCGGTCAGGACATGGTTTCACGTGGATCATCGGTTGTTGAAAACACCCGGCGCGACTCATCATCAGCCCCGGCAAGATACGGATGTTTCACGTGGCCTTCCTCGGCGTAGGGTAAACGGTGCTGAATACACCGCGTGTCCGAGGAGTTGCATCATGTCGCGTCCCCGTTTGTTTCGTCGCCCCCCGCCCGAGCCGCGCGGCGTGGGCCTGGAATCGGTCTTTGGTTTTGCCGCCGGCGCCGCCGCGGTGGGCGGGTTCTGGCTGGGCCGCAAGCTCTCGCGTGCCCTGCCCCGCGGGTGCGGGCATCCGGCCAAGCATCAGATGCTGGATACCGCCTCCGCGCTGGCCCAGCGCAAGATTCCGCTGGAGTCGATGAACACGTTTTTAAACGGCTTTCATATGTATGCCGATGACATGGGCCGGCAAGTCGAGGCCTGTCATTTCTGTATGCATCTCGCGCCG
Organism: Salinisphaera japonica YTM-1; assembly: GCF_003788585.1. Classification (GTDB taxonomy): domain Bacteria; phylum Pseudomonadota; class Gammaproteobacteria; order Nevskiales; family Salinisphaeraceae; genus Salinisphaera; species Salinisphaera japonica. The sequence goes on along the minus strand of NZ_AYKG01000008.1, from coordinate 64,724 downwards.
GATCTGCATCAGTGCGTGATCTTCGACTCCAACGCCGAGGACGCCAAGCTCATCGGTATCGAGTACATCATCAGCGCCGAGCGGTTTGCCAAGCTGGATGCCGAGGAGAAAAAGCTCTGGCACAGCCATGATTACGAGATCAAATCCGGCACGCTGGTGGCCCCCGGCATTCCGGAGATGGCCGAGCACGCCTACTTCGAGGATCTGATCACCACCTACGGCAAGACCTTTCATACCTGGCAGGTGGATCGCCATGATTTCCCCTATGGCATCCCGCAGCTGATGATGGCCTTCACCGACGACGGCCAGCTCGATCCGGCGCTGCTGGCGGCCCGTGACGAGCGCTATGGCATCGATTCGGATGCCCGGCGGGCCCACCGGGCCGATATTCCAAGCCCGGATGTCGATCCGGCCGCCAACAGCTGGCAGAACGGGCAAAGCCACCAGACACGGATGTGTGGCTGTGCCTTTCACCGGCCGAACACCAACCAGGCCGAACACAATGAATAGCCCGGACTTGTGATGCGCTACGCGATACCGGCAGCCCGAGTGGCCGCGCCGCATACCGCGACCGTCGAGGTGCATAAAAGCCGATTCATCGGCTGGTGTGCGCACGCACCGGACATAGACACCGCCCGCGCGCTGGTGGCCGCGGCACGCGCGCAGTATCCCGATGCCTCGCATCATTGCTCGGCCTATATCGCCGGCGCGCCGGATGAGCAGCAGGCCATCGGGTTTGCCGATGACGGCGAGCCCGGCGGCACCGCCGGGCGGCCGATGTTTCAAGCCTTGGCCGGTAGCGGGCTGGGCCAGATCGCCTGTGTGGTGACCCGCTATTTCGGCGGCACGAAACTCGGCACCGGCGGGCTGGCCCGGGCCTATGCGCAATGTGTCAGCGCCCTATTGACCGATCTGCCGGTCGCCGCTTATGTACCGCGGCAACCGATGGTTCTGGAGATGGGTTTTGCCGATGAGCAGGCCGCACGCGCCTGGCTGGGCGCCCACGACGGTCAGGTTGTTGCCGCGGACTATCATGCGGCCGGCGCCAGGTTGACGATCGCCTGGCCGTGCGATGCTTCTGTCCGGCTGGCCGAGCTTGATGCCCGGTTGGACGGGCGGCTGTCCTACGACACCGCGACCGCACCGGGATAAACCGCCGCCGGGCACGCCGGCCGTGCCCGGCGACAACTCATTAACCGCGCTCGGTGACTTCCAGCAGGTGATAACCGAACTGGGTCTTCACCGGGCCCTGTACGCCGCCGATCGGCGCCGAAAAGACCACTTCATCGAACTCCGGCACCATCTGGCCGCGGCCGAAAGTGCCGAGCTCGCCGCCCTTCTTGCCCGACGGGCAGTTGGAATGCTGCTTGGCCACCTCGGCGAAGTCGGCGCCGTTCTCGATCTGTTGCTTGAGCTCGGCGCACTTGGTTTCGGTGTCGACGAGGATATGACGGGCACTGGCTTTTGCCATGATGATTCCTGTTCAGTGTTATTGGACACCGATGGTACGACACTCGACAAACCGGGCGGTGTCTATTCGTCGGCGTCGGCATCGGCGGCCGGTCTGTTTCGTGTCGCCACCGACAGCGCCTCGCGCGGGACGCTGCGATGCCAGATATCCATCTGCGGGAACGCGATCGTGACGTCATGCTCACGAAAGGCCGCATCGATGGCGAAATTGAGATCCGAGCGCACGAAATACCGCCGCGTGACGTCGCGCACGAAACAGCGCAGCTCGAAATCCAGCGTCGAGTCGCCAAAGCCGATGAACAGCGCGGCCGGCTTGGGCACCCCGGCCTGTCCCTGGCTCAGCACGTCCGGGTTCTGGTTGGCCACGTCGATCAACAAGCGCTCGACCAGACGGACATCGCTGCCATAGGCCACGCCAACCGCACAGATGACGCGCCCGTAGCGATCGCGCAGGTTCCAGTTCTTCAAATGCAGCGTGAGCAGCTCGGAATTGGGCACGGCCACGGTGGTGCGGTCCAGTGTTTCGATCTCCGTGGCCCGGATCCGGATGCGACGCACGAAGCCTTCGGTTTCGCCGATGGTCACGAAATTACCCCGGCGTACCGGCTGCTCGAACAACAGAATCAACCCCGAAACGAAGTTGTTCACGATGGTCTGCAGACCAAAGCCGATACCCACCGACAGCGCGCCGGCAATGAACGCCAGCTTGGTCAGATCCAGGCCGACATAACTCAGCACCACAAGCGCTGCAATCAGAAACAGCACATAGCCCGTGATGGTCGATACCGCCTCACGGGTATGGGTTTCCATGGGTGTGGCGGCCAGCCAGTGATGCTCCATGCGCCCGGTGACCCAACGGATGAGCGCGGTCAGGATCACCAACAGCAACGCGCCCAGAATGAGCTGGGCCGGCACGATCTGCACCTGGCCGAAGGTGAACCCCGACCAGGCCAGATGTTGCAGCGCGGAAAAACTCTGCGCCGACAGGCCCCAGACGAACAACAACGCCAGAGGCACCAGCAACCAGATCGACAGATGCAGCAATGCCGCGGTCAGATCCACTTCCCGAAACGGCTCACCCTCATCCACGTTGAGCAGGTTGCGCAGCTTTTTCTGCCAGGCCCGCTGGCCCCGACTCATGCCCACCGCGATACGGTCGATCACGCGGCTGATGATCCAGGAGCCCAGCAACACCAGTGACGTCCAGGCGATCTTGCGCGCCGGCAGATCGCCGAAGAAGCCCGGGTGGAACACGCTGTAAAGCGCGGCACATCCGGCGATCACGGTCGAGACGAACAGCAGTACCGTGATGCCGGTACCCAGAAACTTGCGCATGGGCAATCCATCGACACGCTGACGCGGTCGATTCGAGCAGGCAGGGCGAGACCTCTGACGTTAGCGCGCAGCCCGGGCCGCGGCAAGCGGGGCCGGCGACTGCCGCGCACTGCGATCGGTCATTCACATAACCCGAGCTGGCCGGTGCTATCGTGATCAAACGCGTGATCCGCGTATCGATTGCCGGCCCGATATCGTGGCCGTGCCGCCGCCCGAGGTGCACCGATGACAACGTGGACAAACAACCTATCGCTTTCGACACTGCTGGAGTGGGTGGTGCAGGTCGATATCGACGAACTCTCGGCATCCATCGCCGCCGACCGCGCCGAGCAGCCGGGCGTGACCGATGCCGAGCTTATCGATCAGGCGTTCAACAAGGCGCGGCGCAAGACCACGCTCACAGCGCTGGCCACCGGCTTGCCGGCCAATCCCTGGGTGGCCGTACCGGCCGCCACGCTGGACGTGGCCATGACGTTGCGCACCGAGATTCAGGCCGTGGCACGGGCCGCCCTCATCCACGACCCGGCGTTTTTCGACGATGAGGCCGCGGCCTGGACGTTGCTGGTGCCGGTCTTCGGGATCGGTGCCAGCAGCCAGTTCGCGCGTTCGCTCGGCGTGGCCGGTACCCACCATGTCACCCGGGCCCTGCTCCAGCGATATATGGCGCGCGAAGGCCTGCGCAGCTTCAAACGCTTGATGCTGCGTTATTTCGGCCTGCGCGTGACGCGCCGTGGCGTCATCACCAAAAGCGTGCCGCTGGTCGGGGCCGCCCTTGGCGCCGGCTGGAACTATGTCGAAATGGCCGGCATCCGCTCACGCACGCGCACGTTTCTCGACCAGCGCGCGTTCCAGCGTCGTTTGAACCCGCCGGGGGCACCGAAACGCCTCGAATGGAGCGCACCCGCCGAGCCGGTATAACAGCGCTGGGTTCAATCAAACCGGCGCCGGCGGATTCTTGGCCAGCCAACGATCCAGCGCATTGGCAAACGCCTGGCGATCCTTGTCGCCAAGCGCGGCCTGGCCGGGCCCGTGGATACCGCTGGCCCGCAATGTATCCATGAAATCCCGCATGGTTTTCTTCGCCGCGATATCGTCAGCCGAAAACATCTCGCCGCGCGGGCTGAGCGCTGCCCCGCCCTTCTCGATGACCTCTGCCGCCAGCGGAATATCGGCGGTGATGACTAGATCACCGGCGGCGAGCCGCCGCACGATCTCGTTATCTGCCACATCAAACCCGGGGCTGACCTGAATCGCCGTGATATGCGCCACACGCGGCACGCTCACCGGCTGATTGGCCACCAGCGTGATCGCCATGCCCGTGCGCTTGGCGGCCTTGAACAGAATCTGCTTGACCGTGACCGGACACGCATCCGCATCGACCCAAATCTGCATCACCCGCTCCGCTCAAAGACAATCAAGGCCCGACATATCCGCGTGCCCCATACATACCGGGCAGCCCGGCACCCGCATGGCCCGACACGCGCCACAGCGCATACTGCCCGGCCTGCGCCCGGTTGCAAACGATAAGGCGTCGTTTTCAGACAAATGCAGTCAATCCGGCCGAACCATGCTTTGCCATGAACGTATCGCCGGGTATCAAACTACAGACGCTGATCAACGTCTCCACGATGATCGGCTGCATGACACAGACAACCTGTGCGTCGCCTGTTGCACTGCCCTGTCGATGCCGCGCAGCATGCAGCCATCAATGATCGCGCGGTTGATGATCTCCGCCGCCACGCACCAAGCGAGCCTTATGCAACACAGCATCCACTGGCCCAACGGCCTTGTTCCCGGTGAAGTCGATAACTTCGTATCCAACGAAATCGTCGTTGCCGGGCTCACGCCCAACGCCGCGCTCGATACCCTCATCGATACCCGCACCTGGGCCGCGCAATACGACAACGCCACCGATATCGAATTTCACGACGGCCAGCCGCCGCACCTGACCGCCGGCCTGCGGTTTCAGTTTGTGACCTTCGGCCTACCCGTCCAGGCCGAGATCACCGAGCTCGAACGCGCCACCGACGACAGCCCGGCCCGCATCGCCTGGCACGGCTGGACCGAAAGCGATGACCCCAACGAACAGCTCGACGTCCACCACGCCTGGCTGTTCGAAGCCTTGCCGGGCGATCGCCTGCGCCTGCTCACACAGGAAACCCAGAACGGCGCCCCAGCCCGCGACATGGCCACCACCACACCGAACCCCATGCTCAACAAACATCAGGAATGGATCGAGGGCCTGGCTCAAGTCGCCGCAAATCGCGACAGCTAAAGGCCACCGTCGGGCCAACCAGCCGACCGGATACGCCAACGACCTCGAAAACAGCCAGGCGGGCCGGCCGCGCACACGACGCGACCACATCCCCTGCCGGAGCCGCCGCCAATGCCGGCGGCGGCTCTACTCGCACTCGTTATTGTTAAAACGGCCCACGCCGAGCCGATGTATTGGCTCATCGCCGTGAAGCCTGCCCCCCATAAGCCGGCTTTGCCGCTCGCGCCCTGAACGTTCGATTCAGGCTTGTCGGCATCGTCGACGTCGCACCCGCCCCTGCGCGGTCTTCAACACGACTTTTAGGGCCGAGCAAGGCGCCCGACCCGGTTGCCTCGCTACCACCCTCCATCACGGACTTATTTAACATAAGACCCGCCAAACGTTTGTTCTTTGGCACCCGGCATACATCAGCCATCAGAGCTATCCGACGAACCGCCAGCCAACGCGTCGAGCCGCCCACTGCTGACATGCCCCTCGCCAGCGATGACCCAACCCCTACCCGCCCATCGATTCATCACGCATTGGATACCGATGCCGGGCTGAAAACGAGACATTACGACGGTAAACGGCTACGTTGATTGCCACGCACTTCGCGGGCCACGCTCATGCAACACGACGAATTCTTACGACGCTACGGCAGCGCAATGGGCGCCCCCCGGCGCCGACAGCTGCTCGGCGAACTGCTCACCCCTGCCCGCCTGGCGCTCGATCCCGCGCAATATCGGCGCCTGCCACGAGACATTGAAGGCAAGGGCCAACCTGTCATGCTGATCCCCGGCCTCGGCGCCGGCCCGGGCTCCATGGCCATGATTCGGCGCTATCTGCGCAAACGACAGTTTCGCACCTGGGATTGGGCACAGGGGCGCAATGGTGGCGACGTCCAAAGTGTCTTGCCGCACGTCGCCGAACGGCTAGAAACCCTGGTCAAAGAGCTCGACCGCCCGTTTGCACTCGTCGGCTGGAGCCTTGGCGGCTTTATTGCCCGCGAAGTCGCCCGCGACCGGCCCGATCTCGTCTCTCGCGTGGTCACCATCGGCAGCCCGGTACTGGGCGGGGCGAAATACACCAGCCTGGCAGGCCCCTACAAACGACGCGGCGCACAACTCGACGATATCGAAGCCACAATACTCAACCGCTACGACGTACCGCTGAAACGCCCCGTACGCGCCATCTACAGCGAAGACGACGGCATCGTGTCATGGCAGGCCACCATCGATCGCTTCAGCACAGACGTAAAACACATCCGCGTACCCGGCCCCCACGTCGGCCTCGGGTTTTCCAAACGCGTACTGCGACACCTCCCCGCCCTGCTCGTCGGTGACTGACTCGGCTTGCGGGCTAAAATCGCGCTGCCGACAAATACCGGGAGACTAAACGCGTCGGTCTTCGCTCCAAGCCTTTTAAGGCTTATTTATCGTGAGCAAGAAGTTTCAACTGAGTTCTACGACCGGGGCTCGGATAAACATGTTGTCCCGCGTAATCGTTCGACTACGAAGCCAAAACCGTGGTCTGTCCCTGAGGGTTCCTCGGCCTCGGGTTTTCCAAACGCGTACTGCGACACCTCCCCGCCCTGCTCGTCGGTGACTGACTCGGCTTGCGGGCTAAAAATCGCGCTGCCGAAAGATACGGGGAGGCTAATCGCGTCGGTCTTCGCCCCGCGGCTTTTAAAGCTTATTTACTGTAGGAGAAAAGTTTTAACTGAGTCCTACGAAGAAGGCTCAGATAACATACCGTCCCGCGTAATCGTTCGGCCACGACGCCAAAACCGTCGTCTGTCCCTGAGGGTTCGAATCGAAAAGATCGGCTCGGGCAGCAATCTTCGAATACATCGCAGTCTTTTATAACCGCCAGCGGCTGCACCAGACGCTACGCTATCGAACACCACTGGAAGTTGAGGAGGCATCACAATCTGACGCTTAATTTACCTGTCCGTGATAGCCGGACCAGCTCAGACCGCGTTATTTATCATCTATGTACTGCGAGACGGCACTGCTAATCGCATCAGAGTACTTGTAAATATCCGTAACGCGCTCAAGCTCGAATCGCTGCTCTTCGTCGGGCGTAAATACCGAAATGGCGTTCTTTCGCGCCCCAAAATGAAACCGACAAATCGTCCGTCGGTTATTGTCGTCAAAGAGAATGGCGCAATAGCTCTTGGCATCCCGCATATAGATACGCTCGGGGTCGGTGATTTGCGCACCGATTGCTTGGACAATGCGGTAGGCCCGCCATTCCTCGGGCGTTGTCACGATCCCGTCTTTGGCTGAGCTAGAATCGTCGGGTTTTGCATTAGGATCTTCTGCCGGCGCCGGTTCGGGTAGTGACGTACCATCTTTCTCGAAAGCGCTTTGGATCCGATCATTCACGCGGTCGCGAATGAATTCGGTACAGGCAGCCCTGGTAAGTTCGGTAAACTCTTCTTTGACGCTGCTGGTCAGTCGGCCCGAGTACACCCGGCCGGCGATCATTTTTACGAACTCTTGACTTGGTTCCTTAAACTCACTAGCGATCTCGGCTTTCAAAGCACGACGATATTTGAGATTGCTTGCGGTGCTTAAAATGTTGTCGAGATCGAATGCCGACTTGGTGAACTGCTTAAGTTCTTCCACCCGCGCTTCGTTAAAATCGCGTAGGTTAAATTCGAAGAATGATCGATCGTCCATGCGGTTGGCACGGTCAAGATCGCTGTAGAAAAGATAGCGAGCGCCGTCGCTCAGGATGGCGAATCGTGCATCTGTGACGCCGAAATAACGGAAGAGCTGGCCGGCATATTTCGCATCGAGTACGGCGCCGAGCGGTTTGCACTCGATCAACACCATAATCTGCCCATCGAGCTTGATGGCGTAATCGACTTTTTCCCCTTTCTTCACGCCGTGATCGGCGGTGAATTCGGGAATGATCTCTTCAGGGTTAAAAACGTCGTAACCGAGCGCCTGAAGAAACGGCAGCACGAATGCCGTTTTTGTAGCCTCTTCACTGCCAACGTTGCTTGACTGGCGTTCGACGCGATTCGATAAATCGCGTAATCGATCGATTAAATCCATGGTATCCCCTTTGCCCCTAGCTCAACCGTACAACGGAATCTGGCAAGACGGAATACAAAATTTGCAGCGAGTTCTACGTCAATAGTGGAAGAGCCGCGGGCTGGTGAGATATGGCGCGCAGTTTAGGCAACCCTCGCCCGATGGATTTCTTCCAAGTCATAATCCGCTTGAAGACCCATCCAAAATTTCTCGCTGGTACCAAAATAACCAGCCAGACGAATCGCGGTATCGGCAGATACGGCCCGTTTACCAAGAACGATTTCATTGATCCGGCGGGGCGGAACGCTGATGGCGTTGGCAAGTTTCGTCTGGCTGAGAGCCATCGGCTTGAGAAATTCTTCTAGCAACACTTCGCCGGGATGAACATTCGCTAGTTCTGTCATGACGTCACCTTAGTGATAGTCCACGATCTCGACGCTATCGATCTTACCTTCGTTCCAGATGAAACACAGCCGCCATTGCTGATTGATTCGAATGCTGTGCTGTCCGGCGCGTTTTCCTTTGAGCGTTGCCAGACGATTAGCGGATGGGGTACGCAGATCATCCAAGGTCGATGCGTTATCTAGCATTCGAAGCTTCCGGCGCACCACATGTTGGATATCAGCGGGCAGCTTCTTTGATGCCTCACCGCGCCATATGCGTTCGGCCTCGCGACTTTTGAAGCTACGAATCATGGCCAGATATAACGCGTCGCGTTATGCGACGCAACGCGTTATAGTTTTTCTCTGTCCACCAAAAAGGCCGGCGAAAAGCCGGCCTTGATTCGTTCTCGAAAAAGCGGCTGCGCTACTTTTTCTTCTTCGGGATATACAGATCCGTAAGCGTTCCGGCCTCGGCCTCGGCTGCCATACCCACCGTTTCCGCCAGCGTCGGGTGCGGGTGGATGGTCAGGCCGATGTCGTGGGCGTCGGCGCCCATTTCGATCGCCAGGCAGGTTTCGGCGATTAGGTCGCCGGCGCCGGGGCCGACGGCACCCGCGCCGATGATGCGGCCGTCGGTGCCGAAGATGAGTTTGGTGTTGCCGTCGGTGGCGTCGAGGCCGATGGCGCGGCCGTTGGCGGCCCAGGGGAAGGCGCTCTTGGTGTATTCGATGCCCTCTGCCTTGGCCTGGTTTTCAGTCACGCCGGTCCAGGCGACTTCGGGGTCGGTATAGACGACGGAGGGGATGACCTTGGCGTCAAACGCTGCTTTTTCGCCGGCGCAGCATTCGGCGGCGACCTTGCCCTGGTGCGTGGCGCGGTGGGCCAGTTGTGGCTCGCCGGAGACGTCGCCGATGGCGAAGATGTGCTCGACGTTGGTGCGGCACTGTTTGTCGACGGGGATGAAGCCGCGTTCGTTGACTTCGACACCGGCTGCATCGGCCCCGATCTTGGCGCCGTTGGGCTTGCGGCCCACGGCGACCAGCACACGGTCGTATTGCTTGGATTCGGGGGCGTCCTTGCCCTCGAAGCTGGCGGTGAGCTTGTCGCCGGCTTCGAGGCCGGTGACCTTGGTGTTGACCCAGATATTGCCGCAGCGGGCTTTCATGCGCTTGGTGAGCGGCTTGATGAGGTCCTTGTCGGCACCGGGGATCAGGGCGTCGGTCATTTCGACCACATCGACGTCGGTACCGTGGGCGGCATAGACGTTGGCGATTTCACAGCCAATGATGCCGCCGCCGACGACGAGCAGCGATTCGGGCAGCTCGTCTGGGGACAGGGCTTCGGCCGAGGTCCAGATGCGCTCGTCTTCGGGCCAGCCGGGCAGCATGACGGGCTCGGAGCCGACACAGATAATGGCCTTGTTGAAGGTGATCTGATCCGTGTCGTCGTTGCCTTCCAGCGCCAGCGTGTGGTCGTCGCTGAAGGTGCCGGTACCCGTTACGACGTTGACCTGACGCTTGGAGGCCATGGATTTCAGGCCGCCGGTGAGCTGGTCGATGACGGACTGCTTGTAGTCCAGCAGCTTGGCGAGATCGATCTCGGGTTTGCCGAAGGTGACACCGTGGCTGGCCATGTTGGCCGCGTCTTCGATGACCTTGGCTGAGTGGAGCAGGGCCTTGGACGGGATACAGCCGACGTTGAGGCACACGCCGCCCAGCACGCTGTGACGCTCGACCAGGGTGACGTTCAGGCCCATGTCCGCGGCACGGAAAGCCGCGGTGTAGCCGCCGGGGCCGGAGCCCAGCACGAGGACGTCACAATCGTAGTCGTGGTCGTCGCTGGCCGGGGTGCTGGCCTTGGGCTCGACGGTCGAGTCGTCGGTATTGGCGGCGGGGCGGTCGGCACCGCGTTTTTCGTCGGCCTTTTTGTCGGGCTTGTCTTCCGACTTGGCCTTGTCGTTGTCTTTTTCGTCGTCGGCCTTGGGGTCGGGCTTGTCGGCCTCGGCCTCGGATTCTTCTTCGGCCTCGGCTGCCTCGACCATGGCGATGACGTCGCCCTCGGAGACGCTATCGCCCTCGGCGACTTTCAGCTCGGTGATCTTGCCGGCAACGGGGGCGGGCACTTCGAGGGTGGCCTTGTCCGATTCCAGCGTGATGAGCGCCTGTTCTTTTTCGACCGTGTCGCCCTCGGCGACGAGCACTTCGATGATCTCGACCGCGTCGAAATCGCCAATGTCGGGGACTTTGATTTCCTGTGCCATAGGACTTGTCTACCTTTAAGCCGCCCGATCGACGGCGTCCAATTTCAATATTTCAAACGTTCAAAGCCTGGACGCGGCCGGATGCGCGCTTTCACGTGCGATCCCGCCAGTAGCCGCTTTGACGCTTGTCATGTGCAATTGCCAGTACGAATAGCCGATCGTTTTTGTACTGATAGATTACCGAGTGCGGAAACCGTTGCACGAGCAAACGCCGTGTTCGTTGACCGGCCGGCTTGCCAAGCTCTGGAAACGCCAACAAGCGCTCTAGTGTTTGATACACCGCGTTGACGAAGGCATCGCCGAGGCCGGACCGCTGCGATTCATAGAAGCCAATCTGCGCGATGAATTCATCGTCTGCTTCGGGATGAAACTCAACGGTCACGGTTCAAGCGCTCACGCGCACGGCGCATGACATCTTCCAGCGGCACGGTTTCGACCGTACCGTTTTCAAGCTCTTGGGCGCGGCGTTCAGCTTCTGCTATCCATGCCGCTTCGATTTCGTCTCTGGGCGCCTCGGGTTCATCGCGTAGATCGAGCTCGGCCAGAAGATGTTTGAACACCCGCTGTTTATCAGCGGCGCTCAGGCTTTCGATATCGTGCTCTATCTGCTCCACGGACCGTGCCATAACAACCTCCTGTGCCGAATTCCTCGTTCAATTTACGACATCACGCAGGGCCTTTCCGTTACAACAACAGCGTGCGCAGATCCGACAGTTTCTCGCTGATGAAGCCGGTGATACGGGCGGCCTTGGCGCCGTCGATCACGCGGTGATCATAAGAGAAGCTTAGCGGCAGGATCAGGCGTGGCTCGAACTCAGAGCCGTTCCAGACGGGCTGCATGGTGTGCTTGGACACGCCCAGGATGCCGACTTCGGGCGAGTTGACGATCGGCGTGAACGCCGTGCCGCCAACGCCGCCGAGGCTCGAGATCGAGAAACACGCGCCTTGCATGTCGCTGCCCTTGATCTTGCCGTCGCGGGCACGGGCCGAGACATCGTCCAGATCGCGGGCGATCTCGTAGATGCCTTTCTTGTCGACGTCCTTGATGACCGGCATGAGCAGGCCGCCGGGGGTGTCGACCGCCACCGCGATGTTGACGTATTTCTTGTGCACCAGGGACGCGCCGTCGGCGGTCAACGAGCTGTTCAAGTCCGGGAAGGCCTTGAGGGCCGCGGCCGAGGCTTTCAGCAGGAAGGCCAGCGGCGTGAGCTTGACGCCGTCGGCCTTGGCTTTTTCCTTGTTGGCCTGGCGGAAGGCTTCCATCTCGGTGATGTCAGCGGTGTCGAACTGGGTGACGTGCGGGATGAGCAGCCAGTTCTTGTGCACGGCCTTGGCCGAGATCTTGCGGATACGAGCCAGCTCGGTGATTTCGACCTCGCCGAACTGGCTGAAGTCGATATCCGGCTGCGTGGGCACGCCGCCGCCACCGCCGGCCGGGGCCGCAGCGCCGGCCTTGCTCTTGCCGCTCTGGACCTGTTCCAGCGCGCCTTTGACGTAGGACTGCACGTCTTCTTCGGTGATGCGGCCCTTGCGGCCCGAGCCTTCGATCTTGCCGAGATCAGCGCCCAGCTCGCGGGCGAACTTGCGCACGCTGGGCGAGGCATGGGCCTTGCCGAAGCGGTCTTCGTCCACGGATTGGATCTTCGACTTATCGAGACCTTCCGAGGGCTTGCCGGCATCGGCCCGTGGCGCGGGCTTATCGTCCTGCGAGGCGGTGCCGGAGTCGGGCTGTTTCTTCTTGCCCTCGTCCGGCGTGGCCTTGGCGTCATCGGCCTGGGCGCTGCCGCCGGGCGATTTCTTGTCCGACTTGTCCTTGCTTGACGTGTCTTTTTCGGCCTTGTCGCCCGACTTGGATTCGGCCGCGCCAGAGCCGCCGCCGGCGGTCTGCACCATGGCGATCACGTCGCCTTCGGAGACGTTGTCGCCTTCGGCGATTTTCAACTCGGTGAGTGTACCGGCGGCCGAGGAGGGCACTTCCAGCGTGGCCTTGTCGGATTCCAGCGTGATGAGCGCCTGTTCCTTCTCGACCGTATCGCCTTCGGCGACCAGCACTTCGATAACCTCGACCGCGTCGAAATCACCGATGTCCGGCACTTTCACTTCTACGGTTTCGCCGTCGCCAGCGTCGTCGGCCTTGGCCTGTTCTTCGCCGGCGTCTTCCTTGTCTTCGGGGTCGTCGTCGCCGTCCGGCGTGTCGTCACCGGAAGCCTCGGATTCCTCGGCCGATTCGTTGTCCGAGCCTTCTGCCTGATCGTCGTCGCCGTCGTCGTCGTCAGCATCGTCCGAGCCCGAGTCGTCCTCGGCTTCGACCATGGCGATCACATCGCCCTCGGAGACGTTATCGCCTTCGCTGATCTTGAGCTCGGTGATCTTGCCGGCCACCGTGGACGGCACTTCAAGTGTCGCCTTGTCGGATTCCAGCGTGATGAGCGCCTGCTCTTTTTCGACCGTGTCGCCTTCGGCCACCAGCACTTCAATGACTTCGACCGCGTCGAAGTCGCCAATGTCCGGGACCTTGATTTCCTGCGCCGCCATAAAACGTTTCCTTGGCTAGGACGGCGGCGGGCCATTGTTGTCTGCCCGCCGCTGTCTTGTCTCGGTTAAAGCGTTGTCACTCGCACCCGATCAGGCGTAGAGCGGTTCCGGCTTGTCCGGATCGATGCCGTACTTGCGGATGGCCTCACCCACGACTTTACGCTCGATCTTGCCCTCATCGGCCAGGGCTTTCAGCGCACAGACGGTGATCCAGCGTCGATCGACCTCGAAGAACTCACGCAGGGCTTCGCGCGTGTCCGAACGGCCGAAGCCGTCGGTGCCCAGCGTGTGATAAGCCACCGGCATGTAGGGGCGAATCATTTCGGGCAGGGCACGCACATAGTCCGTGGCGGCGATGGCCGGGCCGCGGGCCTCGGCGAATTTCTCGCCGACGTGGCTGATTTTCTGCTCTTGATCCGGGTGGAGCATGTTCCAGCGCTCGGCGGTGAGGCCGTCGCGCTTCAGCTCGGTGAAGCTTGGGGCGGACCAGACCGTGGCACCGACGTCGTACTCGTCCTCGAGCATCTTGGCGGCCGCGATGACCTCGCGCATGATCGTGCCCGAGCCCAGCAGGTTGACCTGGTTGTCCTTGTCGTCACCCGAGGCCGAGTACTGATACAGGCCGGCGATGATGTCGTCTTCGACGCCTTCGGGCATCGGCGGGTGGTTGTAGTTCTCGTTCATCATCGTGATGTAGTAATAGACATCACGCTGTTCCTGATACATCTCCACCAGGCCGCGATGGATGATCACGGCCATCTCGTAGGAGAAGGTCGGGTCATAGGCCTTGCAGTTGGGCACGCAGTCGAACATCACATGGCTGTGGCCGTCCTGGTGCTGCAGGCCCTCGCCGTTGATGGTCGTGCGCCCGGCGGTGCCGCCCAGCATGAAGCCACGGGCACGCATGTCGCCGGCGGCCCAGCAGAAATCACCCACACGCTGGAAGCCGAACATGCTGTAGAAGGCATAAAACGGGATCATCGTCGTGGCGTGGTTCGAGTACGACGTGGCCGCGGCGATGAACGAGGAGATGGCACCGGCTTCGGTGATGCCTTCTTCCAGAATCTGGCCGTCCTTGGCTTCCTTGTAGAAGGCCAGCTGATCGGAGTCTTCGGGCACGAAGAGCTGGCCCACCGGCGAGTAGATGCCAAGCGAGCGGAACATGCCTTCCATGCCGAAGGTACGCGCCTCGTCCGGGATGATCGGGACGATACGGTCCTTGATGTTCTTGTCGCGCGTCAGGATCTGCAGGATGCGTGTGAAGACCATGGTGGTGGCCATTTCACGATCGCCCGAGCCCTGAAGCAGCTTGTCGAAGGCCGACAGCTCGGGGATTTCAAGCTTGTCGCCCTCGGTGCGGCGCTGGGGCAGATAACCGCCCAGCTCCTTGCGACGCGCGTGGAGATACTGCATCTCCTCGGAGTCTTCTTCGGGCTTGTAGAAGGGTGCGTCGGCGATCTTGTCGTCGGCGATCGGGATCTCGAAGCGATCGCGGAATTCCTTGAGCGCCTCCTCGGCCATCTTCTTCTGCTGGTGGGTGATGTTCTGGCCTTCGCCAGCCTCGCCCATGCCATAGCCCTTGACCGTCTTGGCCAGGATGACCGTCGGCTTGCCGTTGTCCTGATTCACGGCCTGATGATAGGCGGCATAGACCTTGTGCGGGTCATGCCCGCCGCGGTTCAGGCGTGAAATATCCTCGTCCGACATCGAGGCGACCATCTTCTTGGTCTGTTCGTACTTGCCGAAGAACTCGTCGCGCGTGTACTTGCCGCCGCGGGCCTTGTAGGCCTGGTATTCGCCGTCGACGGTTTCGTTCATCAGTTCGACAAGCTTGCCGTCGTGGTCCTGGGCCAGCAGGCCGTCCCACATGGAGCCCCAAAGCACCTTGATGACGTTCCAGCCGGCGCCGCGGAAGATGCCTTCCAGCTCGTCGACGATCTTGGAGTCACCGCGCACCGGGCCGTCCAGGCGCTGCAAGTTGCAGTTGACCACGAAGATCAGGTTATCGAGGTTCTCGCGCGCGGCCATGCCGATCGCGCCCTTGGACTCGGGCTCGTCCATCTCGCCGTCGCCGCAGTAGCACCAGACGTGGCGGCCCTTGGTTTCCTTAACCCCGCGATTCTCCATATAACGCATGAAGCGCGCCTGGTAGATCGCGTTGATGGGACCGATACCCATGGACACGGTGGCGAACTGCCAGTAATCCGGCATCAGCCAGGCGTGGGGATAGCTCGACAGGCCCTTGCCCGTGGACTCGGCGCGGAAGTTGTAGAGATCATCCTCGGTGAAACGGCCTTCCAGATAGCTGCGGGCATACATGCCCGGCGCCGAATGGCCCTGGAAATAGACCAGATCCCCGCCGTGCTCTTCGCTGGGGGCATGGAAGAAATGGTTGAAGCCGACTTCATACAGCGTGGCCGCCGAGGCGAAGCTGGCGATATGCCCGCCCACGCCTTCGTGATGACGGTTGGCCTGTACCACCATGGCCATGGCGTTCCAGCGGATGATCGAGCGGATACGCCACTCGATGGCCGGATCACCGGGGCTCTTGGCCTCCATGTGCGGCGGAATGGTGTTCACATACGCCGTGTTCAGGGAGTAGGGGATCTGGGCGCCGGTACGGCGCGACCGATCGATGAGCATCTCCAGCAGGAAATGAGCCCGTTCCGGGCCTTCGCGTTCGATGACTGCGTCAAGCGCGTCGCGCCATTCGGCAGATTCCTGGGCGTCGACGTCAGGGATGTCGTCTACGTGCTCGGGATGGGCGCTCGCTTGAGCCATGAGATGCTCCTTCGACAAAGCATTATGGGATCGTGATCGGGCCCGATATTACGCCGCGCGACCGATACACGA
Source organism: Salinisphaera japonica YTM-1 (assembly GCF_003788585.1). GTDB lineage: Bacteria > Pseudomonadota > Gammaproteobacteria > Nevskiales > Salinisphaeraceae > Salinisphaera > Salinisphaera japonica. The sequence goes on along the minus strand of NZ_AYKG01000008.1, from coordinate 48,590 downwards.
CAACTTGAAGCCCGCAGCGTTCAAGCCGTGATGACGGCCGGCAGACGTTGGCGGACCAACGTGTTGTTGCGCAGTGCGCATGGCCGGGCCACGCGTCGACTACGACGATCGGACAGATTGCCATAAAGCGGCCGATCGTGCTGTGACATACGCGGTGTGGCCAGAAGACGAGGCAGGCGCGCGGCACGGCGGCCGCGCATAAAAAAGCCGATGGGTCGAAAACCCATCGGCTCGGTCTGGCACTACCGCTGGCGTCTAGCGCGGCTTGTCGGACTCGTCATCCGAACTCAGATATTTGTGCTCGAATTCGGCGAGCCACTGCTCGGCGGTCTCTTTCGTCTCGCCGTATTTTTCCTGGATCTTACCCAGCATGTTCTCGCGCTTGCCCTTGGCCTGCTCGACGTCGTCGTCGGTCAGCTTGCCGAAGTACTCACGTGCCTTGCCTTTGGCACGATCAAAACGGCCGGACCATTTGTCGTCGCTTTCTGCCATGTTTTGCTCCTGAAAAAAGTCTGTGTCTATCTATATCAGACCAAGGGATGCTTGCAAAAGCGGTGTTTTCAGTTTTCTTTTGTCTTGTTCTTCTTCTTGGCGCTGTCCGTGTCGTTGTTCTTGTCGCTGTTCTTGTCGCTGTTCTTGTCGTTGTCCTGGCCGCTATAAGCCACCTGCGCATAGTTGACGACCGCCACCATCAGAATGCCGCCAAACATGTTGCCGATCAGCGTGGGCACGAAGAAATCGGTGATGTACTGACCGATGGTGTGGCTGCCCTCGAACACGGCGTAGAGCGCGGCCACGGAGCCCGCGATGATATGCGGCAGATGCGCCAGACCGATCAAGAACGTCACCAGGATGATCACGCCCACGCGAGCCGTCTCGGCAAACGGCAACAGCCAGAGCATGAGTGCGACCAGCCAGCCGGCGAACACCGCACGGATCATCGTCTCCAGAAAGGTCGCCGAGTATTCGCTGGCCGCGATCTGGCTGAGCGCTGGGGCGATGGAATCATCCAGCACGTGACCATAGACGAGCGTGGCGCCGAATATCGCCGTGCCCAGGATATTGGCCGCCAGCACGACCAGCCACAGATTGACGGTCTGGATCAGCGTATCCAGGCGTTTGACGCGCAGCACCTCCAGCACCGGGGTGAGGGTGTTCTCGGTGAACAGCTGTTGCCGGCCTAGAATGACGAACAGAAAGCCCATGGAGTAGCCGAAGCTCGAGATGATCGTCTGCCAGGACGCCTCGGGCGAGTAATGCCGCAGCAAGGCCTGGGCCACGAAAGAGAACCCCATCGACAGGCCGGCCGCCAGCGCGGACCAGGCCAGACCGGGCAGCGGGCGCGAAAGCTCGGATTCGGCCTCGGCGCGAATCGCTTCATAGACCACGGCCGCGCTGGGAAACTCGCGGCGGCGCGCATCCCGACGCTCGTGGCGGTTCAGATCGGCTTCCTGATTCTCTTCTTTCTTGCCGTTGTCTTTCTTATCGTTCGGGCCGTTCTTGTCGGCGGCCTGGTTCTGCGATGATTCGCTCATCGATCACACTCGTGGGTTGACGATGTCAAAGCCCTATCTTACGGCCCGCCGGCTTTCTGCCAACCGATGGCTGGCGATATCACTGCTCGCACTGGGCCTGGTTATGTCAAATATCGCGGCGGCCAAGGTTGTCGCCGAACCGGTGCATGTCAGCCAGCGGCTGCCCCATGACGCCAGTGCTTTCACCCAGGGGTTTCTGATTGATGAGGCCGGGCAGTGGTATGAGAGCACCGGCCTGTACGGGCATTCGACGATCAGACACGTCGAGCCGCGCACCGGCCAAGCCATCACGCGCCGTGAGCTGAAACCACGATATTTCGGCGAAGGCTTGGCTCTTGTTGATGACCGGCTGTACCAGCTGACGTGGAAAGCGGGCCGCGTGTTCGTTTATGACCGCGACACATTGCGCCACATCGCTGATTTCTCCTACGCCGGCCAGGGCTGGGGGCTTGCCCGCTGTGGCGATGCACTGGTGATGAGCGATGGCAGCGATACGCTGACCTTTCGCGATCCGAACACTTTCGAGATCACGGAGCGTTTACCCGTGCACCGGGCCGGGCAGACCGTCGACGAGCTCAACGAGCTGGAAGTCATCCACGGCATGATCTGGGCCAATCAGTGGCACACCAATCGTTTGTTGATCATCGATCCGGGAAGCGGCGATGTCGTGGCCGTGCGCGATGCGACTCGCCTGGCGGCCGAGCAGCCGGACAGCGCCGATGTCTTCAACGGCATCGCCTATGACCGGGCCGCGGATCGTGTCTATGTCACCGGCAAGCAATGGGCATACGTGTATGCGCTGGATGCCGGGGCCAGCCGGATCGGGGTCTCGGCACGCACCTCGCAGCGCTGCCGCATGCCGGCCGAATGATGGCCGGGCCCCGGCTACTTGCCGATACAGAAGCTGGAGAAGATCTCGCCCAACAGATCATCGCTGGTCACCCGCCCGGTGATTTCGCCCAGCGCGTTCTGCGCCAGGCGCAGTTCTTCGGCCACGAGATCACCCGCGGCATCCACGGTCAGCACCTGGCGTGCATCAACCAGGTGCCGGGCCGCGGCGTCGAGTGCGGTGAGATGACGTCGCCGGGCCACGAAGACAGGCTCCGCCTGATCGTCCAGGCCGGCCAGATGCTTGAGATGCTGGCCAAGAGCCTCGAAACCCTCGCCGCTGTGGGCCGATACCCGCACGCCGGGCAACCCGCCGATCTCGCAGGCACCGGGGCACTGGCCCGATAGATCGCTCTTGTTGGCGATCAGCGTCAGGCCCGAGCCAGAGGCCAGGTTGGCGAACTCATCGATAAGCGCCTGGTCGTCCCGTGTGAGGCCGGCCGTATCGTCAATGACGAGCAGCACGCGATCCGCGGTATCGATCTCGGCACGCGCCCGTCGCACACCCTCGGCCTCGACCGGGTCGAGGGTGTCACGCAGGCCGGCGGTGTCGATCAGGGTCAACGGCAGACCATCGATCGACAGCTGCTCGGTGAGCACATCACGCGTGGTGCCGGCGATATCGGTCACGATGGCCGAATCCCGTCGTGCCAGGCGATTGAGCAGGCTGGATTTGCCGACGTTGGGCCGGCCGACGATCACGACCCGCAGGCCATCGCGAAACCCGGCGCCCTGGCCGGCGGCGCGCCGCAGTGCGGCCAGGTCGGTCGCAATGGCATCCAGGCGCCCCAGGATCTGGCCGTCCCCCAGGAAATTGACGTCTTCCTCGTCGGGGAAATCGATGGCGGCCTCGGTATAGACCCGCAGCGCCGTCAGCTCGGCCACCAGGGCCTCGATTTCATCGGCGAAGGCCCCTTCCACTGCCCGCACGGCCGCGCGGGCGGTCACCGCGCTCTTGGCCGCGATCGCGTCGGCAATCGCCTCTGCCTGATCGAGGCTGAGTTTGTCGTTGAGAAACGCCCGCTGCGAGAACTCGCCCGGGCCGGCCAGCCGTGCGCCCAGCGCCACCAGTCGCTGGAGGAGCAGATCCACGAGAATCGGCGAGCCGTGGCCATGCAGCTCGGCGACATGCTCACCGGTGAACGAGGCCGGGGCAGGGAAATAGAGCACCAGGCCCTTGTCGATAGCCTGCTCTTGATCGTCAAAAAACGCCGCTAGCACGGCATAGCGAGGCCTGGGCAGCCGCCCGATCAGGTCGGTCACGATCTCCGGCACGGCCGGGCCGGAGATACGAATGACCGCGACGCCGGCCTGACCGGCGCCGCTGGCCAGCGCGGCGATGGTATCGCCCGAAGGCTGCCCCCGGCCGACCGTGCTCATCGGCTAACTCTTAGCCTTCGCCTTCTTGGGCTTCGGCCCGCCGTTGGCCTCTTCGTTATCCAGCTTGCGGTAGATGTACCACTGCTGGGCGATGGTCAACAGGTTGTTAGTACACCAGTAGAGCACCAGACCGGCCGGGAAGAAGGCAAAGAACACGGCCATGCCGATGGGCATGATCTGCATGATGCGTTGCTGCATCGGATCCATGGCCGCATTCACGTTCAGCCGCTGCTGCAGGAACATGGTCAGGCCGAAGATCACCGGCAACACGAAGTAGGGATCCGGCGCCGACAGGTCGTTGATCCACAGCATGAACGGCGCATGGCGCAATTCGACCGACTCACGCAGTACCCAGTACAGCGCGATGAAGACCGGCATCTGCACCAACAGCGGCCAGCAGCCGGCCATCGGGTTGAAGCCTTCTTCCTTGTACAGCGCCATCATGCGCTTCTGGAGTTCCTGCTTGTCGTCGCCGTACTGCTCCTTGAGCTTGGCCATGCGCGGCTGGAACTTGCGCATGCGGGCCATGCCACGGAACTGGATTTCCGAGAGCTTGTAGAACAGGGCCTTGATGACACAGGTCAGCAGGATGATCGCCAGGCCCCAGTTGCCCACCAGCGAATGCAGGAACTCCAGCACCGCAAAGATCGGGCGCGCCAGCACCGAGAACCAGCCATAGTCGACCGTCAGGCCCAGACCCGGGGCGACACCGTCAAGCTGATCCTGGTATTTCGGGCCGATGAACAGCGTCGAGCTGAAATCGGCACTGCTGCCCGGGGCAACGCTTTTCTGAGCGCCGACGAAACCGGTCGCATAACCGCCGCTGGCGCCCTGGATGCCTTTGCCACGTGCGAAAAACCGCACCTCGCTATCGGCCGGCGGCACGACGGCGCCGATGAAGTAGTGCTGGATCATGGCGATCCAGCCGCCCGATTGGCTCAGGGTCAACGGATCGCTCAGGATGTCTTCACGATCGCGCGTCTGGTAGGCGTACTCTTCGTCGCCCTTGGCCTGGTACCAGCCGGCGCCGAAGAACGGCGAGGAGAACGGCACGTCGCCCGTTGCCGCCTGCGGCGTACGCCAGTAGCGCACGTATTGTGACAGGTCCCACGGCGCACCGGCCCGGTTCTGTGCCTGCTGATCGAGACCGATCTTGTAGCTGCCGCGGTGGAAGGTATAGCGCTTGACCACGGTATGACCGGCGTTGTCGGTCCAGGTCATGGGCACGACGAGCGTGTCCTGACCCTCGGTCATCTCGTAATCGGTCTTACTGGCCGAGAAGCTGGCGGTATGCGTGGGCGCATCGCCGTCCTTGGAGATCAGGCCGTTCTGCTCGATGAAGAAATCGGGCAGGGAATCGTTGATCAGGCGCAGATCCGTGTCCGGCTTTTCCGACGACAGCGGCACCCCGCGCAGCGCCACCCGCGACAGACTACCGCCGGTGGTGTCGATCACGACGTCGAGCTTGTCGGTGACGACATGAATCTTTTCGCCCTGAGCCACCGGCGAGGCGTTGTTGCCGGGCACCTCGGCCATGCGGCCGGCCGGCGCGCTGCCCCCCGTGCCATCGCTGGATGTACTCGATCCCTTACTGGACGGTGCACCGATACTCGGCACGTCGTCGTCGCCCGTATTGGCCGGCCCACTCGTGTCAGCCGGCTGGTCGCTCTGCTGGGCGACCTGTGCCGTGGGTTGATTCGCGTAGTCAGTCTGCCAGGCCTGATACAGGAAGAAGCAGACCGCCGCGGCGGCACAGAGCAGAGCAAAGCGAATATTGTCCATCGGTCGGAGTTCCCGGTTCGCGAGATGAGGCGCCGCGGCGACTTAGCGGATGTCTTTCAAGGCTGACGCAGCGTCTTCGAGGCCGCTATCTTGGACCAGATCACCGCCAGCTGATCAAACAGCTCGGCGTTGGTCATGTGGCTGGTATGGCTGCGTGCAAGCACCACGATATCGACCGGACATGACAGGTTCTGATGCTGTCGAAACGATTCGCGTGTCACGCGTTTGACACGGTTGCGATCAACCGAACGCCGGATACGACGCTTTGCCAGCGCTAGCCCGAGCCGCGATCGGCCCGATGGCGAGCGTGCAGCGATCAGCACGAATCCCCGACTGACGAATTTCTCGCCGTCGGCGAACACCGCCCGGAACTGAGGCGGGGCGAGCAGACGCGCTTCGCGAGGGAACGCGGCTCGCACGAATACGGCTCGGTTTACGGCGTCAGACGCTTGCGGCCTTTCGCACGACGCGCGGCGATCACACGACGACCGTTCTTGGTGGCCATGCGGGCACGGAAACCGTGGGTGCGCTTACGACGCAGATTGCTGGGCTGAAAAGTGCGCTTCATGAGAAGGCTCCTGCGCCTTTGCAAGGCACATGTTGACGTAAAAGAGCGCGGATTTTATGCGCGTGGGCGTTTATCCGCAAGCCTTGAATAAGGCTGTGGATAAGCTGTGACAAGTACGTTAACTTGTTCGGCCGCGCGCCATGTGCAGCGCCCTTTCTTGCCGGCACGGAGCGAACGATTTGGCCAATACGCTTTGGCAGCGCTGTCTGACCCATATCGAAACCCGGCTTCCGGAAAAAGACGTGAACCTGTGGCTGCGGCCGCTTGAAGCACGTTTTGGCGACGATGGGTTGGATCTCATGGCGCCCAACGAAGTCGTTCGCGACCAGGTTGAGCGTGAACTGCGCGCCCCGATCGCCAACGCGCTCTCCGAGCTCGGAGAAGCGCCGCGACGTATTCGTGTGCTGGTCGGCGGTGGCAAGCAGGTCGCCGAGCCGGTCGAGGCCGATGCGCCGCCGTTGACCGATACGGCGCGACACAACCTGGATGCCCGCTACACGTTCGAATCGTTCGTGCAGGGCAAGTCCAACCAGATTGCGCGCGCGGCCGCCGAGCAGGCCGCCGATCCGGAGAACATGGCTTACAACCCGCTGTTGATCTATGGCGGTGTGGGCCTGGGCAAGACCCATCTCATGCAGAGCGTGGGCCATCGTCTGCTGACCAATAACCCTCGCGCTCGTATTGCCTACGTGCGTTCAGAGCATTTCGTCAACGAGATGATCACCGCGATTAGACATAATCGGATGGAGCGCTTCAAGGAACACTATCGAACGCTCGATGCGCTGCTGATCGATGATATCCAGTTCTTCGCCGGCAAGGACCGCTCGCAGGAGGAGTTCTTTCATACGTTCAACTCGCTGCTCGAGGCCAACCAACGGATCATCATCACCTGCGATCGTTTTCCCAAAGAGGTCGACGGGCTTGAGGATCGGTTGAAATCACGCTTCTCCTGGGGCCTGTCCGTGGCGGTGGAGCCTCCGGAGCTGGAGACCCGGGTCGCCATCCTGCTGTCCAAGGCCGAGTTTCACGGCATAGAACTGCCGCAGGAAGTCGCCTTCTTCATCGGCAAGCGCGTGCGCTCGAACGTGCGCGATCTCGAGGGTGCGCTCCATCGCCTCAAGGCTTCAGCCCAGATCACGGGCGCAACCATCACCGTCGAGTTCGCCAAGCAAGCGCTCTACGACATGCTCGCGGTGTATGACCGCCTGGTAACGATCGAAAACATCCAGAAGACCGTCGCCGAGTATTTCAAGATCCGCCTGGCTGACCTGCTTGGCAAGAAGCGTACTCGAACAATCGCCAGGCCGCGGCAGATGGCAATGGCGCTGGCTAAAGAGCTGACGAACCACAGCCTGCCCGAGATAGGTCAGGGTTTCGGCGGTCGCGATCACACGACAGTTTTGCATGCCTGTCGCAAGGTCAAAGAACTTCGAGAGACCGATACGCGATTCGACGAAGATTATGTCAACTTGAGCCGCATACTCACCAGTTAGTTGTGGACAAGTCAGGGATAACCACAGCGCGGAAAGAGGTCGCCGCACCTGGGTCTAAACCGTCCACAATCTGCACACAAGTTCCAAACAGTTTGTAACGCTGTTAACAAACAATGTTAATAAGTAAGCAAGTATATGAATTCAAAAGAAAAATAGAGTTATCAACAGCATAGCCCTTCAGCTATTGTTGTTACTACTATTTTTCTTTTAAGCCATTAAGACAGCAAGACGATTACCGCCCGGAGATCGAAGCCCATGCAGTTCACAGTTCAGCGACGAGACATGCTCTCCGCCCTCCAGACCGTGATCGGTGTCGTCGAAAGACGCCAGACTATGCCGATCCTGTCGAACGTATTGATCCAGGGCGAGAACAACCAGCTCACACTCACAGCAACTGATCTAGAACTCGAGCTCGTCACACACTGCCCGGCCGTCATTGAAGCACCGGGGGCAGTCGCCATCCCGGCGCGTAAGCTGCTTGATATCTGTCGTGGACTCCCTGATGACGCCGAAATTCAATGTCGTCAGGAAGGAAACCAGACTAAGATCCAGTCCAATCGTTCTCGATTCACACTTGCCGTGCTGTCTGCCGACGACTGGCCACATCTGGATGAAGTAGAGAGCGGGCAGACGATCTCGATCCCCGAGAACACGTTGAAAGGGCTGCTCGATCGCACACACTTCGCCATGGCCCAGCAGGATGTCCGTTATTACCTGAACGGTCTTCTGTTGTCACTGCGAAGTGATCGGGTGCGATGTGTGGCTACCGACGGACATCGGCTGGCGTTATCGGATGCCAATATTGACGTCAACGTGGATGAAGCGATACAGGCCATCATTCCGAGAAAAGGCGTGACCGAGCTTGTCCGGCTGCTAGGTAACAGCGATGCTGAAATCCGGCTGATGTTATCGAACAAGCATCTGCGGTTAGAACTGCCGGGTCTAAGTTTCACCACGAAATTGATTGACGGTCGTTTCCCTGATTACGAACGCGTGATTCCAGCACAGCCCGAGCAGGAAATGACCGCGCACCGCGATACGATTCGTCAGGCGCTGTCGCGAACGGCCATTCTGTCGAATGAGAAGTTTGGCGGTGTACGGCTCACTCTGGGCGAACACACGCTCAAGCTGCAGGCCCAGAACGTCGAGCGAGAAGAAGCAGAAGACGAGATCGAAGTTTCCTACGATGGCCAGCCGCTAGAGATCGGCTTCAACGTCACTTATCTGCTCGACGCCCTCGGTGCCATGGACGGGGAGGAGTTTCTACTGGCCCTGTCAGGCGCGGACAGCAGTGGCCTGCTTCAAGCAGTCGGCGACGAGAGCAGCCGCTACGTCGTCATGCCGATGCGGCTGTAGCACGCTCTTGTGCGGATCGATTCGCTTTATATCGATCATTTTCGGTGTGTTCGGGAATGTGACATCCAGGCGTCACCTGGTATCAATTGCATCGTAGGTGATAACGCTTCGGGCAAGACGAGTGTGCTCGAGGCCATTTATCTATTGGGGCGAGGGCAATCGTTTCGGCAGAATCAGCTGTCTCACGCGATCCATCACGACGCCGATGCTTTTACGGTTCGCAGCCGTGTCACCGGCGACGATGCGGCGACATCACACCGTATTGGCTGCCATGTAGCTCGGCGCAACGTCGCATTCAAGCTCGACGATCAGATCACGACGCGTCGCTACGATCTGATCAGTGCATTACCGCTCCAGCATATCGATCCCAACGTCCATCGGCTGCTTGAGGAAGGCCCGCAACACCGTCGTCATTTTCTCGATTGGGGCGTGTTCCACGTGGAACATGCCTTTTTCCCGGCATGGCGACGTTATCGGCGAGCGTTGAAACAACGCAACCGGGCGTTGCGTCATCAACGGCCAAAACATGAGGTCGTCGCCTGGGATCCGGAGTTGGTAGAGCAGGGTGAAATCGTCGACGCCTGTCGCCGGCGCTATCTTTCGCATGTTCAGAGGCAGTTGCCGCAGAACACCAAAGCACTCATTGGCGAAGATCAGCTGATCTTTGAATATCAGCCCGGTTGGCGCGGGAACGATGGCTATGGCGCAGCCTTGGCAGCTTCTCTTGAGCAGGACGCCAAGGCACGTTTCACTGGGAACGGTCCGCACCGTGCTGATATTCGTATCAATATTGCCGCAACACGCGCTCGTGACTGGGTTTCACGTGGACAACAGAAGATTCTGACAGCCGCGCTACTGCTGGCACAGGCTCATATCCTCTATGAGATACGTGGCATTCGACCGATACTTTTAATCGACGACATGGCCGCGGAATTGGGCCAGAAATATAGACAAACCTTCGCCGAAGAGATTGTTCGCTGCCAAGCCCAGTGTTTCGTCACTTTTCTCGATCATGGGTTGATTCCCGAAGCACTTCTCAATGAGCGTGTGTTTCACGTGGAACACGGACGTATATCCGCCTGATATTTCCGAAAGCTGCAGTCTGTCGGCGAATTGATGGTCGTCTGTGTACTCCCGGGGGATAAGTCGCGAGCCGGGCGTTACGCGAAAGCCCGCTTGTTAAGCACTTCGTGCTAAAATTCAAACTTTCCCGAACACTAGCCGAGGTCGGCGCATGGCGGAATCCAACGGCGATTACAATTCCAGCAGCATCAAAGTGCTGAAAGGGCTCGAAGCCGTACGCAAGCGCCCCGGCATGTATATCGGAGACACCGATGACGGCACCGGGCTGCATCACATGGTGTTCGAGGTCGTGGATAACGCGATCGATGAAGCGCTTGCCGGGTACTGTCACGAGATCCTGGTCACGATTCATCGTGATCAGAGCATCACCGTGTCGGATGATGGCCGTGGTATACCCGTGGATATGCACGAAGGCGAAGGCAAGCCGGCTGCCGAGGTCATCATGACCGTGCTGCATGCCGGCGGTAAATTCGACGACAACTCCTATAAGGTCTCCGGCGGGCTCCACGGCGTGGGTGTATCGGTAGTCAACGCGCTGTCGGACTTCCTGCAGTTGGATATCCATCGCGACGGTTATCACTATTGCCAGCGATACAGTATGGGTGAGCCCAGCGAAGAGCTCGCACAGCTGGATGCGACCGATAGAACCGGGACCGCGATCCATTTTCATCCCAGCGATGAAGTGTTCACCAATATCGACTTCAACTACGACATCCTGGCCAAGCGGCTGCGAGAGTTGTCGTTTCTGAACTCCGGTGTGCGCATCCGCCTAAAGGAAGAGGCCACCGAGCGTGACGTGGTGTTCGAGTACGAAGGCGGCATCCGAGCCTTTGTAGAAGCGCTCAACGAGAACAAGACACAGCTGCACGAGAACGTTTTCTACTTCACCGGCGAGCGCGACGATATCGTGGTCGAGGTCGCCATGCAGTGGAACGACTCGTATCAGGAAAGCGTGTTCTGTTATACCAACAATATCCCGCAGAAGGATGGCGGCACGCATTTGGCGGGATTCCGCGGCGCGCTGACGCGTGGCCTCAACGGCTATATCGAGTCCGAAGGCCTGGCCAAGAAAGAAAAGGTCTCGCCGTCCGGCGACGATGCCCGCGAAGGGCTGACCGCGGTCATTTCCGTCAAGGTGCCGGATCCTAAGTTTTCCTCGCAGACCAAGGAAAAGCTCGTCTCCTCCGAGGTACGAGCCGCCGTTGAATCACAGGTGACCGAGCAGCTCACCGACTTCCTGCTGGAAAACCCGAAGGACGCGCGTGTCATCGCCGGTAAGGTGATCGACGCGGCACGAGCACGCGACGCCGCGCGTCGGGCCCGCGACATGACGCGTCGCAAGGGGGCGCTGGATATCGCGGGTCTGCCGGGCAAGCTGGCTGACTGCCAGGAAAAAGATCCGGCGCAATCGGAACTCTTCCTGGTCGAGGGTGACTCGGCCGGCGGCTCGGCCAAGCAGGGCCGTGATCGACACAATCAGGCGATTCTGCCCTTGAAGGGCAAGATCCTGAACGTGGAAAAAGCACGCTTTGACAAGATGTTGTCGTCGGCCGAGGTGGGCACCCTGATCACGGCACTCGGCTGTGGTATCGGGCGCGATGAATTCAACCCGGCGAAGCTGCGTTATCACCGCATCATCATCATGACCGATGCTGACGTCGACGGCTCGCATATCCGCACGCTGCTGCTGACGTTCTTCTATCGTCAGATGTTCGAGCTGATCGAGGCCGGCTATATCTATATCGCCCAGCCGCCGCTCTACAAGGTCAAATCGGGCAAGCAGGAATATTACGTCAAGGACGACAAGGAGTTGTCGAACTATCTGCTGCGCCTGGCCTTGAACAAGGCCGAGTTCCGGGTCTCCGGTGACACGCCGCCGATCGCTGAAGACGCGCTGGCCGATCTGGCGCATCGCTATACCGGCATGCTCGAGGATATCGATCGCATGGCACGGCGGTTCGACCCGGCCACGTTGACCGAGATGACGTATCTCACACCGGTCACGACCGAGGCATTCACAGACGCTGCCTGGATGAGCGAATGGGCCGAGGCCTTGCAGGGACGGCTGGACGCCCGAAAAGAGCCGCGGCATCGCTACGAAGTGCAGGTGAAGCCGGCAGACGACGAGCATCCGTTGCATCTACAGGTCACGCGCTATAGCCACGGTATTCCGCATATCTTTGTATGGCACGAAGATTTCTTCGCCAGCGGCGAATACCAGCGCATGTCTCGCCTGGGCGCGGAACTGACGGGCATGATCGGCGAGGGCGCGCGCGTGAATCGCGGCGAGCGCGAGAAAGAGATCGAAACCTTCGACGAAGCCTATCGCTGGCTGTTGGAACAGGCCAAGCGCGGCCTGAACGTCCAACGCTACAAGGGCCTGGGCGAAATGAACCCAGAGCAACTCTGGGAAACCACCATGGACCCGGAAAGCCGACGTCTCATGCAGGTCAAGATCGACGACGCCGTCGGTGCCGACCAGATCTTCACCACACTCATGGGTGACCACGTTGAACCGCGCCGCGAATTCATCGAGCGCAACGCTCTGATGGTGTCGAATTTGGATGTTTGATTGGCGCTGAATCGCAGGCAACTAGGGCCTGTTGCCGTTTCATGCGGGCCCGCGCCAAGCGCTGTTTTGCGGCAAGACGAGGCGTAGCCCCCGCCGCGCAGTCATTCTGCGTAAGAGGGCTAGAACGCTGTATTGCCGCAAAACAGCGCTTGTCCCAAAGGGTTGGGCCGCCCATAAAAAATTGAAGATGGGCGCCCTGCAGCGTTACGAGCCTTGATCGTGGCACGCCACGATGCGGCGACTCGCGCCTTGCAGGACACGATTTGCGGTCTCCAACGCGGCGCTCGCATGAAACGGCAATAGGCCCTAACAAGCCGCGTTTCGACGCGGCTTTTTCATGAAGACTATCCGCAGATTTCGCAGATTCAGTTGGAAAGCAAATGATCGTCAGCTTGAGCTTGTAGCTGCTACAACGCTTTACTCGACGTGCTGCCCAAGCAATCTGCGTCATCTGTGTAATCTGCGCATGATCTTCTTTCTATTTGCGTTCTCACCGGCCCACGAGACTGAGCGATCGCTACGCGAACGAAAACCCTGTCCGCAAATGAACGCCAATAAACGCGAATGAATACAGACGGTTATCCGAAGATTGAGCAGGTTCTGTAAATCCCCCTCGGAAAGTAACTGATCGTCGCCCCGGCTGCTGAGTTGCTAAGACGCCGTACTCGATGCCTCTCCCGGGCGTCTGCGTTGTCTGCGAATTGTCTTCTTTTTATTCGCGTTTATTGGCGTTCATTCGCGGACGTATGTCTTGTGAACGCTCGCCACGATCCGGTCGGTGTCACCTGCGGATGGCTTCACGAAGGATCAGGTTCGCCCCGCAGCAGCCGATCCACGGCGGCCGAAAGATCGTCGACGATGGGCACGTCCGCCCAACGCTCATCGTCGGCGTCGATGGTCTTACCCGAGCGCACGCCAATCGCGGTGATGCCGGCAGCATGCGCTGCCTGGATATCGGTCGGGCTATCGCCGATCATCACGCATTCGGCGGGGCCAAGATGCCAGCGCCCCATGATGTCGTCGAGCAGACCGGTGGCCGGCTTTCGACAGCCGCAGTTGGCTTCGGCGGTGTGGGGGCAGAAGAAGATGCCGTCCAAGGCCACGCCGAGGTCGCCGATCTGGCGGGTCATCTTGTCGTGCATGGCCAGAAGCGCATCGTATTCAAACAAGCCACGGCCCAGGCCCGACTGGTTGCTGGCAACCACCACGCGCATACCTGCGTGTTTGAGCCGGGCGATGGCCTCCAGGGCGCCGGGCAGGGCATGCCATTCGGCGGCCGACTTGATGAACGCCGGGCTGTCGCGATTGATCACGCCGTCGCGATCAAGCACGACCGTGGACAGTGTCATGACGCGTTCTCCACCGATAGACACGAGATATCGGCCACTTTACGACACTCGGTATCAATGGCCACGAGCAGGGCCAGGCGGTTCGCGCGCAGGGTGGCGTCGTCTGCCATGACCATAACGGCCTCGAAAAACGCGTCCAGCGGCTCGGCCAACGGTGCCAGGGCGGCCAGCGCCTCGGTATAGGCGCCTTCGGCCGCGGCGGTATCAATACTTGCGGTCTGTTCGACCAGACGGGCGTGCAGGGCCTGCTCGGCGGGCTCGACCAGATGTTCGACAACGATCGCTTCGGCAATCGTTGCCTCGTCGTTACGCTTCAGGATATTTCGAATACGCTTGTGGGCGCCGCACACGATCGCCGCCTCGGGCAGGCGCTCGAAGGCCTGTACCGCGGCCAGCCTGGCATCGAAATCGACCGGATCAGTCACGTTCTGCGCCGACATGGCCGCGAACTGGGCCGGTGTGGCGCTCTTGTCCAGATAATAGCCACGCAGCCGCTCCATCAGGAACTGCCAGAGTGCGGCTTTCGTGTCCGGGGCGGCGTCGACCGGCTGCGCGGCGATGGCCTGCTCGATGAGGGCGGCCAGATCCAGTCGCATGCCGGATTCGATCAGGGTGCGCAGCACACCCAGCGCGGCCCGGCGCAGCCCGAACGGATCCTTGTCGCCGCTGGGGCGCTTATTGATGGCGAAAATGCCCGCCAGGGTGTCCAGCCGGTCGGCCAGCGCCAGCGCACGCCCGGCCGGTGAGGCCGCGATCGGCGCCCCGGCCGCGGCCGGGGCATAGTGCTCGACGATGGCATCGGCCACGGCCGTGGGCTCGTTTTCCTCGCGGGCGTAATAGCCGCCCATCACACCTTGTAGCTCGGGAAACTCCCCGACCATTTCGGTCACGAGATCCGTTTTGGCCAGCACGGCGGCGCGCGCAACGATCGCCGGATCAGCCTGGGCCGGTGCGGCCAGTGTGGCCGCCAGGGCAGCAACCCGTGCGCTTTTGTCGGCGATACTGCCCAGCGATTGCTGGAAACTCACGGCTGCCAGAGCCGGAATCCGCGCGGCCTGGCCGGCGCGCTTGTCGGCGTCCCAGAAGAACAGGGCATCGGCCAGGCGCGGGTCGACCACACGCTGATTGCCAGCCACGACCTGGGCCGGGTCACGGCTTTCGATATTGGCCACGGTGACAAAACCAGCCATCAAGGCACCGCTATCGTCGGCGACCGGAAAATAGCGCTGGTGCCCTTCGAGCGTGGCGATCAGGACTTCTCGCGGCAGACCGAGATAACGCGTATCAAAACGCCCGGCGACGCCGACCGGCCATTCCACCAGGGCAATGACCTCCTCAACGAGGGCCGGGTCGACCAACGCATGGCCGCCCAGCGTGTCGGCCGCGCGATGCACCTCGGCCTCGACCAGCGTATGTCGGGCATCCATATCGACCAGCACATAGCCCGGCGAGCGCAGGCGTTCGATGTAATCCTCAGCCTGGGCCAGTTCGATCTCGCCCGGGTGATGAAAGCGATGACCGCTGGTATGGCGCCCGGCGACCACATCAAAGACCGACAGATCCAGAACCTCGGTGCCATGCAGGGCAACCACCCAGTGTACGGGGCGCACGAAGGCAGCCTGTGAGTCGCCCCAGCGCATGCGCTTGGGGATCGGCAGGTTCTTCAGGGCGTTGTCGACCGCGCCCTGGAGGAGCGCGTTCAAGGGCTGGCCCTCGCGGGTTCCGCGATAGAGCAGCCGCTGGCCCTTGTCGGTGTCCTCGACCTCGAGAGCCTCCATGGCCACGCCGACCGAGCGGGCAAACCCCTGACCGGCCTTGGTGGGCTGGCCGCTCTCGTCATAAGCGATGGCCAACGTGGGGCCCTGTTTCTCGACGGCCTCGACCGCGCTTTCGGCGGCCACGGCCTCAATCATCGCGGTCAGGCGACGCGGCGTGGCCAGGGCGGTGGTTTCACCACGGGCGATACCGGCGCTATCCAGCTCGGCGGCCAGTTGGCGGGCAAATGTCTCGGCCAGCGGGCACATGGCCGCCGGCGGCAGTTCCTCGAGACCGATTTCGATGAGTAGCGTGGCCGTCATGCCGCGGTGTCTTCCTGATTCGGGGTGAGCATGGGAAAGCCCAGCGCTTCGCGGGCATCGTAATAGGCACGGGCCACGCCGCGCGCCAGCGTGCGCACACGCAGGATGAAGCGCTGGCGCTCGGTGACCGAGATGGCATGGCGTGCGTCCAGCAGATTGAAGGCATGCGAGGTCTCCAGCATGCGCTCATAGGCCGGCAAGGGCAGGCCATGATCCACCAGGGCAAGACATTCGGTCTCAAGCTCGTCAAAGCGTCGGAACAGGGCATCGACCGGGGCGTGCTCGAAGTTGTAGATCGACTGCTCGACCTCGTTCTGGTGGAACACATCGCCGTAATAGACCGTGCCATACGCCGACTTCGACCACACTAGATCATAGACCGACTCCACGTTCTGGATATACATGGCGATGCGCTCCAGCCCGTACGTGATCTCGCCCGAGACCGGCCGACAATCGATGCCGCCGACCTGCTGGAAATACGTGAACTGGGTGATCTCCATGCCGTTGAGCCAGATCTCCCAGCCCAGACCCCAGGCGCCCAGCGTGGGCGACTCCCAATTGTCCTCGACAAAGCGCACGTCATGGATCGACATATCCAGACCCAGCGCTTCCAGCGAGGCCAGATATTGCGCCTGAATATCCTTGGGCGAGGGTTTCAACAGCACCTGGAACTGATAATAGTGCTGCAGGCGATTGGGGTTTTCACCGTAGCGGCCGTCGGTCGGGCGACGCGAGGGCTGCACGTAGGCCGCACGCCAAGGCTCTGGCCCGATCGAGCGCAGAAAGGTCGCGGTATGGAAGGTGCCGGCCCCCACGGCCATATCCAGCGGTTGAACCACCACACAGCCACGATCGGCCCAGAACTGCTGCAGCGTAAAGATGAGCTGTTGAAAATCCATTGGTCTGCGCTCTATCGATTCAGCGGGCATTGTAACGAACCCCGTCGAATGACGACGGCCCGGCGGATCTGCACTTTTTTAATGCAGTGGTCAGCTACAGGTCTAAAACAGTGCAATTTACGGCACCAAAATAGGGCAAAAGCAGGTAGCAGACCGGTTTTGCGCCATAGATGACGTGGCACGGAACCTGCCTTTATAGTGCACCCGTTGTACTGGCTGCGGGATACGGCAGACAGCAGCGCACCCATCCATCAAGGAGTGATCATGGCGAGTAAAGCGCTCGAACTCATCAAGAAGACCGAGGCCAAGTTCGTGGATTTTCGTTTCTGCGACGCCCGCGGCAAAGAACAGCACATGACCATGCCGGCGCACGTCGTCGACGACGAGTTCATGGAAGAAGGCAAGATGTTCGACGGCTCGTCGATCGACGGCTGGAAAGGCATCAACGATTCCGACATGGTGATGATGCCGGACGACAGCACCGCGGTGCTGGATCCGTTCTTCGAAGAGCCGACCGTCAACATTCGCTGTGACGTGCTCGAACCCAACACCATGATGGGCTACGAGCGCGACCCGCGCACCGTGGCCAAGCGCGCCGAGGCGTATCTGGCCTCGACCGGCATCGCCGACACCGCGCTGTTCGGCCCGGAAGCCGAATTCTTCATCTTCGATTCCGTGCGCTGGAACAACGACATGCAGAGCGCCGGCTTCGAGATCGACTCGGAAGAGGGTGCCTGGAACACCGGCCGTGCCTACGCAGAGGGCAACATGGGCCATCGCCCGGGCGTGAAGGGCGGCTATGTGCCGGTCCCGCCGGTCGACTCCCAGCACGACATCCGCTCGGCCATGTGCCTGGCCATGGAAGAAATGGGCCTGACCACGGAAGTGCATCACCACGAAGTGGGCACCGCCGGCCAGGGCGAGATCGGCATGTTGTTCAACACGCTGGTCAAGAAAGCTGATGAAACGCTGACCTACAAGTACTGCGTGCATCAGGTCGCCCATGCCTTCGGCAAGACAGCCACCTTCATGCCCAAGCCGCTGGTCGGCGACAACGGCTCGGGCATGCATGTCCACCAGTCGCTGGTCAAGGACGGCAAGAACATCTTCTCCGGCGACGAGTACGGCGGCCTGTCGGACACCGCGCTGTATTACATCGGCGGCATCATCAAGCACGCCAAGGCCATCAACGCCTTCGCCAACGCCTCGACCAACAGCTACAAGCGTCTGGTCAAGGGCTTTGAAGCCCCGGTGCTGCTGGCCTACTCGGCGCGTAACCGCTCGGCCTCGATCCGTATTCCGTGGGTCTCCAGCCCCAAGGCCCGTCGTATCGAGGTGCGTTTCCCCGATCCGACCGCTAACCCGTACTTTGCCTTCGCCGTGATGATGATGGCCGGCCTCGACGGTATCCAGAACAAGATCCATCCGGGCGAAGCCATGGACAAGGATCTCTACGATTTGCCGCCGGAAGAGGAAAAAGCCATTCCGACCGTCGCCCAGTCGCTGGAAGAAGCGCTGCAGGCGCTGTCCGACGATCGCGAGTTCCTGAAGAAGGGCGATGTCTTCACCGACGACCTGATCGATGGCTACATCGAGCTGAAGTCCGAGGAAGTGCTGCGTCTGAAGATGAGCACGCACCCGGCCGAGTTCGACCTGTACTACAGCTGCTAGGGCGCGTCGTCATAAGATATGCCGTCGCATTGCCCGCACCGGACGTGTCAGGCAAGGCGCGGGCCGCCGAGCGTGGCTAGCCACGGTCAAGGTCCGTAACGCCGCATGGCGCGTCCGGCGCGGGCAACCCGAATGGGCCGGTGGCCAAGCCGCGGCAATCCTGCGTTATCGTTCGTTTACGTGGAATAACCACGCTGCACTCGCGATGCCTTGTCTTGCCGCGGCTTGGCTACCGGTGCGCCGGCTTATCTTATGACGACACGCCCTAGGGCCCGTTGCCTAAGCGCCGGGTCGCAAGACAGGACGCATCCGTTCGCGGGTGCGTCTTTTTTTATGCCTGCACGACCCTCGTTTTTGCGTCACGCTCGGGCCATGATCCGGCCTGCTTACTGTTATCTGATGGTTGCCGTCCTTGTCACGGTCGGTGCGAGCGCACTCGCGGCTCCGGTCTATGTCTGGACGGATGCTGCCGGCGTGCGCCACTACAGCGACCGCGCGGCCAGCCCGGCCGCCCGTCGCGCCGATCAATCGATACGGGCGCTGGCCGAGCCCGCCGATAGCCCGGCCACGACGTCGGCGGCCACCCCGCCCGGGGCCAGTCATACGCCAAGGATTGCCACCCCGGGCCCGGGGGCACGTATTGTCGATCCCCGCGGTGAGGCCACGATTTCGCTGATGATCCCCGACGGTCTGGGCCCGGATGAGCGCTTGATCTATCGCCTGGACGGCCGTGTGCTGGAGGACGCCCCGCCGCGGGCCACGCGTCTGGCCGTCGACCGGCTGGTCCCCGGCCGCCACGAGCTGGATGTCGAGCTCGTGGCACACGACACACCCACCGGCCGCACCGATCACGTGGTGTTTGAAATGGCGCTGGGCGCGGGTTCCGCGGCCGGGCCGACGTCGACACCCGCACCGGGCGAGCGCGCAGGACGTCCGCCCAGCTGAGACGAAGCGGCTGTGTCATGCAGCCATGGCCCGAACCTTGCAAGCCAGACGTCATGCACAAAGCCACCCGCCCCGGCATCCCGCCGGGCAATATTCTCGATAATCTGCGTACGGCCGTCGTCTGCCTCGATGCCTCGCTGACCGTGAGCTATCTGAATACGGCCAGTGAGATGTTGTTCGGCGTCTCGGCCCGGCATTGTCATCACGAGGTCTTTGATCGGGCATTGCCGTATCTGGCCGATCATCGCCCGCGCTTGACCGCGGCCCTGGCCGAAGGCGCGGCTTACACCGAGCGTGAGTTGCATCTGGCCGCCGGCGAGGGTGACCCGCTGATCGTGGATTGCACGGTCACCCCGTTCACCGAAGACGATGGCCAGCCGGCACTGCTGTTGGAGTTCCTCTCGCTGGATCGACAGCTGCGGATCTCGCGCGATGACCAGATGCGGATCCAGAATCTGGCCAACCGCGAGATGATTCGCGGGCTGGCCCACGAGATCAAGAACCCGCTGGGCGGCTTGCGCGGCGCGGCCCAGCTGCTCGAGCGCGAGATCGATGATCCGGGGCTTGTCGAGTTCACCACCGTGATCATCCGTGAGGCCGACCGGCTCCAGAATCTCGTCGACGGCATGCTGGGCCCGCGTCGGCCGCCCAACAAGCAGCCGATCAATATCCACGAGCCGCTGGAGCACGTCCGCGCATTGGTATCAGCCGACATGGCGGCCGATGTTTCGCTGGTGCGTGATTATGATCCCAGCATTCCGGCGTTGGCCGCCGATCGCGAGCAGCTGATACAGGTCTTTTTCAACCTGATCGGCAACGCCCTGCATGCGCTCGACAATGCCGGCCAGGTGATGATTCGGTCGCGTACGCAGCGGCTGTTCACCATCGGCGGGGTTCAGCACCGACTGGTCGCCCGCGTGGATATCATCGATAACGGGCCGGGTATCGATCGTGATCTATTGCCGCGCATCTTTCACCCGATGGTGAGCTCGCGCGCCGATGGCTCGGGCATGGGCCTGCCGATCGCCCAGTATCTGATCCATCTGCACGACGGCCTGATCGAATGCGAAAGCCGGCCCGGCCAGACCGTGTTCAGCGTGTTTCTCCCCATGGGCGAGGCCAGCGAATGAGCGCGCCCGTATTGTTTGTCCAACCGATGAGCCGTGTATGAACCTGTCACCGGCAAGCGAGCTGACTGTCTGGGTCGTCGACGACGACGAATCGATCCGCTGGGTGCTGGAGCGCGCGCTGGGCGGCGCGGGCATGCAGGTGACCTGTTTTCCCGGTGGCGCCGAGCTGTTGGACGCCCTCGACGAGGCCACGCCCGACGTGCTGCTTACCGATATTCGCATGCCGGGCATCTCCGGGCTGGATCTGCTCGAGCGCGTCCATGCCGTGGTGGCCAGTCTGCCGATCATCATCGTGACGGCTCATTCCGATCTCGATTCGGCGGTGGCTTCTTATAAAAGCGGGGCCTTTGAATATCTGCCCAAGCCGTTCGATCTGGATGAGGCCGTGGAGCTGGTCACGCGGGCAGGGCGTTTGTCTCGCGAGGCCGATATTCAGCGCCCGGCGCGTCAGGCTGCCGGTACGTCGCTGATCGGTGAAGCTCCGGCCATGCAGGAGGTCTTTCGGGCCATCGGGCGTTTGTCGGCGTCCAATATCACGGTGTTGATCACCGGGGAATCCGGCACCGGCAAGGAATTGGTTGCCCATGCCTTGCACGAGAACTCGCCCCGAGCGGCCCGGCCGTTCATCGCCGTCAACACCGCTGCCATTCCCAAGGACCTGATGGAGTCCGAGTTCTTCGGCCATGAGAAGGGCGCGTTCACCGGGGCGGCCGCCCAGCGCCGTGGGCGTTTTGAGCAGGCCCACGGCGGCACGCTGTTCCTCGACGAAATCGGCGATATGCCGGCCGATCTACAGACCCGGCTGTTGCGCGTGCTTCAGGACGGCCAGTTCTATCGCGTGGGCGGGCATCAGGCGGTCAGCGTGGATGTGCGCATCATCGCGGCCACCAACCAGGATCTGGAAAACCAGGTCAAGCACGGCCACTTTCGTGAGGATCTCTATCATCGCCTGAACGTCATCCGCCTGCGCGTGCCGCCGCTTCGTGAGCGCCGCGAGGACGTTCCTCTCTTGCTGGATTTCTTTCTGGCGCGGGCAGCCGACGAGCTGGACATGGAGCACAAGACGCTCGGCGTGCCCGCGCGGGATTTTCTCACCGACCTGGACTGGGCAGGCAACGTCCGTGAGCTGGAGAATCTGTGTCGTTGGCTGACCGTGATGGCGCCCGGGCGCGAGGTGGTGCTCGAAGACCTGCCGCTCGAGCTGCGCCGGGACGCACCGACCGGGCCAACCAGTCGCACCGTCGCGCCAACGCCTGCGTTGTCGCCGGACAATACCCCCGCGCCCGAGTCATCGCAGACAAACGACGTTTGGGATGACGCGCTGGCGATCTGGGCCGATCAGGCGCTTGCGGCCGGC
The DNA here is from genome assembly GCF_003788585.1 of Salinisphaera japonica YTM-1. Classification (GTDB taxonomy): domain Bacteria; phylum Pseudomonadota; class Gammaproteobacteria; order Nevskiales; family Salinisphaeraceae; genus Salinisphaera; species Salinisphaera japonica. The sequence goes on along the minus strand of NZ_AYKG01000008.1, from coordinate 26,504 downwards.
CAGGCGCACCTGCTCGACGAGGCCGTGCCGCGCCTGGAGCGGGTGATGATCCGTGCCGCGCTGGCCCATACCCACGGCCATCGCCAGGATGCCGCGCGTCTTCTGGGCTGGGGCCGTAATACGCTGACCCGCAAGATCAAGGAACTGGATTTATAAGCGCCGGCTTGCGCGACGGCCGTGCCGCGCTCTACCGTCAGGGCCGGTGAACTTTCGAGTCATGGCGTATGTGTCTGATCGTCGTCGCCTGGCAGGCGCATGCCACGCATGATCTGCTGTTGGCAGCCAATCGTGATGAATTCCATGCCCGGCCAACGCGTGCCGCCCACGTGTGGGCCGATCCGCCGGGCCTGGTCGCCGGGCGTGATGAAAAAGCCGGGGGCGCATGGTGTGGGGCGGACCAGCGCGGACGGTTCGCCGCGGTGACCAATATCCGGGATCCTCAAGCGGGCGCGGCTGGCCCAGCGCCTCGCTCGCGCGGTGACCTGGTGCGTGATTATTTCGCCGACGACTGGTCGGCCCAGGCCTGGGCCGCGCACGTGGCCGACAACAGCGCTGCTTATGGCCCGTTCAATCTGTTGGTTGGGGATCAGAACGCGCTCTATCACGTGGCCAATCGTGGCCGGAGCGCGCCGCGCGCTGTTGCCCCCGGCGTCCTGGCGATCAGCAACGGTTTATGGGGCGATCACTGGCCCAAGACCGAAAAAGCCCGCCAGCGCATGCAACAATCCCTGGCCGATGACACGATCGCTGCAGACACGCTTCTGACGCTTCTGGCCGATACCGACCGAGCTCCGGTGGCTGAGCTGCCGGATACCGGCATCGATCGCGACGCCGAGCATTTCCTGTCGGCCATGTTCATCAAGAGCCCGACCTACGGCACCCGTGCCGCCAGCGTTATCCGGCGGGACCGGGCCGGGCATATCGATTTCACCGAGCGCGGTTTTGATCCTGCCGGGCAAGCCGTGCACCGTGTGCAACACAACTGGCTCATCGAGACACGTTCCACATGAAACCCATCCGTGCCTATGGCAGCTGGCCCTCATCCATTTCCGCAGCCCATGTCGCGGCCGCCGGCCGCAAGTTCGCCGATCTGACGGTTGATACCGCCGGCGACGACGGCGGCACGCTGCTCTGGGTCGAGGCGCGCCCGGAAGAGGGCGGGCGCAGCACGATCGTGCGCAACGATGACGGTGCGCCGGTCTCGCTCATCGATGCGCCGATGTCCGTCGCCAGCAGCGTCTACGAATACGGCGGCGGGGCCATTGCCGCCCACGGCGGGTTTGTCTGGTTCGTCAACGGCTCGGATCAGGCGATCTGGCAGCGCGACCCGGAAGGCGAGCTGGCCGCGATCACCGACGTCGAGGCCGATCTGCGGTTTGCCGATCTGCAATACGATCGGCGCTTTGGCCGCCTGATCGCGATCGCCGAGACCCTCGACGAGGCCACCCACGAGCCGGTCGCCCGCCTCGTGGCCGTACATCGTGATGGCCGGGTCGAGACCCTGGCCGAGGGCCATGATTTCTATGCCAGCCCCCGGCTGTCGCCGGGTTCACAGCGCCTGGTCTGGCTGGCCTGGAATCATCCCCACATGCCCTGGGACGTGACCGAGCTATGGGCCGCTGATATCGCCGATGACGGCACCATCGGGGCGGCGGCCCCGCTCTGGCAGCCGGACGATGTGTCGTTGTTCGGCCCGGTGTTCGACCCCGACGGCGTGCTGCATATCGTGGCCGACGTCGACAACTGGTGGAATATCCACGTCGAGCAGGCCGACGGCGGCTTTGCGCGGCTGACCAACGAGGCCGCGGAGTTCGCTGTGCCGCAGTGGGTGTTCGGCCAGTCGACCTATGCCTTCACCGCCAGCGGGCGGCTGTTCGCGCTGGCCACCCACGATGGTATCTGGGAGCTCGGCGAGGTTGATCGCGAAACAGGCAGGTTCCGAACGCTGCGCCAGGATTTCGATTTCTATGAGCAGATCGTGGCTCTGGATGAAGCCGTGGCCGTGGTCGCGGCCAACCCGGCACGGGCCAAGCATGTGCGCCTGTTCCACGCCGACGGCTCGACCGAGATCCTGCAGGCGGCCGATTCCCTGCCGGCGGATGTCGCACTCTCACGCCCGGAATCCGTGAGCTGGGCAACGGCCGACGGCAGCCAGGCGCACGGCCTGTTCTATGCGCCGGTCAGCGAAAGCTACGGTGCGCCGGAGACCGAGCGCCCGCCGGTGATCCTCAAATGCCACGGTGGGCCGACCGGGGCCACCAATACCGCGCTCGATGCGCGTATCCAGTATTGGACCTCGCGCGGGTATGCCGTGCTGGATGTGAACTATCGCGGGTCGACCGGCTACGGCCGAGCGTATCGCCAGGCCCTGGCCGGCGCCTGGGGCATCGCCGACGTGGCTGACTGTGAGTACGGCGTGGCGCATCTGGCCGAAGCCGATCGTATCGATATTGATCGGGTATTGATCTCTGGCTCCAGTGCCGGCGGTTATACCGTACTTTCGGTACTGACCTTCACCGATCTGGCGGCGGCCGGGGCCAGCTACTATGGCATCGGCGATCTCAAACGGCTGCTGGCCTCGACCCACAAGTTCGAGTCGCGCTATCTGGACCGGCTGATCGGTACGGATACAGCCACGCTGGAGGCACGCTCGCCGCTGTATCACGCCGAGCAGCTGTCTTGCCCGGTATTGTTTCTACAGGGCATGCGCGACAAGGTCGTGCCGCCCGACCAGGCCGAATCGATGGTCGCGGCACTACGCGAATCCGGCGTGGCCGTGGCTTATGTGGCCTTCGAGTCCGAGCGTCACGGATTCCGCGATGCCGACAACATCATGACTGCCATCGAGGCCGAGCGAACGTTCTATACCCGTGTGCTGGGCATTGCAGAAGTCGATGATCTGGAGCCCCTGACCATCGAGAACTTCGACGGCGGCGGTTAGCCGGTCTCGGGCGCATCGCCCGCGGGCCGATCGTGGCGGGCCACGAAGCGACGGTCGATCCGGTCCTTGATCTGCCAGAGCAGACGCGACGGCGGCAGGCTCAGGCGTCCGCGCAGGGCAAGCGCACGCCGCTCGCCCAGCGAGATGAGCGCCAGAGCGGTCCGGGGCGCCTTGAAATCGACAAGGGCACGCGCCGAGGCCGCGCGCGCCAGGTTATCGGCCAGCACCGAGATCTGGCGTACGGCATAGACACCGGATTTCGGCCGTGGCTCGGGCAGGGCGATGACGTCGCCGGCGGCAAAGACATGGCGGTGTGAGCGCGAGCGCAGATGCCAGTCACAGGCGATGAAACCATCGTCGTGCAGGGCCAGGGGCGTGTCCGCCAGCCAGGCCGGCGCCCGGGCCCCGGTGGCCGCGATCACGCAGTCGGCCGGCTGGTGGGTGTCGTCGTCCAGAATCAGGCCCGTGTCGTCCAGATCCACCACGCCGCGCCCGGTGATGACGTTGACGCCGGCCCGATCCAGCGCATGCGAGAGTGCGCGACGCACCCGCTCCGGCACGCCGGCCATCACGCCGCTGCGTGCCACCAGATCCAGCGCCGGGCGATCAGAGCGCCCGCCATAGCGATAAGCCAGCGACAGCATCAGCTCCACCCCGCCCGCGCCGCCGCCGACAACAGCCAGGCGACGCGCCTGATCGTCCTGATCCAGCCCGTGCTCGAAACGCGCCAGGCCGGCCAGCAGCGCCTCGACCGGTTTGACCGGAATCACCCGCTCAGGATGGTCTTTAGCCAGTGCGCCCGGGGCGGTGCCGATATCAAAAGAGACGATATCCCCGGCGAGCCGCTGCCCGTCGGCCAGGGTCAGCGTGGTGCCGTCAAAACCGGTCACGTGCGTGCTGATGAACGTGGCTCCCAGCTGTGCCAGCAGGCCGCCGGCCTCGATCGCCAGTTCGGCCCGGCTGTAATGCCCGGCCACGTGGGCCGGGAGCATGCCCGAGTAATAAAGCCGCGGATGCGGTGAGACGAGAGTGATGCGTGCATCAGGCGCGCCGTTGGCGGCATAGGCCCGTAGCACGCCGACATGTGTATGGCCGGCACCGATCAACACGATATGCGTCATGATTGTTCTGCCCTGGATGAAAATGAAGCGGCCGGGGCCGCGTATTATCGCGCGTTGAGGCATACGCCGCCCGGCGGCCATTGAAAACACATGGGCAAGACAAATGTGTGTTCGGCGCGGGCCGCAATCGTGTTAAACAAGAGATATGCAGAACCAAAAATACATGCCAGTGCGCCTGTAGCACGGCAACCCACCTCTTGTGCGATACGCTGGGGTGGTTGACTCGGCGGGATGTCGCCGAGCGTATTTCGACCAGATGCCAGCAGACACGGGTTTCGATCGTTTGACGGACAAGCAACATACGCGCGCCTGCAAGTGCTGGGCCACCGGATTATTGACCACGGGCTCGCTGGTCGCCGCACTCGCCTGGGCCGGCCCGGTGCTGGCCGATACGGTAACGGTCGAGATTTCCGGTATCGATAATCCGTTGCGCACCAACGCGCGCAAATCTTTGTCGGTGGCTGCCAAACACGAGGACACCTGGAGCGGCGCGCGCATCCAGACGCTTTATCGTCTGGCGCCCAAGGAGATCAAGCAGGCACTGGCCCCCTACGGTTACTACGCGCCCGAGATCGACACCGAACTCACGCCCCCCACGGGCGATGCCGATACCTGGCAGGCGCGCTTCACGGTCAAGAAAGGCCCGGCCACGAAGATTCGGGCCCTGAATATCGCCGCCCGTGGCCCCGGCGACGAACTGTCGGCCCTGCAAAGTGCGATGCGCGACACTGAGCTGGCCACCGGACAGCGGCTGGTGCAGTCGCGTTATACCGCCACCAAGAGCGCGATGTTCAACGCGGTCTATAACGCCGGCTATCTGGACGCCAAGTTCAGCGCCTCGGCCATTCGTGTGGATCCGGAAGAAAAACGCGCCGAGATCGATCTGGTGCTGGATACGGGCGAGCGGTATTACTTTGGCCCGGTCACCTTCAAGCAGGATCTGCTGGCTGATGACTTCGTGCAGCGCTTCGTGCCGTTCAGCCAGGGCCAGCCCTACAGCGCACAAGAGCTCATCGATCTACAGCTGGTTCTCAACGACAGCGACTACTACAGCCAGATCGAGATCGACGCCGAGCGTGCCCGGGCCCAGCGCAAACTGTCCGAAAACGCCTGGTTCTATGATCTGATCTATCCGCCGAGCGATCCGTTGGAATCCATCGGCCAGCTGCGTATTCCGGTGACCGTGACGGCCCAGCCGAGCAAGGGCCAGAGTTACAAGTTCTCCGCCGGCTACGGGACCGACACCGGCCCGCGCGTGGGCGCCGGCGTGACGTTTCGTCATCTCAACCGTCAGGGGCATCAGTTCCGCCTGGATACCCGTGTCTCACAGATCCAGCGTTCGTTGCAGGCCGCCTACGATATTCCGATCGAAAACGTGGCCAAGGACAAACTCTCGTTCACGGGCACGATCAACAACGAGCAGTTCGGCGATATCACCTCGACCTACTACGGCGTGGGCGTGGTGCGAGATACCGGCTGGCAGCTGGGCCGCAAGCGCGCTTATCTGCGCTTCCAGCAAGAGTTCTATGACCTGGGCGATGGCAATCGCAACAGTATTCTGCTTTACCCCGGCTACAACATAACCCTGCAGAAGGCCGACGATCTTCTGTTTACCCGCAAGGGCGTGAGTGCCTCGGCTGATGTCCACGGTGCGGCCGAGGCGCTGGCCTCGTCGACCAACATGATCTCGGCCGAGCTCAACGGGGCCGCGGTATTGCCGATCACCGACAGCACGCGCCTGGTCACACGCGGGCGCCTGGGCGCGATCGGCACCGACAATTTCGAGGATGTGCCGCCCAGCCAGCGTTTCTTTGCCGGCGGCGCACAGAGCGTGCGCGGTTACAGCTATCAGTCGATTTCGCCGACCAACGACGACAACGAGGATATCGGCGGGCGCTATGTCGCGACCTTCAATATCGAGGGCGACTGGTTCTTCTACAAGAAGTTTGGCGTGGCGACCTTCTTTGACGCGGGCGACGTGGTCAACTCGGTCAGCGACTATGCGTTGAAAAAAGGCGTGGGCGTGGGCTTTCGCTATGGTTCGCCGGTCGGCATGGTTCGCCTGGACGTGGCCCATCCGCTGGATGACGCCGGCGGCGATTTCGCGATTCACTTCAGCCTGGGACCGGATCTGTGAGCCAGCCCGACAACACGCCGAACAAGCCGGCGGCCAAGAAGACAGACAAGCCGAAGAGCGCGTCGCGTCGCTGGTTGGGCCGCTTCGGTCGGTTCTGCAAATGGCTGCTGATCGTCCTGCTGGTGTTACTGGTCGTGCTGATCGGGCTGATCGCCTGGATCGGTGGCACCAACAGCGGCACCGCGTTCGCCTGGCACCAGGCCAATCGGTTCTTGCCGGAGATGATCCATATCGATCGCCTCGAGGGTAAGCTCATCGGCCCGCTGCATGTGGCCGGTGTGGACTACACCACGGATGCGATGACCGCCCATGTCGGCTCGATCGATTTCGATATGGACTTCTCGGCCATCTGGCACCGGACGGTCCACGTGAAACATCTGGACGTGAACCAGGTGGACTACGAGGTTCTCAAGGAAAGCGAGCCCAAGCCGGAAGAGCCGGCCGGTGAGCCGTTCTCCTTGCCGGATGCCATCGACCTGCCGGTGACGGTCATCGTCGATCGGCTGTCGGTGGCCAACGTCACGGCCATCACGGCCCCCGAGGCCGAGCCGCTCAAGGTTGATCGCGTGGCACTGGAAGGCGCGCGTCTGGACGAGGCCCAGTGGCAGATCAAATCCCTGACCGGCCACGGGCCGCTTTTCGATATCGACGCCCGGGCCGGGGTCACGCCGCGCGGTGGCTATGCCACCAATCTGCACGCCACCGCCAAGCTGCGCCTGCCGGACTATGCGCCGATCGATGCACGCGCCGATATCCAGGGCAGCCTGGACGATCTGGCGCTGGATATCGGGGTGGCCGCGCCCTATAACCTGGCGGTGACCGGCCACGTGACCAATGCACTCACGGCACTGGCCGTGGATGCCCGTGTTCAGGTCGATGATCTACAGACGAAAAAGATCGCCGATTCCCTGCCGGTGCTGACCGCCAACGCTGACGTCAGCGCCAAGGGCCCCATCGACGATCTGGGTGTGAATCTGGACGCCGACGTCGATAGCGCCGATTACGGCCGTGCCACGCTGGACGGCGGGGTGCGCTATACGCCCAGCCAGGTCACGATCCAGGCGTTGAAGATCGGCGTGCCGGCCACTAACGGCCAGCTCGTGGCCAACGGGGACGTCGCCTTGGCTGAAGGCAACGCCATGGACGTGACCGTAGACTGGAAGAACTTGGGCTGGCCGCTGTCGGCCACGCCCCAGTACAAATCCAAGAAAGGCCGCCTGGCACTCCAGGGCGCCCTGTCGGATTACGATCTGGACACGCGCCTGGATTGGCAGGTGGTCGGCCAGACCGCGGGCACGCTGGCCGCCCAAGGCTCGGGCAGTACCGAGGCCTTCAAGCTGGCCCAGCTGACCGTCGACGGCGGGCCGGGCACGATCCGGGCCAACGCCGATGCGCGTTGGGCGCCGAGCCTGGACGTCACTGCCCACGTCGAAGGCCAGCACATCAACCCCGGCGCCGTGGTGGCCGACGTGCCGGGTGATTTCAATCTCGTGGCCGACGTGAGCGCCAAGCAGCCCGAGGGCGAGGCCTTGACCGCCACGGTGAACAAACTCACCGCCAACGGCTCCCTGCGTGGCCAGCCGCTGGATCTGAACGCACGCGCGCGCTATCTGGGCGACCACGTCAACGTCGAAACGCTGCACCTGGTCTCGGGCGCGGCCACGGCCGACGTCAAGGGCACCTTCGGCTGGACACCGGATGCCGCGCTCAACGGCCAGTGGTCGATCCACTCAACCGATCTGGGCACGATCATGCCGGGCCTGGCCGGCCGGCTGGATACCGAAGGCCAGGTCAAGGGCCGTGTGAAGGCCCCGGTGGCCAACGCCACGCTCACCGCCGACGATATCGATGCCTTTGGCAACAAGGTGGCCCATGCCAGCCTGGATGCCGATCTCGACTGGTCGGGCAACACACGCTCACGCGTGGATCTGGCCGTCGATGGCATCAACGCCGGCGGCCAGGATATCCGTCGCGTGACGCTCAATCTCGACGGTACGCCGGCGCGGCATGATCTGTCGTTGAATCTCGACAGCGATATCGCCACGGCCGATCTGGCCCTGAACGGCTCGCTCAACAAGAAGACCTACCAGGAGCGTTTCACGCTCAATCGGCTGACCGCCGGCTACGGTGATCTGGCCCCCTGGTCGCTGGCCGGCCCGGCCAGCGGTGCGGTATCGGCCGAGGCACAGTCGATCAACGATGCCTGTCTGACCTCGGGCGATGCCCGGCTGTGCATCACCGGCAGCCACGATGCCAAGACCAGTATCGCCAAGATCGATCTGTCGAACTTCAACTACGACTATGCCAAGCCGTATTTCCCTGAGGGTCTGGCGGTGACCGGTGCGATTTCGGGTACGGTGGATGCTCGGATCCCGACCGGCGGGGCGCCGACCGTTCAGGCGGATCTATCGACAACCGCCGGCAACGTGACCGTGACCACGCCCACGGGCGAGACGGTCGAAGCGCTGGTCATGCAGCCCGGGTCCATCGTGGCCAATATGGCCAACAACGGGGTGGATGCCCGCGTGGATCTGCCGTTTGCCGGCGATGACGGGCTGCAGGCCCGGGTTTCGGTCGCCGAGGGCGCGGCCCCGCTGACCGAGCACAGCCTGGATGGCAGCCTGCGCTTGAACAAGTCGCTGGGAATCCTGGCCGATCTGTCGCCCGAGGTGGATAGCTTCGAGGGCAGCCTGGCGGCCGATCTGTCGTTTTCCGGCACCGTGGCCAAGCCCAACGTGCTGGGGGACGCCAGCCTGAACGCCTCGAAGATCGTACTGGTCACCCCGGGCCTCACGCTGACCGACGTGTCGCTGGCGGCCAACGGCCGGGGTAACGCGATCGGCATCACCGCACGGGCGACCTCCGGTGGCGGCACGCTGTCGGCCGACGGCCAGATCGGGCTGGAGGAAAGCGGGCAGACGGTCGAGCTGGCCATCACCGGCGATCGGTTCCAGGTGGCCAATATTCCTGATGCCACGGCTTATGTCAGCCCCGATCTGAACGTATCGGTCACCCCGGACAAGGTGTCTGTCACGGGCTCGGTCACGATTCCCGAGGCCGCGATCACGCCCAAGGATCTGCCCGAAAGCGGGGTGACGACCGTGTCGTCCGATCAGGTCATGGTCACCGATGAGAACAAGACCACCGATGCCGTGGCACGGGCGATCGCAGCCAACGTGAACGTGATCCTGGGCGATGACGTGCGCATCGAGGCGTTCGGCCTGAAAGCCAATCTGCAGGGCAACCTGCGTGTGGTACAGAACCCGGGTGATGCCAACCCGACCGGCACCGGGGCGATCAATATCGTGGACGGCTCGTACAGAGCCTACGGCCAGAGCCTGGATATCCAGTCCGGCAAGATTCTGTTTGCCGGCGGGCCGGTTAGCCAGCCGGGCCTGGATATCCGTGCCGCGCGTTATCCCGACCCGGATGTGACCGTGGGCGTGCATGTGCGCGGCAGCTTGACCGCGCCCGAGCTGACTTTGTTTTCCGACCCCACCATGACCCAGTCCGAGCAGCTGTCCTGGCTGCTGCTGGGGCGCGCGCTGGACCAGACCAGCGGCCAACAATCCAGCCTGGTGGCGCGGGCAGCTCTGGCGCTGGGCTCGTCCAAGGGCAACCAGGTGCTGCAGAACATCGGCGACAAGCTGGGCGTGGATGTGGGTCTGGGCGCCGGGGCCGGCGAGTCCTCGAGTGAGACCGCACTCACCGTGGGGCGTTATCTGTCACCGCGGCTATACGTCAGCTACGGGCTGGGCCTGTTCGATCAGGTCTCGACTGTGTCGATGCGCTATAGCCTGTCCTCACACTGGGCGCTGGAGACCTCGTCCAGCGGCCAGGCGACCGGCGGCGATATCATCTGGACGTTCGATCGGTAAGAACCGGGCCCTGATGCACACATCGCGGGCTCGGCCGGCGATGTGTGCGGTCCGACGGCCTATTGCCGTTTCATACGAGTGCCGCTTTCGTCGAGAGTCCGCGGCGTGTCCTGCAAGGCGCGACTCGCGGCTCTGGCTGTGCCACGTTCAAGACTCGCCAGCGCCACGGCGCCCATCTTCAATTTTACGGGCGGCCCAACCCTGTGGGATAAGCGCCCGAAAATTAAAGACGTGTTGGCAATCCTGCGTTCTAGCCCCTTGCGCAGAAGGACACGCTAGATGGGCTATGCCTCGTCTTGCCGCCCATAGTCGATGTCATGGAGCGCTTGGCGCAGAATCGTATGAAACGGCAACACGCCCTAGCGTCGGCGCAGGTAATAAACCAGGCCACCGATTGCGATCGCGATGATCACCCCGACCAGTGCCAGCTGCTCGATGTTATGGATATGAGCGATCGCCTTGTCCACGGCATGCGCCAGATGCCAGGCCACGAGGCTGACGGTGGTTGACCAGATCAGCGTGCCGATCACGTCGTAAAACAAGAACCGCCAGGCCGATACGCCCAGCGAACCCAGCACGAATGGCGTAACCGAGCGCATGGCATACAGAAACCGGAAGCCGATCATGATCAGCGCGCCGTAACGCTCCAGAAGCGCTTCCACGCGTGTGGCCCTGGCATGCCAATGCGGGCGTCGAGCAAGTGCCGGGCGGCCCATGCGCTTGCCGACATGAAACCAGATATTGTCGCCGGCGATCGTGCCGAGTGTGGCGGCCAGCCAGACCAGGACGGGCACCAAAATGCTCTTGTGTGCGGCCACCATGCCCAGCAGTACCGCCGTTTCGCCCTCGAAGAAACAACCGGCGGCGATCGCCAGATAGCCATACTGGGCAATCAGTTGCGACAGGCTATCGACCATCGATCAGACAGCCAGACGCTCACGCAGCCAGCGGCCAATGGTGGCGATCTCGGGCAGACAGACCTGGTGCGCCATTGGGTATTCGTGCCAGGCCACATGGTAGCCGGCGGTCTCGAGCTGATCCCGGCTGGTCTGGCCCAGGGTGATCGGCACCACGGGGTCTTCCGTGCCATGGGCCATGAAGATCGCCACATCCGCGCTTTCGGCCGCGGCCTCGTCGGCCAGACGATCATGCAGCGGCAGGTAGGTCGACAGCGCCATCACCCCGGCCAGCCGCGCGTGCTGGCGTAGACCCACGTGCAGGGCGATGGCCCCGCCCTGGGAAAAGCCGGCCAGCACGATGCGCTCGGGCTTGATTCCGGCCTGGATCTCGCGCGCGATGAGTTCGTTGATCTGGTTGGCAGTGGCGGCGATGCCGTCCGCGTCCTGCTTGTCGGCGATATCCACGCCCTTGATGTCATACCAGGCCGGCATGGCCATGCCGTTGTTCACGGTCACCGGCCGGCTGGGGGCGTTGGGAAAAACGAAACGCACCGTGTGCGCCTCGCCCAGGCCCAGCTCGGGCACGATCGGCACAAAGTCGTTGCCATCGGCGCCCAGGCCGTGAAGCCAGATCACACAGGCATTGGCGGTGGCGGGCGAGTCGATTTCGACACAGTCGAGCATTGAAGAACCGCGGGGCAGGGAAAGGAGGGCCGAAGTCTGGACAGCACCGCAGCCTCTTGCAACAGGCCCTAGTCAAGCACGCATGCGAGTGTGTCTATGGTACAGTGTGACGCATCATGAGCGCGCGGCCGGCAACGGATCGCGCGGCCCAACAGTCAAGGAGTCAGGTCATGAAATCACGCGCTGCCATTGCCTGGGAGGCCGGCAAGCCCTTGTCGGTCGAAGAAATCGAGGTCGCCGGGCCCAAGGCCGGCGAGGTCTTGGTGCGCATCGTGGCCACCGGTGTGTGTCATACCGATGCCTACACGCTGTCCGGGGCTGATCCGGAAGGTTTTTTCCCGCGTATTCTGGGTCACGAAGGCGGCGGCGTGGTCGAGGACGTGGGCCCCGGGGTCACGTCGGTCAAGCCGGGTGATCACGTGATTCCGCTGTATACGGCCGAGTGTGGCGAGTGCAAGTTTTGTAAGTCCGGCAAGACCAATCTGTGTGGCGCGGTCCGCGAAACCCAGGGTCAGGGTGTCATGCCCGACGGCACCAGCCGGTTCTCGAAGAACGGCGAGATGCTCTATCACTACATGGGCACGTCGACGTTTAGCGAGTACACGGTGGTTTCCGAGGTCTCGCTGGCCAAGATCAGCCCCGAGGCACCGCTGGATAAGGTTTGCCTGCTGGGCTGTGGCATCACCACCGGCATCGGCGCGGTCTACAACACGGCCAAGGTCCAGCCGGGCGACAACGTCGCGGTCTTTGGCCTGGGCGCGATCGGTCTGTCGGTGATCCAGGGCGCGAAGATGGCGGGAGCCAATCGCATCATCGGTATCGATCTGAACCCGTCCAAGTTCGAGTTCGCCAAGCAGCTGGGCGCGACCGAGTGCGTCAATCCCAAGGACTATGACGATCCGATTCAGGCGGTCATCGTCGACATGACCGATGGCGGGGTCGAGCATTCCTTCGAGTGCATCGGCAATACCGAGGTCATGCGCAGCGCGCTGGAGTGCTGTCACAAGGGCTGGGGCGAGTCGACCATCATCGGCGTGGCCGGTGCCGGTGAGACCATTGAGACCCGGCCTTTCCAGCTGGTTACCGGCCGCGTGTGGCGTGGTTCCGCCTTCGGCGGGGTGAAAGGGCGCACGGAGCTGCCTGATTATGTGGGCCGCTATATGTCCGGCGATATCAATATCGATGATTTCGTCACCCATGACCTGAAGTTCGAGCAGATCAACGAAGCCTTCGACCTGTTGCATGAAGGCAAGGCGATCCGCTCGGTGCTGCATTTCTAGCAGGGCACAGACAATGGAAAAGATCGACGAGCACAAATCATTCGGCGGCTGGCAGCAGCGTCATACTCATGCCTCCAAGGTCTGTGGCTGTGACATGACGTTTTCGTTGTATCTGCCGCCAGCGGCCGAGACCGCGATCGTGCCGGTGGTCTATTGGCTGTCGGGGCTGACCTGTACCGACGAGAACTTTCCCAACAAGGCCGGTGCCCAGGAAATCGCGGCTGACCTGGGGATTGCCATCGTGGCCCCCGATACCAGCCCGCGCGGTGACGATATCGCCGACGACGCGGCCTATGATCTGGGCCAGGGCGCGGGCTTCTACGTCAACGCCACAGCCGCGCCGTGGTCCCGGCATTATCAGATGTACGACTACGTCACCCACGAGTTGCCGCAGGTTCTGGCCGAGGGGTTCGCTGATCAGCTGGATCTGGCGCGTGAGGCGATCGCCGGGCATTCGATGGGCGGCCACGGTGCGCTGGTCATCGGCCTGCGCAATCCGGATCGTTTTGCCGCGATCTCGGCGTTCTCGGCCATCTGCGCGCCGAGTGCCGTGTCCTGGGGCGAGAAAGCGTTCTCGACCTACCTGGGCGATGACAAACAGGCCTGGCTTGACTATGACGCCACGGCACTGATGCACGCGGCGAACAATCCGAAGGCCTTGCCGCCGATTCGTCTGGAGCAGGGCCTGGCCGACGGATTCCTCGACGAACAGCTGGCCCCGGAGCAGCTGGAAGCGGCCGCCAGGCAAACCGGTGCGCGGCTCGAGGTCAATCGGCGCAAGGGCTATGACCACAGCTATTTCTTCATCGCCTCGTTCATCGAGGATCACCTGCGTTTTCTGGCCCGTCATCTGGGCGCGTAGCAGGCAAGTGGTTACACTGGCGGCCTTCAATTCTCGATGAGCCGGCCATGACGAAACGATTGATGACCGCTTGGGTCGTACTCGCGCTTGCCGGCGCGGGTACGGTTCTGGTCGGCTGCGGCCAGAAGGGCGAGCTGTTCCTGCCTGGCGAAAACCCCAATCCGGCGACCCCGTTGCTCGACGACGACGCGGATGCGCCGCTGGCGTCTCCCGTCGAAGCCAAGACCACGGACGAGCCCTCGGATATGTCCGGGGAGTCCGCCAGCGACGGGCCGGCCGATACGGCTGCCGACGACGATAACTAGGGCTGCATGGATCATTTCAATTATCAGCAAGGCGCGCTGGCCGTCGAAGACGTGCCGCTGGCCGATATCGCGGCCCGTTTCGGCACGCCCACCTATGTCTATAGCGCGGCGACGCTGACGCGCCATTATCGGGTTTTCACCGAGGCCCTGGCCGGCATCGATCACGAGATCTGCTATGCGGTGAAGGCCAACGGCAATCTCGGCGTACTCGGCCTGCTGGCCGATCTGGGCAGCGGCTTCGATATCGTCTCCGTGGGCGAGCTCGAGCGAGTGATCACCGCCGGCGGCGATCCGGCCAAGGTCGTGTTCTCCGGCGTGGGCAAGCGCGACGATGAAATCGCGCGGGCATTGGACGTGGGCATCGCCTGTTTCAACGTCGAGTCGGCCTCGGAGCTGGATCGCATCGATGCCATCGCCCAGGCGCGTGGCGCGCGCGCGCCGATCTCGCTGCGCGTGAACCCGGATGTGGATGCCAAGACGCATCCTTATATCTCGACCGGCCTGAAAGAGAACAAGTTCGGGATCGCCGTGGATGAGGCCGAGGCCCTCTATCGCGAGGCCGCGACGCGCGCCGGGCTGAATGTTATCGGCGTGGATTGTCATATCGGCTCGCAGTTGACCGATCTGTCGCCTTTCAAGGATGCGGTCACACGGCTCCTGGCGCTCATCGATCGCCTGGCCGAGGCCGGCATCACGCTCGAACACATCGATGTGGGCGGGGGCCTGGGCATCACCTACGAAGACGAAACCCCGCCGAGCCCGGCGGCCTATGCCGAAGTCATCCGCGAGCTGGTCGCCGGGCGCGATCTGAAACTCATCTTCGAGCCCGGGCGTGTACTGGTGGCCAACGCCGGGGTGCTGCTCACCCGTGTGCTGCACTTGAAGCCCGGCCAGGACAGCGCCGACAAGCATTTCGCCGTGGTCGACGGCGCGATGAACGATCTCATCCGCCCCGCGCTTTACGACGGCTGGCACCGTATCGTGACCGTCGACGAACAGCCTGCGGCCACACCACGGGCCTGGGATATCGTGGGCCCGGTCTGTGAAACCGCCGACTTTCTCGGCCAGGGCCGCGAACTGGCCATCGCCCAGGGCGATCTCTTGGCCGTGCGCAGCGCCGGCGCCTACGGCTTTGCCATGGCCTCCAACTACAACGCCCGCCCGCGTGCGGCCGAAGTCATCGTGACCGGCCGCGACGTGCACGAAGTCCGTGCCCGCGAAACCATGGCCGACCTCATGCGCGGCGAGCGGCGTCTTTCTTCGTTCTAGTTGGGTGGGTGTTCTTTAAGACGGTTATCCGCAGATTTCGCAGATTGCACAGATTGGCGGTCTGGGCACGAGGCGCAAAAAGCACCGGGCGCCTCGTCGCATCGAAGCTCTGCTCGGGCTTTTCAAAGCATTTTTATCCGCAGATGGACGCCGATAAACGCAGATGGGCGGTTAATCCTGTGGGGCGGTGATGGCGCGGGGCGCTTTGGGCGAAAGGTGCGCTTCGGTTGAGCCGCAATGATGAAAAAACTTCGAATCCGAACCGATAGCGCAAAAAGCCGTGGCGCCCGGCAGTCTCTACGACGCAAACGCCGTCCGCCATCTGCGTATATCGGCGTCCATCTGCGGATAAATGTCTTCAAGGCGCCTAAGCCGAGCGCACAAGACAGAAAGCGCCACGCATCAATCGGCGCCTCACAGGCTTAACCGCCCATCTGTGCAATCTGTGAAATCTGCGGATAGTCCTTGAAGAACGAAGCCTGCCTAATGGCCGGCGTTGCTTTCCAACGCCCATGTTCACCTTGAAACGACAGCGCCAAAAGCCGTGGCGCCCGGCCGTCGCTACGAGGCAGACGCCGTTTGCCGTCTGCGTATATCGGCGTTCATCTGCGGATAAATGTCTTCAAGGCGCCTAAGTTGGGCGCATAAGGCAGAAGGCGCCCTGCACCCGCCTACGCCTCACAGCCCCAACCGCCCATCTGTGCAATCTGCGAAATCTGCGGATAGCCCCAAAGAACGAAGCTCCAGCGATAGACCCGAACCCGGCGCGCTCTTACAGTAGCGGGCATTGCTTGCCGACGATGCCTTTGTCATGCCTGATTCCAACGCCCACGGCCCGCTGATTCTCATCGACGGCTCGTCCTGGCTGTATCGCGCGTATCACGTGCTGCCCCCGCTCACCAACGGTAACGGTGAGCCGACCGGCGCGATCTATGGCATGACCAACATGCTGCGCAAGTTTCTGCGCGACTACGACTCGGATCGCATCGTGGTGGTCTTCGACCCGCGGGGCCCGACGTTTCGCAACGAGCTGTTTGCCGATTACAAGGCCAATCGTCCGCCGGTGCCGCCGGATCTCAACGATCAGTTTCAGGGCATTCAGGATGTGATCACCGCACTCGGCCTGCCGATCCTGCAGGTCGACGGCGTCGAGGCCGATGACGTGATCGGCACGCTGGCGGTGGCCGAGCCCGGCCCGGTGATCGTTGTCACCGGCGACAAGGACATGGCCCAGCTGGTCAATGATCGTGTGGTGCTCCTGGACACCATGCAGGACAAGCGCACGGACGTGGCCCGTGTGAACGAGAAGTTCGGCGTGCCCCCCGAGCGCATCACCGATTATCTGGCCCTGGTGGGCGACACCTCGGACAACGTGCCCGGCGTGCCCAAGGTCGGGCCCAAGACCGCAGCCAAATGGATCGAGAAATACGGCGATCTGGCCGGCGTGATCGCACACGCCGACGATATCGGCGGCAAGGTGGCCGACAACCTGCGGGCCGCCCTGGATGATCTGCCGCTCTACCAGGATCTGGTCACGATCCGCACGGCCCTGGAGCTGGGCGAGGCCGGCCAGAAACTGACCCGCACGCCCGTCGACGAAGACGCGTTGGTGGCACTTTATCGACGCTACGAGTTCTACAAGCTGCTCGACGAGATGGACGAACCGGCCGCGACCGACGATAACGTGGCCGCGGCCCCGATCGAGACGAACTACCAGAGCGTGCTGGACGAAGCCGGGCTCGAGGCCATGATGGCCAGGCTGGAAACGGCCTCATTGATCTGCGTGGATACCGAAACCGATGCGCTCTCGGCCATGCAGGCCGGGCTCGTCGGCCTGTCGTTCGCGGTCACACCGGGCGAGGCCTGGTATGTGCCGGTGGCCCACGATTATATCGGCGCGCCCGAGCAACTACCCATGGCCACCGTGCTCGAACGTATCAAGCCGGTGCTGGAAGACCCGGCCATCGCCAAGCTGGGCCAGCACATCAAGTACGACATCAACGTACTGGCGCGTTACGACATCCAGGTGCGCGGGGCCGATCACGACACCATGCTGGAATCCTATGTGCTGGATTCCACGGCCACGCGCCACGACATGGATTCGCTGGCCCAGAAATATCTGAATCGTACGACCACCAAGTTCGAGGAGGTGGCCGGCAAGGGCGCCAAGCAGGTCGGCTTCAATCAGGTGGCGCTGGAAGAAGCCACGCCGTATGCCGCCGAGGATGCCGATATCACGCTCCAGCTCCACGAGCTGTTGTACGGCCGCCTGGCAGAGATTGGCTCACTGCGCGCGCTCTATGAAGAGATCGAGATGCCGTTGATGCCGGTGCTGGCCCGCGTGGAGGCCAACGGCGTGCTGGTCGATGCCGATATGCTGGCTCGTGTCTCGGGCGAGATGGCCACGCGCATGGACGAGATTCAGGCCGAGGCCTTCACCGCCGCGGGCAGTGAGTTCAACCTGGGCTCGCCCACGCAGTTGAAGACCATCCTGTTCGATCAGCTCGAGCTGCCGGTCATCCGCAAGACACCCAAGGGCGCGCCCTCGACCGCCGAAGACGTGCTGCGCGAGCTGGCCGATCAACACGAGCTGCCCGCGCTCATCGTGGCCTGGCGCGAGCTGTCCAAGCTGCGCTCGACCTATGCCGAAAAGCTGCCCACGTTGATCAACCCGGCCACCGGGCGGATTCATACCAGCTATCACCAGGCCGTGGCCGCCACGGGGCGGCTGTCTTCGTCGGACCCCAACCTGCAGAACATCCCGATCCGCACCGAGGCCGGCCGGCGGATCCGTCAGGCCTTCATCGCCACGCCGGGCACAAAGATTCTGGCGGTCGACTACTCCCAGATCGAGCTGCGCATCATGGCGCATCTCTCGGGTGATCCGGGCCTGTTGGCGGCCTTCAACGAGGATCGCGATATCCACTCGGCCACGGCCGCCGAGGTCTTCGACACGCCGCTGGCGGCCGTCACGGCCGATCAGCGGCGGGCCGCCAAGGCCATCAACTTCGGGCTGATGTATGGCATGTCCTCATACGGCCTGGCCAAGCAGCTGGAGACGTCACGCGAAGAGGCCGGAGCCTATATCAATAAGTTTTTCGAGCGCTTTGCCGGCGTGGCCAAGTTCATGGACAACACTCGCAAGGCGGCCAAGGCCCAGGGCTATGTCGAGACCCTGTTCGGGCGCCGGCTGTATCTGCCGGAAATCAACGCCAAGAACGCCTCGCGCCGGCAGTACGCCGAGCGTACGGCCATCAACGCCCCGCTTCAGGGCACGGCCGCGGATCTAATCAAGAAGGCAATGATCGCCATCGATGCCTGGCTTGCCGAGTCGGCAACCGATATCCGCATGGTCATGCAGGTGCACGACGAACTGGTCTTTGAAGTACCGGCCGATCGGGCCGAGACGCTGGGACAGGAAATCGCCCAGCGTATGGGCGCGGTTGCCACGCTGGATGTGCCGCTGCTGGCCGAGGCCGGTGTGGCCGATAACTGGCAAGAGGCCCACTGATCGAGCTAAAGCGCTACCGCCCGTGGCCCCTGGCTGTTGAAGCGCGGGAAAACAACGCGTTACGGCTTTTAAAAAAAATTACGAAAAAGCCGGAACCTCTGCCCAACGGCTCGGTCTGATAGTTCGTAAGCATTCGGTTGCTTGCCCGCTTTTCTCCCTGAGCGGTAACCCCCATCCGGTTTTCCCCAAGAAATCGGATACTTGCCCCGACGGTACTTCCCCCTACCGCCGGGGTTTTCTTTTATAGGCCGTTGTATCGGCAGGCATTTTCGTTCTGCCATTGATGCACGAAAATTTTTTTCAAAAAATTTCGCAACCGGCGGAACTTCAAGCCGAACCCCCGGTCTGACCTTATGCAGGTTGCGAGATCTGCCCGCTTTTCTCCCTGAGCGGTCAATCCGGTTTCCCCGACCGGATCCGCCCCGACGATTTCCCCCGATCGTCGGGGCATTTTTTTGCCCGCTCGTTGCGCTGGCCCGGTGTTCGAGCAAGACGCTGGCCCTAGCCTGGCCCTGAAATCGGCCCTAAAGTCGGCCCTGGGTATTGCGATCGGCCCATCCCCCGACGGGCGTTCGCACCTGTGTCTAAGGCCATCACCGACCGCTCCCGGATTTTTTTTGAAAAAATCTGGAACTTGTCGTTCGAACCGGCGTCTCACCCTATGCAGGCGACGTGCTTGCCCGCTTTTCTCCCTGAGCGGTCAATCCGGTTTTCCCTGACCGGATCTGCCCTGACGATTTCCCCCGATCGTCGGGGCATTTTTTTGCCCGCTCGTTCCCCGGCGTCCACCTGGCGTTCGAGCAGGACGCTGGCGCTGAATCAGCCTTGAATATTGCGATTAGCCCATCCCCCGACGAGCGTTCGCACCTGTGTTCAAGCGGCTGATCGGCCGGATCCAGATTTTTTTTGAAAAAATCTGGAACTTGTCGCCCGGTGAGACGTCTTACCCTATGCAAGCAACGCGCTTGCCCGCTTTTCTCCCTGAGCGGTAACGGTTCGGTCTCCCCCAAGCCGGACAATCAGCTCCGGCGGCGTTCCCCCCGTCGTCGGAGCTTCTTTTTTTGGTCGTTTCGACCGGTTCCCTGAGCGTTTCTAGCTGAGCTCTTTATCGCACAGCTTTATGCCGGCGTCGACGCCAACCCCCTGATCAGCCGACGAAAGGTCGGTTTGGGTCGATGAGCGTCGACACGCTCGGATGCCGGGCTCAGATACGCGTATCGGCTGCGCTGTCCGAGGTGTCGGGCAGCAGGGCGCCGATGGCGGCCCGGGCGTCATCCACGCCAAGGCCCTTGGTGGCCGAGAACAGGCTCACGCTGGCGCCCTCGACCGCTTTTTCTGCCTCACGCAGGGTGTTGACCTGTTGGTTGCGCGACAGCTTGTCGGCCTTGGTCAACAGCAGATGAAACGACAGGCCATACTCGCCGCCCCAATGGATCATCTGCTGGTCGAAATCCAGCAGCGGCCGGCGCGCATCCATGATCAGAACGATCCCGGCCAGCGCGTCGCGCTTGGCGAGATAGCCCTCGATGAGCGCGCCCCATTGTGCCTTGACCTTGGGCGGTACCCGGGCAAAGCCGTAGCCGGGTAGGTCAGCGAAACGCAGATACCCGTTATCGAAGAAGTTGATGGCCTGGGTGCGGCCCGGTGTCTTGCTGGTTCGGGCCAGCGCTTTCTGCTGACACAGGGTGTTGATCGCACTCGACTTGCCGGCGTTTGAGCGCCCGGCAAAAGCGATCTCTGGCGCGCCGTCGCTCGGCAGGGCGGATAGATGAGGCGCGGAGAGCAGAAACCGCATGGTCTTGAAATCTTGAACGGTGAGTTCGGCCATGAAACAGGGCTCACAGAAGAATTGGGTCGCGCGATTGCTCACGCACAGGGCAGCAATTGCCGGCGGTCCGTGGCTGTTGTCCGCTCGAGCGGGCAAGCCTTGCTATTGTAGCGCCTTGAACGAGCAAGCCCCGACAGGAGTAGGCGTAATGCGGCGATGGTTGAGTGTGGTGTGTCTTATCGGCCTCTTGGGCACGACGAGTCTGGCGATGGGCCAGTCGTTGGTGACCCGCTATGTGCCCGGTGAGGATTATCGTGTCGTCGAGAGCGCCCCTCAGCGTGACGCCGACGAGCCGGTACAGGTGACCGAGTTTTTCTTGTATACCTGCCCGCACTGCTATCACTTCGATCCCGAGCTGGCCAAGTGGGTCAAGGCGCATCCGAACATCCGGTTCGAGCGCGTACCGGTCCTGTTCGGCCAGGGCGGGGCGGCTTATGCACGTCTGTATTACACCGAGCAGGCACTGGGCGTAACCGATCGCCTGCACGAGGCGATCTTCACCGCGATTCACGAACAAGGCCGGCCGTTGGCAACGCGGCCCGCACAGCGCAAGTTCATGATCGCGCACGGCGTGGACGGCAAGGCGTTCGACAAGGCCTACGACAGCGAGGCGGTCGAGGCCAAGATCCGATCCGTGGCCGCGCGCATGAAACGATTCCAGGTGACAGCGGTGCCGAGCCTGTCGGTCGGTGAGCAATACTGGGTCAGCGGGCGGCTGGCCGGCGATAACGATCGCATGCTCGACGTCGTGGATTATCTGATCGAGCAGACGCGCGACGGCGGCGAACCGGACGGCGCCTGACGGCGACCGGTCATCGGCCGTGTTGCTCGGATCGGTATGATGCGCTGTATCGGTAGTGCCCAGCAGTCGAACGTGTCTCTACTCATCACGTCCAGGTGTCTTTGTCTATGTTGATTCCGGTGTTGTTGGCCGGTGGCCTGGGCACGCGGCTATGGCCGGCATCGCGCTCGAGCCGGCCGAAGCAGTTTCTGTCGTTGATCGATACAGAAAAATCACTGCTCGTGGAGACCCTGGATCGTCTGGCGAGCCTGGATGAGCTGGGCCCGGTCATGGCGGTGGGCAGTGAAGCCCATCGGTTCATGATCGCCGAGCAAATGCAGCAGGCCGGCCATACCGGGCCGATCATCCTCGAGCCGGCGCCGCGCGGTACGGCCGCCGCGGCTGCCGCGGCCGCCCGGCTGGCGCTGGAGCAGTACGGCGAGGACGCCGAGCTGTTGTTGTTGCCCACCGATCATGCCGTGGCCGATAACCAGGCGTTCGTGGCCGCGCTGGCCAGCGCCCGTCATGCCACGCGCCATGGGCAGCTGGCGCTATTCGGCGTCAGCCCGGATCGGCCAGAGACCGGGTATGGCTATATCCGGGCCGGCGAACGCCAGGCTGATGGCCTGCGCCATGTGGATGCGTTCGTCGAAAAGCCCGGCGCCGAGCAGGCGCGGGCGCTGGCCAACGCGCCCGATCATTTCTGGAACAGCGGGATGTTCGTCTTTCGTGCCCGTGATTACCTGACGCTGTTGGGCGCTTATGCGCCGGACATCGATGCCGGCGTGGCCCAGGCGTTTGCCGGCTCGACCCGGGATATCGACTTCGTGCGCCTGGCCGCCGAGCCGTTCGAAGCGCTGGCCGCGGATTCGATCGACTACGCGGTGATGGAGCGTACCGATCGTGCGGTGATGGTCGAGCTGGCCACGGCGTGGTCGGATCTGGGCAGCTGGAGCGCGGTCGCCCGTGCCCGCGGGTACGATGAACAGGGCAATACCACGATCGGCGACTGCTGGCTGGAGGCCACCCGCGATACCGTGGCCTACAGCGAGAGCCGGCTCGTCGTCACGCTGGGCATCGATAACCAGGTTGTGGTGGAAACGGCTGACGCCGTACTGGTGGCTGATCGTTCGCGCGAGCAGGACATCAAGCAGCTCGTGGCACGCCTGGAGGCGGCCGGCCGCGCCGAGGCCACCGAACACCGCAAGGCGTATCGCCCCTGGGGGAGTTATCAGCAGATCGCGGCCGGGCCGCGCTACCAGGTCAAGCACATCCGCGTGACGCCCGGCGGGCGGCTGTCGTTGCAGTCGCATCATCATCGGGCCGAGCACTGGGTGGTGGTGCGCGGTACGGCACGGGTAACGCGCGATGACGAAGTCATGCTGTTGGCCGAGAACCAGTCCACGTATCTACCGCTGGGTGCCGTGCATCGCCTGGAAAACCCGGGCAAGGTCGATCTCGATCTGATCGAGGTGCAGTCAGGCAGCTATCTCGGCGAGGACGATATCGTGCGCTACGACGATGTCTACGGTCGTGCCGACACCAACGACGCCGAACCGACTTAAGTTTTCCTCGTTTCCAAGGAGCCCGCCGATGGGTCAGTACTATCCTTTCTTCAAGGCCTACGACGTACGCGCCAAGGTGCCCGACGAACTGGACGCCGATCTGGCGCGACGCATCGGCGCGGCCTTCGCCAGTGAGCTGTCTGCCAAGCAGGTGGTGGTGGGCCGGGATATGCGCCTATCCAGCCCCGAGCTGGCCGATGCGCTGATCGAGGGCCTGAACAGCGCTGGCGCCGACGTATTGGATATCGGCCTGTGTGGCACCGAAGAGGTCTATTACGGCGTGTTCTCGCAGGGTGCCGACGGCGGCATCATGGTCACGGCCAGTCATAACCCCAAGGATTACAACGGGTTGAAGTTCGTGCGCGAGGCGGCCAAGCCGATCTCCGCCGATACCGGTCTGGGCGATATCGAGCGACGTGTTCATGACGGCGATGTCGTGACCGTTGCCGAGCCGGGTCAGCGCCGTCCGTTGGACCAGCGCGATGATTACATCGATTTTCTGCTCGGCCAGATCAAGCCCGACGAGATGAAGCCACTCAAGATCGTGGCCAATCCGGGCAACGGCTGTGCCGGCCTGGTGGCTGAAAAGCTTGCCGCCCGCCTGCCGTTCGAGATCGTGCGCATGCAGTTTACGCCCGACGGCGAGCTGCCCAACGGTGTGCCCAACCCGCTGCTGGTGGAAAACCGAGAGGCCACCGCCGAGCAGGTGCGCATAAGCGGCGCGGATTTCGGTGTGGCCTGGGACGGGGATTTTGATCGCTGTTTCTTCTTCGACGAGACCGGGGCCTTCATCGAGGGCTATTACATCGTGGGCCTGATCGCGGCCAAGCTGTTGGAGATGAACCCGGGCGAGGCGATCGTCCACGACCCGCGTCTGACCTGGAATACGCTGGATCAGGTGGCTGCGGCTGGCGGGCGCGCTGTCGAGTCCAAATCCGGGCATTCATTCATGAAGCAGGTCATGCGCGACAACGATGCGCTCTATGGCGGCGAAATGAGCGCGCATCATTATTTCCGTGCGTTTTCCTATGCCGACAACGGGCATCTGCCCTGGCTGGTGCTGGCGCAGCTGGTTTCGGAGTCCGGCAAGCGCCTGTCTACGCTGGTCGAAGAACGCATCGCGGCCTTTCCGGCCTCGGGCGAGATCAATCGCAAGGTCGGCGATGCCGACGCGGTCGTCGCGGATCTGGAAGCCGCGTATCAGTCCGATGCCCAGACAGTGGATTATGTCGACGGCCTGTCGATGGATTTCGGCGCCTGGCGATTCAATCTGCGCAAGTCCAACACCGAGCCGGTCATTCGCCTGAACGTGGAATCCCGCGGGGATCGTGCGCTGATGGAGGACAAGACCGATGAGTTGTTGGCCCGTATCGGTGGCACCGCCTGATGGAAGCCCGCGACGGAATCGGTCTGAAGATCAGCAACGATACGCTACAGCTGATCGACCAGACCCAGCTGCCCCACACCGAACAGTGGCTGACGATCGCCGATACCCAGGCCATGATCGAGGCCATTCATGGCCTGAAAGTACGCGGTGCGCCGATGATCGGTATTGCCGCAGCGCTGTTTCTGGCCACGAAAGCCAGCGCCGGAGCGGGTGCCGACAGCCTGGCCGATGATCTGGCCCGGCTGCGTGATGCCCGTCCCACGGCGGTCAATCTCATGTTCGCGATGGACCGGCTGGCCGCGGCACTCGAACGCAATGGCCCGGCTGGGCTGATCGAAACCGCTGAGTCTCTGGCCGATCGGGATGCCATGCTCTGCGAGGCGATCGCCGATAACGGTGCGACCCGTATCGCCCACGGCGAGCAGATCATGACCCATTGCAATACCGGGGCGCTGGCCACTGCCGGGATCGGTACCGCACTGGGCGTGATCCGACGCGCGCACGAGCAGGACAAGGCGATCCATGTGTGGGTCAACGAAACCCGGCCGCTCCTGCAGGGCGGCCGGCTCACGGCCTGGGAGCTGGGCCGGCTGGGCATTCCCTACACATTGATCAGCGACAGCATGGCCGCGGCCGTCATGGCCACGCACCGGATCGATCGGGTGATTGTCGGCGCTGATCGTATTGCGGCCAATGGCGATACCGCCAACAAGATCGGCACTTATGGTTTAGCCGTGGCCGCGCGATATCACGGCGCGCGTTTCGAAGTGGCCGCGCCGTACACCACGCTTGATCCTGAATGCGACGACGGCTCAGCCATCGAGATCGAGCAACGCAGCCCCGCCGAAGTGCAGGGTGTGGCCGGGGCTGCCGGCGCTCTGCGTTGGGCGCCGATCGATGCGCCGGTCTACAACCCGGCCTTCGACATCACGCCGGCCGAGCTGATTGATAGCTGGATACTGGATATCGATGTCTTCGACCGGACCGACGTGGCCGGCGGTGCGCTTGATGCCGGCGGGGGCGCCTTCGGCTGACCCCGGCGCCTCGCGTTATACCAGCTCGATCCCTTCAAAGGTTTCAACCACGGGGTGATCCTGCTGGTTATACGCTTTTTCCTGTGTGGCCTCGTCGCGCGCAATCCAACAGGTCTGAAATCCGGCACGCTTGGCCGCATTCAACTCGCCGGCGCGATCAGAGACGAACAACAGCACCGCCGGCACTTCGCCCAGCGTCCTGGCAATCCGGGTATAGCTGTCGGCGTTGGTCTTCTTGCCGGTACGGGGGTCGAAAAACCCGGAGAACAGATCGGTCAGATCGCCGTGGTCGCCGTAACCCAGCAATAGACGCTGATCGTAGGCCGCCGACGCCGAGAACGTGTACAAGGCGCGATGATCTTCGGCCCAGCCCTGGAGCTTGACGACCGCGTCCGGGTAGACATGGCCTTCAAGTGCACCACTGCGATAGCCGTCCAGCCAGACCAGGCGCACGAGTTCGGCCAGCGAGGGAACCGCCTCGCCCTGGGCCAGGCTGGCCTCGGCCAGTTCGATGATACGGTCATCGTCAGCGTCTGGCTCATCCACCGCCTGGCAGAAGACATCCACCGCTGCCGCGACTTCCGGGGTGTGACGATGGCGTGTCAGCCATTCCGCGAAGTGTGCCTCGGCGTAGGGCACCAGCACATCGGCAGTGAATCGCGCGTCCGAGAGCGTGCCCTCGATATCGACAACGATGGCAATGATTTCCGGGGAGAGAGAGCCTTCAAGATACATAGCGTTATCAGGGCAGGGCAGTTGAGGTACCAATGCATGCTAGCCCAGGTGACAAGCCCGGGCGCCATCACGCGTCGATCGCCCAAAAGCCGGCTTGTTTTAAGCCTTGGAGACGGCCGCGGCCAACTTTTTCACAGAAACCTGTTGACCCGTGAGATTGAATCCCTAGAATACACATCTCTCGCAACGCAGCGAGGCCACAAACGCCGGCAACGGCGAGGCCAAACAAAGCGTTACGAGGCCAGCGAGACCGACTATTTAGATGGTTTTTCTGGGTGTTCGAAATC
>NZ_AYKG01000007.1 GCF_003788585.1 Salinisphaera japonica YTM-1 | reverse complement strand
CCTGATTTAATCCAAACTGCGAGAGCGTGAGAATGACGCAGCGCTCGCGTGCGCTAAGATGCGTATGGGACATCGCAGAGCCTGTTTTGTTGATGGTCTCGACAACCTCAACTTAACGCAACGCCTTGCGATGTCTCACCTTTTCGGAAATGTTGCGATTGGAACCTGAATCCACCGTTTTGGGCGGTCAACTGCAGCGATTTGTTAGAGAATTTTACGTATGCCTTTCGGCAGCTTCTTAATAGTCTTTTTTAGCGCTGCCCGTTCTGTACGCGACTTTTTTGCATATTTTGCAACTTCTACTAGCTTTCCGAATTCTTCACTGAAACGCTTGTCAACCTCGATGATTTCCTCAGAGATTTGAGTCTGGAGTTCATCGGGGTCGTGATTACCTAACTCCGAACCGATAGCGACAAGCGCGCCTTCGATCCTTTCGTACTCTGGTAGATCATAGTGCGCGCCGTTCACAACTCGATCGATCTGCTCCGCGATTTCTTGAGCATCTTCTAAAGTCATCATCTGTTATCACTTATCTCTAACGCCAAAGCTCAGTTGCCGCCGGAGCGGCCGAAGGCCGCGGAGGGCACCCGAAGCGCGGCAGCGCTTTGGGCGGTCAACTGCAGCGCCTCGTTAGGTTGCCAAATCCGCCGTGAAGACGAATACCTTTCCGTCTTCGATTTTGCCTTCACGTATCTTTTTTTCTGCGATACCTAGAAGTTCTGATCTGTTTGCCTCGAAAAGGCTCAAAACATCGTCCATTCGATTAGCAGGATCAATATCCTCTAACGTCTCTGTACTGAAGCGACACGGAATAGCCTCTCCGTCCACTACTGCCTTGTACGAGATATCGCCGTTCTGAGTAATAACTGCGGGACCTGTGAGCTGCACATCCATAGTAATTTCCTTCCTATACCTAACGCCGAAGCTCAGTTGCCGCTGGAGCAGCCGAAGGCTGCGGAGGGAACCCGAAGCGCCCCAGCGCTTTGGGCGGTCAAATGCAGCGAACTGTTAGGTATTAATCGGCTTCGCGCCATAGCTCGGCCCACAGACCGCGAGTGTTTTTATCACCGTCGGCCCCGCACTGTCTGGCCGCCTCTTTAGCTTCGACTTCCATGAATGCATGGAATGAACCGTTACGTGTGCGAAACACTAAATAAGAGTTCCCATCAGCCCCGTCAAAGGTTTTCATCTCGAGGCCGAAGCCTTCTCGTTTTTCTTTCATTACAATTTGCCCTTCTACCTAACGCCGAAGCTCAGTTGCCGCCGGAGCGGCCGAA
Source organism: Salinisphaera japonica YTM-1 (assembly GCF_003788585.1). Taxonomy (GTDB): domain Bacteria; phylum Pseudomonadota; class Gammaproteobacteria; order Nevskiales; family Salinisphaeraceae; genus Salinisphaera; species Salinisphaera japonica. The sequence continues at coordinate 73,508 of NZ_AYKG01000007.1, read as the reverse complement.
GGCCGCGGAGGGAACCCAAAACGCGACAGCGTTTTGGGCGTCAACTGCAGCGACTTGTTGGGTGACCGCAAAACCACGACTTTACCGCCGTTCCGTTGAACGAAGGCAACCGAGCCGACTGAACGAAGCCCGCGGTTTTTACTTGCTAAAGCCACCATGCCCTGACGATAGCAAAACTCGAACCCAGGCGCTTTGACCGAAACCGGACTCGATTCCTCGAACGAGGCCCGCTGCTTTGCCCAAGCGAAGGGGCCAGAACTTGCTGGCGACTCCGATGTTTGACGCCATCACCTTTGCCACCGATTTTCGACCGAAGGCGGAAAGATCGACGCGACTCTTCGACGGCCGGGCGGACAAGGAATTTGCGAAGCCACTGCCGGCCAATGGATAGCTGATACTTCGCCGGGAAAACAAAAAAAGCGGCTGTTACCCAACGCCAAAGCTCAGTTGTCGCCACGCAGTGGCGATCAACTGCAGCGGTTTGTTGGGTTTCGAACGCAGCAGATGGACTTGCCGATGAACACCCTATAAAGCTTTTGCTATTCATCCTTTGGCAACTCTTTATTCAGCACGTCGTGAATGTCGTACTCTCCGAAAACCAGATGTCGCTTCGGCAAAGAAAACGAATCTCGCAGCACTTTCGCCAAATTAAGGCTTTGCAACCCTATTCTCGCGGACTGCTGAACCGCCGCTCCTTTAGTTGCTTCTTCATCCCCTACCACATCCCACCAAAACGCCACAGCCTGCTCAGCCTGGTTAACGTCTTGAGGAAAAGTCATCAGCTGGTTTGCCACTGAAGCTTTCCTATGTCTTAGGTAGCCAGCTGTGACTGAGAGTTCGGGAAGCTTCGGCACGCTAGCCATAAACGCACCTGCATGACCTTCCGACCATGTTGCTGCTTTATGAGCAGATATTTTGTCGGCGCAATTGATTGCATATCCTTCGAGTGCTACTGCAGCAACCAGAGCGTCGTACTTAGTTGATTGCTTGGAGGTTCGATTTTCCCGCCAAATATTTATGGCGGCCCCAGTCACAGTCGCCACGAGCGCGCTAGGTATTATTGTGGATAGTAGTCCGCTCATTTATTCACTACCCAACGCCGAAGCTCAGTTGACGCCGGAGCAGGCGAAGCCTGCGGAGGGAACCCGAAACGCGGCAGCGTTTTGGGCGGTCAACTGCAGCGCCTCGTTGTACGTGAACTGCATTGGTTGGTGCTCCCCCGGGTTGGCCTGCGGACCACAAGGCCCAACGCGCCGAAAGAAAGAATTCCCTATGCTCGAACTTACCGCGAATCCCCGCTGACGGAAAGGCTCCGACACAGAGCGAAGGCTGTGAGACTGGAATTAGCGTCCAGTTAGAAAGGCAGCTACTGTCTTCAGATTGCTAGCCGACATGGCGGCCTGACCGCAACACCAACCGACCGCCGTACAACGCCGAAGCTCAGTTGTGGCGGCGCAGCCGGCATCAACTGCAGCGATTCGTTATGCTTGGGACGAATCGCTGCGTTTCGAGCCACTCCGGATTTTTTCGCCTTCTGAGGAATACTGCACCCAGCCTTCTGATTGCTCAAATGGTGGATATGTACTCATGTGGTGCCAAGTATGATATTTCGCCACCAAACTTCCCGACGAATCGTATTCTTCGTAATAGTCGTCGTCGTTGTCTCGCCCCTTGCTTTGTTTAACGGCTGAGTCAGTGTGAAATAGCTTATTCCCTAGCCCTACGGGCAAATAAGACACTTTGCTAGGATCTACTTCCTTTGGTTCTAACATATCTCTACCAAGCAGAATTTTTAAGACATAACGCCTAAGCTCAGCCGCCGCCGGAGCGGCCGAAGGCCGCGGAGGGAACCCCAAACGCGCCAGCGTTTTGGGCGGTCGGCTGCAGCGATTCGTTGTACGTGAACTGGATAAGTTGACTACCCCCGAGCTGGCCAGCGGACCACAAAGCCCGACGCGCCTAAAAGAAAGCATTTCCCCGAAGTCAAACTTACCGTAGATGGTCGCTGACGGGAAGACGCCAAACTTGGCGAAGCCGATAAAAATGTGTCGATTCGCCGAATATTGAACGAAGGGGCCAACGCCCAGCTAATGGCTCGAAATGACTACCCGGCTCGGAAGCCGAGCCGCTATACCAACTGACCGCCGTACAACGCCAATTCGACGACATCTATTTATATTGCACGCTGGACGAAGTCGACCTAATACCACTTTAGAATAACGCTATCACTGGCTTTTGGCGGTAACATGCGTGTTAGGTCGACACTAACGGCGAGCAAAATGCCTACACGCTCCGCAAAACAGCCAAGGCTTCTCGATCAAGTTCGTCGTAGGCTTCGGGTCGGCCACTACAGCATTCGCACGGAGCAGACGTACATTGCCTGGATAAAACGGTACATTCTTTTTCATGGCAAGCGCCACCCGAAAGACATGGGAAAGGAGGAAATTGAGGCCTTTCTTACGTATCTGGCGGTGGAGCGGTCAGTGTCTGCCGCCACGCAAAATCAAGCGTTGAACGCGATTCTTTTTCTTTATCGCACGGTACTCGAAATCGACGTCAAGTGGATGACGGAAGTGGTTCGCGCGAAGCGCAACCCGCGTATTCCTGTCGTGATGAGCGAAACAGAGGTGCGGCGCGTGTTGGCTCATCTTTCCGAAACATACGCTTTAATCGCGTCTCTGCTTTATGGCTCTGGTCTTCGGTTGATGGAGGCGGTTCGCCTGCGCGTCAAAGATGTGGATTTTGATTATCGACAGATCGTAGTACGCGATGGCAAAGGGGCGAAAGATCGAGTTACGCCCTTGCCACAAGTTGCCGTTGCGCCTTTGCAGCAACAGATTCGCGATATCGGGCAGCGCCATGCCGGTGACTTGTCTGCCGGCTACGGAGAGGTTTATTTACCAAACGCGCTTGCCGTGAAATATCCGAACGCGGCGCGCGAGTTGGCTTGGCAATACGTATTCGCTTCCGATCAGCTCTCCAGAGATCCGCGATCGGGCGCGATCCGGCGTCATCACATCAATGAGAAGGGGCTACAACGAGCGGTGAAACAGGCGGTCGCCAAGGCGGGCGTACACAAGAAGGCCAGTTGTCATACGTTTCGGCACTCGTTTGCCACGCACCTGCTGGAGCGCGGCAACGATATCCGTACGGTTCAGGAATTGCTTGGGCATAAGGACGTACGTACGACGATGATCTATACGCATGTACTCAAGCGTGGCGGCTTGGGGGTAGCTAGCCCACTGGATGCTTGACGGAAAGAGATCACGGATGGTGCGCGGTTCGAGTCACAGTCGGGAACAGCATGCTCACTGAAACATTGACTGATGTTTCAGATAATTAACGGAAAATTTTCTCTGAGAGCAAATCGAAGCGCACGATGGCTAGTTTTCACGATTCGCCAACAGCGCTAAAACGTCGTCGAGCAGTATAGGCAAATCGTTCTCCAAGACGCCCCAGACCACTTCGTCGTCAATTTCGGCATACCCGTGGATCAGGATATTTCTGAATGCAATAGACCGACGATATCCTGAAATGCAACGGCAGGTCTCAGGCTGGCGTCGGCTTAATTGATTCAGCGCTTCGCCGATTATTTCGAACTGACGCTCAACTGCTGATCGCAACAGGTCATCGTTTTGATAGTCGGCATATTGCCGCCCGCGAGTAAACGCTTGGATTTTCTCAGCTGCAATTTTTACGTCGTACAGGTATTTAAATCCGTCACGCGACATAAACGGAGTATCGGCTATCGTTGACGCTGCGACGAAAATACGGGTTTTTTATACTGCGCTCGGTCACTAGGTCTACTGAGCGATTGAAGAGGCGTTCGAGGTCTTCTAGCAGCCCGAAATAGGCATCGGCCATGCCGCCAGGTGGTGTTTCTTGAAACACGACAAGGAAATCCAGATCACTGGTTGATGGGTCGAAATCCGCACCGGCTGCGGACCCAAACACATCTAACTGAACGACGCCGTGGCGTTTTGCCAGCTCCGCCAACTGCGATGTGTATGCGCCGATAATATCCATGACGATCTGAAATCAGTTAGCGGATAGAGCCGCGTTAGTTCGTGTGCTCAACATTTAGCAGGTTGCGATCCGTGCAGGCAACCCAATCATGGCCAGCCTACCCCCAATACACAAAAAAGCCGCCGATCAAAGGATCGGCGGCTTTTACGGTCTAACGAATGACTAGATCAGCTCAGGCAGCCCCTCGCGACACGGCCAACAGCATCTGGTTCATCCGCCGCACGAACGTCGCCGGGTCTTCCAGCTCGCCGCCTTCGGCGAGAACGGCCTGCTCGAAGAGCATTTGCGAGAAGTCGGCGAATTCGGTTTCGCCCTGCTCGTTTGCCAGGCGATCGACCAGCGGGTGGGTCGGGTTGATTTCGAGATGCGGAGCGGTATTGGGCATTTCCTGCCCGGCCTCTTTGAGGATGCGCTCAAGGTGCGCCGACATGCCGTGCTCGTCGGCGACGAGGCAGGCCGGGGAGTCGGTCAGGCGGTGGGTGACACGGACTTCGTTGACGCGCTCGCCCAGGGCTTCCTTGATACGGCCGACGAGATCGGAGGATTCTTCTTCGAGCTTTTTCTGTTGCTCTTTTTCCTCCTCGGACTCGGCGTCGCCCAGGTCCAGGGCACCCTTGGCCACGGAGGCAAATTCCTTGCCTTCGTATTCGGTCATGTGGGCCATGACCCATTCATCGACGCGGTCGGTGAGCAGCAGCACCTCGATGCCTTTCTTCTTGAAGATTTCGAGGTGCGGGCTGTGCTTGGCCTCGGCCATGGTGTCCGCGGTGATGTAGTAGATCTTTTCCTGGCCTTCGGCCATGCGCTCGATGTAGGTATCCAGCGATACGCCGGGGTCGGCGGTTTCATCGGTGGTGGTCTTGAAGCGCAGGAGCTTGGCGATCCGGGCCTGGTTTTCGTAGTCCTCGACCACGCCTTCTTTCAAGACCGTGCCGAACTCGTTGGCAAACGTCTTGAACTTCTCGGGCTCTTCCTCGTCCTTGGCCATGGACTCGATCAGGCCCAGCACTTTTTTCACCGAGCCGGCACGGATCTTGTCCAGCAGGCGGTTGTTTTGAAGGATTTCACGCGAGACGTTGAGCGGCAGGTCGTTGGAGTCGATGACGCCTTTCACGAAGCGCAGGTAGCGCGGCATGAGCTTGTCGGCGTCGTCCATGATGAAGACACGCTGCACGTAGAGCTTCACGCCGTGGGCCTTGCCGTTCGGGTCGAACAGGTCGAACGGGGCGCGCTTGGGGATATACAGCAGGTTGGTGTATTCCTGGCTGCCCTCGACCTTGTTGTGCGTCCAGGTCAGCGGGTCTTCGTAGTCGTGGCAGCTGTGCTTGTAGAACTCGGCGTAGTCCTCGTCGTTCAGCGTGGCCTTGGGCTCGGCCCAGAGCGGCGCGCCGCGGTTGACCTGTTCCCAACCGGCTTCCTTGGGCGCTTCGTCGTCTTCGTTATCGGCCTCGTCGATCTCTTCGAGCATCTTGATCGGGAAGCCGATATGGTCGGAGTAAGTCTTGACCAGGTGACGCAGACGCTGGCTTTCCGTGAACTCTTCTTCGCCTTCGCGCAGGTGCAGCGTGACGGTGGTGCCGCGCTGGGGCTTGTCGATTTCTTCCAGCGTGTATTCACCGCCGCCGTCAGAGATCCAGCGCACGCCGGTGGCCTCGCCGCCACGGCGGGTATCCACGACCACTTCATCAGCCACGATGAAGGCCGAGTAAAAGCCCACGCCGAACTGGCCGATGAGCTTGGCGTCTTTTTTCTCGTCGCCCGAGAGCGAATCCAGGAAGGCCCGCGTGCCGGATTTGGCGATCGTACCCAGGCGGTCCATGACCTGGTCACGGGTCATGCCGATGCCGTTGTCGCAGATCGAGACCGTGCGGGCATCCTTATCCTGCTCGATCCAGATCTGGAGCTCGGAGTCGCCCTCGAACAGGGCATCGTTCTTCAGCCCTTCGAAGCGCAGCGTGTCCAGCGCGTCGGAGGCGTTGGAGATCAGCTCGCGGGCGAAGACCTCCTTGTTCGAGTACATCGAGTGGATCATCAGCTGTAGCAGCTGCTTCACCTCGGCCTGAAAGCCGTGTTTCTCGGCATTGGCGCCGGCGCTGGTCCCCTGGGGCTGTGCTTGCTCTTCGCTCATGGTCGGATCGATTCGGTTGAAACAGAAAATGATGCATGCGACCTATCGTCGCGATATGCACTGGATGCGGCCCGATGCGCTGTTTTTCAAGACAGGGGTGATCGGCGTGGCCGTGGTTTCATGGCATCCTCTGGCGCTGATATCGGGCCGGGCCCGAGCAGACACAGGGCGATGAAGAGACAGCACATGAGCCAACAAGCACAGAACAAGATCCGGGTTGCGGTGATCTGTGGCGGCGCCTCGGCCGAGCACGAGGTCTCGCTGGCCTCGGCGCGCAATATCGTGGCCGCACTGGACCGGGATCGGTTCGATGTATCGGTCATCGGTATCGACAAGGCCGGCGTCTGGCACGCTGCCGAGGCCGATGATTTCGTGCATGCCCCGGATGATCCGAAACATATCGCGCTGAAGGCCCATGCGGCCGAGCTGGCCGTGGTGCCGGGCCGGGAAACCGGCCAGATCATTGACGTGGCGACCGGCGCGGTAGCACTCGATATCGACGTGGCGTTTCCGATCGTCCACGGGCCGACGGGCGAGGACGGTACGCTGCAGGGCTTGTTGCGGGCGGCCAATATCGCCTGTGTGGGCGCTGGCGTGCTGGCCTCCGCGGCCGCGATGGACAAGGACGTGACCAAGCGCCTGTTGCGCGATGCCGGCATCAAGATCGCACCCTTCGCGCTCGTCACCCGCGAGACGGCCGCCGATGCGCACTACGACACCCTGGCCGCGACGCTCGGCAGCACGTTGTTCGTTAAACCGGCCAATCTGGGCTCATCGGTCGGTGTATCACGCGCCACCGATGCCCAGAGCTTTGACGATGCTCTGGCCCTGGCGCTGCGTTTCGATCACAAGGTGCTTATCGAGGCCGGCGTCGTCGGGCGAGAGATCGAGTGCGCGGTATTGGGCAACACGGCCCCGCGTGCCAGCACGGTGGGCGAGGTGGTTGTCGCCGGGGGCGGTTTCTATGCCTATGACACCAAATACGTGGATGACTCGGCCGAGGTCATGATCCCGGCGGATCTGGCGGCCACGACGATCGAGGCCGTGCAGCAGGTCGCCCTGGCCACCTACAAGACGCTGGATTGTCGCGGGCTGGCACGGGTGGACGTGTTCGTGACCGACGATGCCCAGGTCATCGTCAACGAGATTAATACCCTGCCCGGCTTCACGCGGATTTCGATGTACCCCAAGCTGTGGGCAGCCTCGGGCATCGCCTATCGCGATCTGGTGAGCCAGTTGATCGATCTGGCGCGCGAGCGCCACGCCGCCGATCGGGCACTGGCCACCTCGATGTGATGACTTGCCAAGCCCGCGGCGCGTCTTTATAACGCGACTCCTGTTTCGATACACGATCTGTCTTCATGGCCTACGCCGACGACACCCCGATGCCCGAGATTCTGGCCGACATGGCAGCCGTCGCCCCGGCGGCCTGTCATGAATTCGCCCGGCGCCAGGCCTTGGCCGGCCACGGGGAGGATCTGCATCAGGCCGCGCGTTTGTTGCACGACGTTGCGTTTTCGGTACAGCTCGACCGCCCGGCCGAACTGCACGCCTGGAAATACCCGGAGACGTTCGAGCCGGTCGATATCGAGCTATTGAAAGCCGTGCTGCAGGCTGCCTCCGAGGGCGACGAGAACCGCGTGAAAACACAGCTCGCCGATCAGGACTTCGCCACCGTGACCGCGCTATCGAGCCTGGCCACCCATCTGCGCCAGGCCAGCGAGCAGATCGCGAAATTCGGCACGCACCGACCTGATCCGCAGCAGCCTCTTTTCTAGGGCGTGTCGTCACACCCTGCCGTACCGGCCCGTATCGGCATCGACGGCTGCCCGGCCGGCTGGGTGGCCGCTCATGCCCACGGCGTGACGGTGGCAGAGAAACTCGTCGATCTTCTGGACAGCCTGGGCGTGGTCGCCGGCCGCGATATCGTGGCCATCGATATGCCGATCGGCCTGATGGATTCCGGCACGCGGGCCTGTGACCACGCCGCGCGCGCCGCGCTGGGCGGCGCCCGGCGCAACAGCGTGTTCTGGACGGCGACCCGCCCGGCTGTCTGGGCCGATGCCGGTCATCGATCGCTACGCGAGGGCCATGCCCAGGCCAGCGAGATCAATCGCCAGCATGGCGCGGGCGGCGTTTCTGCCCAGGCCTATAACCTGTTTCCCAAGATTCGCGAAGTCGAGACGCTGCTCTACGAGCGGCCTGCTTTGCAGGCCAGCGTTTATGAAGTGCACCCGGAGCTGGCCTTCGCGGCCTGGCAGGCCGAGGCGCTGGGATTATCCGAAGACGCCCTGGCGCCGATGGCTCATGCCAAGAAAAGCGGGCTAGGCGCCCACGACCGGCTCGCGCTGATCTTCGATCGTTACGGCCGCGACGGCTTCGAGGCGACCCGCCAGAGTCACAGGCAAGGCGCGGTCGCCGACGACGATATCGCCGATGCCTATGCGGCCTGCTATAGCGCCGAGCGCATCGCGGCCGGGCGCCACATCACCCTGCCCGACCCGCCGCCTGTCGATACCGCCGGCTTACCGGTGCGCATCTGTTATTAGCCGGTTGGATGTGAACAGCGCGACAGAACCAAGCCGTCATGGTGCAATAGCACTCTTTCCAAACGTCTGGAACGCCCATGATTATCGTCGCCGGTAGTGCCAATATCGATCTCGTTGCCCGCGTGGATCATCAGCCGGCGCCGGGCGAGACGTTGATCGCCGAGGGTTATGCGGTTCACGACGGTGGCAAGGGCGCGAATCAGGCCGTGGCCGCTGCCCGCATGGGCAGCCGGGTACGCTTCGTGGGTGCGGTCGGGGCCGATGATTTCGGCGCACGGATTCGCACGACTCTCGAAGCGGAACAGATCGATACGTCGGCCCTGTCTACACTCGGCGGGGCCAGCGGCATCGCGATGATCAGCGTGGATTCTGCCGGTGAGAACTGCATCATCGTGGTGCCCGGCGCCAATGAAAAACTGGGCGTGATCGAGGACGCAGAAACCGTGTTCGGCGGTGCCCGCGTGGTACTCACGCAGCTTGAAACCCCGCCCGCCTTCGTGAATGCCGCGTTGATGGCCGGGCGCCTGTACGGCGCCGAGACGATGCTGAACGCGGCCCCCGCGGCCTCGTTGTCGCCCTACGCGCTCGACGCGCTGGATTGGTTGATCGTGAACGCCGCGGAGGCCGCCCTGATCGGGGAGGTCGCGGTGCCCGCCGACGTTACCGCGGCCCGGGCGTTGGCCGCGGATCTGGCGGCCACGTACGCAGTGGGCGTGGTGATCACGCTCGGCGCGGACGGGGCGACCTGGCAGGCGCGCGATGAAACGGCTGAGGATGCAGGCGGCCATGTGGCCGGTGCGGCCGCCGAGGTCGTTGATACCACCGGCGCGGGTGACACCTTTGCCGGCGTATTCGCCTGGGCGCGCAGCCAGGACAAATCGATCCGCGAGGCGGTGCGTTGGGCCGTGGCGGCCGGCGGCCTGTCGGTCGGCCGGGCCGGTGCGCGTAGCGGTATGCCGGGTTTCACCCAGCTTGCCGAAGCCGTCGGCGACTGAGACGCGATCAGTCGGCGATCAGGGCCGCGGCCTCGTCCAGAATCGCGGCGAAGGCCGCCGTGTCGTGGGCGAACCGGCCCAGGAACAACCCGTCCACGGCGCCGTTCAACGCCGCCAGCGTGCCGACCTGGGCGCTGCCGCCGTAGACGACGCGTGCGTGGGTGATGCGCGAATCGTCGGCGAGCCTTGCCGCAAGCGCTTGGGCCACGTGCTGAATATGCCCCGCGTCGGCCGCCTCGGCCTGGCCGATCGCCCAGACGGGTTCATAAGCCACCACGATATCGGTAGGCGTATCGAGTGTGGCCAACGAGGCCTCGAGCTGCGCGATACAGAATGCGGCCGCCGTGTCGGGCTCACCGTTTTCGGGCTCGCCGATACAAAGCCACGGCGTGAGGCCGTTACGCACGGCCGCGGCGACTTTCTGGGCAATCACGCCATCGGTTTCGCCGAACACGGCCCGGCGCTCGGCGTGACCGATTTCAGCGTAGCGGGCGCCCATGTCGGCCAGATCGGCCCCGCTGATGGCCCCGGTATAGGCCCCGCGATCTTCCCAGAACAGATCCTGGGCGCCGAAGGCCACCGGCGCTTCATCCACCGCGGCCATCGATGTCTCCATCGCGGGCAGTGTCGGAAAGATGACGAGTTCAAGATCGCCGCCGGACACGGCCGGATGCGCGCGGGCGATCTCGCCCGCGCGCCGGCACCACTCGCGCGTCTCGCCCCGGCTCAGGTAGAGCTTGAACGAGACGCCGATGATGATCTTATTCGACAGGGCTGGCATCCCCGGTCTTTTCGTAGTTGTCGATCACCGCGACCTTCTTGGCCGAGGACGACTCGGGATCGAAACGATAGGTCAGCCACTCGGCGGCCAGCTTGCGGGCCAGCTCCAGGCCCACCACGCGCTCGCCGAAACACAGCACCTGGGCATTGTTGGATTTGATGGCGCGCTCGACGGAGTAGCCGTCGTGGGCGGTGACGGCCCGGATGCCCTCGACCTTGTTGGCCGAGATGGCCACGCCCAGGCCGGTGCCACAGATCAGCAGCGCCCGGTCGGCTTCGCCGGCGGCGATCTTGTGGGCGGCCGCAATAGCCACCGTGGGATACGGCGTCTTGGCCGCCTCGTCCACGCCCATGTCCTCGACCGAGGCCACATCGGCGCTGGCCTGCATGTCGGCTTTCAGGGCTTCCTTGTAATGATAGCCGGCTTCGTCGGAGCCGATGATGATACGCAGGGGATTACTCATGAAGAACGCTCTTTCAGTTGTGCCAGGGTCGCGCCGGCGGCGGCCGTGATCAGGGCGAACGATACGGCGCCCGGGTCGGGATGGCCGACGCTCTTGTCGCTGTGGTTCTTGGCCCGGCCGAGTTTGGGTTTCAGATCGGCGGTGGCCTTGGCGGCATCGGCTGCGGCGTGGCTGGCGGTCTGCCAGGCCTCGCGCAGCGACTTGCCGGCCTCGACCTCGGCCATCAGGTGCTCGGCAAACGGCTGCATGGCATCGATCAGGGTCTTGTCGCCCGCGCGGGCCCCGCCCAGGCGCTGGATGGCATCTACAGCGTCGTGCACGCCGGCCGCCACGGCCGGCGCCTTGACCGGTTCTTGATCGCCCAGACGAGCGCCCAGGGTACGCAGCCCCAGGCCCCAGAGCGCACCCGACGTGCCGCCGGCCTCGTTGGCCCAGGCGTCACCGGCGCGCTCGAGCACCGTGCCCGCGCCGCAGCCGGCATCAACCGCCGTGCGGGCTGCCGTGAGCGCGGCCTGTACGCCGGTATGCATGCCGATGCCATGATCGCCGTCGCCGGAAATGGCATCGAGCTTGCCCAACGCGTCAGCCTCTTGTTCGATCTCGGCGTGGATGGCCTCGATGACGGCGAGTACGCCCGGTGCCTCGTCCTTCGAGATCGCGCTGGCCTCGGGCACGGCGGCATCCAGCTCGGCCAGGGTTGTTGCCTCGGCCTCACGCCGCGTGCCGGAGATCGGCGTGTCGAAGCGGTTATAGGCCGGGGTCTGGGCGCTTGATGTCCAGACGGCTTCCATTTCGTCGTCCAGCCAGAACAGGGTGAGTGAGACACCGGCCATCTCGAAGCTGGTGACCAGCTCGCCGACTTCCGGGTTGATAACGGTCAGCCCGGCCGCTTCAAGCTCAGCGGCCACGCTCTTGTAGAGCACGAACAGCTCTTCGTACTTGACCGCGCCCAGCCCGTTGAGCATTACGCCCACACGGGGATTGCCGGCGCGTACGAGCCCGGTCGGGCGTTCTTCCAACAGCCGCTCGACCAGCATGACGCCCAGCTCGTGGGCGCTCGGCAGATCAATTTCGTCAATACCCGGCTCGCCGTGGATGCCCATGCCCACGCCCATGCGCCCCTCGGGTACGGTGAACAACGGCTCGGCCGCGCCCGGCAGTGTGCAGCCAGAAAACGCCACGCCAAATGAGCGGGTCAGGTCATTGGCACGCATGGCAAAGTCAAAGACCGTGTCCATGTCATCGCCGCGCTCGGCGGCGTAGGCCAGCGCGCGGAAGACCGTCAGATCCCCGGCGATGCCACGCCGCTCGGCGGGCCGTTCGGCCGGCCCGCTGCAGACATCGTCGGTCACGGCCAGGCAACGCGCCGGAATGCCCTCGGCCTTCAAGCGCTCGGCGGCGATGCCGAAATTGAGCACGTCGCCCGCGTAGTTGCCAAACGACAGGATCACGCCGGCGTCCGAGGCCGCCGCCTTGGCCACGGAATAGATCTGCTGGGCCGAGGGCGAGGCAAAGATATTGCCCATGGCTGCACCGTGGGCCAGGCCCTCGCCCACCAGGCCGGCAAAGGCCGGATAATGGCCCGAGCCACCGCCGATGACGATAGCGACCTCGCCGGGCGGGGTCACGGTGGCCCGTACCACGCCGCCGGGCACGCGCTGGACCAGATCGGGATTGGCGGCCACGAAGCCGTCGATGGATTCATCGACGAAATCGGCCGGCTTGTTGAAGAGATAACTCATGACGTCTCCGCGAAAAAAAGCCGGCAGATCATCATGACCTGCCGGCAACCCTGACGATGAAACTTACTTGGCGTCGTCGGTCATGCTGGCCAGCGTGAAGGGGGCGACGAAGTCGTCGGCCTTGTCCTGGGTGATCAGGATGCAGTCAAAGAGCTGCTTTTCTTTTTTCACGCCGGTGTTGCCGTTCTTGATGTAGTGATCGGCCTGCTGGACTGCCTGCTTGGCGAACACGGCGACCGGCTGAAGCACGGTATAAGCCAACTCACCGGCCTTGATGGAGTCGATGGCCGCGGGCGAGCCGTCGAAACCGCCAACCGTGACCTGGTCGAGCTTGCCGGCTTCCTTGAGCGCCGAGATGGCACCAAGGGCCATGTCGTCGTTGCCCGAGATCACGCCCTTGATATTCGGGTTGGCCTGGAGCATGCCCTGCATCTTGTTGTGGCCCTGGGTGCGATCCCAGCTGGCAACCTGGGAGGCGACCTGCTTCAGGCCCGGATACTGCGACAGCACGGTCTTGTAACCGTTGGCACGGGTCGCGGCGTTGTTGTCCGAGGGCGGGCCCTTCAACTCGGCGTAGTTGGCATCGGTGGTGCCCATCGCCTTGATCCACTGCATGGCACCGAGGGCGGCACCCTGGGCGTTATTGGAGACGAGCTGGGCCTTGGCCAGGCCTTGTTCGTTGATCTCGGCGTTGACGATGATCACCGGAATATCCGCGGCCACGGCTTTCTTGACCGAGCCGATCGAGCCGTCGGCGTTGGCCGGATCCAGGATGATGGCCGCCGAGTGGTTGGTGATGGCGGTATCGATCTGGTTGCGCTCGGTGTTGGTATCCCCGTTGTGGGCCACGACGTTGGCCTTGTAGCCCAGGCGCTTGGCCTCGTCGGCGGCTACGTTGCCCTCGGTCTGCCAGTAGGGGTTGGACGGGTTATTGACGATGATCGTCATCAGCTTGTCGGCCGCACTGGCCGTGCTGACGCTGGCCAGTGCACTGATGCCGATGACGGCAACGCCGGCCAGGGTGGCTAGTTTTTTAGCGAACATGGGTCTCTCCTCTTCGCGGTGGTTATGTCGTTGCTGTTTTCAGATGCCGATTACGAGGTCTGCGTGGCGGTGGGCGTTTTCGCATCACTCGCGGAATCAGCTGGTTTTGACGGCTTGTCGCCAGCCTTGGCCGGACGACGCCGTTTCTTGGTATCGATGGAGTTCAGCAGCACGGCCAGCACGATCACGACACCGGTGAAGACCATCTGCCAGTAGTTGGATACGCCCACAATGACCAGGCCATCGGACAAAAAGCCGATGACGAAGGCACCCAGCAACGTGCCGCGTACGTTGCCGATACCGCCGGCCAGTGCCGCGCCGCCGATTACCACGGTGGCGATGGCGGTCAGCTCATAGGTCGTACCGGCGGTGGGCCCGGCCGAGGTCAGCTGGGAGGTCAGCACCAGCCCGGCGATGGCGGCACACACGCCGGACAATACAAAGACCATGACGGTGACGAACTGCGTGGGCACGCCGGACAGGCGCGCGGCCCGGGCGTTGCCGCCGGTGGCATACAGCCAGCGGCCAAAGGCCGTGCGGTTGAGCGTGATCGAAAGCACGATGGCCACCACGGCCATGATGATCACGCCGACCGGAATATCGAGCAGGCGATTGAAGCCTAGCCAGTCCAGCCCGGTGTTGCCCAGTTTTTCGCTGCCGCCCAGGTTGTTATAGGTCAGCCCGTTGGTGATCAGCAGCGCGATACCGCGCACGGCATACAGCGCGCCCAGCGTGGCCACGAACGAGGGCACCTTGAAATAAGCCACCAGCACGCCGTTGACCAGGCCCACCAGCGCGCCCACGCCGCAGACCAGAAGCCCTACCACCCAGATCGAGGGATAAGCGGTATAGCCCAGCGGGCCGAGATCGATGCCGTGGATGAAAAACCCGGTCATCACCCCGCACAGGCCCAGGGTGGAGCCCACCGACAGATCGATCCCGCCGGTGAGAATCACCAGCAGCATGCCCAGCCCCAACAGGCCGAAGATCGCCACGTGCGAGGTCATCGTCAGCAGGTTGTCGACCGTGAAATAGTTCGGCGACAGGAACGAAAACACGATGATGATGGCCACCAGGCCGAAAAACGCCCGGCCTTCCAGCAGTAGCGCCAAGAAATCGATACGGCCGCGGCCGTCGGTGGATGAGTCAGTCTTGGCCATGACGCCCTCGTTTGAAATACATGTGGCAGTTGCTCCTCAGGCGGACTCGCCCGAGGCCGCCATGATGGCTTCCTGTGTGGTATCCGGGCCGAATTCGGCCACGATGCGCCCGCGCGACATCACGATGATGCGATGCGCGATCGACAGGCATTCGCTGACCTCCGACGTGGAGTACACGACCGCCACACCCTGGCGCGCCCGCTCGGCCAGCAGCTTGAACACCTCGGCCTTGGCGCCGATATCGATGCCGCGGCTGGGCTCGTCCAGCAGGATCACGTTGGGCCGGGTGGCCAGCATCTTGCCGATGACGACTTTCTGTTGATTGCCGCCGGACAAGGAGCCGATGGCCGCATCCGGGCCGTCGGTCTTCACGTGTACGTCGCGAATACCGTCATCGACCAGCCCGCGCTCGGTGTTGTTCGACACGAACAGGCGCTTGATGAATTCCGGAATGCTGGCCAGCGAAAGATTACGCCCCACGCTCAAGGTCTGGACCAGGCCGTCGCGCTGACGATCTTCCGGCACCAGGCACAGGCCGGCGGCAATACGCTGGGCGATTGATCGATGGCTGATTTCAGCGCCGGCCAGGCGGATCGTGCCCGTGCGGGCCGCGGTATTGCCGGCCAGGGTTTCGAGCAGTTCAGTGCGCCCGGCGCCCATCAGACCGTAGATACACACGATTTCGCCGGCGGCGACCGATAAATCAAGATTCTCGACCGCCAGCCGGTCGGCCTTGGTGGCATCTGCAACCGACAAGCCTTCGACCGCCAGGGCCGTATCGCCAAAGTCATAGCCGTCCGGCGGACTGCCCAGATCATAGTGATCGCCCACCATATGGCGCACGATCCAGGCCAGATCGATATGGGCACGCACTTCGTTGGCGGTCATCGCCCCGTCGCGCAGAACCACCGCATAATCGGTGATCTCCAGCGCTTCTTCCAGGTGATGCGAGATATAGACGATGGCCACGCCGCGTTCGGTCAAGTCGTGGATGACCTTGAACAACACCTCGATCTCGGCGGCCGACAGCGCCGAGGTGGGCTCGTCCATGATCAGGATGCGCGAACGGGCCGACAGCGCGCGGGCGATCTCCACGATCTGTTGCTGGCCCACGCGCAGCTCGCCGACCGGTGTGGCCGGGTCGATATCCTCTTCCAGCTCGGTCATCAGCGCCGCGGCCTGGCGGGCCTGCTCGCGATAATCGACCTGGCCGAAGCGCAGGATCTCGCGGCCCATGAAGATATTGTCGGCCACCGACATGTTGGGTGACAGCGACAGCTCCTGATGGATGATCGAAATACCGCGGTCTCGGGCATCCACCGTCGAGGTGAAGACCACCGGCGCGCCGTCGAGGATCAACTGGCCGGCGGTCGGCTGCTCCACGCCGGACAGGATCTTCATCAGCGTGGATTTGCCTGCGCCGTTCTCACCGAACAGCGTGGTCACCGTGCCGGGGTAGATATCGAAATCCACGCCCTTCAAGGCCTGCACGCCGCCATAGTGCTTGACGACGTCACGCGCCGAGAGCAC
Organism: Salinisphaera japonica YTM-1; assembly: GCF_003788585.1. GTDB lineage: Bacteria > Pseudomonadota > Gammaproteobacteria > Nevskiales > Salinisphaeraceae > Salinisphaera > Salinisphaera japonica. Next base: position 57,090 of record NZ_AYKG01000007.1, on the reverse strand, counting down.
GGGATTGGCGTCGATGTCGGGGGCGGCCACACTCATGCGCCGGTCTCCAGCGCCACCGGCGTGATCAGCCAGTTGTTCGGGATGATGCGCTGGAACACACCGATCACGTGCAGCTGTTGGCCGGGCAACGCGTCGCGATCCAGATCGGAGAGGATCGCTTCTTTCATGGCGTTATTGATGCCGGCGGCGGCGTTTTGATACTCGATCTGGTTCTTGAAATCGCCAAAGGCGATGCCGCCAGCCCCGTCGCGCAGCGCGGTGCCGTTGACGGCCGGGCCGACCTGCACCCGCATGACCTGGCCTTCCGGCATATCGGCCACGTCGAGCGTGCAGATACCGCCGTCGCAGGATTCGACCGTCCCCGTGGCTTCAACCGACAGCACGGGGGCAACCGCCCCTTCCACGCCGTAGTCGGCAATCGCCGCATCTTCGTCATCGGAAAGCGCCTGGGCCAGCTTCGGAGCCGGCGCGGCGCGCTGGGTCACGGTCTTCTTGATTTCCGGGAACGTCTTTTCGCCATAAGCCTCGGGCGAGAAGCCGGCATCAACGGCCGCGCTGTCGCCCGTGTTTGAAACAAACGTGGTGTCCAGGCCCATCACGACGATGAGTGCTGCCACCACGCCAATACCGATGCCCCGCTTGGCAGCCGGCGATAGACCGGACCGGCGCTGGTTCTGGGCCTGCGTCTTTGTCGCCGTTGTCATGTCACTACCCTGCGGGCCGTCGTTGAATAAAACCGGGGCATCTGCCCCGGGTGACCGACCACGGCTTCGACCCCGCGGCCTGTCTGGCTAGTCTGGAAATCGCTGGATCAGACGCACCGGCCGGATCAGTTATGCGGATCGATCGCGACCTTCATTGATTGATCGCCTTTTTCCATGACCTCGAGCGCTTCATGGAACCTGGACATGGGATAGGTATGGGTCACCACGCCGCGCATATCGAGCTTGCGGGTGGCCACGAAATCGATGGCCCGCGGATAGGTATAAGGCCCCAGATGCGAGCCCAGGATGTCGAGCTCCTTGCGATCACTGATGATCGACCAGTCAAGCGTGACCTCGCTGCCAAAGACCGAGAACTCCACGAACCGCCCCAGCTTGCGCAGCATGTGGATGCCCTGGTTGACCGCCGCGTGGTGGCCGGTGGCCTCCACGTAGATGTCACAGCCATAGCCTTCGGTGATGTCCTTGATCTTCTGATAGACATCCACCTCGGCCGGGTTCCAGACCTCGTCGGCTCCCATCTGCATGGCGAACTTCTCGCGATCGGGCTTCATGTCGAGCACGATCAGTTTCTTGGGGTTGGACAGCGCGATCTGGCCGATGATGCCCAGCCCCAGCGTGCCGGCCCCGGCCACCACGACGACATCGTCGGGGGTGACCTGGGCGCGGTCCGCGGCGTGCAACGAGCAGGCCAGAGGCTCGACCAGCACGGCTTCCTCGGCCGGCACCTCATGGGGCACCTGATGCACGATGCCTTCCTTGGTGAAGATCATGTACTGGGCAAACGCGCCGTTGACGTTGGACTGGAAGCCGTAGAGATCGTGCTTGTCGCACATCCAGTACTGGCCGCGGTTACAGAAGCGACAATCCCAGCAGGGCACGATCTGCTCGGAGATCACGCGATCGCCGATCTTGACGTTCTTGGCCTCACCCGCGCCTTCGCCGAGGGCGACCACGTGACAGACGAACTCATGCCCCGGAATCATCGGCGGCTTGACGTAGCGTGGCTGGGTGTCGTCGCCCCAGAACGAAGGCGCACCGTGGAACACTTTCACGTCGGACATGCAGATGCCCACCAGCTCCACGCGGCACAGGATCTCGCCCGGGCCGGGCGTGGGCACCTCGACCTCTTCCAGTCGATAGTCGCCCGGCACGTAGCAGACCACGGCTTGCATGGTCTTCGGGATCTCGCCCGTGGGCTGCTTGGTTTCAGCGCGTTCCATGACGTCCGACATCGTGATCTCCTGGGTTCATCCGCGGCCGGGCCGGCCGTGCCGCTCGATCGACGCGATGAACATTTGATCATCGCGTATTCATTTGTTTTCTTAAGATTGATGGTAGGCCGGCCCCAGAGCGAGATCAATTGAAACCGGCCGTTCCAGGCCTAGACTTTGGTCTAAGCCTGAAACCGATCCCTCGCAGGCACTTGCGTCGTTGCCCCGTCACAAGCACGGCGGCGATTGGCTTTCTACCGGAATGGACGTAGGATCGACTGACCAAGAACATGCGTTCAAGGCGTGTTCACATGAACACGTCGATTTCCCGCGAGCTGCCGATGACCGCCGACGAACTGACCGAACTGGCCAAGCTCTATCACATCGACGGCTGGACCCAGGAAGCGCTGGCCCAGCGCTTCGATGTGTCGCGGGTGAAGATCGGCCGCCTGCTCAAGCGCGCGGTCTCCGAGGGCATCGTCGAGATCTGCGTGCGCCTGTCGCACCCGCCGGATCGTACGGCGGCCCTGGAACAGGCTCTGATCGCGCGTTTTGGTATCAAGCGCGCGATCATCTCGGTCGATCATCGCGACGCCGAGCGTCAGCGCGAGCTATTGGCCGGCCTGGTCGCGCGCTATCTTGATCAGCGGCTTGGCGATACCAGCGTGGTCGCCGTGGGCATGGGGCGTAACGTCTCGGCTGTGCCGCGCCAAGTCGTGGCCCGTCAGCATCGACATTGCACGTTCGTGTGTGCGATTGGCGGCTCGTATCGGGGCGGTGAGGCGATGAACGCCGACCAGACCTGTCGGCGCTTCGCCGAGCGCTTCGGCGGCGAGAGCGTGACCCTCTATGCCCCGGCCATCGTGGCCAACCGTGATACCCGTGATGCGCTGATGGCCAACGACACCGTGCGCCAATCACTCACGCGCGCCCAGCAGGCCGACATGGCGCTGGTGGGCGTGGGCGATATCCTGGAAGACAGCAACATGGTGCGCATGGGCTGGTTCACCCAGGAAGAGATCAACGCCGTACGCCGGCTGGGCGTGGTGGGCGACATCATGGGCTATGACTTCATCGACATGGACGGCGCCCTGGCCGACACGCCGCTGGTCGGCCGGGTGATCGGGCTGACCATCGAGCATCTGCGCCATATTCCCGACGTGATCGCGACCGCCAGCGAGCCGACCAAGGTCGGCGGTATTCTGGGGGCGCTACGTACCGGCACCATCGATACCCTGGCCACCACCGAATCCATCGCCGAGACCGTGCTGGGGCTGGATCAGTCACGCCGGGCCGGTGGCGACTAGGCTCGAATCAAAAAGCCAGCCGTGCCCGCAGCGTGCCCACCAGCGCATCGTCGATGCCACGCCCGCCGGGGTTGATGATGTACTGCATATCCGGCTTGAGCTCGAACCAGGGCACCGGCCGGATTCCGTAGAACGCCTCCACGGCCAGTTCGTAATCAGCCACGAAACCCGCTCCCGGCGCATCGGAAAAGCCGACATAGCTGGCCATCAGCCCGCTGATGTCCTTGGGCCGGCCGTTCAGCAGCCCGGTGAACTCGGCCCCTCCGGCGATATGGGTATCGATGGCGCTGATCGCATCGTCTGTCTTGGCGTACTGGGCAAAGACATCCACCGCGGTCATATCGTTGGGGCTGGAATAGATGCCCTGATCCCAGACCAGGTACGAGCCGTCGGCACGTCGATTGGCGCCGGTCGTGATATCCGTGAAACGTCCCGAGTGATGCCAGTAGCCCACACCGATACGCCCTCGCTCCTGGCCGATCATGTAGCTCGTGCCCACTTCGGCGATATAGAAGGTGGCGTTCGGCGCGCCGAAGAAGCTGGACGGCCCGCGCGTGCCGGTATTCAGGCGGTTTTGCGTCGCCCCGTCATAAACGCCGGCCCCGATATACGGCCCGTGCTTGTCGCGCCAGAAGATATTGATCGCCGTCGACGGGTCCGGATACGACGGAAAGCCCATAATCGTCGGAGAAAACCCGGGTGAGGAATTGATGAAGGCCGTGCCGTTGAGCACGTAGGCGAAATCCGAGTTCGCGTCCATCTTGCCGAACTTGATGGCCAGCTGATCGTCGATCAGATCCTGTTGGTACCAGAGCGAGTACAGCGCATCGAAGGATGGGCCATCGATATTCGAGTAGACCTGGGTATCGCCGGTATCGATCGAACCGTCGTCGCCGTGAAACCCCAGATAGTTGATTGTCAGCGTGCCGCCCGGCAGGCCCACCGCCTTGTCCGTATCGATGATGAGGCCGGCCTGGGCCAGCACCCGGTCCGCGCTGGATCGCGGATTGCGGCCGCCTTCGAGTACGGTCGAATGATCACCGATGATCGAAATATCCAGCGTGATCCCGCGCTGGCCGAGTGCTTCAATGATTGTCGAGGACTGGCCTAGCGTGCCCTCGATCCCCGGCTGTGCTGTGGCCACCCCGGCCCATAGCCCCAGTGTAAGCCCCAGCCGTTGTAGTCCCCCGCGCTGCATCGGTCCTCGTCAATTGATCAGCCGAACAATTGCCCCACGATCCGGAAACCCGCGATATACGTACCCGCCGCCGAGCCGAGCGTGGCCCCCAGAAACACCAATAGTGTGCGCGATACACGGTTTCGCCACCAGCCCCTGAGCGAGGTGACATCGGCCTTGAGCGTCGAAAAATCACCCACGCGTGGCTTGCGCAGCCAGACCTCGGCCGCGGCCACCACCATGCCGGCCCCGATGGTGGGGTTGAGCGAGGTGATGGGGGCCGCGATGAAGGCCGTCACGATCGACAACGGATGGCCCAGTGCGACCGCCGTGCCCAACGCCGACAGCGCGCCGTTGATGACGACCCACTCGATGACGAGCTGCTGGCCCAGCCCTGCGCTCTTGGAAAAACCCAGCGCAAAACCGGCAAAGACCAGGGCGACCACGATCCACGGGATCCAGCGTACCCAGCGCGCACCGGGCGGCACGGTATCGAGCGTGGACACGCGGGCGGCCGGATCATCCATGCCGGCCTCCAGATAGCCGGCCAGCCCCTTGAGATGCCCGGCCCCAATCACCACCAGGGTGCGCCCGGCATCCGCCCGGCCGGCCAACAGCTTGGCGGCCATGTACTGATCGCGCTCATCGATGAGCGCGGCGTGCATGGCGCTGGACTCGGCGGCGAACTCGTTGAAGGTGGATTCGAGCATGTCGCCCTCCTTCAACTTCTCGATATCGTCCTCGCTGATCTTGTCCGAGGACACGAGACTGGTGGCCAGACCGGTGAGCACCGTGGCCCGCTGCCACCAGGGGATATTGCGATAGACCCGCTTGAGCGTGATGCCGATATTACGATCAACCAGCGACAGCGGCGTGTTGCCGGCCTCGGCGGCATTGATGGCCGCGCGCATTTCCGCCCCCGGCTCGATACCGAACTGATCGGCCAGGCGTTGCTGATACGCGCCCAGTGCCAGGCTGGCCGCCACCATTCCGGCCTGGCCTTTACGGATGACCGCGAACAGATCCATCTCGGCAACTTCGGCCTGGCGGGTCAGTGTGGCGTGGCGGGCATCACAGAGCTCGATGGCGATCTCGTCGTAGTCGCCGGTCTCGATCTCGGCGCGCACTTCATCGGCACTGGCGCGAGAGACATGGGCGGTGCCCAGCAGCAGATACTCGCGTGCCCCACGTTTGACCAGGCGTCTTGGCCCGCCGCCGTCGGCCGGGCGCGGTGCGTTAGAAGGGTCGGTATCGGCCTGACGCTGGCGTTCGTCGCTCATGCCTGCTCTCTTGCGTGATCCTCGATACAAAAGCGGGGCCTCGATCGAGACCCCGACTCTTGCGCCTGGAACGCTAGATTAGCACTGCATGAGTCAGCGCTCGTCGCGATCGCTGCCCAGAACCTTCACGCCGAGAAAGATCATCAGGCCGATGAAGGGCACGGCGGCCACGGCGAAGATGATGATGCCCAGCATGTCGTTACCCTCTGGCGTGCATGTCGCGAATTCCGCCTGTGATCAGCTGTCGCTGTCGTTCTCGCTGTCTGCGTCGCCGGTGAAGTCGTTCGGGTTGCCTTCCTGCAGACTGCCCGTGCCGACTTTCTCGCCATCCAGGTACCAGACCACGTCCAGGCCGTCCATGGCCGCGACATAGCAGTCCACGCCGTCGCCGTAGTCGAAGCACAGCTTGTCGTCTTCAATGGTCCACTTGGCGCTGTAATCGGCGGCCAGAATCTTGCCGTTCGGATCGTAGTACTCGCCGTAGTTGCCGCCGGTGCTCATGCTACCGGTCACGGTGTGGTCGACGATGTGCTTGCGGATCGCGGCTTCGTCCATCTTGTTGGCGATGTCCGAGCTGTCGCTGTGATCCATGCTCGATTCGTCGGCCTGCGCGGCATCGTCGTGGCGCTCGGCGTTGGGCGTGGCCGCGTCTTCGCTGGCCATGTTGTCTTCGGTGTTGCTCTGGCCGCAACCGACCAGACCCAGGGCCAAAACAAGGCTGGCAGCGAAAGTAGCCTGACGAACGATGTTGTTGCGCATAAAAACTCTTTGGTTTGCGTAAGTGTCTTCGAGACTATCCTGTTTGTCGGCTTTTCCCATATCTCGGTGTATAGCCCAACCAGTGCAGAAACGATTGGGCTATCGGGCTCAGCGCTCTCGCGTGGGGCGCTTGGCCAGTTTGCGCTGCAAAGTCCGCCGATGCATGCCCAGCGCCCGGGCGGTGGCCGAGATATTGCCGTCGTGGTCAGCCAGCACCTGCTGGATATGCTCCCATTCCAGCCGGCGCAGCGAGGTGGGGTTCAGCGTGGCGGTTTCGGCGGCGGCCTCCGGGGCCGTGTCGTCCAGGGCCGCCAGGATCTGGCGGGCGGTGGCCGGTTTGGGTAGATAATTGAACGCGCCCTGCTTGATCGCCTCGATCGCGGTGGCGATGCTGGCATAGCCGGTCAGCATGAGGATCCGCACGGCAGGTGCGGCCGCATGCAACGGACCGATCAGGGCCAGCCCGCTGCGCTCACCCAGGCGTAGATCCACCACGGCGACGTCAAAACGCGCCGGGGCGGCGCCCACCTGTTCGAGTGCCGCTTCCGGGGTCGTGACAGCCTCGACCTCATGCCCAAGACGGTTCATGGCGCGGGAGAGCGTGCGGCTGAATACAGGGTCGTCGTCAACGAGCAGAATCTGCATATCAAGCGTTGTCCATCGGCGCCAGACCGGTCTTTTCGAACACGATACGGGTACGGGTGCCGCCGCTGTCGGCGGCCTCGAACGACAGCTTCGCGCCGATCCGCGCGAGGCTGGCCCGAGCCAGCGTGAGCCCCAGGCCCAGCCCGCCCGGCTTGGTCGAGCCGGTCTCGGGGCCTTCCAGGCGGGCGATATCCGGCGCGCCCGGGTCATCGATGGCCATGACATAGCTCGTGGCCTGCTCGTGGCGCGTCAATGCCAGGCGCGGCAGGCCGGCGGCCAGGGCCGCATCGGCGGCGTTATCCAGCAGGTTATGCAGGGCCTGGCCCAGCGCGGGGTCATTGCGTATGGCGGTGGCGGCCAACGGCTGCCAGCCCGTCATGTCCAGCTCGATCTCGGGCCGCCGGGCACGCCAGCGGCTGACCACGCCGTCAAAGAACACCTCCGCGGCCACGGTAGCCTGTACCCGCGGATCACGCGCGGCCACCAGCGCGCGTAGCTCACGCGCGGCCAGCTCGGCCTGGTTATGAATGGTCGCGATATCCTCTTGCACGTCTTGGGCCAGATTCGGCTCGTCCCGGAGCGATTCCGCGGCGATCAGAATCGTGGACAGCGGCGTGTTGAGCGCGTGCGCGGCCCCGGCGGCCACCGTGGCCACGCCGACCACGGCATCGTCGCGCATGAGGCGCTCGCGCTGGGCGGCCAGCTCGCGCTCGCCGGCCCGTACCCGTTCGGCCAGCGCCAGCAGAAATACCAACAACAGACCCGCGGCCAGCACGAACGTGGCCCACATGCCGATCACGTGGCGTTCGAAGCCGATGACCGTCATGGGATGGCCCAGATGCAACAGATAGCGCCACAGCAACGCCGTATAGCCGGCCACACAGACACCGGTCACTGCCAGCGCGCCGCGAATATCCAGCGCTGCCCCGGCAAAGGCCACCGGCAACAGGAACAACGACACGAACGGGTTGGTGGCCCCGCCGATCGCCCAGAAGAAAGCGAACAGAACGCCCGTGTCGAAAACCAGATGCCCGACCAGGGCCCGGTTGGCCCGAACATCGATATCCCCCGGGCCGGGCCGGGCGATGCGCTGGTTGAAGACCAGCAGCAGCAGGGGCAGCCCCCAGACCGCCAGCCCGGTATGCAGCCCGAAGGCCAGCATCAGGGCGAGGGCCGTGGCCAGCAGGGCCGCGGCAACATAGCGCAGTGCGGCCAGCAGCCGCAGGATAGAGGCCGGCTGCAGCGATACCAGCTGGAAAAACGAGCGCGGCGTCATCGGCCCATGTTTCTAGAACGACCAGTTCAGTGTGGCATAGGCATTGCGACCGGCGCCGGGCAGACGGGCGCCCACCGGCACGGCGCTGTTGCCCGCCCGGTTGAAACCGGCCAGAAAATCGCGATAGCCGCGGTTCAGCAGATTATCGACGCCCACCTCGACCCAGACGGCCTCGCTGGCCTGATAACGCGCGCCGACATCCGTCAAGGCATAGCCGCCGGTGGCCGGATCGGCCACGCTGGCATCGGTTCGATAATCGGCCGTGTCGTTCTGGGCAAAGACATACCGCTCGGCCAGGCGCAGCTGCCAGTCGGTGTTGGCCCAGGTCAGCTGGGCGCGTACGTGGCCGGGGGCGATACGATAAAGATTGTCGTTGACGTCCACGCGCTTGCCGCGGGTATAGCCGGCACCACCGTCGAGCTGCCAGTGCTCGGTCAGCGCATAGGCGGCCGCGATATCCGCGCCGTAGATCTCGGCCTGGACGTTGGCATATTGCAGCGGGGTGGCATCGCCGTTGACGCGCGAGACCCGCTCGACGTCGGAATCCACCACGCCCGGCGTGTCGTCAAAGTCCACGGCATCGATATAGTCGTTGATACGGTGATAATAGACCTGCGGCGACACACTCAAGCGCGTACCGGTAAACGACAGGCCCAGATCGGCCATATAAGCGACCTCCGGATCCAGGCCCGTATCGCCGATCACGTTGTTGCCATCGGCTGCTCCGGCCGAGGCCTCCAGCGGGATGAAGGCGTAACGCTCGATGTAATACGGCGAGCGGGTCTTGCGCGCCAGGCCCAGGCTGGCCTGCCAGCGCTCGCCAAAGGCCCGGGAAAGCTTGCCGACGATATCGATGTTGTCATCACCCTGATCACGATCGGTGGCAGCAAACCCGGCCGCCAGACGCTGGGCCGGTGCAGGCAGGCCGGGGGCCACGCCGCCCGGCCCGGCCGACATGTCGATATGGGTATAGCGCAGGCCCAGCTCGCCGCGCCAAGCATCGCTTAGGACATTATTGGTCAGGCGATCCAGCGCGCCGGCCCACTGGGCAAAGCCGCTATAGGTATTGCGCCGGATCGCGTCGAAGTTATTGACCCGAAAGGCTGCGTTGTCCGGGTTGCCCACGAAGGCATCGTGCTGGGCAAACTGTCCGTCAAAACCCAACGTAGCCCGCCCGCCGGCCAGATCATGGGCTGCGCGTAGCTCGGTGGCGTATTGCTGGCTGCGGGCGCGGATAAAGCGCGGGTCGGCCGTGGCCCCGTTCAAGGGCGAAAAATCCGGCGCGGGGCGCAGCAGATCGTTGGCCATACGGTGCTCGACGTGACTGCCCGATACCTGGCCCGAGAGCTGCCAGTCGGCGATCTCGATTTCGTGCTCGAGCTGGCCCATCCAGGTATGAAAGAAATCGGTATCGAGCGGCAGATCGGCGTTGCCGGAATCGCCCGTGCGCTGGGCGCGTACAAACGCCGAGGTTTCACCGAAACGCCCGCGATGGCCGGCGTCGATGCCGTATTGCTTGCGATCATAAGAGGTCGCATTCAACACGCCGTAGGGAGTGCGCAGATTGGACGCCTGATCGGTGGCCGCCGTCACCCCCAGCCGATTGTTCTCGTTGGCAACGCTGGCCTGCCCGGCCAGGCCGTAGCCGTTGTTCACGCTCTCGATACGTGACTGGGCCCCGCCATGCACGGCGTAGTCGCTGTCCAGCGCGTATTCACTCCGACGCGTGGTGGCATTCACCGTCGTGCCGATGGCATCCACGCTGTCCGTCACAGAAGGAATACCGCGCGTGACCGATACGTTGTCCACCAGGGTAGCCGGGGCATAGTGCAGCGGCGGATCCATCCAGTTCGGCCCGCCCGAGGCGATTCCCATACCGTCGATGGTCACCTGATTGCGATAGCCCGTCAGCCCGCGAAACTGCACCTGCCCGGCCAACCCGCCGTTATCCAGCGCCGCCCCGCCGGGCACGTTATCCATCACCTCGGCCGTATCGACCAGATCGGGAAAGACCAACGGCGAGACGATCTCGGCCTCGCTGGCCCGCGCGCGCACGGCCACGGGCGCCAGATCGATCGGCTCAGACGCTGTCGTGGCCGGCGTGGCCGGGGCCGGAGCCACCGGCGCGGCCTGTGTCGTTACCCAGCATCCCGTGATCACGGCCCCTGCCACGAGTCGTGCGTATCCCTTGATTACCATGACGATCCCCCGTCTGTATTGTCCGTATTCGAGACTAGAGGGACGTACGGCGAGCGACCATGCGGCATAACGTCGCGCGTTTTGACGAACGCCGCCACGCTTCGTATAAGAGCGCAATGAAGATCGGCATCATCGGCGATATCCACGGCGCGTGGGACGAGCACGACACGCGTTTTTTCAACCGCGCAGGCTACGACGCCCTGCTGCTGACCGGCGACCTGCCGCGCTTCGTGGGCGCCCTCCCCGTGGCGCGCCAACTGGCCGCACTCACCCCGCCGGCCTACATGATTGCCGGCAACCACGATGCCACCGGGCTGGTCCAGCTCTATGCTGAAATGTCAGGCCATGCCCGCCTGACACGGCTCACCGCCCTGGGCATGCCCGAGCGCGTGGCCGAGCTGGACGCCGCTCTGGGGCCGATCACGCTCGGCGGCTATAGCCGGCACGAACTTGAACCCGAACTTGGCCTGATCATGGCCCGGCCGCACGCGATGGGCGGTGACCGGCTCTATTTCGCCGATTATCTGCGGCGCGTATACGGCGTGACCGATCTGGCCGGCAGCCGCGACGCGTTGTGCCGACTGATCGATAACGCCCCGCGTGATCTCGTCGTACTCGCCCACAACGGCCCAGCCGGGCTGGGCGAGGCACCCGACGCCCCCTTCGGCTGTGACTTCGACCCCAAGCGCGGCGATTTCGGCGATCGTGATCTGGCCGATGCCCTGGACTATGCCCGCCAGACAGGCCATCGCATTCACGCCACCGTCGCCGGGCACATGCATCATCGCAGCAAGGACGGCCAAACCTGGCGCCGTACCCACCGGCGCGACAGCCACGACACCCTGCACATCAATGCCGCCCGCGTGCCGCGTATCGAAGCCGAGGGCGCACGCCGGCATCATGTCGCCTTGACGATCGACGCCGAGGGTGCGACGGCTGAGACCCGCTGGGTGGATCAAGGCGGCAAGCTCGTTTCTTCGGAAACCTTGGGCTAAGAGGCTAGGGGCTATTGCCGTTTCGTACGGGCGCCGCGTTGGCGTCCAAAATCCGGCCAGGCAAGGCGCGAGCCGTAGCGTCGTGGCGTGCCACGATCAAGGTGAGCCAGCGGCATGGCCAGATTTTGGGCCCAACCCTTCGGGACAAGCGCCCTAGAATTTACGACACGTCGGCAATACAGCGTTTTAGCACGCTAGCGCAGAACGACTGCGAGGCGCGTGCTACGCCTCGTCTTGCCGCCCATAGTCGATTTTATGGAGCGCTTGGCGCGGAATCATACGAAACGGCAATAGCTCCTACGTTCTTTGAAGAGTTATCCGCCGATGACGCAGATTCAAAATTGGCGTTTGCCCACGCTCCACGGCTAGACAAATACCGGGCGCAGAAAATTGGACGCGTTCCAGGCATGCGTCACGACGCATTACCCGATCTCGTACCGCTTCAAGCGGCGATCAGCAAAGCCGATCATTATGCCGATGTTCTCGCGTCCTGCCGTTATTCTTCAACCGTAAAAAGCCCGCATCGCATCGATGCGGGCTTTCATGATACGCCGGTCGATGCGGTGTTCGGTCTAACGCGCCACATAAAGCGCAATACCTATAACAGTACTCACGGTCAGGACAACCATCCCGCCGAACGCGATATATTCGATCATCGTTGTCACACCTCACGCGCTGTTTTGGCTCTATTGACGAGTATGAGCGCGAGCGCGGTTCCCATCAAACTGCATAACACCGCCCCGCTCACGCATCCCCAAAGCAGTGACAATTTGCTATTGACCAGCGCGACATAGCCGGTTGCAACGCTGCCGAACAAGCCGGCGGTCGTTACCGTGAACAGCGTGATCAGAATTCGTACCTGAATATCGATTTCTTGCGCTCGGCTCATGTAGCGCGATCGGCCCTCGTCGCAACAATGACCGGTATTTTTAGCACGAAACCCGGGCTGGTTCGCAGCCCGGTAAACGCCTACTTGAACGCCCGCTCGTACTGCTTGGGAATATCGGCCAGCTCGAAGGCATCACCGTGCAGCCGGCGCGCGGCGGTCAGCGGGAAGTACGGGTCGCGCAGCATCTCGCGGGCCAGCAGCACGCAGTCGGCCTGGCCGGAATGGATGACGTGTTCGGCCTGCACCGGGTCTTCGATCATGCCGACCGCCCCTGTAGCCAGGCCCACTTCGCGCTTCACGCGGGCTGCGAACTCGGTCTGGTAGCCAGGGCCGACGGGGATGTTCGGGCTCGGCGTATTGCCACCGCCCGAGCAGTCCAGCACGTCCACGCCGGCCTCTTTCAGCCAGTGGGCGAAGGCCACGGTGTCGTCCATGGTCCAGCCGCCGTCTTCGAAATCCGAGGCCGAGATACGGAAGAACAGCGGCTTGTTGGCCGGCCAGACGGCCTTGACCGCGCGCACCACCTCCAGCGAGAACCGGCAGCGATTTTCCAGGCTGCCGCCGTAATCATCCGTGCGCTTGTTGACCAGCGGTGACTGGAACTCGTGCAGCAGATAGCCATGGGCGCCGTGGAGTTCGATGACATCCATGCCGGCGGCATCCGCGCGCTTGGCCGCGTCGACAAAGGCCTGCACAAGATCAGCGATCTCATCCGTGGTAAGTGCGTGCGGCACCGGGGCGTTATCGGAAAACGCGACCGCACTTGGCGCCATGGTTTCCCAGGCGCCTTCGTCGTCGGTCAACGCCCGGCCGCCTTGCCAGGGTGCCACGCACGAGGCTTTTCGCCCGGCATGGGCCAACTGGATGCCGGGCGTGGCGCCTTGCGCGCGAATGAAATCCGCGTTGCGCTTGAACTCGGCAACATGATCATCCGACCAGATGCCCAGATCGCCCGGCGTGATGCGCCCTGCCCGTGTCACTGCCGTGGCTTCGAGCATGACCATGCCGGCGCCGCCCACGGCCCGCGAGCCCAGGTGCACGAAGTGCCAATCGTTGGGATAGCCGTCCTCGGCCGAGTACTGACACATCGGCGAGACAAAGATGCGATTACGAAACGTGACGTCGCGAATCGCCCAAGGCTGAAACAGATCGGGCTTGGCCATGCGGGTGCTCCCGGCAATAAAATATCGTGTGCAATATATCTGGCAAGGGCATCGGCTTTTCAAGTCATGCGCGCTATGCTCGAAAAATCGGACTCACGACAATGGTGCTTGCATGATCGATCGCCGATATATCCGCCGCCTGGTCGCGGTGTTGCTCACAGCGGGCGCACTTTGCACGAGCGCGACCGCGGCCGAGCCGGCGGTTGCCCCGCTGGGCATCGACCTGGCCGATTATGATTATCCCTATCCGGTCTCTCATCTCGCACTCGATGAGCCCGGCGGCCCAGTCGATATGGCCTATATGGATATCCCGCCCGCAGACGGCGACGCCTCGGCGCCGGTCATCGTGCTGCTGCACGGCAAGAACTTCGGCGGCGCCTACTGGGGCGATACGGCCGCCTGGCTGGCCCAGCACGGCTGGCGCGTGGTCGTGCCCGACCAGATCGGCTTCGGTAAATCCGACAAACCGCGGGCCTATAGCTATACGTTCGCGCATCTGGCCGCCAACACGCACGCGCTGCTGGCCGATCTGGATATCGATGAGGCCACCGTGCTCGGCCATTCGATGGGCGGCATGCTGGCCGTGCGCTACAGCCTGATGGTCCCGGGTGAGGTCAGCCAGTTGGTGCTGGTCGATCCCATCGGGCTTGAGGACTGGAAAGCCAAGGGTGTGCCGTATCGCGGCATGGCGGCATGGTATGCCCGCGACATGAAAAAAGACTATGCCGCGATCCAGGCCTATCAGGAAAAAAGCTACTACCACGGCACCTGGAAACCGGCCTATGAAGGCCCGGCGCGCACGCTGGCCGGCATGTACGCCAGCCCGGACAAGAAACGCCTGGCCTGGGTGGGCGCAGCCACGTACGACATGATCTACAACGAACCGGTGGTCTACGAGTTCGATGATCTGGCCATGCCCACAACGCTGATGGTGGGCGCGCTGGATCGCACGGCCCTTGGCAAGGATCTGGTCGCCGAAGACGTGGCCGCGCGTCTTGGCGATTACCCCGCACTGTCCAAGGCCGCCGTTGCCGCCATGCCCCGCGGTCAGCGCATCCTGTTCGACGGCGTGGGCCATTTGCCGTTCATCGAAGCCCCGGCACGGTTTCGACGCGCCCTGGCCGATACGTTGGGCATCGACGCCCCCGCGGCCGAAGCCCGGCCCGCCACCGACAAGAAACCGACCCGCGAGGGCGCATGAACAACCAGACGAGCACCGAGACCCAGGCCAGCACGATCCATGACCGCTCTGCCGGCGATCTCGCCCGTGCCATCCGGGAGGGCGAGACCACGGCGCGCGCCGCACTCGAGCATTTCATCGCCCGCCACGACGCCCTGAACGCCCCGCTCAATGCGGTCGTGGTGCAAGACTTCGAACGCGCCCGCGAAGCCGCAGACGCCGTGGATGCCGCCGTGGCCGCCGGCGAGCCTTTGGGCCCGCTGGCCGGCGTACCGATGACGGTCAAGGACACCTTCGAGGCCGAGGGCCTGGCAACGGTGGTCGGCGAGCCGCGGCTTGCCAACTACGTGGCCCCGCACGACGCGGTCGCCGTGGCCCGTTTGAAAGCCGCTGGCGCCATCGTCTTCGGTAAGACCAACACCCCGCGTCTGGCTCAGGACGTACAGACCTACAACGATATCTACGGCACCACGAACAACCCGTGGGATACGAGCCGCACCTCGGGCGGCTCATCCGGCGGTGCGGCGGCGGCCGTGGCCGCGGGCATCACGCCGATCGAGCTGGGCTCGGATCTGGCCGGCTCCATCCGTACGCCCTCGGCGTGGTGCGGCATCTATGGGCACAAACCAAGCTACGGGCTGGTCCCCATGCGCGGGCATATCCCCGGCCCGCCCGGCACTCGGGCCGAGCCCGATCTGTGCGTGGCCGGGCCCCTATCACGCCATCCGGGCGACCTGTCGCTGATGCTGGATGCGCTGGCCGGCCCTTCGGCCATCGAGGCCAGTGCCTGGCACGTCGCCCTGCCGGCCTCCCCGGCCACGCGGCTGGCGGATTTCCGTATCGCGTCTTACTTCGGCGACGATTTCGCCCCCATCGCCCAGAGCGTGGGTACGGCCATTCAAGCCATGCGCAGCGCGCTGACCGATCACGGCGCGGCAGCGACGGCCGTGGCCGCGCTACCCGGCGGTTTTGCCGACAGCTATGATCTGTATGACCGGCTGCTCAACGCGCTGGTCGGCGCCGGCCTGCCGGACAAGCTCTATACCAAGGCCCGGCGCGGCGCCGCCCTGATGGGGCTTTTGAAGCGCACCGAACGCGGCACCCTGGGCGGCTTTGCGACCCGCGCCACCGACACCCATCGCGACTGGGCCCAGCGCAACGAGGCTCGCCAGGCCCTACGCGAGACCTGGCAAGCGTTTTTCGCCGATTACGATGTCCTGCTCATGCCCGTGGTGGGCGTGCCGGCGATCGAACACCAGCACAAGGGCAGCCTGTTCGATCGCAAGATCCCGATCGACGGCCAGGATGTGGCCTATACCCAGCTGTTCCGCTGGATCGCCCCGGCGACACTCGCCGGCCTGCCGGCCACCACCGCGCCGATCGGTATCTCACCCGAGGGCCTGCCCATCGCCCTCCAGATCGTCGGCGCCTACGGGGCCGATCACACCACCATCGCCTTCGCCGGCGCGCTTAAAGCGGCCGGCATCGGTATCAGCCGCCCGCCCGGGTTCGAGTAGTTTTCCGGTTGGGGTTGTTCTTTTTTATCCGCCGATGGAGGCAGATTGCGCCGATGTGGGCTTGGCGTATGGGACGGGCCCACGTCTGGGGTCGCGGTCGGCGGCGCGGCTGACACTTGGCGTTGGATGAAGACAATAGAACAAAGTGTCTTCATTGATTCGCCGTCGGTTGGCGGCCGCCGGCATCACGTCCGGCCATGATCTAGTCGCGCCACCAAGCCCACATCGGCGTGATCTGCGTCCATCGGCGGACAACCGCCTTATCTTTTCAATCTGTGAAATCTGCGTAATCTGCGGATAAGCGTCTTCAAGAACCCTGGCGCTCAAGCAGAGGCTGCAGATCGGCCAGAACGCGCTTGGCCAGCATCGGCTGGACAGCCGCCGTGGGATGAATCCCGTCGGACTGGAAGTTGGACCGGTCAGAGGCGATGGGCTCAAGGAAGAACGGGTCGTAGGCGGTGTCGTATTGCTCGGCCAGGTGCTCGAAGACGTCGTGAAAGCGGTTGGCGTACGCCGCGCCGTAGTTGGGCGGTATGCGCATGCCCAGCAACAGCACCTTGGCGCCGGCATCGCGGGCGCGTTTTATCATCGCGGCCAGGTTGGTGCGCATCTGTTTGACGTCCAGCACCTGTAGACCGTCGTTTCCGCCCAGTTCCAGAATCACGATATCGGCCTGGCTGCGGGCCAGGGCCGCGTCGAAGCGTTTACGCCCGCCGCCCGTGGTTTCGCCCGAGACACTGGCGTTGACGACACGGATATCGGCGTCGCGCGCGGCCAGGCGTTTTTCCATGAGCGCCACCCAGCCCTGGGCCTGGGGCATGCCGTGGGCCGCGCTCAGGCTATCGCCAAAGACCAGGATCGTACGTTCGGCGGCCACACTCTGGCCCGCGAGGCCGGCAGCGGCCACGAACAGACAGACAACCAGCCAACGGCGCATGATCTGTCGCAGGGGCAGCGGATTTTTCAGACAGGTAGACATAGATGAGCCTATCGACAACGTCGGCAGTATCGGCTACCAACATAGCCAAGACCGTGACCAGCGGCCAGCAGCCGCTCACGATCCTGTCGAATCTGAACCTGGAGGTGGCCGGCGGCGAGCGCCTGGCGATCATCGGCACCTCCGGCTCGGGCAAGTCCACGCTGTTGGCCTGTCTGGCCGGCCTGGATCAGCCCAGCCACGGCGACCTGTCGCTGCTTGGCCAGGATCTAGGCGTCATGGACGAGGACGCACGCGCGGCCTGGCGGGCCGGGCGCGTGGGTTTTGTCTTTCAGTCGTTCCAGCTGCTGGCCGGGGCCAGTGCGATCGATAACATCGCCCTGCCCATGGAGCTGGCCGGCACGCCGCGCGGGGCCGCGCGTGCCCGGGCCACCGAACTGCTGGCCGAGGTGGGCCTGGCCGACCGCGGCGCGCATACCCCGCGCCAACTCTCGGGCGGGGAACAACAGCGCGTCGCCCTGGCACGCGCCTTTGCCACGAAGCCCGCGCTGTTGTTCGCCGATGAGCCCACGGGCAATCTCGACAGCGCCACGGGCGAACAGATCATCGCGCGCCTGTTCGCGCTGAACGAAGCCCACGCGACGACGCTCATCCTGGTCACCCATGATGAGAGCCTGGCCGCGCGCTGTGATCGCTGCCTGCGTCTGACCGGCGGCCGGCTCGAGGCGGCCTCGTGAGCGGGCAATGGCGGCTGGTTGCGCGCCTGGTCGGCCAGACCACACGCACGGCCCTGGGCCAGCCCGGCGCCACCCGTATTCTGGTCGTGGCGCTTATCGTGGCCGTGGCCGCCGTGGTGGCCGTCACCCGTGTGACCGATCGCGTGGAAGCCGCGGTTGTGGCCGAGGCCGGCCAGACACTGGGCGCCGATCTCAAGCTCGAATTGAACGGCCCGCCGGACAAACAACAACGCGCCCTGCTGGCCGCGGCGGCAACAGCCAGTGCACACACGACACAACTGACCACCGCACTCGCCCGTGGCGATCGGTTGCTACGCGCCCGTATCACCGCCGTACCCACGCGCTACCCGCTGACCGGCAGGATCGCCATCACCGATGCCAGCGGCCAGACGAAAGAACGGGCCCATGGCCCGGCCGCCGGCACGCTCTGGGTGGATGCCGGCGTGCTGGCACGCCTGCATATCGCCATCGGCGACACGATAGCCGTTGGTCGGTCAACACTGCGCGTCGCCGCTCGTCTGGATGCCCAGCCGGGCGGCGGCGGGCAGCTGTTTGATACCGCGCCGGGCATTCTCATGAACCGGGCCGATCTGGCGGCCACCGGGCTGGCCGGGCCCACGGCACGCCTGGATCACGGCCTGCTCGTCAACGCACCGGCCGATACGCGCGACGATCTGCGTGCCCGGTTATCGGAAACGCTTGCCCCGGGCGAGTCGATCATGGATCCGACCGAGGCCAACCGTGGCCTGGCCTCGGCCATGGCCAAGGCCGCCACGTTTTTGAACCTGGCCGCGCTTTCAGCCGTGGTATTGGCCGGCGTGGCGATCACGCTCTCGGCACTTCGCCACGGCGTGGCCCAGCGCGAAACCATCGCGCTCTACAAGACCCTGGGGGCCGCCCGCGGGGTGATTCGTCGCATCCTGGCCGGCCAGCTGATGTTGATGGGCATCATCGGCCTGGTACTTGGCGGCCTGATCGGCGAGCTGGCGCAGCGGGGGCTGGGCGCGATCGTGGCGCGCCTGTTCGATGTGGGCCTGCCGGGCGGGCATATCGTCGCGGCCTGGCCGGCAGGCGGCGTGGTGGCTGTGCTACTGGCCGGTTTTGCCTGGCCTGCCCTGTCCGGCGTGCTGGCCACGCCGCCGGCGCAGGTACTGGCCGGCAGCGTGGCACCGATACGCACACGCCGCTGGCCGGCCTATGTGGCAGCGGTCGCCGCGCTTGCGCTGCTGGCCATCGCGGCGACGGGCGACTGGCGTCTGAGCCTGTGGGTGCTCGGCGGGCTGGGCGTGGCCGCCGCGTCGTTCGCGCTCGTCGTCACGGCGCTGCTGGCCGGCCTGGCCCGGCTGCGCGGCGCGCTGGATACGCGGCTTTCGCCGGCCACGCGGCTGGGTATCGATGGCCTGCTGCGCCGGCGTGGGCCCACGGTCATTCAGAGCGTGGCATTGGGGCTTGGGCTGACGGTGATCTTCGTGCTGGTGATCGTGCGCGGCGATCTGCTGGCCGGCTGGCAGACCCAGGTGGCCAATGACGCGCCCAACCGTTTCGTGATCAACGTTGAAGCCGATCAGCGCGGCCCGATTCGTGCGTTTGTCGCCGCGCGCGATATCGCCTCGCCCGTGTTCTATCCCATCGTGCGGGCACGGCTTGCCGCGATCGACGGCGCGCCGCTGGCCGAGCACCCGCAGACCATCGAACGTGCCGGGCGGCTGGCCGAGCGCGCGCTCAATCTATCGTGGACCGAGTCGCTCAAGGCCGACAACACGCTGACCACCGGCGCGTGGTGGCCCGGCATGGCCCCGCGCGCCGACGATGCGCCGCCGGCCATGTCGATTGCCGATTCCGTGGCGCGGCGGCTGGATATCGGGCTGGGGGATCGCTTGACCTTCGATATCGCCGGGCAGCCGCTCACCGGCGAGGTCATCAGTATTCGTCATATCGACTGGTCCAGCCTGCAGCCCAATTTCTTCATTCTGTTTCGCCCGGGCACGCTGGATCGCTACGGCGAAAGCTGGATCACGAGCTTCTATCTACCGGCCGGGCGCGACGACGTGATGGCCGGGCTGGTCGAGGCGTTTCCCAACCTCAACGTGATCGATATCGGCGCGCTGCTGGCCCGGCTGGGCACGTTGGTCGAGCGCGTGAGCCTGGCCGTGGAACTGGTCTTTGGCTTTACCCTGGCCGCGGGGCTGGTGGTGCTGATCGCTGCCATGAGCATCCACCGCGATGAACGCCGGCGCGAGGCCGCCGTGCTCCGGGCGCTGGGAGCCACCTCGGCGCGCCTGCGCCGCGCCGCCTGGACCGAGTGCTTGATTCTGGGCGCCCTGGCCGCGCTGCCGGCCGCATTCGCCGGCCAGATCGCCGCCCGCCTGATCGCCAGCCAAGCCCTGCACGTGGCTTATCACGCCCGCCCGGGCATCTGGCTTATTGCCCTCAGCCTGGCGGTTTTCGGCATTGCGACGGCCGGTGTGGCCGCGCTGGGTGACGTGCGCCGCCAACCCGCCTGGCGCGCGCTTCGGGCCAGCGATGATTGATCGTTGACAACCGGCACGCTCGACACAGAAAAGCCCGGGCCGATGGCCCGGACTTCTGCCTGCCACAGGCTCGTTATGCCGCCTTGTTCTTCTTGCTCTTGTCGGCCGGCTGCTCGTGATACTCACTGGGCCGGAACAGCCAGAGCCGTACGCGATATTCCCAGTTGAAACCGGGATACAGCGTGGTGTTCTTGCCGGAGTCGGTCAGGTACCAGCTGTTGCAGCCGGACGTCCACGAGGTGTTTTCCATGCGCTTCTGGATACCGCGATTGAAGCGATCCTGCACGCTTTTCTTCACGTCGATCCATTTCAAGTTGTTACGAGCCATGTGGCCCACCGCCTTGCCGATGTACTCCATCTGCATTTCGGTGAAGGCCAGTACCGAGGTATGGCTCGGGCCGGTGTTGGGGCCCATCAGGAAGAACAGGTTCGGAAAACCGGAGACCGCCACGCCCTTGTAGGCCTCGGCGCCGTCGTCCCAGGCGTCGTTCATGTCCAGCCCGTTCAGGCCCTGAACCTGGAACGGTGCGGCTTTGGAGGGCACTTTGAAGCCGGTGGCACAGACGATGGCATCGATCTCGATCTCGCGCCCGTCTTTCAGCACGATGCTGTTGGCCTTGATCTCGGCCGGGCCGTCAGCGATCAGCTCGGCGTTGTCGGCCTGGATGGCCGGATACCAGTCGTTGGAGATCAGAATGCGCTTGCAGCCGATCGCATAGTCGGGCGTGACGGCTTTCTGGAAGTCACGATCCTTGACCTGCTTGCGGATGTGCTGCTTGGCCATCTTCTCGGCCTGGGTCTTGAAGAATTTCTTGTTGGAGATGATGAACGGCGCGAACAGCTCGCTCATCCAGTAGATACGAAAGCGGCGCTTGTGCAGCTTGAAGGGGCGCTCGGCGTATTCCTCCTGCTCTTTCTCCGGGATCGGCCGGTCGGGCTTGGGCATGATCCATGAGGGCGTGCGCTGAAAGACGGTCATCTGGGCCGCGGCTTTCTGTACCTCGGGCACGACCTGAATGGCCGAGGCCCCGGAGCCGATCACGGCCACGCGCTTGCCGCCGAGATCGTAATCGTCGTCCCACTGGGCGGTATGCATGAGCTTGCCCTGGAAATCATCCAGGCCGGGAATCTTCGGATAGGCCGGGTCAGACAGTGCACCCACGGCCGAAACCACGACCTGGGCGGTCAGCTCTTCGCCGTCGGCGGTCTGGGCGTGCCAGCGGCCTTCATCCTCGTTGAACCAGGATTTGACGATCGAGGTGTTGAAACGGATGTGCTTGTACAGATCGTATTTGGCGGCTGTGCGCTTGATGTAGTCGAAGATTTCCGGCTGCTGGCCGAACGCGCGTGACCAGTTCGGGTTCTGCTCGAAGGAATATGAATACAGATGCGACGCCACGTCACAGGCCGCACCGGGATAGTGATTGTCCCGCCAGGTACCACCGACCTCGGCCGCGCGCTCGAGAATCGTGAAGTTCTCGATACCGGCTTCCTTGAGCTGAATGGCCATGCCGAGCCCGGAGAAACCGGCGCCCACGATGGCGATGTCCATATCGGTATCCACGGACTTGGGAGCCAGCGGATTGAGTCGGGTGAAAAGACTGGTGACGGCCATGGCGACCTCCGTCGCGTGGGAAACGAGTGCGCTGCATGCGCCCTTTATTTTCTGAAAATAGCAATCTTCGGATAATCTGACAATACGCCATGTCAGATAAATCGATACAAACGCGTTTGGCCCAGACGCCCGATCGGCGTACCGTATCGATAATCATTCTCATCTGTGACTGTGCGGCGTCATGCACGGCGAGTGTTTCCACGATCAACTGGCGTTTGCCGCCGGCCTTTTCGTTGTCGATGACCGAGTAACGCCGACGCACGGCCGGGCAGCGCTGGCCGACCCTGCCGTGCTGGGCGATCTGCTGGCCGCGCACGGCGCCGCCAACGATGCACAGGAGCGCCGCGCGATCGCTTCGCAGTGGTCGAAATGGGTGTTCGCGCGCTTGATCATCCCCAGCGTGGTGCTGCAGTGCAGCCTGAATCGGCGCATCGATTTCACCGCACACCCGGCGGGTTTCGATATCGACACCGACGGCACGCCGACGCGCTTCGTGTTTGCGGCACCGCCATTGGGTGCGCCCGGCACCGGGCATGATTTTTCATCGCTGATCGATGACGCGCTGGCGCCGGTGATCGCCGCTCTTTGTCGCGGGCCCGGGTTATCGCCACGGGTGTATGGCTCGAACGCGGCGATGTATTACTGCTGGGCGCTCGAGCAGCTCACGGCACAAGAACGCGGCGTGGACACGACCCGCGCGGCCGCGCTCGCCCTGACCGAAACCCCACACCGCCCGGACGGCGGGTCGAACCCGTTTCATGCGCCATTCAAGGCCCTGGCGCCCGGCGCACGCGATGGCCAGGGCATGCCCGCCACCGAGTGTCGGCGCCTGTGCTGCGTGCGCGATCTCGACGCGGCCTGGGGCCTGTGCTCGAACTGTCCTCGGGTGATCGCTTACGATAGCGCGCCGGCAACCGCCACCGGCTGATCGACCGCCGTCGCACCGGCGCTATCCGCGCGGGCGCGTGGTCACGGCCTGCGTTCATTAATTCCCTGTCTACGGTCGCCTCATGGAACTGCTGCGTCTGGTCATGCGCGAGTATCGCCTCGCCTTCATCGCGGTCATGGCGGCCAGCCTGGCCAACGCGCTGCTGGGCGTGGGCGTCATTGCCTTCATCAATCAGCGTCTGATCGCCGGCGCCGCGGACAGCCTGTCGGCGCTGCCGGTCTTTTTCGGGCTGATCGCCCTGCTGCTGGTCATCGCCCTCGCAGCCCAGCTCGGGCTGACTGTTCTAGGCCATCATTTCGTTTATGGGCTGCGCACACGGCTGGTCAAGCAGATTCTGGATACCGATATCGCCCGTCTTGAGGCCATCGGCAGCGCGGCCCTGCTGGCCAGCCTGTCGGCGGATATCCGCAACGTCACGATCGCTTTCGTACGCCTGCCGGAGCTGGTCCAGGGCGTAGTGCTCACACTGGCCAGCGTCGCTTATCTGGGCTGGCTGTCGTGGCCGATCCTGTTGATTACCGCGGCGTGGATCCTCGTCACCCTGGCCGTGGGCGCCTGGCTGGTGCGCCGCGTCTATGCCCATCTGAATACCGTGCGCGAGGCCGAGGACGCGCTCTACAGCGACTATGAAACGATCCTGCACGGACGCAAGGAGCTGGCTCTCAACCGGGCGCGGGCGGCCGATGTCTATCATCGCCGCTTCGAGTACCACGCCAGAACTTACCGGGCACACGTGATTCGCGCCGATACCTATCATCTGTCGGCCAACAACTGGGCCAATATCATGATGCTGGGCGCGATCGGCCTGGTGTTCTTTCTGGCCAATACGCTGGGCTGGGCCAACAATGCCACCGCCGCCACTTATGCGCTGACCCTGTTGTTCCTGCGTACGCCAATGATCCAGGCCGTGGGGGCGCTGCCCACGCTGCTCAATGCCCAGGTCGCCTTCAACAAGCTGGCCGGCCTGGCCCTGGCGCCGGCACGGCCCGGCTTCGAGGCCGCCGCGACCGGGCCGACATGGCATCAACTCATTCTGCGCGATATCGGCTTTGATTACGCCGGCGGCGGCTTTTCCATCGGCCCGATCGATCTGACGCTGACCCGCGGCGAGCTGGTCTTCATCATCGGCGGCAACGGTTCGGGCAAGACCACGTTCGCCCGGCTACTGAGCGGGCTGACGGCCCCCACGCGCGGCACGATCCGTCTGGACGACACGCCGATCGATCCGGCCGATCGCACGCAGCTCCGTGGCCTGTTCTCGGCCGTGTTCACCGACTTCTATCTCTTCGACCGGCTGCTGGGCAACGACGGCCAGGACGCCGACGAGGCCCTTGTACGCGATTGGCTTGCCCGGCTGGGCCTGACCGACAAGCTCTCGCGCGACGGCATGCAGCTACTGGATACCCAGCTTTCCCAGGGCCAGCGTAAACGCGTGGCCCTACTGGCTGCGCTGGCCGAGCAGCGCGATATCCTGCTGCTGGACGAGTGGGCCGCGGACCAGGACCCGGCTTTTCGGCGCGTGTTCTACCAGGAACTCCTGCCCGCCTTTGCCGCAGCCGGCCATACCGTGATCGCCATCAGCCACGATGATCACTACTTCGAACACGCCGACCGGCTGCTGGAAATGCGCGCCGGTCAACTGCACGAACTTACCGGTACCGAGCGCGCGGCCGCCAGCCGCGATGCCGTGGCGCGTATCAGCTAAGACTTATTGTTGGTCCGCGAATAGACGCCAATCAACGCGAATAAATACAGGCATTTATCCGCCGATGAACGCCGATAGACGCCGATGGCCGCAGATGAAAAAAGATGATCTTTGCGACCCGTTCCGGCCGAATGGGCCGACACGTCGCCAATATCTCTACATTTTTTGGTTCTTCGCATTTGACCGTGTTCACCGACACAGTCTTGTTTTCTGTACGAGACTCGGCACCGCTACCCAGAGGACACTCTGTCCGCAAGCAAACGCATATAAGGCCGCGGAAGAATACGTCACACGCCAATTGAAGCGTTCATAAGCGTTCGACTGAACTGGGCACAGAAACATGTTTGTCACTAATCTGCGGCCATCGGCGTGAATCGGCGGATTGTCTTTCTGTTGTTCGCGTGTATTGGCGTTCATTCGCGGACGAATCGATTCAAGCGCCGCCGCCCGACAAGGGCAGGTTGGTGCCGGTCATATAGCTGGCATCGTCGCTGAGCAGAAACGCCACGGCCGAAGCGATCTCATCCAGCCGGCCGTAGCGGCGCATGGGCACGCTGGCAATCATCTGGGCCGCCACGGCATCTGGCTCGTCGGCGTAGTACGGACTGGCCACGCTGGCCTGTTGTTCGACCTGGCGTTCCCACATGAAACCGGGGCCGATGAAGCCAGGGCTTACGGCGTTCACTCGGATGTCGTGGGGTGCCAGGTCCTTGGCCGCGGTCTGGGTCAGACCGATGATGGCGGCCTTGGAAGTGCCGTAGGCGGGCATGTTGGGCGGGCCCGATAACCCGGCCATGCTGGCGGTGTTGACCACTGCCCCGCCGCGTCCGGCTGTAATCATGGCCCGGCTCACCCGTTGCAGCACGTTGAATGCGCCAACCACGTTGATCTGCATCACCCGGGCGAAATCGTCGCCGGGGTAATCCTGAACCGGGGCGAACGCGCCTTGATAACCGGCGTTATTGAACAGCCCCACCAGTGGTCCGCCATCGTCGATCACCTGGGCCACGGTATCGGCTACGGCAGCAGCATCGGTGATATCACAGGCATAAGTACGGGGCGCGTTGCCCAGTTCGGCCAGCCGGGCGGCGGCCGCGGCGAGCTTGTCGCCGTCGATATCCAGCAACGAGAC
The DNA here is from genome assembly GCF_003788585.1 of Salinisphaera japonica YTM-1. Lineage (GTDB taxonomy): Bacteria > Pseudomonadota > Gammaproteobacteria > Nevskiales > Salinisphaeraceae > Salinisphaera > Salinisphaera japonica. The sequence goes on along the minus strand of NZ_AYKG01000007.1, from coordinate 31,161 downwards.
GTGGGCGCCCTCGGCGGTCAGGCGCTCGGCCGCAGCCTGGCCGATCTCGCCGCCACCGCCGGTGATGAGAATATGACGGGCCTGAAATCGCGATTCGGTCATGCGTTGGCTGGCAAGTCGTTTTTACGCACCATAGCGCGATGTGTGAGCCGTGTGTCGACTACGCGGTGGACGAATCGGGACGCAGCTGTCCGGCCTGGCGATAACGCGCCCGAGCATCACGCAGGACACCCCAGCCGGAAGACACGAACAACACCGCGATCGCACTGCCCACGAGCACGTCGGGCCAGACGCTTGCCGTGGCCCAGACCAGCGCGCCGGCGATGATGACGCCGGAATTGGCGAACAGATCGTTGCGCGAGCAGATCCAGGCCGAACGCATGTTCACGTCGTCCTCGCGGTGACGGGTCAGCAAGATCAGGCAGGCGATATTGGCCACCAGCGCCACCGCGCCCACGCTCATCATCGCTACCGAGACCGGCGCGCTCCCGGCATAGGCCTTGTAGGCCGCCTCGATCAACACCAGCCCGCCAAAGCCCAGCATGATCGTGCCCTTCACGCCAGCAGACAGGGCTTTCCAGCGCGGGGACCGTGCCAACACCAGCAGGCTCAACGAATACACCATCGTATCGCCCAGCATATCGAGCGAATCCGCCAACAGCGCGGTCGAGCCGGCGATGAGGCCGGCCGTGAACTCGGTGACGAACATCACGGCGTTGATCGTCAGCACGAGCCAGAGCATGCGTTTCTGGCGGGCCTGTAACCCCCGACTGGCAATCTCGTGTTCGTTGCAGCAACAGCCGGCCATAAGCTGACATCCAATCGGTTAAAGCGGCATCATCGAGCTTCAAGCCACTTGAAGGTCAAGCAATGTCATTGTCTATCGGCCAGGCCGCCACGCACACCGGCTGCCCGGCCTCGACTATCCGTTATTACGAAGAGATCGGCCTTGTGCCCGCGGCAACACGGGGCGACAACGGCTATCGGTATTACGACGCGGCCGCGGTGTCACGTCTGGCGTTTGCCCATCGCGCCCGTGTACTTGGTTTTTCTCTGGAAGCCGTGGCCAGCCTGTTACGCCTGGCCGATCATCCGAGTGCGCCCTGCAACGATGTGGATGCGCTGGTGGCCGACAAGATCGCCGAGGTCCGTGCCCGCCAGGCTGACCTGGCACGTCTGGAGACCAGCCTGGTGAGGCTCGAGGATTGCTGCCACGGCGATCACGCCATCGCCGACTGCGGCATTCTGGCCGCGCTGTCCGGGTCGCCTAAATCCGTCGCAGCCGATACATGAAATAGCTGCCGCCGATCAGCGTGGCCACCAGGCCGGCCGGTATTTCCATCGGAAACAGCACCTCGCGCCCCACCCAGTCGGCCGCGATCATCAACAGCGCGCCGATGGCCATCGCCCCGCCCATCTGGGCACGGGCCCGGGCCAGGCCGGCGAGCCGGGCCAGATGCGGCGCCAGCAGGCCCACGAACGACAGCGGCCCCACGATAAGTGTCGCCGCGGCCGTGAGTACGGCCACCAGCCCCAGCAGCGCCAGGCGGCTCACGGTGATGTGAATCCCCACGGCCCGCGCCGTGGGCGCGCCCAGGGGCAGGATATCCAGCCAGCGCGACAGCGGCCAGGCGAGTGCCACGGCAGCTACCCCCACGACCGCCACTGCGACCGCGGTGGCCAGTGTGACGTGATAGGTCGAGCCGGATATCCAGGCCAGCGCCGCCTGGGTGCGTGGATCATTGCCGGCCAGCACGATACGTTGCAGCGCATCAAAGGCGAACATGATGCTGATACCGGTCAACAGCAGCTGTTCGGGCTCGAACTGAGCCCGGGCGTTGATGACGATCAGCAGCGCCAGTGCCCCGAGCGAGCCGGCCAGGCCCGCGCCCAGCATGGCCCACACCCCGGGGGCGGCGACGAACCAGGTCAGCGTGAGCAGGCCCAGGCCGGTACCCGCCGATACCCCCAGCACTTCCGGGCTTGCCATCGGGTTGCCCGACACACGCTGGATGATGGTCCCGGCCAGGGCCAGCAATACGCCCGCCACACCGGCAGCCAGCACGCGCGGCAGTCGCCAGGCACCGGTCTCGGCCCAGGGCAGCGTGAACGGCGCGGCCCAGCCATCTGCGCCCTGCCCGGCCAGCAACGCGATGATCGTCATCACGGCCACGCCGGCCAACAGGAGCCCGATCATGCGTTCCGGATGCCGATGCCGAGCGATCGGCACGCTGACACGTGGGCGCGGGGCGCTGCGCGCAGCCGACAGGCGCGGAATGAGCCAGAGCAGCAGCGGTGCGCCCAGTGCGGCCGTGGTCGCGCCGGTCGGGATGAGGGTGGCGTTGGCGCCGGTCAGGCACTGCAATGCCAGGTCGGTCATCGCCAGAAGCAACGCGCCGAACAGGGGCGCCCAGCACAGCCGTTGCATGAGCGTACGCGCGCCGGCCAGGCGCACGATCGCAGGCGCGGCCAGGCCGATGAAACCGATCAGCCCCACGGCAGCCACCACGCTGGCCGTGATGAACACCGCCAGCCCGAGGCTGGCCAGGCGCAGCCACGGCAGCGACACCCCCAGATTGCGGGCGTTGAGCTCGTCGAGATCCAGCAGCGCCAGCGAGCGCACCAGAATACCCGCACCAATGGCCGTGACCACCAGCCGCGGAACCAGATAGAGCACGTCGGCCCAGTTGTTCTGAGACAGCGAGCCGGCGCCCCAGACCATCAGGCCGTGAAGCTTTTCCTGATTGAACAGGATGAAGGCCAATGAGGCCGCGCCGAAATACAGATTGACCACCAGACCGGCCAGCACCAGCACATTGGGGGCCAGCCCGCGCCGCCAGGCCAGAGCAAAAACCAGCACGATCGATACCGCGCCGCCGGCAAACGCGATGAGGCCGCGGCCATAAACCAGCAGCACGGGCGCAAACAGCGTAGCGATCAATAACGCGAACTGGGCACCGGCCGCCACGCCGAGCGTGGTCGGCGCGGCCAGCGGGTTGCGCAGGGTCTGCTGCATGAGCACCCCGGCCAGCGCCAGCCCCGCGCCGGCCACCAGCGCCACCACCAGCCGCGGCAGCCAGCTGTCCTGGATGAGGACACGCGTTATATCGCCGGTCTCCGCGGCCAGCAGACGATGCAGATCCAGCCCGCCGGCCACGCTCGTGAAAGCCGCCGCGGCCAGCCCGAGCACGACCAGCACCGCCACCCCGCACAGCCGCGCAGGCGTCATGACACCCGAGCGGCTCACGCCTCGGGCGCCGCGTTCGGCCAACCGGCGTCGGGGGCCGGGGCCTTGGTCTGCGCATTGACCAGCGCATCGGCAATCAAACGTGCAAAGCGGCTGGCCGAGGGCAGCCCGCCAAAGCTCCACACGGCCGGGATATAGATCGGCGGCGTGTGTTGCACCGCCGGCAGCGTCTGCCAGATCCGATTATCAGCGATCTTGTCGGTCACGCCGACCGGCACCGGGCCCATGACCACAATCCGGGCATCCGAAATCCGGGCCAGTCGATCCAGTGCAACCGTGGCCACGCCCCAGCGCGTGGTCGTCTCCTGCCAGGCGTTGTCCAGACCCATGCGCTCGGCCGTGGCCGCCACGAGACTGCCGTCGCCATAAACCCGAACATGGCTTTCATCGACGAATTGCACGATCAGGAGCGGCTTCGTATCGGCCGGCAGGCGAGCGGTCTGTTTCTGAATCGCCGACTGCGTGCGTGCGATCAACGCATGGGCCGCGGCCGGGCGCTCGGCAATCCTGCCCAGTTTCTTGACCGCGGCGATCGTGCTGTCCCAGACATCACTGTCGCCATCGCCATGGCTGAAATAGACATCAACGATCGAAACAGGCGCTACCTCGGCCAGCCGATCCGCCTGCCCGGCATAGAGTTCTGTGATCAGGATCCGGTCCGGGGCGAGTTGCGAGAGCAGCTCCATATTGGGCTGGGATCGCAGCCCAATCTCGCGCGTGGCGCTCGGCAGCCGCGGGCCGGCGACCCAGGATCGATACCCGTCGATCTGGCCCACGCCGATCGGCGCCGCGCCCATCGCGGTCAGGTTCTGGGCAATGCCCCAATCCACCGTGACCAGACGCGGCGCAGCGTGCGCGGCCGTACCGACCAGCAGACCGGCGACAAGCAACAACCACCCCAGCGCGCGTGGCACCGGGCCGGGCCGTATGGCCGCCGGTTGTGCCACGCACGGCCGCGGGATCACTGAACGACGGCGATCGGGTGGTGGTCAGTCGGGTGCGACATCACGCTCATGCGGATGCCGTAGATGGCCTCGAGCGTGGCATCGTCCATCAGCTCGCCGGGGCTGCCCTGGGCCAGCAGCTGGCCGCCACGCAGCGCCACCAGCTGGTCACAGTAGCGCGAGACCATATTCACATCGTGGAGCACGATGATCACGCCCACGCCAAGCTCGCGACACAGGGTACGGATAAGCGAGAGCGTATCGACCTGGTGGGCGATATCCAGCGCCGAGAGCGGCTCGTCCAGCAGCAGGAAACGGCTGCCCTGTGCAAGCAGCATGGCCAGCCATACGCGCTGGCGCTCACCGCCGGACAGCGTATCGACCATGCGATCGGCAAAGCCATCGGTCTGGGTCCGTTCCATGGCCTGCTGAACCTGGGCCTTGTCTTTCTTCGACAGCCGGCCGAACAGGCCGTGCCAGGGATAGCGGCCAAACGCCACCAGCTCACGCACCGTCAGGCTTTCGGCACTGGGCAAGTGTTGTGGCAGATAAGCCACGTTACGCGCGAACTCACGATTGCCCCAGGAATCCACGGCCCGGCCGTTCAGACAGATCTCGCCGCAGCTTGCACACTGCTGGCGGGCCAGAAGCTTCAGAAGCGTCGACTTGCCGGAGCCGTTGTGTCCGATCAGCCCGTAGACCTTTCCTTCCTCGAAACACAGGCCGGATGCCTCGAGCAGGCAGCGTCCTTGCACTTCGAAACGGCAGGCATTGACTTCGAACATCGAAACTCCGGATGCGTGGTCGACGCATCGTGGGTGACGCCGCAACCTTATGCTAAATACGAATGAGTATCAATGACACATCAAAGCAGTGCTCGCCGGCCGCGGCGGCGGCACGACAGTATCCGACGAATGGCGTAATCTAACGGGTATTCAATGCTCGTCGAACCGCCCGACCATGCTCGATCATCTCCGCCGCGCCGTGAACAAGACGCTCAACGGCCCCGACAAAGCGCCCGAGGACGACACCCTGCCCGTGCTCGATCATCATCAGGCACGCACCGCGCAAAAAGAAGGCGCCACGATGATCGACGTGCGCGAGCCCGATGAATGGGCCGCCGGCCATATTGCCGGGGCGCGATTGCATCCGCTGCCCCGGGTTGCCAGCGATCCGGATCTGGATCTGGCCTTTGGCACGCCCGTGATCACGTATTGCAAAGTCGGCGCCCGCGCCGAACGTGCGGCTGAAATCCTGCGGGCTGCCGGCTACGCCGATGTCCAAGTCATGACCGGCGGGTTCGCCGATTGGCACGACGCCGGTTATCCGGTCGAGTAACCCGTTATAATACGTGTATCGCGCAGATACTGGCCAACAAGAGCCTCCCGCGCGATGTACTGCCTTGCCCCGATCCACGACTAGCCCCGCAGAGGTCCGATGTCTGCTGTCATAGACGCCATCGAATACATGCTCCCCGAGCGCACCGAATCCATCGAAGAGATCGCGGCGCGCTTTCCCAACTGGCCACTCGAGCGGATTGCTGAAAAGACCGGCATCCGAGCCCGGCATGTCGCGGGCGAGGCTGAGTGTGCGTCGGACTTCGGCGTCGTGGCCGCCGAACGCCTGATCGAAAAGACCGGCATCGACCGGAACTCGATCGATTACCTGATCTTCACCACCCAGACACCGGATTATCTGGCCCCGACCACCGCATGCCTGGTGCAAGAGCGTCTGGGCCTGCCCACGCATATCGGCGCGCTGGATATCAACCTGGGCTGTTCCGGTTATATCTATGCGCTGGGCGTGGCCAAGGCACTGATCGAGTCGGGCCAGGCCAAACGCCTGCTGCTGATCACCGCCGATACGTATTCTAAGTTCGTCAACCCGGGCGACAAGAGCGTGCGGGCGCTGTTCGGCGATGCCGCGGCCGCGACACTGCTCACCGATCGCGAGGCCGAGGGCGAGCCGCGTATCGGGCCCTTCGTCTACGGCACCGACGGGCGCGGCGCGGACGATCTAATCGTGCCGACCTCGGGCATGCGCCGACGCGCGGCCGATACCGAGGCCGAGGAATATACCGATCGCCACGGCAACACGCGCTCGGATCACAACATCTTCATGAACGGCCGGGCCGTGGTCGAGTTCACGCTGCGAGAAGTTCCGCGGGCCGTGCGCGAGACCTGCGACAAGGCCGGCATCACGCTCGACGATGTCGATGCCGTGGTGCCGCACCAGGCCAGCGCCATGGTGCTGGGTGGCATCCGTGACCGGCTGGGCCTGCCGGACGAAAAGTTCGTGGTCTGTATGGAGGACATCGGCAACACCGTGTCCTGTAGCGTGCCGATCGCGCTCAAACGGGCGGTATTGACCGGCCAGATCAAACCCGGCGCGCTGGTGCTGCTCGTGGGCTTTGGTGTGGGCCTGTCCTGGGGCGCCACGCTGGTGCGTCTGCCCTCGGATTTTCTACTGAGCGAGCAGGACTAGCGGGCTAGCCCTGCCCTGGGCAACGGACGCCGGGCAGCCCGCAGACGAGGCTGCGACGAGTAATACAGCTCGTCGCAGCACCACACGATTACCACCGATAACTGATGTTGCCGATCACGCTGGCCGGTGCGCCGTAGTAGCACCAGTAGTCACAGCTTGCGACGTAATCCTTGTTGAAAATATTGGTGCCGTTGACCTGGACCTGCCAATGCTCGTCCACATCGTAGATGGCCAGCGCGTCGAAAACCGTGTAATCCGGCACGGTCAGATCGCCGTCGACGCTTTCACCGACATAGCGTGCGCCCAGGCCGACCTTGAAATTGGACAAGACCGTGTTCGGGGCGAACTCGTATTCCGCGCGCAGTGAAGCCTGGTGGCGCGGAATCAGGGCAGCGCGTGCCCCACGTACGGCTTCTGACACATCGACTTCGGTATCGGTATACGAATAGCTGCCGATGAGCTGCACGCCACGGCCGATATAGCCCACGGTTTCAAACTCGATGCCCTGGGATTGTCGCTCACCGCTCTGGACCTGAAAGCCGGCCGGCGATGTGATCAGGGTATTGGTTTCGGTCAGATCGAACGCGGCCAGCGTGGCGTAGCCGTCCCAGCCGTTCGGGGCGAACTTGATGCCGGTTTCGTACTGACGCCCCTGACGCGGCTCGTATTGTTCTGCGGCCTCCGTTGTCCGGCCCAACGGATCAAACGACTCGGTATAGCTGAAATACGGCGACAGCCCGTAGCCCGCCTCGAACAGGATGCCGCCGGTGTAGGAATAGTTGTCGACGTCATAACCCTGGGCGGTGCCGGCGGTGCGGTTGGTGTTGGTCTGATCAGCCATGTCATAGCGCACGCCGCCCAGCAGCACGAGCCGGTCATAGAGCTTGGTCTGATTTTGAACATACAGCCCGGTCTGCTTGCCCTTGATCTGGCGCTTGACGAGGTCGCCGTCGGCAATCGGCTGAAAATTACCGTACTCCGGATCAAACAGATCAATCGGTTGGCCGAAGGACGACAGATTGCCCTCCTGGCCGTCCTGATCGATGTGCTGATAATCCAACCCCAGCAGCAGCGTGTTTTCGACGTTCTCCCACTGCCACTCGCCGACGAGCTGGTTATCGATGGTCCAGGCATCCAGCTCGCCGTCGCGATAAACCAGCCCGCGAGAGCCCTGGCGCTCGCCCACGCGCGCCAGCACGTAGCTGCTGCGCAGCTCGAGTTCCCGATGGCTGTAGCGGGCGTTCTGCTTGAACGTCCATGTGTCGTCGAAGGCGTGCCTGAACTGATAACCGACCTGGTTCTGCTCGGCCTGGTTGCGATCGTAGGCTGGCTCGCTGTAGCTGGTCCCACGATCAACCTTGCCGAATGGGGTGTCGTTGAGCGTGCCGTAGGCCAGCTTGAACGGATTGGTGGGGCGGCCGTTATCACGCTGGAAACTGGTGAGAATCGTAAGCTGGGTGTCGTCGGTGAAATCGATGTTCAGGCTGGGGGCGATGTAATAACGCGTGTTTTCGCTATAGTCGACCTGGCCCTCGCGCGCCTTGTATTGGCCCACGAGCCGATATTGAACGTTGTCGTGGTTCTTGATCGGGCCCGAGACATCAAACCCCAGCCGGCGATAGTTGCGATTACCGAACCCGGCGTCCACGCGCCCCCGTGTTTCATCCGCGGGCCGCTTGCTGATGGTGTTGATCAAGCCGCCGGGCGGCGCCTGACCATAAAGAATAGACGACGGGCCCTTGAACACCTCGACCCGCTCAATGCCGTAAGGCGGCACCATCCACTGATAGAACCCTTCCTGATAGATGCGCAGCCCGTCTTGATAGGTGATGGCATCAAAGCCGCGCACCTTGAACCAGTCGGTGTTGTTGTCGTCGCCGAATTGGCCGGTCAGGATACCCGCGCGATAGCGCAGCGCATCGTCCAGGGACTGGACGTTACGATCGATGAGCTCTTGTTGATCGACAACCGACACCGAGCGCGGCGTCTCACTCAGGGGAATCGCGATCTTCAGCGCGGTTTCGGTAACGACCACCGGCGCCAGCGTGGTCGTAGCCGATCCCTCGGGCGCTGCGGGAACCGGCGCGGCGGGCGCTGGTGCCGCGGGTACGGGGGCCCGCTCGGTCTGGGCATAGGCCGCAGAAAAAGCCGTCGTCGCGAGCGCTGCGCTCACCCCGGCGATGGCGAATCGGCAATGCCGACGCCGAATCGGCATCTGTTCTGACATTAGACTTCCTATCGATAAAGCGCAGCAAGGCGCTGGCTGAAGATGATCAGCCGCGACAGACTTTATTAAGAATCATTCTCATTTGCAAGACTGGCTGCACTCTGCGGCTATTTCCGGGCCAGCATCTCCAGCGTGGCGCGCGCGCCGTCACGGTGCAGGCAGTCCAACGCCTGGGTATAAGCCGACACGAAGCGTTCGTCGTCGATCACGTCACCGAACAGTTCACGGTTTTCGATGAAGGCCGTGGGGTTGTCGCGATTGTGCTTGGCCGTGGTTTTTAACGACTCGGCCAGGCGGTCCACGATCTCGATCGGCTCACCGGCCTCATCCGTGCCCTCGGCATAGCGCGCCCAGCTGGCCACCACCGCCGCGCTGCGATGGATATCACCACCGGCGGCCAGCTGCTCGCGCACCACCGGCATCAGCCACTTGGGAATCCGGTCGGACGACTCGGCACATAGCCGGGCCAGCGTGTCGCGGATCTCCGGGTTGGAAAACCGCGCGATCAAGGTCTGCTTGTAGTCGTCGAGATCCACGCCGGGCACAGGGCGTAGCGTGGGCTGGCCTTCGTGGGTCATGTAGGCCATGAGGAAATCGGCGAACAGCGGGTCCTGGCACACCTCGTGGGCATAGCGATAACCCGCCAGGTAGCCAAAATACGTCAACGCCTGATGGCTGGCGTTGAGCAGGCGCAGCTTCATCAGCTCGTAGGGCATGACGTCGTCGACGATCTGCACGCCCACATCGTCATAGGCCGGCCGCCCCAGGGTGAAATGATCTTCGAGCACCCACTGGGTGAACGGCTCGCAGACCACCGGCCAGGCATCGGTAATGCCAAAACGTTCGGTGATCTCGCCGCGATCCGCATCAGTGGTCACCGGCGTGATGCGATCGACCATGGAATTGGGAAACGCCACGTTGTCCACGATCCAGGCGCCGAGTTCGGCGTTCTTGGCGTTGGCAAAGGCCGTGAACATTTCACGTGCCACATCGCCGTTGCCCTGAATATTGTCGCAGGACATGACCGTGAACGGCGGCGTGCCGGCCGCCCGGCGCCGGCACAGCGCTTCGGCGACCAGGCCGAACGTGGTCTTGGGCGCTGCCCTATCGCTCAGATCGTGCGCCACATCGGCATTATCGAAGTCGAACTCGCCGGTGACGTGATGGAAGTTGTAGCCGCCTTCGGTGACGGTGAGCGAGACAATCTTCGTCGTCTCGGCAGCCATGGTGGCCAGCACGTCCTCGACGTTGTCCGGGGCAAACTTGTAGTCGATGATCGAGCCGATCACGCGCGGCGCGTAGGTGCCGTCGGCGTGTTTTTCGACCAGCGTATACAGCCCGTCCTGAGCAGCCATGACATCAGCCATGTGCTTGTCCGACGGCATGACGCCCACGCCGCAGATACCAAAATCCAGCGCCTGGCCGGCGTTCATCAGGTCGTCGAGATACATCGCCTGATGGGCACGATGAAACCCACCCACGCCGAAATGCACGATGCCGGCAGTGACCTGGCTGCGGTCATAGGTCGGCGTGGCCACGCCGGCGTCGAGCTGGCCGAGTGCCGCGTTGTTGAGTGCGGGCATATCAAGGCTCCAGAAAAAGCGGCGACCGGCCCTGCCGATCGCCGAGTCAGGGACAGTTGGAATCAGGCAGCGGGCTGGTCGGCCACGCCGGAATCGATACCCATGAGCGTGTCTTCGCTGTCGGCATCGAACAGATAGAGCTTGTCCGCGGCACAGGTCAGCGCAACGGCATCGCCCATCGCGACCTGTTGGTGTGGCTCGATCTGGGCCGTGACCTTGGTGTCACCCACGCGCACCTGAATCATGGTCAGCGCGCCCAGGGGCTCGACGACCTCGACCTCGCCCCTCAGTGACTGGCCATCGGCCTCGTTGCCGGCCAAATGCAGATGCTCGGGCCGAATTCCGACGTGCAGACGCTCCCGCGTGCCGGCGGCATCTCGCCGGGCCGCGTCCAGCACCAACGAGAAGCCGCTGCCGGTTGCCGTACCGTTTTCCACCGCGGCATCAAGAAAGTTCATGGCCGGTGTACCGATGAAGCCGCCGACGAACACGTTGGCCGGCTGCTGATACAGGTTATTGGGGCTGTCGATCTGCTGGACGACGCCGTCTTTCATCACCGCGATCCGCTGGCCCATCGTCATGGCCTCGGTCTGGTCGTGGGTGACATAGAAGGTGGTCACGCCCAGCTTGCGATGCAGCTTGATGATCTCGGCACGCATGTCCACGCGCAGCTTGGCATCCAGATTGGACAACGGCTCGTCCATCAGAAACACCTGCGGCTGGCGCACGATGGCCCGGCCCAGGGCCACACGCTGGCGCTGGCCGCCCGACAAGGCCCGCGGCTTGCGATCCAGAAGCGGCGTGATGCCCAACACCTCGGCGGCCTCTTCCACGCGTTGCTTGATATCGGCCCTGGCGTATTTCTTGAGCTTCAATGAAAACGCCATGTTGTCGCGCACGCTCATGTGGGGATACAGCGCATAACTCTGAAAGACCATGGCGATATCGCGGTCCTTGGGCACGACGCCCGTCACGTCGCGCCCGCCGATCTCGATCGTGCCCTGGGTGTGCTCCTCCAGCCCCGCGATCATGCGCATGGTGGTCGTCTTGCCGCAGCCCGACGGGCCCACCAGCACGATGAACTCACCGTCATGGGTCGTCAGATTGAAATCCTCGACCGCCAGACCGGCCGCACCGGGATACTGCTTGCCGACGTTCTTGAGTGCTACGACTGCCATGTTGATCTCTCAGAAGTTTTTTATTCGTCCACCAATGAACGCGAATAAATGCTAATGAATACAGTCATTTATCCGCAGATGACCCTAGTGGCAGGGCGCGATCCGAGTTGTAGCGCGCGACTAAACACGCCCGCCGACCGCTTAAAATAAATTTCTTTCGTCTTTATCTTTTTAATCTGCGTTAATCGGCGTCCATCTGCGGATTGTCTTTCTTTGTGTTTGTCTTATTCGCGTTCATTGGCGTTCATTCGCGGACCGGCATCGTTTTATTTAACCGCGCCAAAGGTCAGCCCGCGCACCATCTGGCGCTGGGCGAACCAGCCGAGCACGATGATCGGGGCGATCGACAGGACCGAGGCCGCCGACATCTTGGCCCAGAACATGCCTTCGGCCGATTTGAACGAGGCGATATAGACCGGCAGCGTGGAGGCAGCATGGTTGGTCATGGTGATCGACCAGAACGACTCGTTCCACGCCAGGATCAAGGCCAGCAGGCCGGTCGAGGCCAGGCCCGGGGTCGCCAGCGGCAGGATCACCTTGCGCATGGTCTGGCCCATCGAGGCGCCGTCGATATTCGCGGCCTCGACGAGATCCTTCGGAATATCGCGAAAATACGAATACACCATCCAGATCATGATCGGCAGGTTCATGGCGGTGTAGAGCGCGATCAGCCCCCAGACGTTATCCAGCAGGCCGATAGTCTTGTAGACCAGAAAGATCGGCACCAGCACGCCCACCGCCGGAATGAACTTGGTCGAGACCATCCAGACCAGCGTGAAGTCCGTGCGCTTGGACGGATAGAACGCCATGGCATAAGCCGCCGGCACGGTCAGCACCAGGCCGATCAATGTAGAGGCCACGGCCGTGAACACCGAGTTCCAGGCGTAGTGCCAGTAGCCGCCGCCCTGGGCGAGTGCGGCCTTGAAGCTTTCCAGCGTGGGCTCGAAGAACAGCTGCGGCGTGACGGTGAACGCCTCGGCCTCGGTCTTGAACGCAGTGACCACCAGCCAGATCAGCGGCAAGAACATCAAAAGTGCCACCGCCCAGCCGAGCACCCCGAAGGCGATATTGGCGCCGGAAAAACGTTTGGCCTGTGCGCTCATCGGGCCTCTCCTGCGTTGAGATTACCGGCCACGAAACGAATCAGGAAGATCGCGAAGATATTGGCCAGAATCACCGCGCCGATGGCCGCCGCCGAGGACACGCCGATGTCGTACTGCACGAACGTGCCCTGGAAGATGTAGTACGGCAGGTTGGTCGTGGCCGTACCCGGGCCGCCACTGGTGGTGGTATAGATCTCGGCGAACGAGGTCAGAAAGAAGATCGACTCCAGCATCACCACCACATAAAGCACCTGGCCGAGATGAGGGATCACAATATGACGGAACTCATGCCACTTGTTGGCACCGTCCAGGCGTACCGCCTCCAGCTGATCCTCGGGCAACGACTGCAAGCCGGTCAGCAGCACCAGCATGGCGAACGGCGTCCATTCCCAGCTGATCATGGTGACGATCGAGGTCAACGGGAACTGGGCCAGCCAGTCGATGGGCTCGAGCCCCAGGGTGCGAAACAGCCAGGCCAGCAGGCCGTAGGCCGGATGAAAGAGCATGTTCTTCCAGATCAGACCGGTGACCACCGGCATGACGAAAAACGGGGCCACGGCCAGCGTGCGCGCCACGCCGCGCCCCACGAAATTGCGATGGAACAGCAGCGCAAGTGCTAAGCCCAGGCCCACGGTCACGGCCAGACAGATCATCACGATCAGCAGCGTGATACCGAGGGCCGACCAGAACGTGGGGTCGCTCCAGAGGATCTTGTAATTCGTCCAGCCGGCCCAGCCCGTGATGGACGGCATCATCAGGTTGTAGTTGCGAAACGAGTAATAGCCGGTCATCGCCAAGGGCACGATCATCCAGACCAGCAGGAAGATCACGGCCGGGGCCAGCAACCACTTGGCCGGGGCGCGACGTGCCTTCTCGCGCCGGGCCGCGGCCCGGGCCGTCGCGGTGTCGTGTGTTGTGGTGGATGCCAAGAGCAGATCCTGTTGCGTTAGGCGTGTCTCTCACGAAACGCCAAAGCGTCAAAAAGACGACGCGGGCCGGAACCGGTCCGGCTCGCATCGAAAACCGTCATCGGCACGCGATCATTTTTTCGGATAGCCCGACTGCATCATCATGCGCTTGGTGAATGCCTGGGCCTGATTCAGCCCCTGCTCCACGCTGGTCTGGCCAGCCAGGATGCCGGCCATGATCTGGCCGGTGCGGGTACCGATGGCCTGAAACGGCGGGATATCAACGAACTGAATACCGGTATAGGGCACCGGCTCCGCGGTCGGATGCTTGGGATCAGCACTTGCGATCGCTTTTTCGACCAACCCGGCAAAGGGAGCGGCTTTCTGGTACTCGGCGCTGTCATAAGTCGAATGCCGCGTGCCCGGTGGCACGGCCACCCAGCCACGCTTGTCAGCCACGAGCTGGATGTAATCCTGTGAGGTGGCCCATTCGACAAACGCCTTGGCGGCATCCTGCTTCTTTGAGGATTTCGGTACCGCCAGCGCCCAGCTATAAAGCCAGCTGGAGCCGTTTTCTGTTTTGGCCACCGGGGCCTGGGCAAAGCCCGTGGATTCAGCGACCTTCGAGTTCTCCGGGTCGGACAGATAGCCCGCGGCCACGGTCGAGTCGATCCACATCCCGCACTGGCCGTTGGCAAACAGCGTCTCGGATTCGGTGAAACCGTTGGAGGTTACGCCGGGCGGGCCGTACTGGGTCAGCAGCTTCTTGTACTGCGTGGCGGCCTGCTTCCAGGCGTCGCTGGTCAGCTGCGGCTTCCAGCTCATGTCGAACCAGCGCCCGCCATAGGTATTCACCATGGTGGAGAAGAACGCCATGTTCTCGCCCCAACCCGGCAGGCCGCGCAGGCAGATGCCGTAGGTATGGTTCTTCGGATCGTTGAGCTTGGCCGCGAATGTCTCGATCTGGTCATAGGACGGCTGCTCGGGCATCGACAGGCCGGCTTTCTTGAACAGATCGGTGCGGTAGTACGTGATCGAGGATTCGGCGTAGAACGGCAGCGCGTAGAGCTTGTCCTTGACCGTCAGCCCCTGCTTCACCGATTCCAGCAGATCGTCGGCGTGGTATGAATCCGGCAGGTTGTCGAAGGGTACGAGCCAGCCGTTCTTGGCCCAGATGGGCGCCTCGTAGTTGGAGAGCATGACCGCATCGTATTGCCCGGCATTGCTGGCGATATCGGTGGTCACTTTCTGTCGCAGCTCGTTTTCCGGCAACGTGACCCAGTTGAGCTTGATCTGCGGATGCGTTTTCTCAAACGCCGGCGTCATCTTCTGCATCGTCACCATATCGGGATTGTTGACCGTGGCGATCGTGACCTGGGTGGCCGCTTGAGCGCTCGTCAGCGCCGCCGCGCTGAAGATCAGCCCGCCAATCAGCCCCTGTGCCGTCAGATACTTGAACGTCATGCCTTACTCCTTCCCCATGAAACGACGCGCGCCGATCCTCGGTGGCGACGTGCAATATTTTTCTCATGATGGAAAAAGTTTCAGCCCGCGGCTATTCGCCTTTCATCGTAGACAGCCACTTCGCAGGCCGCGGGCATAAAAAAACCGCCGCCCTATCCAAGGACGACGGTTCGAGTGGCCCGGTGCCACGCTCAGCCGTGGCTATCGATGAACGCATCGAGTTCAGCCCGTGTGGAGGTTCCCTCCATCGCCCCGCGTCGAGACACCGCGGTGGCGCCGGCGGCATTGGCATAGACCAGGGCATCGGCGGCGGCCATGCCCTGCGTGCGCAGTGTGCAGAACGTCGCGCCGAAGGAATCCCCGGCGCCGGTCGGATCCACCTCGCTCACGGCAAAGCTCTCGTGATGGGTGACCGTGGCGCCGTCGTAATACCGACAGCCGTGACTGCCGTTCTTCCATGCGATTTCGCTAACGCCCAGCGCCAGCGCACGCTCGACGGCCTGCTCGTCGTCGTCGATATCGACCAGCAGGTTCAGCTCGCTGTCGCTGGGCAAGAGGATATCGGTACGCGAGAGCAGATCCGTCAGCGCCTGCCGCGCCCCCGAACGAGCCAGTGTTTCCTTGCGCACGTTCGGGTCGAACGATACACGCCCGCCGGCGGCTTTCACGCGGTCGGCCGCCTGACGGGCCAGATCGATCATGTGTCCGGAAAACAGAGAGGTGCCGGCGATATGAAACAGCTTGCAGCCGGCAAGCACGCCGTCGAACTGACGCGGTGCGATCTCGGCACAGGCGCCATTGGCGATATTGAAGATGAAATCCCGTTGGCCGTCGTCATGGTAGGTCACGAACGCGCTGGCCGTGGTGGCATCAGGCCGCGTGGCGATCGCCGAGACATCCACACCGTCAGCCGCCAGGCGCTCAACGAGCATGCGCCCGAAGGCATCATCACCCACACAGCTGACCATGGCCGCGCCACTACCCAGCTTGGCGGCCTGATCGATGAAGATCGCCGGCGCGCCGCCGGGAAACGGGCCGGCGAAGTGGCCGGGCGCGCCAAGCGACTGGTTGGTCTCCAGCGCCATGAACTCGGCCAGCACTTCGCCGAACGTCACGATATCGGTCATGAGAGCGCCCGCTTACAGGATCGATTGACCGGTGGCCTGCCAATCCGCCACGAACTGCTCCAGACCCTTGTCGGTCAACGGATGGTTGAACATCTGGTGCAGCACCTTGGGCGGCACGGTCACGACATCGGCGCCGGACAGCGCGGCCTGCACCACGTGCTGCGGCCCACGGATCGAGGCGGCCAGCACCTGGGTATCGATCTCGGGATAGGCGGTATAGATATCGCTGATCTCGCGGATCAGCGTCATGCCTTCCTGGCCGATATCATCCAGGCGGCCGATGAAAGGCGAGATATAGGTCGCACCGATCTTGGCGGCCAGCAATGCCTGGGCCGCGGAAAAACACAGCGTGACGTTGATGGCCTGGCCGTTATCGACCAGATTCTTGCCCACTTTCAGACCGGCCGGCGTCAGCGGCACCTTGACGCAGACGTTATCGGCGATGGTGGCCAGCTTCTCGCCCTCTTTCATCATCGTTTCATAATCGGTCGCGGCCACTTCGGCGCTGACCGGGCCATCCACGAACTTGCAGATTTCGGTAATGGTCTCGATGAAATCGCGCCCGGCCTTGTTGATCAGGCTCGGGTTGGTGGTCACGCCGTCGAGCAGGCCTGCATCGGCAAGTTCGCGGATCTCATCCACATTGGCGGTATCGACAAAGAACTTCATATGCTTTCCTTTGAGCTGACAGCGAATCGGCCGCCGCGGGCCGGTTACGGCTGGTGTATGGTTTCGGTCCCACGATTGACCCAAAAAACAAAGGCCATGGATCGTGACGGCTTGTCATCATTCTGGCACGAGGAGATTCACAAATGGGCAGCCCCACGCGCAAGTGCTTTATCGGCCTGGATATCGGCACCAGCTCGGCCAAGGCCGTCGCGGTGGACGAGCACGGCCGCGTGCTGGCCCGGGCCTCGGCTGATTATGCGTTGCTGACGCCACAGCCCGGCTGGACTGAACAACACCCGGAAGACTGGTGGGCCGCTACCTGCACGGTCTTGGGCAATGTCCTGGGCAAGCTGGCCGACGAAACCGATGCCACCATCAGCGCCATCGGCCTGACCGGGCAGATGCACGGTGCCGTGTTCCTGGATACGGCCGGCGACGTGATTCGCCCGGCCATCCTCTGGAACGATCAGCGCACCAGCGTTGCATGCGATCAGATCGAAACCGCCGTCGGCCAGACCCGCCTGCGTGAAATCGCCGGCAATCCGGCGCTCACCGGGTTTCAGGCGCCCAAGATCGTCTGGCTGCGCGACAACGAGCCACAAAACTACGCGCGGCTGGCCCATGTGCTCTTGCCCAAGGACTATATTCGTTATCGGCTGTCGAACACGTTGGCCACCGACGCCTCCGATGCCGCGGGCACCCTGCTGCTCGACCTGGCAACGCGCGACTGGTCGGCAGAGATTCTGAGCGCTCTCGATATTCCGCGCGCCTGGCTGCCGGACGTCTACGAAAGCCCGGCGATCTGTGCCAGCGTGTCGGCAGACGGCGCGGCCGCCACCAGCCTGATTGAAGCGACACCGATCGTTGCCGGCGCCGGTGACAATGCCGCAGCGGCCGTGGGTGGCGGCATCGTCGACGGGCAGACCGCACTGGTCTCGGTCGGCACCTCCGGGGTCGTATTTGCCCACAGCGACACCGCGACCCCGGATGCCAGCGGCGAGTTGCACTGCTTCTGTCACGCCGTACCCGGCGCCTATCACCTGATGGGCGTGTCACTGGCCTCCGGCGGCAGCCTTGCCTGGTTTGCCCAGAAGTTCGCCCAGGAAGAAGCCGGCGTGGCCGAGCGCCTGGGCGTGAATCTACACGGCCTACTGGCTGATGAAGCAGCGACCGTGGCGCCCGGCGCCGACGACCTGTTCTTTCTGCCTTATCTGGCCGGCGAACGCACGCCACATATGGATGCCACGGCCCGCGGCGCCTGGATCGGCTTGACGCTATCGCACGACAAACGCCACATGATCCGGGCGATTCTCGAAGGTGTCGCATTCTCGCTGCGCGATTCACTCACGCGTATCGAAGCCCAGGGCGTGGTGCCGCAGCGCCTGATGCTCGGCGGCGGCGGCGCTCACAGCTCGGTCTGGCGCGCGATCATTGCCGCCGTGTTGAACAAACCCGTGGCCGTACAGGATGATCAGGAAGGCCCGGCCTACGGCGCCACGCTATTGGCCGCCGTCGGGGCCGGCGTCTACGACGACGTCCACAGCGCCGTCGCCGCGATGGTCGAACTGCCCACCCAGTTCGAACAGCCCGATGCAGATCTTGTCGCCGTATATCGGCCGCGCTACGAGACCTTCACGCGGCTTTACCCGGCGTTGCGGGCTGCGTTTTAGCGCTTGGGCGCCTTCTTTTATCCCCAGATGGACGCCAACAAACGCAGACGTCGCGAACTAGAAGGAAGGACCTTGATCGCGATCTGTGCCAAGAGAACGCTTCTTTCGACAACGTCCGCGAATGAACGCCAATAAAAGCGAATGAATACGGGCGGTTATCCGCGGGTTTCAGGCGTTCGCGATCGGTAGATAAGTCGACTGGTGAGCCGCGATGACTCGGTGAGCTACCGCACCCGTGAGCCAATCTGCGTCATCTGCGCAATCTGCAGATAAACAAAACAACAAAGCCCAAACGCCAGACGCAAAAAAGCCGGATCGCCTTTCGACGACCCGGCTTTTTCTTCGTTCGGCGTCGGCTTACATGCCCGCCATCGTACGCATTTCCAGGCTATACATGAGCCAGAGCGTACCGCCGACCAGCACCGCCAGAATGAGCAGGCTGAACAGCGCCGAACCGGTGTTCCAGGCGTTTTCGGCCGAGAAGTCCAGATGCAGGAAGAAGAACATCTGCACCAGAATCTGCACCACCGCAGCCACAGCCACCACGATCAGCGTGGTGCCCATGCTGAACCATTCAAAGCCAACGGCCCCGAACGGAATAACGGTAAGAATCAACGACAGAACGAAGCCCGTGATATAGGTCTTGACGTTCAGACCGCCAAGACGGGTGTCTTCGTGATGTTCTTCGTGGGCCGGAGAATGACTCATCCCATGACTCCCGAAAGATAGACCGTAGAGAACACCGCGATCCACACGATGTCCAGAAAGTGCCAGAACAGCGCCAGGCGGAACAACCGCGAGGCCACCGGCGGCGTCACGCCCTTGAACGCGACCTGACCGACCATCACCAAAATCCAGATCAGGCCGAAGGTCACGTGGGTACCGTGCGTGCCCACCAGCGTGAAGAACGCCGACAGGAACGCACTGGTCTGCGGGGTCGCGCCTTCGTGAATGAGCTCGTAGAACTCATGCAGTTCGAGCGTGACAAACAGCACGCCGAAGATGAAGGTCACCAGCAGCCAGAGCAGCACCCCACCCTTGTGCTTGGCATGCATCGACAGCATCGCAAAGCCGAAGGTGATACTGGAGAACAACAGCGCCATCGTCTCGAAAAAGACATCACGGAGCTTGAACAGCTCGGCCCCGTCGGGACCGCCGAAGGTGTTGTCCGATACCACTACGAACATCGTGAACAACATCGAGAAGAGGATCACATCGCTCATCAGGTACACCCAGAACCCGAAGTTGACGATGGTATCGGGCCTCGATGCGCCATGAACGGTGTTGGCGCCGTGACTCATATTAGCTTTCCAGTTGACTAGGCAGGACGAAAAGGGCGGCTCGGGCCGGCGGGTCGTTAGACCACGCCGGCTTTTTCGAGCGCTTCGAAACGCTTGTCTTCGCGTCGCTTGACTTCATCGGCCGGAATGACGAACCAGGTGTCGTCGTCACAGCCACGGATGATGACCGTCGCGATCATGGCCGCACCACTGGCGGCCACCAGCCACCAGATATGCCAGATCAGAGCGAAGCCGAACACGAACGACAGGGCGCCGAGGATGAAGCCAGCTGCCGTGTTCTTCGGCATATGGATATCGTCGTACTTGTCAGGACGGGCATAGGCCACGCCGCGTGCCTTCATGTCGGTCCAGGCGTCGCGATCCTTGACTTCCGGGATGACCGCGAAGTTGTACTCGGCCGGCGGCGATGACGTCGCCCAGTCGAGCGTACGGCCATTCCACGGATCGCCCGAAACATCCTTGAGCTGCTCGCGATCCCGGATCGAGACGATCAGCTGGATGATCATCGACAACACACCAAAGGCCACGAACAACGCGCCGATAGCGGCCACAATCAAGAACGGCTGCCAGGCCGGATCATCGTAGGTCACCATACGACGCGGCATGCCCATCAAACCCAGGATATACAACGGCATGAAGGCGAGATAGAAGCCGATGGTCCAGCCCCAGAATGCACGTCGGCCCCAGACTTCATCCAGGCAGAAACCGAAGGCTTTCGGGAACCAATAGTGATAGCCCGCAAACAGACCAAACAACATGCCCGGAATCAGCACGTTATGGAAATGCGCGACCAGGAACAGGCCGTTGTGCATCTTGAAGTCGATGCCTGGAATGGCAAGCATCACGCCGGTCATGCCACCGATGGTGAACGTGATGATGAAACTCAGCGTCCACAGAATCGGCAGGTTGAAACGGATACGTCCACGGAACATCGTGAACAGCCAGTCGTAAATCTTCACGCCCGTGGGCACGCCGATGATCATCGTCGCGATGGCGAAGATCGAGTTACGCGTGGCGTCCTGGCCCATCGTGAAGAAGTGATGCACCCACACGGTGAACGACAACAACGCGATCACCATGGTCGCGTAGACCAGCGAGGCATAGCCGAACAGACGCTTGTTGGAGAACGTGGCGGTCACCTCCGAGAACACACCGAACGCCGGCAGGATCAGAATATACACCTCGGGATGGCCCCAGACCCAGAACATGTTCACAAACATCATCTGGTTGCCGCCGCCGTCCGACGTGAAGAAGTGCGTACCGACGTAGCGATCAAGCGTCAGCAGGGCCAGCACGACCGTCAGCGCCGGAAACGCCAGTACCATCAGGATGTTCGTGCACAGCGATGTCCAGGTGAACATCGGCATACGCATCAGGTTCATGCCCGGCGCGCGCTCCTTCATGATCGTCACGAAGAAGTTGATACCGGTGATGGTGGTGCCGATACCCGAAATCTGCAGCGCCCAGATCCAGTAGTCCACGCCGACGCCCGGGTTGGACTTGATGCCCGAGTACGGGGCATAACCGGTCCAGCCGGCGTCGGAGAAATGGCCAACCGCGAGCGAGGCCATGACCAGCATGCCGGCCGATACCGTCAACCACAGGCTGACCGCATTCAGATACGGATAGGCCACGTCGCGGGCACCGATCTGTGTCGGCACGGCGATATTCATCAGCCCGATCAGAAACGGCATGCCCATGAAGAAGATCATCATGGTGCCGTGGCCGGTGAACAGCTCGGCAAAGTGATGCGCCGGCAGGTAGCCCTCTGAGCCACCGCTGGCAAACGCCTGCTGGGCGCGCATCATCAAGGCGTCGATGAAACCGCGCAGCAGGAAGATCATGGCAACGATGATATACATCACGCCGATCTTCTTGTGGTCGACCGTGGTCAACCACTCGTCATACAGATACTTCCACTTGCCGTAGTACGTGACCGCCGCGACCAGACCAACGGCCACCAACACCATCATGATGTCGGCGGCGAGAATGATCGGTTCGTCGGGTATCGCGTCGAGTGACAGCTTGCCGAGTAGGTTCATGATGATTTCATCTCACTGGGAACCGGAAAATCGCTTGCGGCGAACTCATTCATGGGCGGTTGCAGCCTGATGGCCGCCCGCGCCGTGGCCGGGGGCCATCTGTTGCTCGGGCAGCGCGCCGGGCTCGCGGAACTGGTTGATGATCTTGTCAAACAAACCGTCCTGCACCGGGGCGAAATAGGTCACGCCGTCGGCTACGCTGGGCTGGGCGAATTTCTGGAATTTGGCCAGATCGATCGCACTGCCCTGACTGCGGACCTGATCCAGCCATTGCTGATAATTGTCTTCGGTCATCGCCCGGGCCAGGAAACGCATCTTGGAGAAACCGTCGCCGGTGTACTGATAGTTGCCGCCATCGAAATTACCCGTTTCGCGCGACATTAGATGCAGTTTGGTCTGCATGCCGGACATGGCGAAGATCTGCGTGCCCATGCGCTGGATCATGAATGCGTTCATGACCGAGTTGGACGTCAGATGGATTTCCAGAGGCACATTCTTGGGGAAGGCGAACTCGTTGACCGAGGCCACACCTTCCTCTGGATAGATGAACAGCCATTTCCAGTCGGTTGCCACGGCATCGATACGGATCGGCTTGGCATCCGACTCGATCGCCTTGTAGGGATCCAGATCGTGGGTCGATATCCATGTCATCACCGCCAGGATGATGAGAATGATGATCGGCCCGCCCCAGGCAAACAATTCCACCAGCCAGGAGTGATCCCAGTCCGGCGTGTACTTGGAGCTGGTGCTGGTCGAGCGATAGCGCCAGGCGATGGCAATGGTCATGCCCAGAATCGGGATGAACACGAACGCCATGAGCAGGATCGTGAGCAGCGTGATATCGCGCTCTGTCTCACCGATCGGCCCGACCGGGTCCATCGTGGACATGTAGCTGAAGTCGCAACCGCTGACCAGCAACGTAAGGCCGATCATCATCGCGCCCGCGAACAAGCGAAGACTGTTTCTAAGCATTGCGTCTCAAGCCTTGGAGCCGATCGAGGCCACCGGCGAATCGCGATGGCTGCGCTATCGAAGCTCGTGAAAACGGCGGGGTCGGCACCCGCCGCCGACCCGGTAGAAATGCACGAACCACTTGCGCGAATCGTGTTTCACGTTGAGCAAAATACATGGGCGGTTAAGTCGCGGTCAATCTTGAGGCGAGGCCATGAGAGCGCTGACTAACGACCGGACACGCCTGGACCAAGCAATCATCGGCATTGTGCTCGTGCCGAGGCCTGAGCGACCGTCGATATCGCTATGGTAACTGCGACAAAACGCCGCGGCCGATTGCGCACAATTCATCAAATCTGTGCATGGTGAAAACACAATCGAGCGCGCCGTCGACTTGTTCGCACACGATCGGGGCTCGATACTTCGTCTATCGGCAGATGCCGCGCGTGCCTGCTTTTTCCTTCCAACCTCGGTTCGATGATGCTTCGATTGGCGCCTCGCCCATTAGTTGCCGGCCTGTTCCTTGTCGTGTTCGCCGCGATCACCACGTTCAGCACCGGCGTATCGGCACAGGGTATTGCCAGCGTCGAGTCGCTGGCCGGGCAAGGCTCGGAAAACAAGCGGGCCGATAGCGAACAGCTCTCGGCATCGCTGGATGAGGTGATCCAGACACTGGAAGACAAGGACGAGCGGCGCGCGCTCCTGACGCAGCTCAAACAGCTCAAGCAAACCACCGAGGCCGAAGCCGACCAGAACAAGACCTCGGTCACCACCAGCGGCGGCCTGCTCGGCGCTCTGGCCGATTCGTTTTCAGATCTGTCGTCGCAGTCGACCAGCAACGACTCACCGATAGCCGTGTGGGAAGCACACGCCAGTAATGCCGCCGCCGGCGCCAACGAGCTGATCGCCCAGACCGAACGACGCGCCCTGGCCCGCAACCTCGGCGAGATCGGTATCGGTCTTATGATATGGGCCACGCTGCTGGCCGGGCTGATGGCCGCGGCGCGACGGCTGTTCGTTTATCGCGGCTGGCCGCTTGTGCTGCCGCCGGAGCCGCGACCATGGATGCTGCTCGCGCATTTCATGCGCCGTGTCTTTCCCTGGCTTTTCACGTTCGGACTGCTACTGGCCAGCGTGCGCCTGCTGCAAACGGCGACACCGGCACGCGCGACGTTGCTGGTTCTGGCTTATGTCGCGCTGTGTGGTCGCCTGCTCTCGACCGTCTTCGATGTCGTGATCGCCCTGTTCACGCGCGGGCATCGCCGGGTGGCGGTATCGATTCTTCATGACAAGGCGCTGGTGCCGCTGTTTTTCATTGGCGCGCTGGTTGCATTCGGCGATGCCGTCAACAGCAACCGCATGATCGGCCTACTGGGATACAGCCTGTCGGACTGGCTGTCGGTGTCCGCCAATATCGTGGCCGCCGTGTTGAGCGGCATTCTGGTCATCCGTATCCGCCGGCCGGTCGCGCATCTGATCAGTAACCGACGCCTGAAAAACCGGCTGAACAACAATTTTCGCGATCTGGTGACGTTTGCGGCCCGGCTGTGGCACGTACCGGCGCTGCTGCTGGTCATCGCCTCGCTGGTGGCGATCTTCGTGACCGGCGGCGAAACCGATGCCGCCTTTGCCCGCGCCATGGTCTGTACCGTCTTTCTCGTGCTTGCCCTGGTGGTCGCCGGCGTCATTCGACGTCAACACGAGCGGGCAGCACGCCGCACGCTCAAAAGCCATTTCGCCAACCGGCTGCGTCATCTGGGTTTCACACTCGCGCATTGCGCGGTCTGGGTGATGTTCGCTGATCTCTCGCTGCGGGTCTGGGGGTTTTCGCTGTTTGGCATTGGCGAGCCCGGGGCGACCAGCTCTCAAATCGGCCATGCCCTGATTCGTATCGGCCTGACCGTACTCATCGCCTGGCTCGTGTGGATCGCCGTGGACGGCGCCATTCATCGCGCGCTGCACGGCAAGGATGCCCGCGGACGCCGACGCAACAGCAATCGCGCACAGACCATCACACCGATGATCCGCAATATCGCGCTGTTCACGATTCTGATCATCGCCAGTATCGCCGGCTTGGCCAATCTCGGCGTCAACGTCACCCCGCTGCTGGCCGGCGCCGGCGTGATCGGGATTGCGCTGGGCTTTGGCGCCCAGTCGTTGGTCGCCGATCTGATCACCGGTATCTTCATCCTCATCGAGGATTCGCTGGCGGTGGGTGATTTCGTCGAAATGAACGGCTATATGGGCACCGTTGAAGGCCTGAACCTGCGCACGGTGCGCCTGCGCGACCTGGACGGCGTCGTGCATATCACGACGTTTTCGCATATCGATGCCATCCACAACATGTCGCGACAGTTCGGGATCGCGCTCATGAAGATTCGTATCCCGCATGACCTGCGTATCGATGACGCGATCGAGCTGATGCGCAAGACCGCCGCTGACCTGCACCGAGACCCGTTCATGCGCGGCCTGATCCGCTCACACCTGGAAATGCAGGGCATACACGAGTTCGACAACGGCTCACCGATTCTGCGCATGCGCCTGCGGACCGCGCCCGAGTATCAGTGGGATGTCTCACGTGCCTTCAACCTGGCGCTCAAGCGCCGAATGGAGGCCGAGTACATCAATATCGGTGCACCGCGCATGAGTGTATCGATGGAAGCCGCCGGCGGCGCGCGTTTCGACAAGCGCGGCAAGCCGAGCGACACCGAATCCACGCCGACCAACCTCGACTGGCCGATCGACAACGCCCCCTCACCCGACGGCGGGTGAGACATCGGGGCGTTCTCCCGTAAATAATGTCCTAACGCGCGGTCCGAGACTTGCCTGGCTCGCCAGGCGTCACGAACAGAATGACCAGGCCCACGACGATGAGCGTGGCGCCGGCCACGTATTGTGGGTACCAGATCGTCCAGCCGCTGGCCGACCAGTAGGTCGAAAAATTCGTGCCGCTGGTCTGGGCGAAGAAAAACAGCAGCAGGCTGCTCAAGACGAGCTGGATCGCGCCGACCGTGGCGATGGCAATACCGGACTTGTTCATGGTGCTCTCCCGCTGAACGTTTGCGAATAGGAAACGCCTTGTCGACCCCGAAACGATGCCGGGCAAACCCAACGTCTTTGCATGGGTATGCGCGCCGCGCTCGGCCGGCGCAAACAGGGATGCTCCCAACGCAGACCGGCCAAAACCGGCCGACCATCGGCCAATCTTTAAAAATTTATAAAAAACAGTCTCTTATCGCACTCCAACAGAACGCTCGCCGCCAAGACATTCAAAATATATAAGCCAAAAGGTGTAGCCCGACTGGCCGCCGATACGCTCGTACGCCACACTATTCGCGCTGAGATATCGGCGCCGACGCGCTCGCGAGTCGTTGCCAACTTCGACTAAAGCGTAAGACTATCGAGCCAATACGGCGCATCTAAAACAGTATTTCAATGTCATTTTGCGCGAGCTGCATCCGCGCGAATCGACCGCGGCCCGTGGCGTTGTGTCACACCGAAATACATAACCCTTTGAATGGTTTTGTTTTTCGATGCCGAACCACGAAATGCCCGCCGCAACAACACATAGGCTTAATAGAAATATAAATCAGCCGCTTTGTGTCAATACATCTAAAGTCGTATAGTTCGCTCCAGATTCAGAAGCCTGATGTATCGACACCGGCTTCATTGGAGGTTTGGACATGGCTTTTAAGACATACGCTCTTTTGACGACCACCCTGCTGCTGACCAGCGTTACAGCGTTCGCCCAGCAGGAGACGCTCGAGGCGATGCAGACAAAAACGACAGCGCCCGCCTCGCCGAGCGTGGCGGCGGCCAGCCAAAGTGCGAGTACCGCGCGCCTGGCCAACGCAATCGATGCCTACAACACGCGGCCCAACACCGGCGCAGTCGCGCCGAGCGCCATTGACGCGACTGCGGTGACCAATACGCCAGTCACGCCGGCGGCTCGACGCCTGGCTTTCGATATCCGCGCGTATAACGGCGAACTCCGCCCGGTGAGCGATACAACCAATTACAGCAACGGCCCCAACCGTCAGGCCCTGGCACTGGGACGCGAAATCACGCGCTTCAACCAGACCGGCGGCTCGCTGGACGGGATCGGCCAATCAAGCGCCATGATTCAGTAACGTCGGCAACAAATAGCCAGTCGATAGAAGCCGGGGTGGACACACCCCGGCTTTTTTGTGTCTCGGTGTCGGCCAATCGTATAACAGCGCCCGACAAGAAAAGCGGATATCATATTTACCTTGTATAAAACAATTAAATCTTTTAAAGGGGAAAATATGAATAACAACAGACGGTTAACCTATTGTTTATTGCTTTCTATTCTTGGTGGTCTGAGCGCATGCGCCTCTCACTCAGAGCCTGCTGCAAAAGCCACGATCGATGGCACACCCTCGGAGATTAAGGATCAGAACACGATAGGCACTCAAATCGATCAATACAACGCACAAAGCAAGACAAGCGCACCGGCGTTGAATAACGCCAACCGTACGCCGGCCAACGACCACTCGGCTGATCCGGCAGCCCGGAATCTGGCCCGTGATGTGGATGCCTACAACCGCACTAGCGAGCCCGACGACAGCAGTTCGGCAATCGATGGTCGACAACCCGCAACGGTCGAACGTCAACGCACACTTGAACAACAACGCGCCACACAGAAACTGAGCCAGGACGTACGTAACTACAATCGCAGCGGCGGCGCCAGCAGCCAGAGTTACGACGACGGCGAGTAGCGGGCACGGGCCGATCGCCATCAGCGCCGGCCCGCCGGCGCTTGTTATCCGAAGGCCTGAATACCCGTCTGAGCCCGCCCCAGAATCAGGGCGTGGACATCATGTGTGCCCTCGTAGGTATTGACCGCCTCCAGGTTCATCACGTGGCGAATCACGTGATATTCATCAGAAATACCGTTGCCGCCGTGCATGTCGCGGCTCATGCGGGCGATATCCAGCGCCTTGCCACAGTTGTTGCGCTTCATCATCGAGACCATTTCTGGTGCCCATTCGCCCTGATCCATCAGCCGGCCCAGGCGTAGCGCGCCCTGCAGGCCCAAAGTGATTTCGGTGCTCATGTCGGCCAGTTTCTTCTGGATGAGCTGGGTGGCCGCCAGCGGCCGGCCGAACTGCTTACGATCGAGCGTGTAGTCACGCGCGGCGTGCCAACAGAACTCGGCCGCCCCCATGCTGCCCCAGGCGATGCCGTAGCGCGCCTTGTTCAAGCACGAGAACGGGCCCTTGAGGCCGGTAACGTCAAGCCGGTTTTCTTCCGGCACGAAGCAGTCATCAAGCAGAATCTGGCCGGTGATCGAGGCCCGCAACGAGAACTTGCCCTCGAGCTTGGGGGTGGTCATGCCGCCAAAATCGCGCTCGACGACGAAACCGGCGATCTTGCCGTCAAGATTGGCCCAGACGACCGCCACGTCAGCGATCGGGGAATTGGTGATCCAGGTCTTGGCACCGTTCAGGACATAGCCGCCGTGGACTTTTTTCGCCTTGGTCGACATCGAACCCGGGTCCGAACCGTGGTCGGGCTCGGTCAGGCCGAAACAGCCCACCGATTCGCCGGTGGCCAGTTTGGGCAGATAGCGCTGCTTGACTGCCTCGCTGGCGAACGTCTCGATCGGAAACATCACCAACGACGACTGCACGCTCATGGCCGAACGATAGCCCGAATCCACCGCCTCGACTTCACGCGCGATCAGCCCGTAACACACATGATTGAGCCCGGCACCGCCATAGGCCTCGTCGACCGTGGCGCCGAGCATGCCCAGTTCGCCCATCTCGGTCATGATCTCGCGGTGGAAGATCTCGTGGCGATTGGCTTCCAGCACTCGCGGCTTGAGGCTGTTCTGGCAGTAGTCATGGGCCGCGTCGCGGATCATGCGCTCGTCTTCATCAAGCTGGGCATCCAGGCTCAGCGGGTCGGACCAGGTGAACGATTTCATGCAGTCTCTCGTGGCAAGTTAAGGAGAAAAGTATTCAGTCGCGGGCGATCAGTAACGCCACGCCCTGGCCGATGCCGATACACAGGCTGACCACGGCATAGCGCCCGTTGATGGCTTCGAGCTGGCGCAGCGCGGTGAGCGCGACCCGCACACCCGAGGCCCCCAGCGGATGGCCCACGGCGATGGCACCGCCGTTGGGATTCAGGCGTGGATCATCGGGCGACAGCCCAAGCTCACGACAACACCCCAGCACCTGCGCCGCGAAGGCCTCGTTGATTTCGATGACGTCCATATCGGCCAACGTGAGCCCTGCCCGATCCAGTACCTTGTTGATCGCACCGACCGGCCCCAGGCCCATCACCCGCGGCGGCACGCCGATCACGCCACCGGCGATCAGCCGCGCGCGAGGCGCCATACCGGCGGCTTCGCCCGCGGCCCGCGAGCCCAGAATGACCGCGCCCGCACCGTCGTTGACGCCCGAGGCGTTGCCCGCCGTTACGGCCTGGCCATCCACGATCGGCGGTAGTTTGGCCAGTTTCTCGGCCGTGGTACCGGGCCGGGGATGCTCGTCGGCGTCGACGACGATATCCGGCGATTTACGCCCGCCGGACACGGTGATCGGGCATAGCTCGGCGTCATAGAAACCGGCCAGCCGCGCCGCCTCGTAGCGAGCCTGCGACTGGGCCGCAAACGCATCGATATCCGTGCGCGCCAGATCATGGGCACTGGCCACGTTCTGTCCGGTCTCGGGCATCGTGTCGCCGCCGAATGCCGCAAGCACCGCGGGGTTGGGAAAACGCGCGCCGATGGTGCTGTCGAACATCGGCATCGAGCGGCTGTAAGCGCTCTCGGCCTTGGCCATGACGAACGGCGCCCGGCTCATCGACTCGACCCCGCCGGCAATTGTCAGCTCGGCCTCGCCCACGGTGATCGCGCGGGCACTGCCGATGATCGCCGACAGCCCGCTGCCACACAGCCGGTTGACGGTCTGTGCAGCCACAGAAACGGGCAGGCCCGCCAGCAGTGCGGCATGACGTGCCACGTTGCGCGCATCCTCGCCAGCCTGGTTGGTACAGCCGATCGTCACGTCCTCGAAGCGCTCACCGGCGAACGAATTGCGCTCGATGAGCGTGCGCATGACCGTGGCCAGCAGGTCATCTGGCCGAACCGAGGCCAGCGCGCCGCCATGACGGCCGAACGGACTCCGCAGGCCGTCGTAGATATAAGCATCGAGCATGATCGCCAGGTTTCCGATGAATTAATTCGAAACAGTGTTTCGTTTTAACGCAGATCAAGCCGTGATGCGACTCGCCGTTGGTCGCATGGACGCCGTGGCGCAGCCCGCCTAGCGTGGATCCACGCCCGGCGCGGAGCGCCCGGGTTGTTTTCAAACCACGCGCACCGCCGGAGCTTGTCATGGCCGAAACCCAACCCAAACCCGATCACATGACCGACGCCGAATGGCAGGCCCGTGTCGATCTGGCCGCCGCCTATCGCCTGGTATCGCTCTATGGGTGGGACGATCTCGTGTTCACCCATCTCTCAGCCCGTGTGCCGGGGCCCGAGCATCATTTCCTCATCAATCCCTACGGCTGGCTGTTCGACGAAATCACCGCCTCGTCGCTGGTCAAGGTCGACGAGAACGGCACCATCGTTGACCCGGGCGCCACCAACAACGTTAACCCCGCCGGCTTCACCATCCATAGCGCGGTCCATATGGCGCGCGAAGAAGCCGGTGCCGTATTGCACCTGCACGCTGCTGACGGCGTGGCTGTCAGCGCCCATCCCGAGGGTGTCCTGCCACTGTCCCAGACCGCCATGCTCGTGCGGCCCCATATCGCCTTCCACGAATACGAAGGCGTGGCGCTGGATCTGGACGAGCGCGAGCGCTTGGTCGCCGACCTGGGCGATCACGACATCCTGCTGCTGCGTAATCACGGCACGCTGACCGTGGGGCGCAACGTCGGCGAGGCCTTCATCTATATGTATTTTCTGATGAAAGCCTGTGAAATCCAGGTCAAAACCCTGGCCATGGGCCCCGGCCACATGCCGTCCCAGGCCGCGCTCGACACCACCGCCGAACAGGCCAAGGGGCTTGGGGCGGCCGGCAAGCTGGCCTGGCCGGCGTTATTGCGTAAGTTGGAGCGCATGGGGAGTGATTACGCGCGGTAGCTTACTCTGATCGTGTCTTGCCGGCCGTTCGAAATTTCGACCGCCTACGAGCTCTTTTAGCACCCACGAGCCGCTTTAACCGTGCGGTTTCGCGCTGCAGCGCGAGTCACTTTCGTTTGCTTGTCCAAACGAAAGTAACCG